>JBFWYI010000057.1:0-63719 GCA_050186575.1 Sandaracinaceae bacterium | reverse complement strand
ACTCGAGCGCATCCGGCGGCTCGGGCCTTCGGAGACGCCGACGCCCCGCAGGGTGATCCCGGCGGGGCGTCTTCGTCCCAGGCTCCCTGGGCGGTTGCGGAAGAGAGGACTCGAACCTCCACAGCCTTTCGGCCACCAGATCCTTAGTCTGGCGCGTCTGCCAGTTCCGCCACTTCCGCGTGGTAGGCGCGGGAATCTACCGATCCGGGCTTTCCTGTCAAGCCGCGGGATCGGGGTCGGGCCGGCTCACCCAGAAGGCCCACGCGATGAGGACCAGCTGGAGGGGGAGCCGCGCCCACATCGCCCAGGCCGGTCCGGCGGGCTCACCATCGATCTGCACCTCGTGCAGCGCCATGTGGAGGTTGGCGGGGAAGACCGCGACGAGGAGCGCGATGAGACCCCAGCCGGCGAGCCGACGCGTACGCGGGACGAGCAACAGCGCGCCGAGCGCGATCTCCGAGACGCCACTGATCCACACGAGCTCGCGCGGGAAAGGGAGGTACGGCGGCATGATCTGGACGTAGAAGCGCTCGCTGATGAAGTGGTTCGCGCCGGCGACGATCATGAGGACGCCCAAGAGGACGCGGAGGACGGCGCGGAGCTTCGTCATGGAGCACCTCGTTCGCACGCGAGCAGCGCCTGGTAGCGCAGCCAGTCGAGCCCGCCTTCGCCCGCGAGGCGCGATGCGAGGTCGACGGTCTCGTAGGCGCTGAGGAGCCGCTCGACGCGGGCGCTCCGCACCAGCGCGTCGTCGTGGAGGTTCGCCACGCGCTCGCGCTCCACCTCGAGATCGTCCATCCCGCCCGCCGCGGCGGAGTCGGCGAGGTGCGCTTCGATCGCGTCGCCATCGCGCGCGAGGGTGTCGTCGAAGTCGGGGTGCCACGGGTCGTCGAGCACCGGCCAGCGGTGCAGGAGCTCAGCCGTCAATGTCGCGTGCAATGATACGATCTCCTCGTCGATCGCTTCGAGCTCCTCGGCGCGCTCGTCGATCTCGCGGTCGACCTCCTCGAGCGCCGCCTCTGCGGCGGCTCGATCGGCGAGCTCGAGCTCGCGCCCGAGGGCGTCGATCACGGCGAGCTCCTCCGGCAGCGCCGGCTCGCTCCCCTCGGGCCGCGGGGGGCGCTCCGGATCGGCGAACGCGCGGAGGAACCGCTCCGACGTGGTCACCGGCACGTCGATCGAGCGCGACGCGATCCGCGCCCGGGTGTGCGCCTCGAGCAAGCTCACCGCGCCGTCGCCGTCGAGGTCGATGCGCCCGAGCGCCGAAGCGCCGGCCCGGTCCTCGGCGAGGAGCGCGTGGAGGAAGTGGATCCCGTAGCCCTCCTGCGCGCCGCGGTCGGGGCTCGGATCACACCCCGCGGCCGCGCGGTCCCACGACGTGGCGAAGAAGCCGCAGCGCACGGACCGCGCCGCGCCGCGATCGGGATCCGCGCCGTCGAACGCGAGCTCCGCGAAGCCGCCCGCGTAGCACGACGTCATGACGAGGCGGACCGGCCGGTGCTCGCCGGACTCGTCGAACAGCGCCGAGAGATCCTCCACCGAGAGCTCGTCATTGGCCCAGGTGAGGTAGCGGCTCTCGAGCGGGGTGTCGCCACCGATGCCGTGACCCGCGAAGTAGGCCGTCAATGGATCGTGCTCGCTCTCGCCGAGCGCTCCGCGCAGCGCCTCGAGGATCGCCTCGCGCGTGGCGGGGCCGAGGGGCTCGAGCTCGGTCGCGCGGTAGTGGGCGTCTCGGCCGAGGCGCGGATCGAAGAGCTCGCCGAGGCGCGCGCGCAGATCGACCGGCGGCGCATCCTCGCGTAGGACCTGGACGGCGTGAGAGTGCGGGCCGCCCGCGAAGAGGACGACCCCGTCGCCGATCGGCCGGAGCGCGCGGATCGCGAGCGCGACGTCCTGCTCCAGCTGGACCTGGTTGTACTCCGGCGTGGGGCCGCCGCCGATCACCATCCAGCGCGCGTCGAGGTGCGGCACGACGAACGACGCGTCGTGACGCCCTCGGGTCGGAGCGGGGGTGACGTCGTGCTCGGTCGCCGTCGCCTCGGCGCCGCTCCGGCCATGCGCGAGCAGCCACAGCCCGCCGAAGCTCCCTGCGGCGAGCAGCGACACCAAGGCGAGCGGGCGCCGATCCACGATGACGCTCTGCCTGCGGGCTAGTCGACGTCGCGCGAGTAGGTGATGCGGGCCTCGACGCTGCCCGAGCCCTCGGTCGCACGCAGCGAGATTCGTCGCAAGACACGCTCCACGCAAGAACCCGTGCGATCATCGGCGACGGTGCTGCGAGTCACCCGGCTCGTCGGCGCGCGGCCGGTGCGCACCTGCATCTGCGCGGAGATTTCGCCCGACGGGTCTTGCCCGCGGCGGCCCGCCCGGCGCCGGCAATCGGTGAGGCCCGGCAGCGCGCTGGCGAGCGCGCGGTGGGCGGCGGAGGCCGTCTCGGACGCGTGCGCGCCGCGGGCGGTCACCGTGTAGCGGACGCCGCGCTCCGGGCTGCCGCCGGTCGCGGTCGCGTTGCCCTCGTCGTCGACGTGCACGTCGACTTGACGGTGCTCCTCGGTGCGGCGCGCCGACTCCGCGACGCCGGCGGCCGCCGTGTTCTGCATCTCGAGCTGCACGATCGCGCCGGCCGGGCGCGAGATGCGATCGCAGTCGACCTGCTGGAGCTGCCGCGTCACGCAGCTCACGAGGCCGCGGTCGCCGACTCCGTCGTCGGCCACCGTGACGTCGGCGCGCCCGCGCTCGGGGAGGTTGAGGCGGAGGCGGAGCCGCCCGGTGACGGTCGGGCGCTCGGCGATCACCTCCTCGTAGCACGCGCGAATCTGCGCCATCCGCGCGCCGACCCGCGTACCGAGCGCGGACACGGTGGCGCCGCTCGTGCCGGGCATGCTCTCCATGGAGAGCCGCACGTCCGAGCGCGCGCTGATCCTCGCCTCGCCCTGTCCCATCCCGGATCCCGCGACTCCCCCCTGCGCGAGGCTCGGCGAGGCCGGCGCCGCGAGGAGGAGGAGCGCGGCGAGGGAGATCGTTCGCGTTCGCATGGGGCTGAGCATGCCTCGCTTGGACGGTCTGGTCACCAGGCAGTCCCCCGAGGCGCGGGGAGAGCGGTCCGCCGCGTGGGGTTGAGACGGGCCGCGGCGCGGCTCATTCAGGTCCGTGCGGGCGCCCCGCTTCCAAGGCCTCCTCGATCCGCTCGAGCAGCTGCCCTTCGAACGCCTCGCGGTGCGTCACGTCGAGCAGGCGCACGCGGATGCGCCAGACGTGCGGGTCCGCAGGGTCACGCGCTACGGCGAGCTCCGGTTGCGGCGGGAGCTGCGGCGAGCAGAGCACCGCGTCCTCGACCGCGCGTCGCACCTGCGCGGCCTGCCGATCGGTCGGCACGCGCAGGCTCAGGTGGAGCTCGGGCCAGCGTCGATCGACGGAGTGGACGGCGCTCTTCACGAGGAGCCGGTTCGGGACGGTGAGCTTGTGGCCCTCCGCGTCGACCAGCGTGGTGACGCGCGGGCCGACCTCCTCGACGGTGCCCGCGAATTCGTCGGCGGTGATGAAGAGCCCCGGTCGTACGCGCGCCTCGGCCACGAGCAGGAGCCCGCTCACGATGTCGGGGAGGACCATCCACACCGCGCCCGCGCCCACCGCGATCGCGGCCGCGGCGACGCTGAGGATGAGCGCGGGGCGCAGCCAGCCGGGGAGGAGGCGCGCGGCGAGCATCACCGCGACGACGACCACGGTGATCCGCGCGAGCAGCTCGAGGGTGCGGACGAAGCGCGGGAGGAGCCCGCGGTCGGGCAACGTTCGTTTCAGTCGATAGAGGGCGAACGCGACGGCGATGAACGCGAGCCACATCACGAACAGCACCGGCGTCGCGATCGCGCGCTCCGGGAGCGTCAGGCCGAGCACCGCGGGGGTGGCGTCGCAGCCGACCATCCGGACCTGGACCGCGTCGTCGTTCGCCTCGTCGCGCGAGGACGCGCCGGTTTGCTGCGCGTCGGCCGCGCGCTGCGCCGCGCGCTCGGCCTGTTCGGCGCGCTCGAAGATCAGCGCGTAGAGCCACTCGGGGAGGTAGGTGTCGGGGGCGCGCTCGCTCGCGGTCGGCGGCGGCCCGGCGTCGGGCGCTCCGGCGTCGGGGGCTCCGGCGTCGGGGGCTCCGGCGTCGGGCTCGCCCGCGTCGACGCTCGCGTCGGCGAGGTCCCCGTCGAGCGGCACGCTCGCGTCGAGCGGATCGCCCGACGCCTCGACCGACGCCTCGACCGACGCGTCGAGCACGCCGCCGTCGAGCTGCGCGTGGGCGAGCGAGGCGGCGAACAGCGTCGCGAGCGCGAAGGGGAGGGCGAGCGTCGAGCTGCGGGCCGTGGTGCCCGGGAGCGAGCGCGATCGGGCGACGGCTCGGCTCATCGCACGAACCCCCGCTCCTCGAGGAGACGAGTCACCGATCCTTGCAGATGTGGAGCGATGAGGTACATCCGCTCGCGCTGCTCGAGCAGCCCGACGTGCGCGAGCGCGGCGAGGCGCGCCTGGGCCGATGCCAGGCTCACACGGAACAGCGACGCGCATACGTTCGCGCTCATCCAACCCTGGCGAGCGACCTGGTACAGCGTGAACACGTCGTCGGCGCCGAGCCGGCGCAGAGCATAGATGGTCGGTGGCGGCACGGGGCCGAGGTGGACGAAGTCGCCCGCCTCGTCGACCTCCTCGACGGACGCGAGCCAGAGCCGCAGCGCGTCGCGCAGGACGCCGCCGCTCGCCGCGTGGAGCGCGCGGAAGAACGTCTGGCGCGGGCGGCTGATCGGGGCCGTCGCCCGCATCAGGACTTCCTCGATGCGGCTCTCGGGCTGGATGCCGTGGCTGAACACCAGGCCGAACCCGCTCACCGCGTGTCGCGCGAGCACCGCGGCCTGGAGCGCGTCCGCGCTGAGCGGCGCGAGGTCCACCACCTCGGGGAACGCGTGGTCGAGCGCGGCTCCCTGGCGGCATCCCTCCCAGACGAGGCGGTCGGCCTGAACCAAGAACGCGTTCTTGCCGGCGTCCTCCACCACGAGCTCGACGAACCGCCGGAGCGGCGCGAACCCGCCGGGGGTGAGCGAGCGGAGCCAGCGCACGCCGATCACCACGACCAGCTGCCCCTCCACGTGGCGATCGAACATCGCCTCGACCTGCTCGACGGTCGCGGGCTCGCGCGGATCGAAGACGCGCACCTTCGTCCACCGCTTCGCGCGCTGCACCGCCGACACGAACGCGCTCTTGCCCACGCCGTCGGGGCCCACCACCGCGACGGTGCGGAGGCCCGATCCGTTCCCATCGAGCAGCGCCATCGCACGCCGCAGCGCCTCGTCCCGATCGGTGAGGATGTCGCCCGCCTCGAGCGCGGACGCGCTGAACAGGCGTCGATACACCATCGGGATGGCCGACCGAGACTCCGGCGGATCGAAGCGGAGGGCGCGGTCCTCTTCGTCGAGCTCAGACAGCCCGAGCCCGAGCGCGGTCCGCACGCGCTCCACGCGCGCGGTGCCCACCGCCTCGATCAGCGCGCGGCGAAGCACCACCCACGAGCGCGAGATCGCGGTCCGCAGCTCGCGCAGCACGCGGACGGCGCGTCGGCCGCGGACGTCGCGCACCATCTGCGAGCGCATGCGGCCGACCTCGCCGTCGACCAGGCCACCGCGCAGCTCGTCGAGGCTCTGGAGCACCGAGCGGCTCACCGCCTCGCGCACCTCGTCGTTCCACGTCGCGCTCTCGCGTCCGTAGCTCGCGAAGAGCTCGCGGTTGCGCTCGAGCGCGCCGAACGTCATCTCGCGCACGAGGCGCAGCGTGTCGGGCGTCACGTGATCGTCGTCGATCACGATCAGCTCGCCGACCGCGAGCTCCGCGTTGAACGCGACGCGGCGCTCCATCTCGGAGAGCGAGGCGCTGAGCGGCTCGACCTTCTGTGCGACCGCGCGCGTCGACGCGAGCAAGCGCGGCGCGATCGCGGTCTCGATGCGGGCGAGCACCCAGTCGCGGAACGGCACCTCGAGCGTCGCGACGGGCGGCGGCAACCGGTGCTCGCCGCGCGCGATCGGACCGGCCGGCACCTCGTAGCGCTGGGTGAGGCCGTGTGCGGCGCGCGTGAGCGAGTCGAGCACCGGAGTGACGGACGCTTCGTCGAGGAGCTGATCGCGCAGCAGCGACGCCGCGCGCGCCGCCTCCGCGCTGATGCGGACGAGCGGATCGCAGATCGCGCGCACCTGCTCGGCCACCGCGTGCGCGCCCTGACCGGGCTGGAGCGCCGCGTCGAGCTGCGTCTCCGCGGCGTCGATCGCCTCGCAGACGCGCTCGACCTGACGGAACGCGCGCCCTCGCACGTCGGCGCCGAGGTCCGCGGCGAGGTCCTCGAGGGTGTCCTTCACCCGACCCTCGAGCGCGTGGAGCTCCATCTCGAGCGCGAGCCGGTTGAAGAGCGCCGCGCACGTGCGGCGCGTGCCGCGCGTGCCCGACTCCAGTCGCTCCATCGCCTCGTTTCGCGACGCGTAGAGCGACGAGGCGGCGCGCTTGCGCATCGAGAGGTCGGGGCCGCCCGCGTGCGGCAGATCCTCCTCGAGGTCCTTGAGGCACGCGCGCAGCGCCGAGCGCGTGCGCGACGCGAGGTCGTCGCGGATCCGGTCGACCTCCTGCACCGCGAGCACGAGCTCCTCGTCGACGTGGACGCGGATCTCGCGCAACAAACCTTCCACGTCGAGCGGCTCGGCACCCTCGCGGCGGCTCGACTCGATGCGCTTCGCCAAGCCGTCGTACTCGAGCACGATGCCGTCGAAGATGCTCCGCGTGCGATCGACGAAGTGCATCTCGGCGAGCGCGTAGAGCGTCGCCACCGGCTCGAGGCGCTCGGGGAGCCGGCCCCAGAGGTGATAGCGGCTGAGCGCGCGCAGCTCGACGATCCGGGGCGGCATGCGCAAGCCGACGAAGCTCCGCACCGCGCGCCGCGTGCGCAGCCAGGTCCGCGCGATGCTGCGCGCGATCGAGTCGCCCTCGCGCGGCTCGAAGCTGATCGCCTCGTACGGCGCGGGCACCCGCTCGGGGAGCCCTTCGGTGAGCGCATCGACCGCGGCCACGATCGGCGCCGGCTCCCAGTCCGGCGGGGCGCGCAGCTTGGCCGCGCGCGCGAGCACCGCGGTCCGCCACTTCTCCGCGAGCTCCGCCTGCTCGAGCCGGAGCGCGGCCGCCGCGCCGTGCTCGGACTTGGTGTCGCTCGCTTGCACGCTGATGCGACGGTGGTGGCGCAGGAACTCGCGGCGCAGCTCGCGCACGTATTCGAGCGCGCCCTCGCGGAAGCGGCGCAGCGGCTCGTCGGCGACGTCGTGGCTCACGTGGGCGAGGTCGAGCGCGAGGTCGTGGATCTGCTCGTTGAGCTCGGCGGACGCGAGGTGGACCTCGGGGCTGAAGTCGCGCGTGACCTCGCTCGGCGCGGGCCACGGCTCGACGGGTCCGGGCGTCGGCTCCTCGCGATCGGAAGGCTCGCTGACGACGCTCTCCTCGGCCTCGTCGTCCTCGTCGGAGGCCCCCGTCTCGCCGCTCGCGCTGAGGCCGAGCTTGAGGAGGATGGGACCGGCCAGCTCGTTGAGCGCGATGCCCGCGATGATCAGCGTGGAGAGCGTCTCGCCCTGCTCGCCCATCCGTCGGCCCACGATGCTCGCGAGCGAGATCGCGACGCCCGCCTGCGAGACGAACCCGAGCCAGCCGAAGCGCTTGACCGGCGCCGGCGCGCCGAACAGCCGTCCGCCGAGCGCGGTGCCCGCCCAGATCGCGCCGGTGCGGAGGACGACGAGCGCGATCGCGAACGGGAGGAGCCCGATCAGGCTCTCGAGCGGGAGGTGCGCCCCCGCGAGCGTGAAGAAGACGACGTAGACGGGGAGAGATAGTTTGACGACGCTCTCGAGCAGGTTCTCGCCCTCGCTCGAGAAGTTGGCCGCCGCGAACCCCGCCGCGATGAACAGCACGACCACCTCGACGTCGAGCTCGCTCGCCAGGAACGCGGCCGTGTACACGGTGGCGACGAGGAAGAGCAGCGGCTCCGCCTTCACGTACTTGAGGTAGAGCGCCATCGCGAAGCCGACCGCCACGCCGATCGCGAGCGCGCCGCCGATGTGCTTCAGGAGGTAGAGGCCGAGCGCGCCCTGCGGCCCCTCGGAGAGCCCGAGCGCGGTCACCGCGAACGTGGACACGACGCTGAAGAGGACGACGACCACCACGTCCTTGAGGACGACGGTCGCGAGGAGCGTGCTGGTCAACGGACCGCGCGCGCGCACGTCGTTGATCACCGCGATGGTGGCGGCGGGGCTCGTCGCGAGCGAGATGCTGCCGAGGATCGCGCCGAGCCAGATCGCGTCGGTGGTGCCGAGCGCGCCGAGCCCGGGGACCGAGACGGTGTCCCCCAGGAACGAGAGCGCCAGGAGGAAGCCGACGCACGCGATCGGGATGACGACGACCTGCCCGCCGAGCACGCCGAGGATCGTGGCGAGCCCCTTCCTCAGCGACTCGAGCTTGAGCTCGGAGCCCGCCGTCAGCGCGATGAGCGCGACCGCGAGGGTGTTCAGCGGTTGCAACTGCTCTTGCACGCTCTCGCTGAGCACGCCCTCGTCGAACGGCGGCGCCACCGCCCAGCCGGCGGGGAGGATCTGCGGCAGCATCGACGCGATCGACGGACCGAGCAGGAGCCCGGCGATGAGGTAGCCGGTGATGTGCGGCAGCCCGACCTGCTCGACGAGCTGGCCGAACGCGTAGCTCGCGAGGATGACGAAGCCCAACGCGAGGAGCGCGCTCGGATCGAGGCCCTCGGGCCGGACCGCGAAGCGATGGAGGAGCATCACGCCGCCCACGAGGAGCAGCACGATGATCATCTTGCGGATCCCACCGCCGCGCGCTGTGGCCCGCTCGCTCATCGCTTCCAGAAGTCGGGGACGAGGAGCGCGAACATGGTGAAGAACTCGAGGCGGCCGAGGAGCATCGCGAAGACGAAGAACAGCTTCGAGAGGTGACTATAGCGAACGAAGTTGTCGGGACCGTCGTGCCACGGCGCGGGGCCCATGTTCGAGAGCGCGGAGAGGGTGGCGCCGAACGCGGTGCCGACCGAGCAGTCCCAGCCGTAGAGCAGGCTCTCGTTGGCCACGACGAACAGCACCCCGAACCCGAGCACCGCCATGTAGACGCCGAAGAACACCGCGACGTCGCGGAGGATCCCCTCGGGCACCGCGTTCTTGCCCATGCGGACGACGTGGACGACGGCGGGGCGGAACGACTCGCGGAACTCGGCCCACGCGGTCTTCGCCATGAGGACGACGCGCTCGACCTTGAGGCCGCCGGCCGTCGAGCCGCTGCAGCCGCCGATGAACATCATCAGGACGATGACCATCAGCATCGCCTGCGAGTACAGCATGTAGTCGTCGGTGCCGTACCCGGTCGAGCTCATCGTCGTGCCGACCATGAAGTACGCGTAGCGGAACGCCTGAACGGGATCGCCGTCGTGCTGCGGGAGGATCCCGATCGTGAGGACGATCGTGAGGATGAGCGAGAGGAACACGAACGCGCGGAGCTCCGTATTGCGAAACACCGCGCGCGCGTTCTTGCCGCGCATCAGCGCGTAGAAGAGGCCGTAGTTGAGGCTGCCGATGAGCATGAACGTCGAGACCACGGTCTCGATGGCGAAGCTGTCCCATCCCGCGACGGACGCGTCGCGGGTCGAGAAGCCGCCCGTGCTCATCGTGGTGAACGCGTGGCAGACCGCGTCGAACGGGGACATCCCGAGCACGATCAAGAGGCCGGTCTCGATCGCGGTGATCGCGGCGTAGAGCTTCCAGAGCGTGAACGACGTCTCCGCGATGCGGGGCTTGAGGCCCTCCGCGGTGGTGCCGGGCACCTCGCCCTTGAACATGTGCTTGGCGCCCGCGCCGAGCGACGGGAAGACCGCGACGAACAACACGACGATGCCCATCCCGCCGAGCCACTGGATGAGTGAGCGCCAGAGCAAGACGCAGTGCGAGAGCCCACCGGGGCGGCCGGGCTGACCCTTCATGAGCTCGCCGTCGATGTCGGCGATCACCGTCGCGCCCGTCGTGGTCATCCCGCTCACCGACTCGAAGAACGCGTCGACGAACCCCATCCGCGCGGTGCTCAGCATGAACGGGAGCCCCGCGAAGATGCCGCCGACGATCCAGATGAGGGTGACCGCGAAGAGCGCCTCGCGGCGCGTGATGTTCATCTTCGCGTGGCTCTTGCCGTAGCGGAACGACGCGAGCCCCGTCACCGCGGTGAGCGTCGCGCTGAGCAGCATCCAGAGCGCGTCCTCGGGCTGGCGCTCCTCGGGCGTCGCGACCCAGCGCTCCACGATGAACCCGAGCCCCGCGCACACCGCCTGCGCGCCGGCGAGGCCCATCAGCACCGCGCCGACCGGACGCAGCGTGCCGCGGAAGTCGCGCCACTTCGCGCGCGCTTGGATGCGCCGGCTCGCCAAGGCTCGGCTACTCCACCTTCTTCGAGCGGAACATCCGTTCGACGATCGGGCGCGCGGTCGCGGTGAGCAGCAGGATGACGATGTCGCCCGCCTCGACGGTGTCGTCGCCGCGCGGGATGATCACCTGGTCGTCGTGGACGATCCCGCCGAGGAGCGCGCCGCGCGGCAAGCCCATGCGCCGGAGCGGCACGCCGATCACGCGCGCGCCGCGCGGCACCTGCAGCTCGGCGACCTCCGCCTGACCGCCCTCGAGGAGCGTCAGGTTCTGCACGCCGCCGCCTCGGCAGTAGCGCAGGATCTGATCGGACGCGACGGCGCGCGGCGTCAACACGATGTCCACCCCGAGCTGCTGGTAGATCGGCATGTAGTCGCCGCGCTGGACGAGCGCCGCGGTGCGCCCGACGCCGACCCGTTGCGCGAGCAGCGCCGCCATCAGGTTGACCTCGTCCTCCGACGTGACGGCGCACAAGAGGTCGTAGGTGCCGACCTCCTCCTCCTCGAGGAGCTGTCGATCCGTTCCGTCGCCGTGCACCACCGTCGCGTTCGGGACGTCGACGCTGAGCGCCTCCGCCACTTCGCGGTCCTGCTCGATCACGAGCACGTCGGCGCCGTCCGCGACGAGGCTCGTCGAGAGCGCGCGGCCGACTACCCCGCCGCCGACGATGCACACGCGGCGCGACTCGCGGCGGCTCGTGAACAGCTCTTCCGCCTGCGGGAGCGCCTCCGCCTTGCCGATGAGGTAGATGCGGTCGCCCGGCATGAGCACGTCGGCGCCGCCCGGGATCACGAGCTTGTCGTCGCGCACGAGCGCCGCCACCAGCGTGTCGCGCGGCATCGCGAGCTTCATGAGCGGCTTGCCGACGTGGCGCGCGTCCTCCTTGAGGTTGACCTGTACGAGCTCGATGCGGTCCTGCGCGAGATCGATGACGTCGACCGCGCCGTGGCTGCGCGCGATGCGGGCGAGCTCCTGCGCGACGAGGACGCGCGGGTTGATCACCACGTCGACGCCGAGGAGGCCATATCGCACGCCTTCTTGCTGCGACGTCCACGCGTTGCCCTGCGCGCGCGCGATCACCTTCGTCGCGCCGAGCTGCTTGGCCGCGAGCGCGGCGATGAGGTTGACCTCGTCGTGATCGGTGACGGCCACCACGAGGTCCGCCCGCTCGACCTGCGCGGCGGCGAGGATGTCGTGGCTCGCGCCGTACCCGACCATGCTCATGACGTCGTGGTGATCCTCGACGAGCCGGATCGCGTCCGGGCTCGCGTCGACGACGACGAGGTCGTGGCCCTCGTGCTCCATGGTGCGCACGAGGTGACGGCCCACCTCGCCCATGCCGATGATCACGATGTACATCGCGGCGCTCCTCTACGAGTGGCGGGTGCGATCACGTCGTGGCCTCTTGGCGCTCGCCACGCAGATCGCCGGTGTCGACGAGCAGGCTGCGCAAGACGCGTGGCGCGATGAGGTCGTTGACGACGACGGAGACGAGGATCGCGAGGTAGGCGAGGTCGACGGCGGGCCCGTCGTAGACGAGCCGGAGCGAGACCGCCATCGCGACGGACACGTCGCCGTGCGCGAGGAGGCCCCGGAAGTAGTCGCCGCGGAGCGGG
Organism: Sandaracinaceae bacterium; assembly: GCA_050186575.1. Classification (GTDB taxonomy): domain Bacteria; phylum Myxococcota_A; class Polyangia; order Polyangiales; family Sandaracinaceae; genus JAUHXR01. Next base: position 51,631 of record JBFWYI010000057.1, on the reverse strand, counting down.
GTGCGCCAGCTCGCGAGCGCGGTGCCCACGGCCTTGCCGCCGAGGCGGAGCGCGAGGAACGCGAGGCAGACGAGGAGGCCGTCGACAGGGTCGACGGGTCGCATCAGCGCGCCCGCGAACACGAGCAAGACGAGCGCCATCGGACGACGGGTGTTCACCAGCGTGGCGTGGATCTGCGGGCCTGCCTTCGCGGTGTTCACGAGCACAACGCCGAGGCAGAGGTTCACGAAGAGCGGCGACAAGTCGAGGAAGTACGCGGCGCCGCTCGCGAGCACGATGATCCCCACCATCGCGAGGAAGCGGCCGTTCTCCGAGTCGTCGTCGCCGAGGAACGGGCGGAACAAGACGCCGAGGGTCACCCCGACGAACACCGCGACGACCGCCCACTCGGTGGCGGAGAGCTCGACCAGCGCGTCCGGCGCCGACGGGTGAAAGATCGCGAAGAGGATCCCGAACGCCGCGATCGCGACGAGCTCGCTGAGGGACGACATGCGGCGCAGGCGCGTCGCGACGTCGCCTTCGAGGCGATAGCGTTTGGCGATGAGCGCGATCGGCTCGGCGGATCCCGCGGCCGCGGTGCACCCGAGGACGCCCGCCGCGATCCACGCTTCGCGGCTCTCCGCGAGATCGCCGAAGTGGAAGACGCCAGGCGTCGAGAACGCGAGATAGGCGACGGCGGTCGTCGCGCCGCCGGCCACGAGCGCCTGCACGAGCGCGAGCTGCGCGGTGCCGGTGGGGGTCTCGGTGCGGATCGAGCTGACCCGCAGCTCCATCCCGCGAAGGAGGCCGACCCATCCGACGGCGAGCGCGACGATCGGCAAGAGGCCTTGCAGGTTCGAGAACGCCGAGATCGAGAGATACGGAATCTCGGGGCCGAGCAGGACACCGAGGAGCATCGACTCGACGCCGGCCATGACGAGGAACGTCTTCTGGAGGCGGCCGACCACGAACCGCGCGAGGAGGAACGCGAGGGCGACCACGCCGATGAGCGCGACCACGGTGACGATCGAGGAGTCGCTCTCGGGCGCGCCATGCCCTTCGTCCGCCCATGCGACGCTCGGCGTCAGCAGGAACAGGAGAGATGGCGCCAGGCGCGCCCCGCGGGCGAAGCGGTGCATCGGGATGGGTGGCGAGCAGCCAGGAGGCGTGAGGACCGGGCCAGCAATTGAACCGGGCGGCGGCGCGTCTGTCACCTTTGTCGGATCGAAGGGGTGGAGCGACGAGCTGAACGAACGCGCAGCGCGGAGAGCGTACACGAAGTGGATCGCGGGCGGGCGCGGCGCTATCCCGCGGCATGCGAACGACGGGGGAGCTCGCGGCGTGCCTCGCGGCCGTCACGATGATGCTGGGGTGCGGGGGATCCGAGGCGGGGACGGCCGAGCCGTCCAGCGTGGCGGATCAGGAAGGGACCGGCGCAGGGAACGCGCCATCGGACGAGGAGCCGGGCGCGGACCTCATAGCGCCGCCGCCCACCGAGGCGATGGTGCAACAGATGCTGCTCCAGGCGGCGATCGACGACGCGGCGGTCCGCGCCTATCTGCACCTCGAGCAGCCGTCGAACCTGCCGCTCGCGCTGTTCGCGGCGCCCGACCTCGCGGAGGGTGCGCCCTCGGTGACGGCGGGGGATCGGCCGGTGCGCGTGACCTCGGAAGGCGAGGCGCGGGTGCGGTTCACCGCGCGCGAGAGCGTCGAGGGCGCGGTGCGGCTCCAGCTGGCGATCCCGGGCGAGGGCGTGTCGGGCTACGTGGACTTGCGCCTCGTCGACTACGAGTGGCGGGTCGTAGACCGGCACCTGGTCGAGACCTGACCGCGCGCGATCGCGGGTCGAACCGTCGCCTCGCGGGTCCGGGCTGTCTCGACGTCGGCCACCTCGGGCTCTAATTTCTCGTCACCCCGCGACCCGCCTCCAGGATGGGCGCGGCTCTCCCCGATGACGAGCACTCCATGACGAGCACCTCGGCTCTCGCTCGACGGCTGCCCTTGGCGGCCGCGCTCGCCACCAGCGTGGGGCTCGGGGCGGGGTGCGATCGGCTCATGGGGGAGCCCGACGCGGGCCCCGAGCTCCCGCGGCTGGTGGTGACCGAGCGCGTGTCGGTCGGCGACGCGATCGACGAGGTGCGCGTCCTCGGCGACGTGCATGGCGAGCGCGAGGTGCGGGTCTTCGCGCAGGCGGCGGAGCGCGTGGCCGAGCTCCGGGTCGAGGAGGGCGACGCGGTCGAAGAAGGCGACGTGCTCATGACGCTCAGCGCGGGCATCCAGTCCGCGGGGGTGCAGCAGGCGAGCGCGGCGGTGGACGTCGCAGCGGCGGCGCGCGATCAGCTCAGCCAACAGATCGAGCGCATCCGCGGACCGGTCGAGCGCGGCGCGGTGCCGCGCAGCCAGCTCGAGACGCTCGAGGCGCAGCTCCGCACGAGCGAGGCGCAGCTCGCGCAGACCCAGGCGGCGAGGCGTACCGCGAGCGTGCAACGCGACTTGACGGTCGTGCGCGCGCCGATCGCGGGGACCGTCGCGATGCTGTCCGTCGAGGCGGGCGATATGGTCGCGCCGAGCGTGCCCGTCTGCACGATCGTCGAGGCGGGCCGCCTGCGCGTGCGGCTGCGGCTCACCGAGCCCGACTACGTGCGGGTGCGCGAGGGGATGAGCGTCGCTCTGAGCTCACCGGCGCTCGCCGACTTCGCGGCGGACGGAACCATCACGCGCGTCTCCCCGGTGCTCGATCGGCTCACCCGCACCGCGGCGGTCGACGTCGGCCTCGACAACCCCGAGGGGAGGCTCCGTCCGGGGATGGTCGCCGAGGCACGCATCGTGCTGGAGCGACACGACGGCGTCGTCCTCGCGCCGTCGCGGGCGCTCGTCTTGAGCTCGCGCACCGACACCGAGCGCCTCGCGCACGTGTTCGTGCTCGATCGCGCGACGGGGACCGCGAGCCGTCGCGAGGTCCAGCTCGGTCGCCGCTACGACGCGGCGGTCGCGATCGAGAGCGGGCTCGAGGGCGGCGAGGAGGTCGTCGTCCAAGGGCAACACTTGTTGCGGGATGGTGCGCTCGTGCGCACCGCCGACGGACCGCCGGAGCCGTCGTGAGCGACGACCCGGATCCCCCATCGCGACCGAGCTCGCCGCCGAAGAAAGGCGGCCTCCGGCGGATCCTCCCGGGCGGCGGCGCGAGCCTGCCTTCGCTCGGCGAGCTCTCGATCCGACGCGGCGTGACGACGTCGATGATCTATCTATGCCTGGTCGGCTTCGGGCTCTACTCGCTCTACAACCTCCCGCTCAATCGCCTGCCCGAGGTCGACCTCCCGGTCATCGCGGTGATCACCACCTACGTCGGTGCGAGCCCCGAGGACACCGAGACGCTCTTGACGGAGCCGATCGAGCGCGCCGTCGCGTCGGTCGAGAACGTCGAGAGCGTCCGCTCCACCTCGCGGCAGGGCACCTCGATCGTGCTCGTGAGCTTCACCTGGGGCACCGACATGAACGCGGCGGAGATCGAGGTGCGCAAGAACCTCGAGCTGTTCGCGGAAGACCTCTTGCCCGACGAGGCGAGCCGTCCGCTCACGTTCGCGTTCGATCCGAGCCTCGCGCCGGTGATGTTCATGGCGCTCGACGGACCGCTCGACGGCCACCAGCTCCGGCGCATCGCGACCGAGCAGGTGCAGCCCTACCTCGGGCGGGTGGAAGGCGTCGCGGCGGCGGAGGTGATGGGCGGCCTCGATCGCGAGATCCAGGTGCGCCTCGATCCGCGCTGGCTCGAGGCCAACGGGATCACGCCGACGACCGTGGCGGACGCGCTGCGCGGCGCGAACCTCGTGGTGCCGAGCGGCGCGGTGGACGACGGGCAGCAGCGCCTCGCGATCCAACCGACGAGCCTGTTCCAGAACGTCGACGAGATCCGCGACGTGATCGTCGGCCAGCGCGGCGGTCGACCCATCCGCCTGCGCGAGGTGGCGGAGGTCGTCGACACGTTCGAGGAGGAGACGCACGTCGTGACCGCGGACGGCGAGCCCGCCGTGATGGTCGCGGTGCGCAAGCAGTCGGACGCCAACACCGTGGAGGTCGCGCGCGCGGTGAACGCGGCGCTGCCCGGCATCGTCGAGCGCCTCCCCGACGGCGTGACGCTCGTGCCGCTGTTCGACGAGTCGCGGCCGATCCTCCGCTCGATCGCGAACCTCGGACAGACCGCGCTCGTCGCGTTCCTCCTCACCGGCCTCGTCTTGTTGATGTTCCTCCGGAGCTGGCGGACGAGCCTCATCACGATGATCGCGATCCCGACGTCGATCGTCGTCGCGTTCGTGGTGATGGACGCGCTCGACGTGACGCTCAACCTCATCTCGATGGCGGGCCTCGCGCTCGCGATCGGCATGTTGGTCGACAACGGGATCGTCGTGCTCGAGGCGGCGTTCCAGCACCTCGAGGCGGGCGAGACCCCCGCGCGGGCGGCGCTCCTCGGCGCGCGCGAGATGGGTATGCCGCTCGTCGCGTCCACCCTCACCACGGTGGTGGTGTTCCTCCCGATCATGCTGGTCGAGGGGATCGCGGGCGAGATCTTCCGCGACATGGTGCTGACGATCACCGTGACGCTGCTCAGCTCGATGGTCGTCGCGCTCAGCCTCGTGCCGCTGATGGCCTCGCGCATGTTGGGGGATCGCGGCCGCAACCGCATCGAAGAGGCGCTCGCGCGCGCCACCGGGTTCCTCGATCGCCTCGCGCCCGCGTACGAGCGCGGCATCGCGCGCGCGCTCCGCCACAGGAAGCTCGTGCTCCTCCTGCCGGTGCTCGCGTTCGCGGCGAGCCTCGCCGCGGCGCCGTTCCTCGGGCAAGATTTCTTGCCGAAGGCGGACGTCTCCGAGGTCCGCGTCGAGGTCACCGCCGCGCCGGGTACCTCGCTCGACGAGATGCGCTCCTTGATCGGTGGCGTCGAGGCGACGATCCGCGAGGAGGTGCCCGAGGCGCTCGTCGTCACCGCCGACTATGGGACGGCGGAGGGCTTCGCCGCGATCTTCGGCGGCACCGCGAACAAGGGGACGCTCCGCGCGCGCTTGCCCGATCCGGGCGACCGCGATCGCACGCAGCAGGAGATCGAGGCGGCGCTCACCGAGCGCTTCGCCAACATCCCCGGCCTCGAGCTCAAGCTCGCGACGTTCGCGCTCGGCGGCGCGGGCGGCGACGTCGTGGTGAAGATCTTCGGCGAGGACCTCGACGAGCTGCGCACGTTCGGCGAGCAGCTGCGAGGGGAGCTCGAGACGCTCGACGGCGTGCGCGACGCGCGCTTCTCGATGCTGCACGGGAGCCCCGAGCTCGCGCTCGCGTACGACCGCGAACGGATGGAGGTGCTCGGCATCAGCCCCTCGCTCGTCGCGTCGACGGTGGCCGCGTACTACCAAGGCATCCCCGCGACGACGTTCCGCGAGGACGGCGACGAGTACGTGGTCCGGGTCCGCGCGCCCCGCGCCGATCGCACCCGGCTCGCCGATCTCCGCTATCTCCCGATCGCGCTGCCGGCCGGTGGCACCGTCCCGCTCGGCACCATCGTGGACCTCGGCGATCAGCTCGGCCCGGTGGACATCGAGCGCGAGAACCAGCGCCGGCTCGCGCAGGTCACGTTGACGAGGAGCGAGTCGAGCGACCTCGGCTCGGTGGTCCGCGCGGTCGAGGCGCGCATCGATCGGCTCGGCGTCCCCGAGGGGATGACCTACGAGATCGGCGGCACCGCCGAGGACCTGCGCGACGCGTTCTTCAAGCTCGCGATGGCGCTCCTCGCCGCGCTCGCGCTCGTCTACATGGTGATGGCGTCGCAGTTCGAGTCGCTGCTCGAGCCGTTCATCATCATGTTCACGGTCCCGCTCGCGATCATCGGCGTGGTCCTCGCGCTCGCGGTGACGGGGACGTCGGTGCAGGTCACCGCGCTGGTCGGCGTCATCCTGCTCGGCGGCGTGGTCGTGAACAACGGCATCGTGTTGATCGATCAGATCAAGCGGCGGCTCGGCGAGGGCGACACGCTCGAGGAGGCGGCGGCGAGCGCGGGGCGCACGCGCCTCCGACCGATCCTCATGACGGCGCTCACCACGATCCTGGGTATGCTTCCGCTGTCGATGGGCGTGGGCGACGGAGCGGAGACCTGGGCGCCGATGGCCCGCGCGGTGGTCGGTGGGATGATCGTCGGCACGCTCCTCACGCTGTTCGTGATCCCCGTCCTCTACGTCGTCGTCGGCCAGTGGCGGGAGCGCCGCGCGCAGCGGCGGCCTTCGTCGGCGGGACCGGGCGAGCGTCCGACGCAGGAGGCCGCGTGATCCGAGACGCGATGCGCGTCGTCCGCGCGGCGCCGGGGCGGCTCGGCGTGCTGCTCTTCTGGCTGCCGTTCGCGCTCCTCCTCTCGCTCTTCTTGATCGGCGTACCGCTCGCGGCCGTCTCGTTCGGCGCGATCCTGCGCGCGACGAAGAGCCTCGCGAGCGGTGGGCCTTTTCCGCCGTCCAAGACGCCACGCGGGTGGTCGGGGATGCTGGTGGTCGCCGCCCTCCTCGTCCAGGCCCTCGGCGTCGCCACGGTGTTCGTCGTCGCCTACCAAACGATCCCGGACGTCCCGTACGAGCCGTCGCTCGCGCTCGCGCTGGCGTCGATCGCCCCGATCGCGATCGGCGCGGCGCTCGGCTCGTTCGTGTTCGCCCCCTTCCTCGCGCTCGACCACGATCGCGGACCGCTGGACGCGTGCGCCGCGTCGTTCGAGCTGGCCGCCCGCACGGGGCCGCTCGCCGCCGCGCGGCTCGGGGCGGTGGCGGGAGTCCCGCTCGGGCTCGCCGTCGCGATCTCGGGTGGCCTCGGCCTCGTGGTCGGCGAGGGCGCGATCGCGTTCTTCGTCCCGTTCGTCGCCGTGGCGTGCGGGTCGTTTGCGAGCGTGGTGCTCCTCGCCACCCCGTTCGTGAACGCGGCGCGGGAGGTCGAGCTAGAGGAGAGCGGTCGCGACCGATCGACCGGGGCGTCGGCGGCGAGCCAGCTGCGACGGCTCACGTTGCTCGCTGCGCCGGCCGTGGTCCTCGTCGTCGCCTCGTTCGCGCTCGCGGCGAGCCGGCCGAGCGCGATGCAGGAGTGGGCGCGCGTCCCGTCCTCGCACGCGATCCCCCTCGGCCCGCAGCACGGCGAGCAGGTCGTCCGGATCGAAGGGACGTCGGTCACCGTCCGGACCGTGCCGGGCGGCGTGATGATCGAGGCGGACGACGGCGGCGGCGCGGGCCGCGTCGCGTCGCACGATCGGTTTGGCGAGCGCGCGTTGATCGTGCGACCTCGCGTGGGGCATCCGGGCGAATACGTCGTCGCCCTCACCGACGGCATCCATCGCGAAGGGACCGTGATCGACTCGGACGGGGTCCGCCTCGACGACTCGCTGCACGCGCGCACGTTCGGTCGGCTCGGACCGTTGGGCACGACGGTGTTCGTCCTCGGCCTCGCGCTCCTGTTCTGGATCGTCACGACCACCGGCTTCGAGCTCGGGACCGCGCGCGCCCTCGCGGTGCCCGACATGAGCCATGGGTTCCCGTCGGCGGCGCGCGGCATCATCGCGATCGAGGGGCGGCTCCGGGTCGCGCCGGGGGGGAAAGTCCTCTTTCGTCCCTACAGCGCGCTGAAGCGATTGTTCACGCACGCCGGCGCCGGCGCGCTCTACGTGAACGGCGAGGCCTGGGTCGAGATGGAGGGTGGCGAGCTGCGCCTGCGCCTGCCGGACCGCGAGGTCCCGGTGCTCGAGGGCGATCCGCGCTCGTCCGGTCAAGACGTCGTGGTGCTCACCGGGACGCGCTCGCTCGGCGCGGTGGGCTTGCGCACCGCGTCGGGGGACTGGCCGGACGAAGCCGTGATCACGCTCGGTCGTCGGGCCGACGCCGAGGCGACGCTGGTCCGACGCGCGGTGCGCCGGGCGTCGAAGCTCGCGCTCCCGATGAACGGGCTCTTCGCGGTCGTGGCGCTGGTGCTCCTCATCCGGGGCTAGTCCCCGGAACGGTTCCGGGGGGCTAGACCCTCGCGACGGAGATCGCGACGGGTTGATCGACGCCCTCGAACCCGATCTCGACCCTCGTCGCTCCTCGACGATACTCCGGCATCGCCTCGTCCCGCCGAGGGCCAATCTCGCGCCCGATCATCGACGCTGAACCCATCGCGATCTCCGTCGCGAGGGTCTAGACCCTCAGCTCGGCTCGAGCGTGAGGAGCTGCATGACCGGCTGGCCCTCCGCGCGGGCCTTCTCGAGGTCGACCTCGAACGTGAACGACCAATCGTCGAGCGCGTCCGGGTCCAGCATGATCTGGCGCACCGTCCAGCGCGTCGGCTCCTCGGTGACGAGCGTGTTGGCGGGAGCGCGCGCGCCCGGATCGAACCGCAACGCGGCGTGCTCGGAATGGTACGCGGCCATCGCGTCGTCCATCTTCTTGATCGTCCAGCCCTCTCCCGCGAGATCGGCCGCGTCCTCGTAGCGCCCGAGCGCGAGCAGCCGCAGCAGCCGCGCCGCGAGGTTGCGCACCATCGCGGTGAACGCGCGCCGATCCTGCGTGATGTCGCGCGTCTGGCTCGTAGGCTCGGGGCTCGCATCCACGCTCGGCGGCGCGCTCGGTTCGAGGAGGTGCTCCCACTCCTCGATGAGGCTCGAGTCGACGCTCCGCACCACCGCGCCGAGCTCGTCGCAGAGGTCGTAGAAGTGATCGGTCTTCTCGTCCTCCGGGATGGTCTGGACGCACGCCTTGTAGGCTCCGCTCAAGTAGCGGAGCAACACACCTTCCGCTCGTGAGAGCCCGTACTCCTTGACGTAGTCGGTCAGGCCCATGCCCTTCTCGAGCATCTCCCGCGCGATCGATTTTGGCTGGACGTAGCCGGGCGAGAGCCACGGGTGCTTCTCGCGGAACGCCTCGTAGCTGGTCAGGATCGTCTCGAGCGCGGGCTTGTCGATTTCGACCTGCTCGAGCTCGCGCATCCGGTCTTCGTACTCGACGCCCTCCTGCTTGAGCTGCGCGACGAGGTCGCCCTTCTTCTTGTCGAGCTGCGCGAGGAGCACCGCGGTCGGGTTCTCGAGCGTGGCCTCGACGAGGCTGATCGCGTCGAACGCGTAGCTCTCGCTCTCGCGGTCGAGCGCGCGGATCGCTTCGACGACGTAGAGCGACAGGCTGTGGTTCAGCGAGAAGTCGGTCTGGAGATCCGACTTCACGTCGACGAACGCACGGCCGTGCTGCTTGGTCACCTCGACGACGTCGGCCTCGATGAGCGAGCGGAACATCCCGAGCGCGACGCGCCCGTGCTGGAACTTCTTCGCGCGAGGCTCGTGGGTCGCGCGCAGGAGCTTCTTCATCCGTCGGCAGCCGTCGCCGTCCTCGCGGTCGAGCACCTGGAGCAACATCGAGTGCGTGACCTCGAAGCTCGAGTCGAGCCGCTCCGGCGGGGAGTCGATCAGCTTGTGGAACGTGCGCTCGTCCCAGTGCGCGTAGCCCCGCTCGGGAGGCTTCTTCATCCGGATCTTCTTCGCCTTCTTCGGGTCGGCGGCCATCTTCGCGCGCAGCTTGATGTTCTCGACCTCGTGCTCGGGCGCCTGCGCGACGACGTAGCCCTGATCGTCGAACCCCTTGCGCCCCGCGCGCCCGACGATCTGCTTGAAGTCGCGCACCGTGAGGATCGCCGTCTTCTTGCCGTCGTACTTGCAGAGCTGGGTCAAGAGCACGGTGCGGATCGGGATGTTCACTCCGACGCCGAGCGTGTCGGTGCCGCAGATCAGCTTGAGCAACCCGCGTTGCGCGAGCTTCTCCACCATGAGCCGGTACTTCGGGAGCATCCCCGCGTGGTGGACGCCGATCCCGTGCTGCACCCAGCGGCGGAGGTCCTTGCCGAACGGCGTGTCGAACCGGAACCCCACGAGCTCGGCCTGGATCTCGCGCTTCTTCTCCTTGTCGAGGAAGTCGATGCTCATCAGCGTCTGCGCCTGCTCGGCGGCGCTCCGCTGCGTGAAGTGCACGAGGTAGATCGGCGCCTTGTTCTCCTTCAGCAGCTCCTCGACCGTCTCTTGGAGCACCGTCTCCCTGTACGTGAACTCGAGCGGGACCGGCCGCCGATCGCTCGTGACCACCGCGGGCGCCTCCCCGGTGAGCGCCTCGATGGCGCCCTCGAACGCCTTGAGCTCGCCGAACGTCGCGCTCATCAATAGGAAGCGCGTGTGCTCGGGCAGGACGAGCAACGGCACTTGCCAAGCCCACCCGCGCTCACGGTCCGCGTAGTAGTGGAACTCGTCCATCACCACGTAGTCGACCCGCGCGTCCTCCATCTCGGCGAGCGCGACGTTCGCGAGGATCTCCGCCGTGCAGCAGATGATGGGCGCGTCGCGGTTGACCGACGCGTCGCCCGTCATGAGCCCCACGTTGCGCGCGCCGAAGTCGCGGCATGCATCGAAGAACTTTTCGTTGACGAGCGCCTTGACCGGCGCCGTGTAGAACGCGCGTCGCCGCTCGGCGAGCGCGCGGAAGCACATCGCGCTCGCGACGAGCGACTTGCCCGAGCCGGTCGGCGTGTTGAGGATCACGCTGCGTCCGCTCACGAGCTCGAGGATCGCCTCCTCCTGCGCCGGATAGAGCTCGAGCCCGCGCTCCGTCACGTAGTCGAGGAACCCCTCGAGCAACGAGTCGCTCGTGAGCTCGCGTGGAACGCGACGCTCGAGCGGCGCGGCGGGGGCCTCTTCGGTCATCGCGGCGGGCAGTGTGGCGGCGCAGGGAGGGCGGCGCGACCCTTTTCCGCGCGCGACCCCGTGGGGCCCGGACGAACCGAGCGGTCAGGGATCCGCCGGGCGCGGTGTGACCTTCGGCAACGACATGGCGAGGCGGACCGAGTCGCGCAGCGCCTTCGCGTCGACCGGCTTCGCGAGGAAGTCGGTGGCGCCGTCCTGCAGCAAGCGCTGCTTGCGCGCCTCGTCGTAGTACCCGCTGATCAACACGACGCGCACCTCGGGATCGATCTGGCGCATGTGCGCGAGCGTCTCGGAGCAGGAGAGCCGCGGCATGTCGAGGTCCATCAGGATCACGTCGGGTCGCGGCGTGCTCGCGGTGAACGCGGCGAGCGCCTCCTCGCCGTCGGCCGCGTAGCTGACCTCGTGGCCCGCCGCCTTGAGCAAGCGGCCGAGGCTGCGACGCACGAGCTCCTGATCGTCGACCACGAGCACGCGTCCATGCCCGACGTTCGTCTGGGCGGCGCCATCCCACGTGCTGATCTTGCGCTTGCGCGAGTGCTCCGAGCCCTTCGCGTCGGGCGCGCGGGCGGGGAGTCGGATCCGGAACAGGGCGCCCTCGCCGAGCTCGCTCACCACTTCGACGCCGCCTCCGTGGGTCGTCGCAACTTCGTACACCGTCGCGAGGCCGAGCCCGCTCCCCGCGCCCTTGTCCTTGGTCGTGAAGAATGGCTCGAACACGCGCGCGCGCGTCTTCTCGTCCATCCCGACGCCGGTGTCGCGCACCTCGATCACGACCTGCGGTCCGCCGGTCCAGAACGAGCCCGCTGCGGGCTGCGCGTCCTGCTGCCGGAACGCGCGCACGATGAGCGCACCGCCGCGCGGCATCGCGTCGCGCGCGTTGATGCAGAGGTTCATCAGCAGCTGGTGGAGCGCCGCGTGATCGCCGTCCACGACGAGGTTCGGCTCGATCGCCGACTCGACCGTGATCGAGCGATCGAACGTGCGGCGCACGAGATGGAGCGCGTCCTCGCAGAGCTGCGAGATATCGACCGCTTCACCGATCGCCTCGTGGTGGCGCTCGCGGCGTCGCGCGATCGTGAGGAGCCGAGCGGTGAGCTCGGCGGCGCGCGTCGCGGCCGCCGCGATGTCCGCGTGACACTCCTTCACCTCGGGGTTGTCGAGGGGGGTGACCCCGTCGAGCGCGCTCAGGTGCGCGGTGTTCGCCGCGATCACGTTGAGCAGGTTGTTGAAGTCGTGCGCGATGCCCGCCGCGAGCTGACCGATCACCGCCATCTGTTGGCGGTGCAGCAGCAGATCCTCGAGTGGGTCCTGGCGCGTGAAGAGGAGCAGCGTCTCGCCGGAGAGCTGGATGCGGTCGCCCATCTCGAGCTCGCGCCGGCTCACCGTCTCGCCGTTGACCAGCGTGCCGTTGCGGCTCCCGAGATCCTCGAGCGTCCACGCGCCCTCCGAGAACGTGAGCTGCGCGTGCCGGCGCGAGACCTTCGTGTCGTCGAGCTGGACGTCGCACTCCTCGGAGCGACCGATCACGATCGCCTCGGCGTCGAGGCCGAACCGACGCCCCGGCTCGCTCCCCATGAGGACGACCAGGCGCGGCGGGCCGCCTCCGCGCGAGGCCCCGAGCTTCGCGCCGGCAAAGCCGATCCGCCCGGTGAGCTCGCCGCTGCTGGTCTTGGTCATCGAGGGGGACGTACGGACGGCGGTGTCTCAGATTGAGCTGTCTCGAATCGAGACTCCGCGGCGCCCGGGCTCCGCCATGTTACCTCAAATCAGGATGATCGCGCCGTCCGGTGGGACCACGATGTAGACGTTCCGGCTGTCGAGCCGGGCCACGCGGTTTCCGCGGACGATGATCGTCGCGCGGAAGATCTGCGCGGTGGCGGCGGGCGGGCGGACGTCGTTCAGGAACCGGACGTCGAACTCCGCCACGGTGCCCGGGACCAGGTCGTAGAAGAAGTTGGCGTCCTTGTCCCGGTAGGTGATCCCGGGCATCGGTCCGCTCGCGGTGCCGTTGTAGCCCTCGACCGGCGTGATGGCCTTGATGAACATCGTGGCGTCGAAGCCGTCGGGGTTGCCGTCGACGTTCTCCGTGATCGCGTCGACGTCCTGCGGCGTGCGACCGGCGATCGTCTCGATGCCGTTGATGATCGCGGTCGAGACGGTCCCGCCCGCCGCGTCGTACACGAGCGGCATTCCCGAGGTGTCGACCGTTCCGGTCATCCGCGCGACCTCCACCTCGTCGGGGTTCGCCGCGTTGACCGCGACGCCGATGACCCGCGCGCCGATCGCGTTGAGCGCGGCGATCGATTGATCGAGGAAGTGCGGCATCGGGCTGATGCCGACGTATGCGTTGCTCCCTCCCGGCCCGTTGTGGAACGGCGCGTCGGTCACGAGCACGACGATCGGGAGCGCGTCGGGTCGGAAGCAAGGGTAGCCGCGCCGGCGCCCGATCTCGTCGGGCACCGCGACACAGGACTTGCGCGGGAGATCGAACGGCGGTGCGCCGCCCGTGAAGCTCCAGTTCGCGCCCTCGCCGGTCGCCGTCTGATAGAGCGCCTCGGTGGACGCCTCGGGACCGTCGGCGCCGCCCCCCGCGCTCAGGCGTCCGAGCGCGGCCTGCACCGCCGCGAGATCGTCGGTGATGTCCTGCTCGTTGCGATACGGCATGTCGCCGGGGCCGCCGTACGCGTCGAAGCTGAACCCGCCGGTGTCGTTCGGGAAGTCGCGATACTGTCCCACGCCGAGCTGCACGTTGGGGATGCGCATGCGGACTTGACTCGCGATGCTGCTCAGCGAGCTCGACACGTTCGCGATCGCCTCGCCCATCGATCCGGTGGTGTCGATGAGGAAGTAGAGGTCGGCGCGCTGGAGGTTCGTATCGAACCGAAGCATCCGATTCTCGGGCATGCCGTTGTACGGGAGCACGACGAAGAAGTCGCCCGGATCGATGGTGCTCGACGGATCGTTCGGGTCCGTGCGCGTGCCGAGCGCTTCCCCGAGGTCGGTGACCATGTCCCCGTCGGTGTCGATGTCGTAGGGGTCGGTCGAGTAGACGCTGACCTCGTCGGCGTCCGAGAGCCCGTCGTTGTCGCTGTCGGTGTCGAGCCAGTTCGGGATCCCGTCGTCGTCGGCGTCAGGGAGCGAGCAAGCGATGTTGCCCATGTGCTCGTTGTTGTCCGAGATGCCGTCCCCGTCCGAGTCGAGGTCCTGATCGTTGGGCGTCCCGTCGCCGTCCGAGTCCGCGCGCCCCTCCGCCGCGTCCGCGATCCCGTCGCCGTCGGCGTCCTGGGATGGATCGCATCCGGACAGCGGGTCGCCCGCGTCGAACCCCCCTCGGCCGCCGTCGCCATCGGTGTTGCCGGTCGTGCAGCCCGAGAGCGCACCCAAGATCGAGAGGAGCACCGCCGCTCCTCGCCCGCTCGCTCGTCCGCTCGCTCGAATCGCCATCCGAAACCTCATCCGCGGTCGCCCACGGTAGTGGGGCGCCCCGAGCAAGTCATCGGAGGAGACGAGCGAAAGCAGCCTGTAAGCCGCGGCGCGTCGTGGTCTCGCTTCCCAGCCCGAGCGACAAAGAACCGCCTGCGCGTCGCTCGTCGCGCATGATCGAGCCATCGGGCCGCCTCCGTGGAGCTCGGCGGCCCGATCGAGTCGGGTGACGAGGGGGCTTAGGCGTCGTACTCGGGGTTGCGATCGTAGAGGGCGTCGGCGAGGACGGACTGGCCCGTCCGCTCGAGGACCTCGGCCAAACGGCGCTCGCAGAGCGCGAGGCGGGCTCGCATCTCGAGGGCGTCGTCGGGGGCGGCCCCGGCGAGCGCGGCCAGGAGCTGCTCCATCTCGCTGAGCAGCCTGGCCTCGTCGCTGAGGGGTCCTCGGAACGCGCCGCGAGCCCGAGCCTCCGCGATCTTGGCGCTGACGAGGTGATGAGGAATCGACATGCGTACCTCCTGCCGCACACGTGGCGGCTCCTCGACCGTATCCAGCTGGAGAGAGCCTTCTTGCGGATCGACCGTGATTCGGCAGCTCTGTCACATGGCTGTCACAAAAGTGGGGGCGATCGCCCGATCTCGGCGATCGAATTCAGATCGCTCGGGCTATTTCCCCGCGCTCTCGGTGCGGAAGTCGAGCCGGCGACATCGCGAAAGCGGAGCCGACGGGGGTGAAATGGGGCGCCGACGGACCCGTCGAGCGCTCAGCGCGCGCAAGCGACGAGCGCCTCGAGGCGCGCGCCGAGGGTGACGCTCGCGGAGGCGAGCTGGGCGCGGGTCGCTCCGACACGCATCGCGATCGCCACGGCATCGACCGCCTCCACCGCCCCGGGGCCCACCGCGCTCGCGCCGAGGACGACGTCGCGCTCGTCGCAGACGAGGCGGAGAAAGCCCTTCGCGTCGACGCTCGACCCGACGCCGCGGAGCGCGCCGAGCAAGGTCTCCTCGAGGCGAAGGCTCACGATCGACACGGGACGGCCGGCCGCGCGCTCGGGGGTCAGCCCGACTTGGGCGACCGCGGGATCGGTGTGGACCGCGCGGGGGATCGCCTCGGGGTCCCACGGCGCGGCGTCGCGATCGGTCGCGCGAAGGCCCGCGATCCGACCCATCGCGACGGACGCCGTCGCGCCCGCGCAACGCGGCGTGCAGTCTCCGGCCGCGAAGATCCCGGGCGCCGACGTCTCGCAGCGCTCATCGACCGCGAGGTGCGTGAGGTCGAGGTGCGCGAGGCCGAGGTCCTCGATCGCGGGCTCTGTCCCCACCGCGACCACCGCGATCGGCGCGGCGTACGTCCGGCCCCCCTCGAGCCGAGCGAGCGCCTGCCGATCGTCGCTCGTGACCTCGGCGACGCGGATCCCGTGCACGAGCTTGACCCCCCGGCCCATCAGGACGTCGCCGACCGACTCCGCGAGCTCGCGGTCGTGCTCGGGTAGGATCCCGAGCTCGTCCATCATCCAGGTGACCGTGGCGCCGAGCCGGACCATCGCGTCGGCGAGCTCCGCCCCCGCCGCGCCGCCGCCGACGACGAGCAGCTCCTTCGGCGCCTCGGCGAGGTCGAGCAATCGGTCGGGGGTGAGCACGCGCGCGCCCCTCCCGAGGGTGCGCGGCCGACCGCCCGTCGCCACGATCGCGCGCTCGAACGTGACGCGCGGGCCGCCCTTCACCTCGAACCCGCGCTCGCCGTCCGCGCGGGTGAACGCGCCACGTCCCACGACGTGCGAGACGCCGTGATCCTCGAGCCGGAGCGCATGGAGCTCGGCGTGACGCTCCCGCGCGTGCTGATGCGCGCGCTGCGCCTCTCCCCACGCGCTCTCGCGGTCACGCCGCGACGCGTCCGCGAGGGCTCGCCACGCCGTCAAGGTTCCGTGCGTCGCTCGACCGCCGAGCGGGCCCGGATCGACGAGCGCTACCACCGCGCCCTCCGCGCTCGCGACGCGCGCGGCTTCGAGGCCGGCGAGCCCGCCGCCCACCACGAGGACATCGACGTCGAGCGCGCTCACGCGAGCGCCTCCACCACGATATCGAGCAGCCGATCCGGTGCGTCGACGTGAACCCAGTGGCTCGCGTCCTCGATCACGTGCGCGAAGACCGCCTCGTTGCGCTCGGCGAGGTCGTTCGCCTTCGCGATCCCCGCCGGTCCGTACGTGTCGGAGCGCCCGCCGATCACGAGGTGCACGGCGAGGCCCGCGCGCGGCGGATCGATCGCGTCCCACAGATCGAGGCTCGCGTAGTCGTCCATCAGCGCGCGGATACGCCGCGTGTCGAGCGAGAACCGAAACCCGCCATCCGGCCGCGCGGCGAGGCTCTGCGCGAGCCAGCGCGCGAGGGCTTCGTCGAACCCCGCTTCGCGGACGTGGGCGAGGAACGCTGGTCGATCACGGAAGCGATCGGGCGCCGCCGCGAGCATCGCGATCACGCGCGACGCCTCGATCGCATCGGCGCCGCCGTCCGTCGCGCCGAGCCGCGAGTCGATCACGAAGAGCTGACGGATCGAGCGCGCCTCGAGCGCGTACATCGTCGCGACCTTGCCGCCGAAGCTGTGGCCGAGCGCGCCGGCGATGGGGAGCCCGAGCTTCGCCTCGAGGCGCACGAGATCCTGTGCGCAGCGCTCCACGGTGTCGGGCTCGGGGAGCTCGAGCGAGTCGCCGTGGGCGCGGAGGTCCACGAGGATCGCGCCCCAGGCCGGCGCGCGCTCGACGAGGCGGCGCGCGAAGCCCCGCCAGTTCGCGCCGCGGCCGAGGATGCCGTGTAGGAACGTCATCCAGCGGGTCGGCGACGCGCCCGGGGCGGTCAAGAGCTGCGAGCTCGGGACGTCCACCGCGCGGTCATGGGGCAGTGAACGCGCATTTTCAAGCGGGCGCGCTGCGTGTAAACCACGCGCGTGAGCCCGGCCTCCACTCCCAGCTTCGTCGAGAGCCTGCGCGTCGCGGCGCCGTACATCCACGAGCACCGCGGGAGCACGTTCGTCGTCGTGGTCGGCGGCGAGGCGGCGCGCGGCGACGCCCTGCTCGGGCTGGCCGCGGACCTCGCGCTCCTCCAGGCGTTCGGCGTGCGCGTCGTGCTCGTGCACGGCGACCGGCCGCAGATCGAACGGCGGCTCCGCGATCGCCACGCGAAGTCGCGGTTCGTGGGCGATCTCCGGGTGACCGACGCGGTGGCGCTCGAGGCCGCGCACGAGGCGGTCGGTGCGACGCGCGCGCGGTTCGAGCGCGCGCTCTCCGCGGGCATCGCGAACACGCCGATGGCCGGCGCGCGGGTGCGGGTGGTGTCGGGCAACTTCGTCACCGCGAAGCCGATCGGCGTGCGCGACGGGGTCGACTACCAGTTCACCGGCGAGGTGCGGCGCATCGATGTCGAGGCGGTGAAGGGGCTGCTCGAGATGCGCGCGCTCGTCTTGATCAGCCCGCTCGGCGTCTCGCCGACCGGCGAGAGCTTCAACCTCCACTCGCACGACGTCGCGCAGCGGGTCGCCATCGCGATCGGCGCCGACAAGCTGATCGCGCTCGTCGAGGGGCGCGGGGTGGTGGATCCCCGGCGACGGCTCATCCAACAGCTCACGCCGGCGGAGGCCGACGCGCTCGTCTCGCAAAAACACTTGCAGGGTACGGACGTGCGCCTCCACCTCAAGGCGGCCGCGGCGGCCGTGCGAGGTGGCGTGCGGCGCGCTCACCTCGTGGATCGGCGGCGCGACGGCGCGCTGATCGAGGAGCTGTTCACGCGCGACGGATCGGGGACCCTCGTCTCGGCGGAGGCCTACGAAGACATGCGGCCGGCCAAGCTCTCCGACGTCGGGCCGCTCGCCGCGCTGCTGCGACCGCTCGAGGACGAGGGGATCCTGATCCGGCGTGGCCGCGCGCGCCTCGAGGTCGAGCTCGATCGCTTCGTGGTGCTCGAGCGCGACGGGATGATCATCGGCTGCACTGCGCTCGAGCCGATGATCGAGGACAAGATCGGCGAGCTCTACTGTGTGGCGATGCTCGAGAGCTACCGCGAGACGGGCCGCGGCGCGGCGTTGCTCGAGTTCATGGAGGAGCGCGCTCGCAAGCTCGGTCTCGAGCGGGTGTTCCTCCTCACCACGCGCTCCGCGCACTTCTTTCAAGAGCGGGGCTACAAGCCTTCCTCGGTACGGCAGCTGCCGGCCGCGCGCCGCGCGAGCTACGACCGCCGGCGTCGATCGCGCGTGCTGATGAAGGAGCTCTGAATCGTGGCGACGCGCAAGAAGCGTCGCGGCCCCGCGCGAAAGACGAAGCGCGCGGAGGCCCCGGCGCGTCCGGAGGCCGGGCCGGCCGACGCCGCTCCTACCGTCCGGTCCCGGGGCGCGGATCGGTTCGGCTGGCTGCAGCACGGGATCGCGGTGTTCGTGATCTTCCACATCCTCGCGAACGGGCTCTCGATGTTCCCCGACCTCGGGCGCGCGCTCGATCGCCGCGCGTGGGGAGACCCGCGCGCCCAGGCTGAGATGGTGTCGTGGGCGTCGCGCTTCGGCACCGAGCCGCGCGCGCTCGAGGACACGCTCTACGCGATCGTCGTCGACTACCAGGCGATCCGCGCCGAGGTGCTCACCCCGTTCGAGCCGTACATGCGCTACGCGGGGCTGCGCCAGAGCTGGCTGATGTTCACGGCCGGCACGCGCGAGAGCGACCGGTTCGGAGTGCGCATGCGACGTTGCGCTCCCGAGGATCCGAGCTGCGAGTGGGAGGACCTCTACATCCACGCCGACCCGGGGCACGACTGGCGCGCGTCGCAGCTCGGTCACCCGCGCATCCGCTCGATGATCTTCCGGTGGAGCTGGCCGAGCTACGCGGAGCAATACGATCGCGGTTGCCGCGCGATCGCGCAGCTCGCGTTCGCCGAGTTCGACGACGCGCGCGTGTTCCAGTGTCGCTTCGAGCGCACGGTTCTCCCGACGCCCGACCAGCCGGACACGCCGGAGCCGGAGTGGGGGCGCGAGCTCACGGTGTACCGGAGGGCGGGGACGTGAGCGCGGCGCATCGCCCCGGCGCCTGGGAGCGCTTCCTCGCGTGGCTCCACACCGAGGAGGACGCGCGCCCGCTCGCGTTGGTGCGGATCTTCTGCGCGGCCACCGTGCTCCTCCACGTAGGCCGCTATGCGCTGAGCGGCGCCGCCGACGTGGGCCTGATCCATCAGGATGACGGCGGCCTCAGCCTCGTGCGCGGTTGGTTCGAGGGCTCGGGCGCCGCCACGGTCGGTGACGTACGCGCGCTCTGCGCGGTGTGCTGCGTCGCGGCCGCGCTCTCGATGGTCGGGCTCTTCACGCGCCCTTCGCTCGTGGTGACCTGGATCGCGATGCGCGCGATCGAAGGCCTCAACCCGACCGCGCACGGCTCGTACGACTCGGTGCTCATCAACACGTTGTTCGTGCTGATGCTCTCGGGGTGCGGGCGCGCCTATTCGATCGACGCGCGCTATCGAAAGAAGGGCGGACCCGCCGCGAAGTGGGCGCGGTTCCTCTTGGTCGTGCACTTCACGTTGCTCTACGTGGGAAGCGGGATCGGCAAGGGCGGCTCCGGTTGGGTGCCGGGCGGGGACGCGTCGGCGCTGTGGTTCATCCTCCAGCAACCGACGTGGTCGCGCATCGACGGGCTCCCGCTCTGGTCGTATCCGATCACCCAAGTCTCGACGACGGTCACGTGGATCTTCGAGGTCAGCGCGCCCCTCTTCCTGATCGCGTGGCTGCTCGACGAGTCGTCGCCGCGCGCGCGCTGGCTCGCCGCGCTCAAGCGCGGGCTCGCGAAGATCCACTACGTCGAGGTCTACCTCCTCGTCGGCTTCCTCCTCCACGTCGGCATCGAGGCGATGATGGAGGTCGGCCCGTTCAGCTTCGCGTCGGTCGCGCTCTA
The DNA here is from genome assembly GCA_050186575.1 of Sandaracinaceae bacterium. Classification (GTDB taxonomy): domain Bacteria; phylum Myxococcota_A; class Polyangia; order Polyangiales; family Sandaracinaceae; genus JAUHXR01. The sequence goes on along the minus strand of JBFWYI010000057.1, from coordinate 31,586 downwards.
TCCCGCGGTGCTCGGTCCGGATCGGATCGCGCGCCTCGTCGATCGGGTGCGCGGCCTTCTCGAGCGCGTGCGCGGCGGTCCCGCCGTGCAGGCGATCAGCGGTGAGCGATGACCCGGAACGTGTACCGGATCTCGACGTAGCCGCGCGGGGTGAACGAGAGCGCGAGGGAGCTCGTGAGCTCGCCGATGCACTGCCGAGCGCGGGGCGGTACGCCGCGGGCCTCACCCACGTTGCTGCCGGTCGGCCGCGCGCTGCGATCGAACGCGATGCGCCCGACCAATACCCGCGACGTGTGATGGAGCGGATCGTCGTCGAGGACGTAGCCCTCGAGGCAGCGGTCGATCCGCGCTTGGCCTTGCGAGAGCGCCGAGCGTATCTCGCGCTCGGCGCGTCGCTGGTCGTCGGCGGGCGCCTGGCTGCGCCGCGTCAGCGAGACGCTGCCGAGCCGCACCGCCATCGGGGTCGAGCGTCTGCCCACGTCGCGGGTCACGACGACGTCGGCCCGCGAGCGTGAGGTCATGACGAAGGAGGCCGCGAGCGCCGCGACCGCGGCGATGGCGACGGTGAGCGCACCTCGGCGCATCAGGTTGGCGGCCATGCGGCCATTGTGACTCGGGCCGCGGTGACCGCCTTGGGGATCAGTTGCTCGCGACCTCGGGCTCCGCGGCGGGCCGCCGGAATCGGAGGGTCATCCGATCGCTCTCTCCGATCGCCTCCCACGTGGCGCGGTCCGTGTCGCCCATCCGCAGCGTCGGCGGCAGCGTCCAGACGCCCTCGGGGTGATCGTGATCGTCGGCCGGGTTGCGGTTGATCTCCGAGCTCTCCTCGAGCACGAAGCCCGCCGCGGTCGCCATCTGGATCACCGCTGGCTCGGGCACGTACCCGGCCTGCGCGCTCACCGCGAGGTCCGCGTCGTCCGACGCGCGGTGCTGCACGAGGCCGAGCACGCCGCCGGGACGCAGGACGCGGAACATCGCATTGAACACGTCTTGCGCTTGGTTGCGGTTCACCCAGCCGTGGACCGAGCGGAACGTGAGCACCATGTCGGCCGAGCCGTCCGGTCCGAGGCTCATCGCGTCGGGCGGCGAGAACACGACCGTCTGCACCTGATCGTAGACCTCGGGGTGCTCGGCGAGGTGCGCCATCAGGTTGCGCGCGTAGTCGTTGCTCGTCGGATCGCCTTGCGCGAGCGTCAACGTCCCGTGATCGCGTAGCGTCGGCGCGAGGATCTCCGTATACCAGCCGCCGCCGGGAGACATCTCGATCACGCTCATCGTGGGCTCGAGCCCGAAGAACGCGAGCGTCTCGGCGGGGTGTCGCCATTCGTCGCGCGCGCGGTTCTCATCCGAGCGCTGCGGTCCCGCGATCGCCGCGGCCACCGATCCGGTCTCGACGTTCAGCGGGGCGGTGGCGCCGGTGTCATCGGTCGGCGTGGTGTCCGTCTCGTTCGTCGCGCCACCGCACGCCGCGAGGGCGAGCGCACACGCCACGACGGCGGAGCGGGAGGGAGTCGTCAGGGAAGCGAGGAGGTTCGACATGGTCGCGGGCTTGGGGCAGCGGGCGGGACCTGTCAACCCAGCGCATCCGTGCGGCGCAGCGTTGGCGCGCGTCGGCGCCGGCGCGCCCTCGCGCTCAGGGCGTGCGGCTCGCCGCTCCGTCATCCAGCCCCGCATCGCTGGCCTGCGCGTCCGCCGCCGGCGCTTCGGGCTCGAGCGGCTCCGACAGCGCGTCGAGGCGCTCGTCCAGCCACGCGTGGAGCTGCGCGTCCATCGTCGCGCTCATCGCGTGGCCGCCCGACGGCTCGACGAGGATCTCGGCGTCGAGGCCGGCGTCGCGGAGCCTACTCACGAGCTCGAGGGTAGGGCCCGATGGCACGCGAGGATCGTCCGCGGTGTGGAGCGCGCGGATGGTCGGAAAGCGACTTGCGTCCGACAGCTCGGGGACGAGCGACGGAGGGATCCAGCCAGCGTTGGGGAACGCGAAGTCGACGAGCTCGGGGTGACGCAGCGCGAGCGCCCACGTCATGTGCCCGCCTTGCGAGAACCCCGTGAGGATCGGGCGACCGAGGGTAGGACGCTCGTTGGTGAACGCTTCGATCATCGCGGCGAGCTGATCCGATCGCTGAAGGAGCGCCGCCGCCAGATCGTCGGGGCGGTCGTCGGCGACGCGGTTCAGGAACCAGCCGAAGCCCTGATCGATCGGCACCGGTCCTTCGGGCACGAAGATGCGCACCGGATGCGCGAGGTTCCAGAACGGTCCGCCGGGGACGCGCGCCTGATCGCCGCGCCCGTGGAAGACCCAGATGGTCGGCAGCGGCGTCGTGGAGTCGGCCTCGCCGTAGATCACCTCGAGGTAGCGGATCCCGTCGTACTCGCCGTACGTGACCTCGACGACGTCGCCGTCGCCCGGCTCGCTGTCGGGTCCAGCGGCGATCTCCGTCGGCGGCTCCTCGCTCGGCGAGGGCGGCGGCGCGGCCGGGAGCACGACCGGCTCGTCGGGCTCGAGCGTCGCGCTCGCGGGAAGACGGGGCGGCCACGCGGTGACGGCGGGAGCGCCACAGCCGACGAGGCTCGCGAGCGCGGCGACGAAGAAGAAGCCTGGCGTCCCACCTCGACGGCCCCGCGCGTCCTCACCGCTCGTCACGGCGTGGATCCTACACACGTCGCGCGGCCCTGCGAGCGAGCGTCAGAGCGCTTCGTAGTCCGCTTCGGGCACGAGGATGCGCGCGCTCGACGCGGGGACGGGCACGCGGATCGCGCCGGCTTCGACGTTGAACGTCTCGCCGCTCAGCAGGTCGCGGAGCGCACCGGTGGCGCTCACCGTCATCGGGGCGCCCATGTACTGCGTGTGGCTCGAGTGCGTCGGGTGCGTGTTCACGACGACCAGCGCGTAGCTCGATCCGTCGCTGCGCTCGAACGAGACGATCCCGGCGTCCTCTTCGTCGTCGACGCGGTCGGTGGTCCACGTGATCGCGAACGTGCCTCGGCGGAGCGCCGAGTAGCGCGCACGGATCCGCGCGAGGCGGGAGAAGTGCGCGAACGTCGCGTTCGTCGTGTCGTAGCCGCTCAGCCAGAGCGGCTCGCGGTTCGCGGGGTCGTTGCCGCCTGCGTACTCCTGCTCGGTCCCGTAGTAGAGGCACGGGATGCCGTCCTCGGTCATCAGGTACGTCAATGCGTTTCGCAGTGCTGCGCGGCCCGCCTCGTCGTCGTGCTGGAACAGGAAGCGCGGCACGTCGTGGTTGTCGAGGAAGTTCACGAGGACCTGGTCGGGCGGCTGCGCCACGCCGCCGGCCGCCGGCGTGTGGCCGTAGTTCACCGCGCGCTCGTCGAACAGCGCCTGCACGCTGGTGGTGGGCGCGGCGCTCGTGGCGCCCGCGCGGCTGCGGAACAGCGCGTCGAACACCCGGAACTTCTGCGAGAAGTAGAACACCGAGTCGAGCCGCGCCGCGCCGTCGGTCCCCGTCTGGGTGAAGCTGCCGATCAGATCGTCGCGGCCGTCGAACGCCTCACCGAACATGAAGAAATTCGTCTTGCCGGCCACCGCGAGGCGCCGCCGCACCTCGGGGGCGAAGAACTCCCAGAACCCGTAGTCGACGTGCTTGATCGTGTCGATGCGGAAGCCGTCGATGTCCGTCGCGAGCACCCAGTCCACGTAGACCTGCGTCATCGCCTCGCGCACGTCGGCGTCGAGGGTGTTCACGTCCTTCAGACCGCCGGGGAAGTCGCCCCACAGGAGCTGCTGCGGGTCGTCGAAGTTGAGCGTGCGCCCGCGTCGGCTGTACGACTGGGGTCGCTGGAAGATCGCGGGCTCCGGCGGCGTGCGGAAGATCGCGGGCATGTCGAAGAACCGGATCGGCGCGGGGCCCGACTCGCCGAGCGAGGTGAAGGACTGGACGCCGCGCGGATCGAAGTCCGGGTCGAACTCGTTGATGCGCGCGAGCGGGCTCGTCATCTGCGATCCGCTGCCGCCCGGCGCGATCGCGCCCGAGCCCTGCACCGACTCGTCCGGCTGACCGTTCTGATTGACGTCGTAGTAGAAGACCTGCCCCAGGTGGTTGGTGACGATGTCGACGATCACCAGCATGCCGCGCGCGTGCGCCTCGTCGACCAACGCGCGCAGCGTCGCGATGTCGCCGAAGTGCGGGTTGATGCGATTCAAGTTGACGGCCCAGTAGCCGTGGTAGCCGTCGATCCCCGCGTCCGTGTCGACGTTCAGCACGATCGGGCTGATCCAGAGCGCGGTGACGCCCAGCTCCTCGAGGTAGTCGAAGCGGTCCATCACGCCCTGCCAGTCGCCGCCCTGGTAGCGCGCGAGCGAGGTCGGATCGATCCGGTGATCGTTGCGAGCGTCGCCGTTCGCGAAGCGGTCGACCATCAGCTGATAGATGACGTGATCGCGCCAGTCGTCGACGTGGGTCGCGATCTCGACCTCGCGCGTCTCACCGAGCGCGTCGTGCGCGCAGGCGGCGAGGAGAAGGCAGAAGGAGAGGGCGGAGACTCTTTCGCGCATGCGTCAACTCCCGTAGCTGCTGCTGGCGAACCACCACTCGACGCCGATGCCGAAGAAGTGCTCGACGTTGCTCGCGCTCCGCGGGTCGAGCACCGGGTAGAGCGCGCGGGCCCCGTCGTCGCGGATGCTCAGCGAGTAGATGAGCCGGATGTGCGGGCGCGTGTAGGTGCCGCGTCCGAACGGCGAGACGAACGGCATCAGCGCGACCTTGAACAGGTTGCCCGCCTCCGGTTGGCCGGTCGTCTCGTTGATCGTCGAAGCGGCCATCCCGCTGTAGCTGAGGTCCGCCGCGACTCCCACGAAGCGATCGAACCACACCATCGGTCGCAGATCGATCGCGCCCTCGTTGAGCGCGCCGCGTTCGAACACGTTCGGATCCGCGTCGCGGAAGTAGCGGTAGTACGCGCCGACCTGGAGGCCGAACGCGTCGTACTCCCAGTTCGCGCTGAGCGCGACGCGCACCTCCTGCGCGCGGCCCGTCTGGATCACGGAATCTTGTCGGAACGGAACGCCGAGCGGGTCGTACGCGCCGAGGCCCGCGCCGTAGCGGACGAACAGGTTCGCGAACGCGTGCATGCTCGTCACGTAGCCGCCGAGCTGCGCGCCCACGACCCAGCCGACGTCGTCGGGGAGGTGCTCGGTGTAGCCCTCCTCGTCCTGGCGATCGCCGGCCGAGATGTAGTGCGACTCGCCGTAGAGGATCGTCTTGATCCCATCGAGCGCGAAGCGCCCGAACGGCCACCAGGTGAGGCGCGCGCCCACGACGAAGCGCTGGCGGTCGAGGAACACGACGCTGTCCGGCGAGAACCCGCTGCGCGCGGGGACGAGCACCTCCTGGCGCATGAACGGGTCGTTCGGCTGCGCGAGGCCGGCCGCGACGCGGAGCTCCCCGATGTCCTCGAGCGCGTAGGTGAACCCGCCGCCGATGAGGTTGAGGTTGTCGAGCGGCCACATGTTGAAGAGGTACACGTCGTCGCCGCGCCACATCCGCGAGCCGGCCCACACCCCGAGCCCGGGCGTCAGCAGGTCGCGCACCTCGGCAAACAAGTTGCGGATCGCGATGCGCTCGCTGAACTCACCGTCGTAGTGGAAGAGCGGTCCGCCGTACGCGACGGTCGCGACGACCTGAGTCGTCATGCCGGCGAAGTGATCCTCGCGGCGCAGCTCGATCTCCGCGTAGGTCTCCGTCTCGTCGACGCGGGGGCCCCACGCGGTGAGGAGGTTCTGTCGGCCTTCGCGCCCGTTCAGATCACTCGCGCCGACGATCCGGCCGTAGGAGCCGAAGTAGAAGTCGCCGCTGTGCTCGTCCTCGTCGCCGCCGTCTTCGTCGTCGCCGTCTTCGTCGTCGCCGTCTTCGTCGTCGCCGTCTTCGTCGTCGCCGTCTTCGTCGTCGCCGTCTTCGTCGTCGCCGTCGTCGCTCTCGCGGGCGACCGGCGGCGCGGGTTCGGGAGCCGGCGTCGGGGCGGGCTCTTCGACGGGAGCGCTCCCGCCGCCGCGTCGGTACCACGGCTCACCGGTCGGCTCGTCGCCGGCCGGCGCCGGCTCGGGCTCGGGGCTCGCGTCGTCGACCGGGAGCTCACGCTCCCACGGAGCCTGTTCGTCGTCCTGCGCGAGCGCCGGCGAGGCCCACGTGATCGCGCTCCCCACGATCCAGACCAACGCCCGCGACGCGACCCTTCGTGCCCTGACCCCGGCTCTCACGGCGCGCCACGATAGCAAAGAATCGAGCCGCGTCACTCAGGCATGAGTGAATCTGCAAAACCCAGCCAAATCGGGCCGACGACGCAGTTGGCGTGGTATGACGGCGCTATGTCGATCGACCGATCGCCGCTCCTCGTGTGGGCGCTCGCCCTCCTCGTCGGGTGCGGCGGATCCGGCGCCGGCGCCGACGAGGAGGACACCGCGACGTCGACCTCGTCGCTCGGATCGGGGGACGAGGACGACGACGCGGTCGAGCGTGAAGGAACGGACGACGGCGCGTCGAGCGACCGGGACGCCGACGAGCCGCCGGTGGGGGTCGAGACGGACGAGGAGCCCGTACCGGTCAACCCCGACTCGATCAGCGCGACACCGTCCCATGCGGTCTACACGCACTGCTCGACGCCGGTGCCGAGCGGCTGCACGGAGTGCGGGCTCGAGGTCGAGGTGCGGCGCCGCCGCGGGTGGCGCGCGGGCGCCTACGCGTTCGAGATCCTCACCGAGGGCAACCACATCCGCTGCGAGGTCAGCCTTCCTTGCGAAGGTGCAGGTAGCGTCCCGTGCCACGCGTCCCCCGGGGCGCCGCAGGTCAGGGTCGAGCTCGACGGCTGCGGCGGGCCCGAGGCGGAGCAGTCGATCCGCGCGCTCCGCTTTCAGCCGGACGCATGCCCGGTCGAGATGCGCATCGAGTCGTATCGCGATCAGATCCGCGCCGCCGTGCAAGATCTCCGACCGCGCTACGCGGACGTGCCCGCGTGCGGTGCGAGCTGCGCGCACGCGACGGCGCGCCACGACATGGCGCGCTGAGCGAGGGCCATGGCGAAGGAGCCACCGCGCCGCTCTCGCCTCCAGCGCGCGCTGGTCAGTATCCCGGTCATGCTCGTCCTCACCGAGCTGGGGGCGGCCCTGATCTGGATGGCGACCGCGCGCGAGTGCTTCTCGTACGACGCGATGCAGGCGCGGCGGGACACGCTGATCGAGTCTTCGCCGCTCGCTGCGCAAGGGATGGGTCGCCTCGGCGCGATCGAGGCGGAAGAGGCGTTGCATCCCTACGTCGGCTATGTCCAAGTCGACGGCGACGGGTCGGACTCGCTCCCGTATCCGCGCACCGAGGGCCTCTACGAGCGGCGGTCGAACGCGCTGCGCGTGGTGGTCGTGGGCGGCTCGGTGGCGGGCCAGCTCGAGGAGGACCTGCCGGAGGCGATCGACGGGCGGCGACCCGGGCGCGCGCCGTGCCGCGTGTGGAACCTCGGCACCGGCGGGTTCAAGGAGCCCCAGCAGCTCGCGCTGGTCACGTACCTCCTCACGATGGGCGCGGAGTGGGACGTGCTCGTCAACGTCGATGGCTTCAACGAGGCGGTGCTCCCCATCGCGGAGAACGTGCCGGCCCACGTCTATCCGTACTATCCGCGCGAGTGGTCGCGGCGCGCGGTGGAGCTATCGGACGCGGAGCTGCTCGCGAGCATCGGCCAGGTGCAGGTGTGGCGCGACATGCGCGTGGACGCGGCGCGCTGGGTGACAAACGCCCCGCTGCTCCGATGGAGCGCGACGGCCAACGTGGTGTGCGCTCGGTCGACGACGAGCTCGCGGGGCGGATGGAGGGCGCACGTCAGGATGCGATGCAGCGTGCGGCGGGGGAGGGCTACGCCCACCGAGGCCCTCCCACGACGGTCGACGTCGGCGAGGTGCGCCGTCGCACCGCCGCGGTGTGGGCGCGCTCCAGCGTCGTGATGGCGGAGATGGGTCGCGCGTACGGCTTCGCGTATCTCCATTTTCTCCAGCCGAACCAGTACCTGGAGGGAAGCAAGCCGTTTTCCGAGGAGGAGCGCGCGATCGCGCTGCGCGTCGATCATCCGTACGGGCGCGAGGTCGAGCCGGGCTATGCCGAGCTCCGCGCGCAGACGTCGGTGCTGGAGGGGGCCGGCGTCGACTACCACGACCTCACGAGCATGTTCGCGGAGGAGCCGAGGGTCGTGTACGAGGACGACTGCTGCCACTTCAACGGGCGAGGTCGCCGCGCGATCGCGGCGGCGGTCGCGGAGGCGATCGTGAGCGCGGTCGACCGCGCGTCCGAGTGAATGGCGAAGCGGCCCGCGCCGTCTCGCCTGTCCGGTGATCGTGTGCACGGATCGTCCGATGCGGGGCGGTTGGATTCGGCTTGCCGGTTTGCCCGGCGCGACTAGCTTTCCGCTACTCACGGCCGCTGGCGGAAGCAGCGTGCACGTGCCCGAAACCAGGGTGCCGCATGACCGCCTCGCCTGATCACACTGCGCCTGATCACATCGCGCCTGATCACATCGCGTCCGATGGGATCTCGCTCGCGTCCGCCTCCGAGCCGGGTCTGGGCCCGCTCGTCTGGGCCTACACGAACGAGGGGGCCGACGGTCAGCGCGCCGGCACGATCCGTCCGCTTCGCGCGCGCCTCATCGCGTGGGGACTGCTCGGGCCCGCGATCGGCGCCCCCCTCGGCGCGGTCGTCGGTGGTGTCGTCGGTGAAACCCTCAGCGCGTTCGGCGTGCTCACCGCGATCGAGCCGCGGACACTCTCGCTCGCTACCGCGCTGTTCGGGTGGGCGCTCACCGCCGCGATCCTGATGCGCAACTTCTACGCGTTCGCGCGCGCGTGGCGGCTCGCGGTCGGCGTCCACGGCTTCGAGCACACCGCCTTCGTCGACGATCGCTCCGAATCGGTGCGCGTCTGGTTCCGCGACGTCGCCTCCGGCGTGGTCGAGGAACGCACGCGTATGGTGCGCGGGGCGCTGCGGCGTGAGGTACGCCTCACGCTGTTCGGTGCACGTGGCCGCACGGTCTTCGATCACTCCGCGTGGTACCGGCCGCTCACCGCGACGGAGACGGATCCCGATGCCGAAGCGCTCAGGCAGCTCGCTTCGGCGTTGAGGGAGCGCGGCATCGAGCTCCGCGATCCCGCCACCGATCCCATCGCGCGCGCGATGCCGCGGGCGAGCCAGCCCGCGCTCGGCTGAGCGACCGGGTTCGCGCGCACCGCTCGTCGCGGACCGATGCGGTCAGCGCGTATGCTGCCGCCGTGCCCGAACCTCGCACGGCGTCGACGCCTTCACGGCTTCGTCGGTGGCGGCTCGCGCTCGCGGTGCCGGTGGCGTTCGTGCTCCTCGAGCTGTGCGTCGCGATCGCGCACTCGGTCGCCATCGGCGAACCGTTCTCGTACGCGCGGTTCGCCGAGCGGCGACGGGCGATCGAGCGGATCCCCGACGCGGCGATCGCGCCGCCCGACGGCGAGTCCGAGCGCGTACCCGCCGACCGAGCGCTCCACCCGTTCGTCGGCTATGTGCGCGTCGACGACGACGCCGAACGCGATCCGGCGCCCTGGCCCGGCACCGGCGCCCTGCTGGCCGCGCGGCCCGATCAGCTGCGGGTGGTCGTGATCGGCGGCTCGGCGGCGGGCGGGGTGGCGAGCGCGCTCGGCGACGCGCTGGTGAGCCGCGGCGTCGCGCCGGACGCGGTCGAGGTCTGGGGCCTCGCGGGCGCCGGCCACAAGCAGCCCCAGCCGGTCGAGCTCGTCAACTATCTTCTCGCATCTGGCGCGCGCTGGGACGTGCTCGTCTCGGTCGATGGTCTCGACGACGTGATCATCCCCGTCGTCGAGAACCATCGCGCGGGCGTGTACCCGTACTACCCGGCCGCGTGGGGTGCACACCTCGCCGGCACCACCGACGTCGCGAGCGCGGCGCGGCTCGGCTCACGCCTCGCGTGGACCGAGCTCCGCGTCGACACCGCGCGCCGGCTCCAGCGCTCGCTGTGGCGGCTCAGCCCGACCGCGAACGTCCTGTGGAGCGCGTGGGACGACTACGCAGAGGCCCATGTCGAGCGGATGGACCGCGCGCTCGCGAACCACCCGCTCGACGCGCGCTACCAGCGTCGAGGGCCGCGCTTTCGTCCCGACGAAGGCCTGACGACGGGGCGAGCCGCCGACGTGTGGGTGCGATCGTCGGTGCTGTTGCATCGGATCGCGTCGCAACACGGCTTTACGTATCTCCACTTCCTCCAGCCCAACCCGTACATCGACGGAAGCAAGCCGCTGTCCGACGAGGAGCGCGCCCGCTTCATCGACGCCGACCCCGAGTACGGCCGCGTCGTCCCCGAGGGTCACGCCGCCCTGCGGGCGCGCGTCCCCGAGCTCGAGGCGACCGGCGTCCCGTTCCACGACCTGACCGATGTGTTCGCGGCCGAACCGGAGACGGTCTATGTCGGCGAGAGCGGCGAGCTGAACGAGCGAGGTCGACGCCTCGTCGCGCTGGAGATCGCCGTCGCGATCGCGGGCGCGCTGGAGATCCCGCCGCCCGCCGACGAGATCGGGGCGCTGCCCGAGTGACGCGCTTGCGCGCGGGACCATCGCTCGTATGCTTTCTGCGATCGCATCGAGCGATCCCCGACGAGGGAGCCGTACCGGGTGAGGACAAGACGGCCAGAGGGAGAACCTCATGGCCTGGATCTATCTCATCGCGGGTGGTCTCTTGGAGGTCGGTTGGTCGGTGGGCCTTCGCTACACCGAGGGCTTCACCAAGCCCATCCCGACCGCGCTCACGTTCGGCGCCATCGGCCTCAGCACGTGGATGCTCGCGCTCTCGACCAAGACGGTCAGCGTCGGCACCGCCTACGCGGTCTGGGTCGCGATCGGCGTGGTCGGCGCGGTCGTGCTCGGCGCCGTCCTCTACCGCGAGCCCGTCAGCTTGATTCGCGGTATCTGCCTAGCCGGGCTGATCGCGAGCATCGTCGGGCTGAAGCTGACGATGCCGGCCGGCGCCGAATAGCGGCTCGAGTCCCGAGCTCGAACGAGAAACCGGAAGGAGAGAAGGCTCGGGAAGGCGGGAAGGTGCGCCCGCAATGCGGGCGCGAGCCGCGCGATAGGGGGGAATGTCGAAGGACTCCCGGTTCGACAGAACGTCGTATCCGATCATCGGCGCCTGTCTCGCGGTGCACAGATGCCTCGGGCCTGGGCTGCTGGAGTTTGCCTACGAGCAGTGCCTCGCACACGAGCTAGGGAGGCGCGGGCTACCGTTCGAGAGACAAGTGGCGGTCGACCTCGAGTTCAGAGGCATGCGGGTCGAGCGTGCCTGCGTGGCGGATTTCATCGTCGCCCGTTCCGTCGTCGTCGAGCTCAAGGCGGTGAGCGGGATCACCGAGGTCCATCGAGCCCAGCTACGCACCTATCTCAAGCTGCTCCGTCTCGAGGTCGGGCTGCTCGTGAACTTCAACGTGGTTGCGCTGCGCGCGGACGGGCTCCGGCGCATCACCTACAGGCCGCCCACCATCGCAGCGCCGAACCGCTCTCCGGACCGACCGCGACGTTGACGTACTCGATCGAACCTCTCTCGAACCTTCCCTCCTTCACCCCTTCTCGACTTCCGGCAAAAAAAGAGAGTCCGGCGCGCCAATCACGGTGTCCATCGGGAGAAGCGCATGGCGTGGTCGCTGAGCTCGATGAGCTTGTGCTCGACGCGGCCGTGGACCGTGTCGTCGCGGAAGGCGTTCGTGCCTTCGCGGGTCCCGGCTTCGGTGCCGGTCAGGAGCGCGATCGCTTCGTCCACGTCGCGGTAGGGGTACACCGAGAACTTGCCTTGCGCGATCGCGTCGACCACCTCCTCCGAGAGCATGAGGTGTCGAACGTTCGCGTCGGGGATGAGGACGGCGTGGGTCCCGTCGAGGCCGCGGGCGGCGCACACGGCGTAGAAGCCCTCGATCTTCTCGTTCACGCCGCCGATCACCTGCGCGCGGCCGCGCTGGTCGACCGAACCGGTGATCGCGAAGCGTTGTTGGATCGGGATCTCGCTCAGCGCGCTCAACAGGGCGCAGAGCTCGGCCATCGACGCGCTGTCCCCGTCGACCCCGCCGTACGACTGCTCGAACACGAGGCTCGCGGTGAGGCTGAGCGGGCGGTCCTCGGCATACGTCGCGCCGAGGAAGCTCGAGAGGATCATCACGCCCTTGGAGTGGATCGCGCCGCCGAGCTTCGCCTCGCGCTCGATGTCGATGATCTCGCCCCCGCCGAGCCGCACCCGGCAGCTGATCCGGTTGGGCTGGCCGAACCGCGAGTGACCGATCGCGAGCACGCTGAGGCCGTTGATCTGACCGACCACCGCGCCGTCGGTGTCGACGAGCACCGTTCCATCGCCGAAGCGCTCGAGGGTCGCCTGCGCGATGCGGCCGTCTCGCTCGTGGCGCGCTGCGATCGCCGCGAGCACGTGCTCGCGCGTGACGAGCGGGGAGCGCCGCCGCCGGGCGTGCCAGTCCGCCTCGCGCATGAGGTCCGAGGTCCGCGCGAGCGCAGTCGAGAGCTTGTGCTGATCCTCGGCGAGCCGACTCGCGTGCTCGAGCATGCGAGCCACCGCGCACCGACGCAGCGGCAGGAGCGACTCGCTGCGCGCGATCGCGGTGAGGAGCCGCGCGAACTCGAGCTCGTGCTCTGCCGTCCACGCGACGTCGTCCGAGAGGTCGGCCGGCACCTTGAACAGCTGCTCGAAGTCCGGGTCGGCGCCGCTCAGCGCGTAGTAGAGCTCGCGATCCCCGATCAACACGATCTTCACGTCGAGCGGGATCGGATCCGGCGAGAGGCTGCCCGCGCTGAACCCGAGGCTCCGCGAAGCGGACTCGATCTCGAGGGTCCGGCGGGTGAGCGCGCGCTTCAGCGAGTCCCACACCGCGGGCGACCGCAACAATCGTTGCGCGTCGACGATCAGGGTTCCGCCGTTCGCGCGGTGGAGCGCCCCCGCGCGGATCATCGTGTGGTCGCTGACCAGCGCGCCGAGGTGCGCGCGCTGATCGATGCTCCCGAAGAGGCGATCGAACGTCGGGTGATCCTCCTCGACGACGAGCGGCTGAGGCTCGTCTCGCCGATCGACCAGCAGGTTCACGCGGTAGCGCGCGAGCGGATCCATCGCCCCCATCGCGAGGGTGTGCGCCGCCGCTTCGTCGCCCTCGGGCTCGGCTGACTCCGCGAGTAGCGCGGGCGCCATCTCGCCGACGTCCTCGGTCACCGCGTCGAGGAAGCCCGTCACCTCCGCGAGATCGCCCAACGCGCGCCGTGCCTCGCTCAAGAGCGCGTGAGCCGCCTTGACGGCCTCCTCGCGCTGCGCGGTCCGAAGCGCGTCCCTCGCCTCGCGCTGCCAGCGCGGCGCGTCCTCGAGCGCCTCGCGCAGCGCCTCCTCCAGCTCCTCGAGCGCGGCCTTGCGTCCCGCTTGCTCCTCTTCGGGGAGCTTCGCGAACGCGGCCGGATCGAGCGGCTCTCCGTCTTTGAGCGGCGCGAACCCGAACCCCGTCGGCGTCCGCATCAGGCGGATGCTCTTCTGCTCGGCGCGCTCGGAGACCTGCTTGATCGCTTGCTCGCCGCGCGACTCGAGCGCCTGCTCGAGCGAGCGCACGCGATCGCGGAAGCCGTCCGCCTCGAACGCCGCGCGGAGCGCGCCCGGCAGGTCGCGGACGAACCGGGTCATCGCGGTGTCCAGCTCCGCGCCGCGTCCCGCCGGCAGCACGAGCGCGCGGGGACGGTCGGGGGCGCCGAATCGATGCGTGTAGACGACGTCGTCCTTCGGCGCGTCCCTCACCCCGAGCTCGCTCAGCATGTCGCGCACGAGCCGGTGCTTGCCGGTGCCCGGTGGACCGAGGACGAACAGGTTGAAGCCTTTGTGGCTCATCGTCAGGCCAAACTCGATCGCTCGCTCGGCGCGCAGCTGACCGAGCAGTCCCTCGAGCGGCTCGAGCTCGTCGGTCGTCTCGAAGGTGAGCGTCGTCGCGTCGCAGCTCCGGCGGGCGCGCGCCGGCTCGATCGGCTTGATGGGCGGTCGATTCACGCCGCGACCGTACCGCGGAACGCGCTGGTCCGGGTCGTCGCGGGCAGCGTCGCTTGCCAGCGCCTCGCGATGGCACCATGGGCCCCGCATGACCGGCGTCAGAGAGAGCTCCGAAGATCGCCGCCCTCACGTCGTGATCCTCGGCGGCGGCTTCGGCGGGCTCGCGGCCGCGCGCGGGCTTCGCCGGAGCCCTGTCCGCGTCACGCTGATCGATCGGAGCAACCACCACCTGTTCCAGCCGCTCCTCTATCAGGTCGCGACCGCCGCGCTCACCGCGCCCGACATCGCGGCGCCGCTCCGGAAGCTGCTGCGGCACCAGGCGAACGCGCGCGTGATCATGGCCGAGGTCCTCGGGATCGATCCGGCGCGCCGCGTCGTGGAGCTCGAGCACTCCCACGTCGAGTACGACTACCTGATCGTCGCGACCGGGATGGTGCACAACTACTTCGGCCACGACGCCTGGGCGAGCCATGCGCCGGGCCTCAAGACGCTGCGCGAGGCGCTCGACATCCGCGCGCGCGTCTTGCGCGCGTACGAAGCGGCGGAGCGTGAGACGGATCGAGATCGGCAAAAGAGCTTGCTGACCTTCGTCGTGATCGGTGGCGGCCCGACCGGGGTCGAGATGGCCGGCGCGCTCGCGGAGATCGCGCATCGCACGTTGGCGCGGGACTTCGACGGGTTCGATCCGGATCGCGACGCGCGGGTGGTGCTGCTCGAGGGCGGGCCGCGCTTGCTCGCCGCGATGCATGAGGAGTCGGGGCGAGGCGCGAAGGAGGCGCTCGAGGAGATCGGCGTCGAGGTGCGGTTGAACGCGCGCGCGTCGGCGCTCGACGCCTCCGGCGTGACCCTGGCCGACGGCGAACGGATCGACGCCGAGACGATCATCTGGGCGGCGGGGCTACGCGCGAGCCCGCTGACCGCGATGCTCGGCGCGGAGCTCTCGCGCGACGGGCGCGTCGAGGTGACGACCGATCTACGCGTGCCGCAGCATCCGGAGATCTACGTGATCGGCGACATCGCGTACCTCGAGCAGGACGGCCAGCCGCTCCCCGGCGTCGCGCAGACCGCGATCCAGGGCGGCGCGTTCGTCGCCGAGCACATCACGAACCTCGAGCTCGGCTACCCCCAGCGCGAGCGGTTCCGCTACGTCGACAAGGGCTCGATGGCGACGGTGGGCCGCGCGCACGCGGTGGCCGAGGTGTTCGGCTCACGATTCCAGGGCGTGATCGCGTGGATGCTTTGGCTATTCATCCACGTGATGTTCCTCGTCGAGTTCCGCAACCGCGTCGCGGTGATCATGGAGTGGGCCTACGCGTACTTCACGTGGCAGCGGAGCGCGCGCGTGATCCTCGAGGCGCCCCCGCGGCGGCGACCGGCGAACGAGCGCGCCGCGATCCTACACACCGCGTTGGCGGCGGAGCCGAGCGAGGAGCGCGCCGCTGCGAACGGTCCGCCCGCCGCCCCCTGAGGCACCGGTGCTCGACCCCGCCGGATGGCGTACAACGAAAGGGTGGTCGGTCTCGCGCGCAGCTCGGCTTGCGATCGTGTAGATCCCGTCGGCGCGGGGCTCGTCGGCGCGGTGAGCGTCGGCGCGGTGCTCATCACGTTCGGTCTCGGGTGCGGCAGCCGCACCGACCTCGACGTGCCGCCGCCGCCGCCGTGCGTGCCCGACACGATCTCTGCGCCGGCGTCGTGCGAACGCGTCGAGCTGGGCGAGCCGGTCTTGCTGAGCGAGGAGCGGCTCGGTCCCGGTCCCGGGGTCTACGTACTGTGGCTCGCGGCTGCACCGCACGACGGGGGCGCGGCCGTGCGGTACGACGTCCTCGACGACGCGAGCTTCGACGCTCGGCTGCTCAGCGTCGATATGGACGGGCGCGCGCGGGGCGACGCGATCTCGCTGGCCAGCGTCCCAGCGGGCTTCGCGAACACGTTTGCGATCCCCGGCCTCGCGACGGGATGTGGCCTCGCGGCGCTGAGCTCGCTCGATCGGATCACACGCGACGGCGAGAGAACGGACGCGGTCTGTCGACTCTCGCAGATCGATGCGTTCGGAGCGGCGCACAGCGTCGATATCGACGGCTCCCCGCACTGTTGGGATCTGCGGGACGAGGATGACGGGTTCTCGATGCTGGTCGGCGCGCGCGAGCCGGGGACGATCCTGGACGCGCTGAGTGTGGCCCGCACCGACGTGGAAGGGAACGTGCGGCGCACCACCGCGGTCGACCTGCGCGGCACGCGCGCGATCGGATCCATGACTCGTCATCGTCTCGCGGGTGGGCGCGATGCGTTCGTCGTCAACACCCCACCCGACGCCATCATCGAGCTCGTGATCGTCGACCCTGACGCGCGTGAGAGCGGGCGCGTCGTCCTCGAGGGATCGCGGGTCGACCGGAGTTGGTCCGTCTCGGGGCCCGGAGGGCAGCACCTCGCGTGGCGAACCGAGGACGGTCGGATGTGGGTCGCGCCGCTCGACGAAGCGGGCGCGGTGGGCGCTTCCGTCGGGCTCGCCGTCGACAGCGCATCGGTGCCCCCCGCGTGGGTCGGGGACCGATGGCTGGTCGCCTTCGCGGATTCCGATACCCAGACGGGAGGCGTGCGTCTGCTCGACGCCGCGGGCGTGTCGCAAGGCGAGCTGACGACCATCGCCGACTTCGAGAGCGGGGGGATCGTGACCACCGAGACCGGAGCCCTGCTCATCGTCAACGAGGCTCGCTGGCGCGAGTCGACGCCCCCGTCGCTGGCCTCGCGTGTGCTGGTCGCCTATCCGATCCGATGCGTGGCGAGTTGATCGTTACCGGCGGCGCGGTGGGCGGGCGCTCGACGTCGAGAGCTCCGCCGTGAGCGTCTTGAGGTGAGGGCCGCCCGGTCCAGGCGGGAAGTCGCGCGGGGGCGTCCGGTCTCGCGCGTGCGCGCGTAGGCCGGCGTCGCGCGCGGCGGCGTTCCACATCGCGCGGAAGCGGGCTTGCGTCATGCGGCGGTCGTTGCTCGTCGCGAGGAGCGCGCCCCCCGGCGCGAGCACGCTCAGGCACTGCGACAAGAGGTCTTTCCAAGCCGCTCCGCTCGTCCATCGGCGGCTCTTCGTCCGCGAGTAGGTCGGCGGATCGACGATCACGAGATCGAAGCGGTGGCCCGCGCGCGCGAGCTGAGCGAGCGCATCGAAGCAGTCGGCCCGCTCGAGGCGATGCGCATCGGGCGAGGCGTCGACGCCGTCGAGGTTTCGGCGCGCCCACTCGAGCGCGCCCTTCGACGCGTCCACGCTGAGGCTGCGCCGCGCGCCGCCGACGACCGCGGCGACGGTGAAGCCGGCGGTGTAGGCGAAGAGGTTGAGCACCGTCCGACCCTCGGCGCGCTCGCGCACCCACGCGCGGTTGTCGCGCTGGTCGAGGAAGAGCCCGGTGCTCAACCCCTCGGCGAGCCGAACCCGGTAGGGGCAGCCACCCTCGTGGACGATCGCGTCCTCTTGCGCCGGCGCCCCGAAGCTCGGAGCTCCGGGCGCGAACGCCTCGTCCTTGGCGTCGACGATCACGTTGGCCTGCCGCGGTCGCCGCTTCAGGTAGCCGCCAGCGAAGCCGCGCCGTTCGAGGTGGGCGAGCGCGCGCTCGGCGCTCCCGTCGGCTTCGTACTCCTGGACGACGACGTGCTCGCCGTAGAGATCGATCGCGAGCTCGGGCACTCCGTCGCCGGCCTGATGAACGAGCCGGAACGCGTCGGTCTCGCCGTGGTGCGCGATCCCGTAGCGACGGGCGATCGCGCGATCGATCCGTTCCTCGATCGGCTCGGTCTCGCCGCGCAGGCACGAAGCCATGGCGGAGGGGAGCGGCGCCTCGAGGCGGAGCGGCGCGTCGGTGATCGGATGCGCGAGCCCGAGCTCGGCCGCGTGGAGCATCAGCCGCGGCGCGGGCGAGCCTCCGTAGAGCGCGTCCCCGACCACCGGCGCGCCGCGGTGCGCGAGCTGCGCGCGGATCTGGTGCGTGCGTCCCGTCGCGATCGCGACGTCGAGCAACGTTCGTTGTGATCGTTGTAGGACCTCGACGCGCGACTCGGCGCGCTTGGCTCGCCGGTCCTTCGCGCTCGTCACGCTCGAACGGCCGCCTTCCAGCACGAGGTGATCGACGAGCGTGCGCGGTCCTCCCGGCCACGCGTCGACGATCGCGCGGTAGCGCTTGACCGCGGTGCGCCCCTCGAGCTGTCGCGCGAGGCCGGGGTTCGCGTCCTTCTTCTTCGCGTAGATCACGAGGCCCGACGTGTCCTGATCGAGCCGCTGATGGACGCCGAGGTACGCGCCGCCGCGGTGCGCCTTGAGCCGCGTCACGAGATCGTCCGGCCGCGACGGATCGGCGGCCTGGCAGCTCACGCCCTCCGGCTTGTCGACCACGATCACGTCGTCGTCCTCGTAGGCGATCCACCGATCGTCGAAGTCGGGCCACCCGCGGGCGAGGAGCTCGCGCGAGAGGACGAGGCGCTCCGTCACGGCGCTCATCCCTTCCGATCTCGATCGATCACGCGGTGCGGTCGACGAGCTTCGCGGGCAGGATGGGCGACACCTTGCCGGACGCGGTGACCCACAGCTGGTGCGCCGCGCGGGTGGCCGCGATGTGCAGCAAGTGCCGCGCCTCGTCGTCTGCCGGGTAGCTCGCCATCGAGACCTCGAGGAGCACGACGTAGTCGAACTCGAGGCCCTTGACCTGGCGCACGTCGGTCACGTCGATCCCCGCCTTGAACGGGAAGTCCTGTTGCGCGATGCGGCGGAGGAAGGGCACCTCGGCCGTCTTGAGGCCGTTGTAGTAGAGGTCCGCTTGCTCCGGGTAGCGTGCGATGACCGCCACCGAGCTGCGCGGCTCGTTGGCCATCAGCTCGCGGAGCGCCTCGCCGAGGAACGCGACCGCCTCGCCGCTGTGCCCGAACTCGAAGAGCTCGACCGGCGCGCCGGTGCGCGGCGCCTGACTGTCGTCGTCCTGGCGCAGCGGCCCGAGCGCGTCGTTGGCGAACTCGATGATCTCTTTGGTCGAGCGGTACGTGATCTTCAGCGGCTCGATCGCGACGTGCTGCATCCCGAGCCGGCCGAGCACGTCCTGCCAACCGGTGAAGCCGTTGTCCATCAAGAGACGTTGCGCCACGTCGCCGGCGAGGGTGACGCTGCGCGCGCTGCTCGACGTCTCGACGACCACCGCGAGCTCGACCGGGCTCAGGTCCTGCGCCTCGTCGATCAGCACGTGCTCGTAGGCCAGCCGATCGCCGCCGCTCATGGGAGCGTTGCCGCGCATGAGCGGGCCCCAGAGCCGCTGCCACATCCGGAGCAGGATCGTGTCGTCCTCGCGGTCGAGCGCGATCCGCTCGCGCTCGTCCATCCCGTCGATGCCGATGTTGCGATCGTCGTCGTCGCCGGCCGGGCTCTCGCCGCGGCCTCGGTCGCGCGCGCTGCCGTCGCGCACCGCGCTCAGGCGCTCCTCGCGGCTCGCCACGATCAGCGGGCACTTCAGCGAGCACCAGCGATGCGCGCTCTCCAGCTCGGCGCGCGACAGCCCGGCGCCCTGATCGCCTGCGAGGAACGTCGCCTCGAGCGCCGACAAGTCGGTCAGCATCTCCGCCCACTGGGTCGGCACGTCGCTGAGGATCGCCCGGCCCCTCTGCACCACGCGGTCGACCGCGTGACGGAGCGCGAGCGGACGTGAGGCGGCGAGGTCCGGCTGTCCCGTCGCCTCGTCCTTCTTCGGCGCGGCCCACCGCGCGAGCATCTCGAGGCGCTGCGCGACCGGCGCTCCCCGGTGCGAGCGCCACACGTTCATCGCGTCGCGTGCGCCCTCGACGCCTTCGAGCGAGTCGACGAGCGACTCCTCCAGCCCGGCCGCGAGCTTCTCCGCGTGCTTGTCGATGAGCTCGAGCATCAGCGGGTGCTTCTTGAGCCGGGTGACCGACGACGGAGTGTCCGACTCGTACTCGGTCGGCAGCCCCTCGATGTGCTTCGTGCGCAGGCGCTCCGCCCAGCGCTCGTACGTCGTGACGGGCACGCCGTCGACGCCGAGGGCGGGGAGCACGCGCGAGATGTAGCGCTTGAGGGCCTCGTTGAAGACCATCACGAGCATCCGGTCGGGCCGGAAGCGCTTCTTGTCCTGGAAGTTCAGGTACGCCAGCCGGTGTAGGCCGATAGTCGTCTTGCCCGAGCCGGCGCCGCCCTGGATCACCACGAGGCCGCTGTCCGCCGCGCTGATCAGCTCGAACTGGCGCGGATCGATGAGCGCGGTGATCTCGGGGAGGAACCGATCGTCGCGGCCGTCGCCGTCGCGGCCCACCCCGAGGCGGCCCGGCTGGTGGTGCTCCTCGGCGCGCATCGCCGAGCCCTGACCGCCGCGGAGCCGTCGCGCGGACTCGCCGGCGCGCAGCCACGTTCCG
Source organism: Sandaracinaceae bacterium (assembly GCA_050186575.1). GTDB lineage: Bacteria > Myxococcota_A > Polyangia > Polyangiales > Sandaracinaceae > JAUHXR01. Next base: position 11,163 of record JBFWYI010000057.1, on the reverse strand, counting down.
TCGCCGCGGCGGATGAACGTCCCTTGCGGGGCGCCGATGCGCCGGAGCTCACCGCCGTTGATCGCGAGGGTGCGGCGCGTGAGCACTTCGCCGTGCACCTCACGCCCGCCGAACTCCTCGTCGTACTCGTCGCCCTCGTCGTAGCGGTAGTACAGCCGGCTCACCGGCGCGTCGCGCCAGTCGACGATGCGGATGCCCGTCTTCGCGTCGAGGTAGGTGCTCCGGCCGATGAGCACTTCGCGCTTCTTGTCGTTCTCCTCGAGGACCATGCGCCCGAAGTAGGGCGAGCGCGTGTCGACCATGCCCTCGCTGACGCGCGCGCGGCGGACCGCGACCTCGCTCAGACGCTCCATTTCCTCGATGAGGGGCGGGATGTCCTCGAGGCGCGCCTCGTTGATCTGATCGCGCAGCGCGAGCAGCTCGGCGTCGTAGTCGAGCCCCTCGTTCGACGGTCGCATCTTCCGTGAGGCGACGTGCTTCTGGACGCGGGCGAGCACGCGCTCCTCCTCGGCGGAGATGCGCTGGAGATCCTCGTCCCGGTCCTGGGCCGGGGTCTTCTCGGTGAGGCCGTTCATCGATCTGCCGCCGACCCTCGGGGGACACCCCTCGGGGCCGGAACCGTGGGAAGTAGCACGCTTCGGACACCGGGCCAGCTGCTCGAGCGGGATCTACGAGCGCATGCCCCGGAGGCGTCGGGCGACCAGGAACGCCATCTCGAGCGCCTGCCGATAGTTGAGCCGCGGGTCGCACGCGGTCGCGTAGTTCAGCGCGAGATCCGCCTCGGTGACCCCCGCCGCGCCGCCGACGCATTCGGTCACGTCGTCCCCCGTCAGCTCGACATGGAGACCCCCGAACACGGAGCCCTCCGCCTGGTGGACGTCCATCGCGACCGTGAGCTCGCCGAGGATCGCGTCGAAGCTCCTCGTCTTGACGCCGCGCTCGGTGGTCGTCGTGTTGCCGTGCATCGGATCGCTCAGCCAGAGGCCCGCGCGGCCGTCGCGCCGGAACGCGCGCAGGAGCGAGGGGAGCCGATCCGCGACCTTCTCGTACCCCATCCGCGAGATGAGGACGATCTTGCCTCGCGCGTTGTCGGGGTTGACGCGATCGAGCAGCTCGCGGAGCTCGTCGGGCTCGCACGTCGGTCCGATCTTGATGCCGACGGGGTTCTCGATGCCGCGAAAGAACTCGACGTGCGCGCCGTCGAGCTGACGCGTGCGCTCGCCGATCCACGGCAGGTGGGCGCTGAGATCGTAGTAGCCGCTGCGGCGCGGGACGGTGCGGGTCTGCGCGCTCTCGTAGTGGAGGTTGAGACCCTCGTGGCTCGTGTAGAACGTGACGCGGGTGAGCTCGTCGATGCTCGTCTCGCCGAGCGCCTCCATGAAGCGCAGCGCGTCGGAGAGCCGCTCGGTGGTGCGCTGGTACTCGTCCTTCAGCGCGGGGCTCAGCTCCGCGTTCTCGACGAAGCCGACGTCCCACTGCTCGGGGTGGTGGAGGTCCGCGAAGCCGCCGCCGCTCAGCGATCGGATGAAGTTGAGCGTCAACGCCGCGTGCTGATATGCGGTCACGAGGTGCTGAGGGTCCGCGGCGCGCGCGTCGGGGCTGAACTCCACGCGGTTCACGAGGTCGCCGAAGTAGCTCGGCAGCGTCGTCTCGCGGCCCGCCTCGTCGGTGCGCGTCTCGCTGGGCTGGCTGCGCGGCTTCGCGTATTGCCCGGCGAAGCGCCCGATCCGGATGACCGGCTTCATCGCGCCGTGCACCAAGACGAGCGACATCTGGAGGAGGATCTTGAGCTTGCCGGTGATCTGATCGGGCCGGCAGTCGTCGAGCGTCTCCGCGCAGTCGCCCCCTTGCAGGACGAGGCGCGTCCCCGCCTCCGCCTCGGCGAGCGCGGAGCGCAGGCTCTCGATCTCCCACGACGTCACGAGCGGCGGCAGCGAGCGCAGCTTGTGGACGGCGGCGTCGAGGGCGGCTGCGTCGCCGTAGCGCGTGGCCTGCGCCGCCACTTTCATGCGCCACGAATCGGGGCTCCAACGAGGTGCCGGCACGGTCCGCGAACATACCGGATATGCTCGACGCCGGCACATGGCCAGCCCGGTCCCCGCGATCACGGTGACAGCCGACCCGCACGCCTCGGAGGAGGTGCGGTTCCTCATGCAGCAGCGGCTCGCGCTGCTCGGCCTCGTCACGCTCTGCCTCAGCGGCGTCTACCTCGGCGTCGCGGTGAGCGCCGAGCTCGTCCTCGACGGCCTCGACGCGCTGATCGGACACCTCCGGACGCCCAACCGGCTGCTCAACCTGATCGGCGCGGCGGTGAGCCTCGGGGTCTGGCTCGTCGCGCGGCGCGGCACGCTCTCGCCGCGTCAGCTCCTGTTGCTCGATGGAACCGGCACGTTCGCCGCGATCGTCCCGTACACATTGATGGCGACGCTCGGTCAGATCGGGATGGCCGGCGTATTCCTCACCACGCTCACGCTGATGCTGGTGCTCCAGACGCGGGCGCTGATGGTGCCGAGCGACGCGCGCCGCACGCTCGGGATCGGGGTGGTCGGCGGCGGCCTCGCGGTGGGGCTCGGGACCTACGTCTACGCGACCGAGCCCGGACAGCGCGGCGATCAGGACCTCGTCCACATCGTCCTCAACCTCGCGCTCTGGTGCGTGATCGTGATCGCGGTCTCCACCGTCGCGTCGTGGATCCTGTTCGGGCTCCGCACGCAGATCACCGAGGCGCGCCGGCTCGGCCAGTACATCCTCGGCGAGAAGCTCGGCGCGGGCGGCATGGGCGTAGTCTACCGTGCGACGCACGCCATGTTGCGTCGGCCCACCGCGCTCAAGCTCCTCGAGCCGAGCCGCGCGGGAGAGGCGGCGGTGGCGCGCTTCGAACGCGAGGTGCAGCTCACCGCGTCGCTCCAGCACCCGAACACGGTGAAGATCTTCGACTACGGCCGCACGCCCGACGGCGTCTTCTACTACGTGATGGAGTACCTCGACGGCGGCGACCTCGAGGCGGTCGTCGCGGTCGGCGGTCCGCTCCCGGCGAGCCGGGTCGTCCATCTCCTCTCGCAGGTCGCGGCGGGGCTCGCCGAGGCGCACGAGATCGGGCTCATCCATCGCGACATCAAGCCGGAGAACATCCTCGTCGCGGCGAGCGCGCCGGTCGCCGATCTCGCGAAGGTCGTCGACTTCGGCCTCGTGCGCGAGCTCGGCCCGGACCCGGCGGATCCCGCGATCACGCGGACCGACACGGTGATGGGGACGCCGCTCTACATGGCGCCGGAGTGCGTCACCGATCCGCAGGGCGTCGATTCGCGCGCCGACCTCTACTCGCTCGGCGCGGTCGGCTATTTCCTCCTCACGGGCACGCCGGTGTTCGAGGGCGCCACCGTGGTCGAGGTCTGCTCGCATCACCTGCACACCGCACCGGAGCCTCCGTCCGCGCGGCTCGGCGCGCCGGTGCCCGAGATGCTCGAGGAGGTGATCCTCCGTTGTCTCGCAAAGGAACGTGACGCACGGCCCAAGGACGCGGCGGAGCTCGGCGCGCTCCTCGAGGCGTGCGGCGAGGAGGTCGGCCGCTGGACCCGCGAGGACGCGCGCGTGTGGTGGGCGGAGCATCGCGACGCGCTCAAGGCGCGGGTCCGCGGCGAGCGCAACGTGAGCGGGACGGCGGCGACGATCGCGGTCGATCTCGCCGGACGTGGCGCGAGCTGAGCGCAGACCTCCTTGCGCTGGTCGCTTGCGCGAGGGGCGACGTCGTGTATCATCGCCCCTGGACTTTCGGTCCGTTTCCAGCTGAGATCCGTTTCAGCGGCTCCCTCCACGGAGAGCCCTCCCACTGCCCTGTCTGGGCGAGGGGAGGCCTTCAGGGCAGGGGGCTTCCGATGGCTGAGCTTCCATACGGGAGGTGAAGCCGGATGGAAGCAAGCGGCGCGCAGGGTGGGCTTGCGCGCCGATCCACCGGCGCGCTGGTCGATCGCGCGCCCGTCGGACACCGACGAGGTCAGCCCCCACGTCCGTGAGAGACCTCTCATGGACGCGGGCAGGCCGACCGACCCGGGCCGGCGCCAGGACCGCTCCGATCGCTAGAGGAGCTTCGATTCGATGGCCCAGAGCTCGGCCCTTGACGCGAACGAACGCATGCGCGACGAACCCTCCGAAAAACCTCGCTCGAATGGACGCGCCTCGGAGCGCGCGCGAGACAAGACCGGTGACGGCGCGCGCGGTCGCGCTCGCCGAACGCGTTCGCGAGGGTCCGAGGACGACGCGTTGACGAAGGACGAGCCCGCCGAGACGGAGGGCCGGCGCCGTCGGACCTCCGAGCGGCCGGCCAAGCGGCGGCGCTCCTCGGAGCGGCCCACCCGCGATCGGGAGGGCCGCGATCGCGACGGCCGCGATCAGGACGGCCGCGACCAGGAGGGCCGCGACCAGGAGGAGTCCCGCGAAGGCGCGCTCCTGCTCGACTCGGCGTTGGACGAGGACGAGCGCGAGGCCCCGCGGAGGCGTCCGTCTCGCGCGCCTCGGTCGTCCGGCCAGGACGATGCTCGCTCCAGCAAGACGAACGGCAAGGCGCAGGCGCGGGCGCGCCGCGACGAGGACGACGCGCCGGACGATCGCGCCGGGCACGACGAGGACGAGGGCGCCACGAGCGAGCGGACCGACGGCGAGGCGTCGACCCAGCGCGACACGTCGCGGATCGCGCAGCACTTGGCGCGGTTCTCCGATCGGGCGATCCAGCGCGTGACGGGCGGCAACGCGTTCCTCCGTGGCCGGCTCTACGCGCGACGCGGACACGTGTCGGACCTCAAGACGCACGGCAGCAAGGCGACGTGCCATGTCCACGTGAAGCAGGAGACGTTCTACTCCCCGTCGCTCACGCTGACCGAGGACGGCGCAGGCCAGGGCGGGCAGAGCACCGGGCAGTGGGCGAGCGACTGCGACTGCCCCGGCTTCCGCGGCCCGACCGGGCACTGCAAGCACGTGGCGGCGCTCATGGTCGCGCTCCGCGATCGCGAGCGGCCGCCCAAGCCGAAGACGCCCGAAGGTCAGGACGCGCGCTCGCGCGACGACGGCGCCGACGGCTCCGGGGACACCGCGCAGGACGGTGCGCGGCGCGGCGCGGTCGACATCCGCCAGGAGGTCAAGCCGCACAGCCCGCAGACCGTCTCGGTCGGGGGCAAGCGCAGCCGTCGCCGTCGCCGCCGTCGCGGGGCGGGCAACGGCACGGCGGAGGTCGACGTGCTCAGCGCGCGCGACCTCGGGCTCGGCACCGAGTCGCGCGGCTCGCTCGACGCCTGGATGCCGTCGGCCGAGCAGGGTCGCGCTCACGATCTCGAGTTCCGGATGCAGGTCCGCTCGGCGTCGATCGCGGTCACGCCGGTCCTCGCCGGCACCCGCTCGGCCGTCCCGATCGCGGACGTGCTCGCCGGGTTCAACACGGTCTCCAATGCGCAACGTCCCGTGCTTCGTGCGCTCGCCCGCCACGCGACGCGCAACCAGCCGGCGACCGCCGAGCTCCGCGCCGAGGACGCGGCCGAGCTGTTGAGCATGCTGCGCGACTTCCGCGTGCTCCTCGAGCCGGCCTCGATGGAGCTGCGCTTCAGCGAGGAGCCGCTCCGCCCGCGGCTCGAGCTCGATCAGGCCAACGCGAAGGCGGTGCGCCTGCGCGTGGTGTTCGAGAGCGGCAGCCGGCGCTTCTCCCTGTCGAACGGTCACTGGTTCGAGGGCACGCCGGGCTGGCACATCGATCCGATCGACGGAATGGCGCGCCCGGTGGTCGAGTCGGTCACCCCCGCGTGGCTCCAGCGCCTCTATCGATCGCCCGCGCTGGTGCACCCCGCCGCGGATCTGCCGCGGCTCCTGACCGAGTTCATCCCACGCGTCGCGGCCTCGCTCGGCGCGGAGCTCCCCGACCTGAGTCAGGCGGCCGATCTCGTCGACGCGACGCCCGCGTTCCGCCTCGACACCGACGGCGACATCATCGGCGCAGTCGCGCGCCTCACCGCACGCTACGCGGACAACGAGTTCCCCGTGCCGACCAAGGGCTTCCCGACCCCGCTCGAGATCCTCCCGCCCGATCCGGACGGCGACGACGATCGCCCGCGGGTCGTGCGGCGCGACGTCGGCGCAGAGATGTCGGCGGTGCAGCGCCTGCTCAACCTCGGGTTCGTGCCCGACGAGCCGGCGCGCGCGCTCGAGGCCAAGGGCGACGCGGCGGTCGGCTTCTGGACCCAGGGCATCACCGAGCTCCCCGAGGAGTGGGACACCCGGATCCCGAGCGGCCTCGCCCAGGTGGAGGTGCGCAAGACGCCCGTCGCCCCGCAGATGCGCGTGTCGAGCGGCGTCGACTGGCTCGACCTCCAGATGAGCTTCCTCTCCGACGGCGTCGCGGTCGACGCGGACGAGCTGCGCATGTGCCTCGAGCACGGGCGGCACCTCGTGAAGCTGGCCGACGGAAGCTACGCGCCCGTCCGACAGGAAGACGTCGGCGAGATCCTCGAGGCGATGGCGGAGATCTACGCCGGCATCAAGCACGGCGACAAGCTGCCGCTCTCGCAGGCTGGACGCGTGCAAGATCTATTGCGGCTCGTCGGCGACGCGAAGGTGAGCCCGGCCGCCAAGGAGCTGTTCCTCAAGCTCGGCAGCGTCGAAGAGATCCCGCAGATCGCGAAGCCGCGGAACCTCAACGTCAAGACGTTCCGCGACTACCAGAAGCGCGGCTACTCGTGGCTCGTGTTCCTCCACGAGATCGGCACCGGCGGGATCCTCGCCGACGACATGGGTCTCGGAAAGACGCTCCAGACGATCGCGCTGTTGCTCTGGGCGAAGAACAAGCTCAAGCGCAAGCTCAACCTCGTCATCGCGCCGACCTCCGTGGTGCCGAACTGGCAGCGCGAGATCGAGAAGTTCGCGCCCGCGCTCAAGACCGTGATCTGGCAGGGACCCGACCGGCACGACCTGCGGAGCGAGCTCGACGACGCGGACGTGATGATCACGAGCTACGCGCTCTTGCGCCGCGACGAGGAGCTCTTCGACGAGCTCGAGATCCGCTACCTCGTGCTCGACGAGGCGCAGCACATCAAGAACCCGCACAGCGCGACGGCTCGCGCGGCCAAGGCGCTCAAGAGCGAGCGTCGGCTCGCGCTCACCGGCACGCCGATCGAGAACCGGCTCAGCGAGATCTGGTCGATCTTCGACTTCGTGAGCCCGGGTCTGCTCGGGACGCTCAAGACGTTCGAGGAGCGCTATTCGCGCCCGATCGATCGCGGCGACGCGGAGACGTCGAATCGTCTGCGCACGATCATCCGTCCGCTGATCATGCGCCGCACGAAGGCGGAGGTGGCGCCCGAGCTGCCGGAGAAGATCCAGCAAGAGATCATCGTCCCGATGGCCGACGAGCAGCTCAAGCTCTACAAGCAGATGCTCAAGCAGGTCCGCGACAGCGTGATGAGCGAGGTCGAGGAGAAGGGCGTCGCCAAGGCGCAGATCCAGATCCTCGCCGCGCTCACGCGGATGCGGCAGGTCGCGTGTGATCCGCGCCTCATCCAGCTCTCGAGCGGCGAGTGGAGTCACGAGACGAGCGGCAAGCTCCAGGCGCTCAAGGAGATCGTCGAAGAGGCGGTCGCGGGCGGGCACCGCATGCTGATCTTCAGCCAGTTCGTCACGATGCTCGGACACATCCGCGCGATGCTCGACGAGATCGGCGCGACCTACGAGTACCTCGACGGCTCGACCAAGGATCGTCAGGACCGCGTGGACCGCTTCAACGGCGACGAGAGCCTCAACGCGTTCCTCATCTCGCTCAAGGCGGGCGGCACCGGGCTCAACCTCACCGGCGCGGACACCGTCGTGCACTTCGATCCGTGGTGGAACCCGGCCGTCGAGGATCAGGCCACCGACCGCGCGCATCGCATCGGACAGACCAAGGTCGTCACGGTGTACCGGCTCATCGCGCGCGACACGGTGGAAGAGAAGATCCTCAAGCTCAGCGAGAAGAAGCGCGAGCTCGTCAGCAACGTGCTCTCCGCCGAGGGCACGCCGCTCAAGGGCCTCACCAAGGCCGACATCGACGATCTCTTCAGCTGATCGATGCGGCGGCCCGTCGAGCAAAGCGAGGCCGTCGAGCGAGCGCACCGCGGACGTACGACCGCGGCGTGGATGGCGCTCTCGTTTTCGCTCGCGCTCGTCGCGTGCGGCACGCCGAGCGGGGATGGAGATCCCGACCCGAACCCCGACGATCGCGGGGGCTCGGGCTCGGAGGATCCGCCGCCGCCGCGTGACGACCCGCGCGCGCTCGGCGCGGATGCGACGTTCGCCGACGCGGTCACCGCCGCGCGGACCCTCGACGCGCATCGCGATCAGGACTCGAGCGCGGGGTGCCTGCTGCGTCGGGGCTGGCGCCTCGAGGCGGACCTCGCCGTGGCGGTGCGCCCGCCGCCGGAGCCGGCCGCCGATCTCGACGAGCGTCTCGGGCGGGATGGAGAGCCGGTCGTCGTGTTGACGCGGTGGGGGATGTACGGCAACCCCGCGCCGGGGCGGATCGCGCTCACCGCGCTCACGTCGACGATGCCGCCGCGCGTCGAGCCGGCGACGGTGCTCTTCGTGACCGATCGCGGCGTGTACGTCCGCGACAGCGTGGGCCGCGTGAACGTGCCGGCGCCGATCGCCGATCCGCGCGCCTCCATCTCATCGCTCGGGAGCGACGACGGCCCCGTGTTCGTCACCGCCGAGGCCGGCACGCCGCTCGCGCGCGTCGCCGAGATCCTCGCGATGCTCCCCGCCGCGTCGATCGGTCGGGTGGGGCTCGCGGTACCGCTCGCCGAGAACACGCGGCTGCCCGAGACGCCGAGCGGTGACGCACCGCCCGATCTCACGGGGCTCTGTCCGAACGGTCTCCCTCCGCGAGCAGCTGGGGATCCGGAAGGCAACCTGCGACCGGACCGGATCATCGGCGCGCTCGGGCCGCTGCGCCAGGCGGCCGAGATCTGCGTCGGCACCGCAGCGGGAGCGGGCGCGGGTGGCGGTCGTGTGGTGCTCTCCTTCCGCATCGCGCCGGACGGCCGGGTCAGCGAAGCGTGCGTGAGCGAGGAGCCGGCGCCCGACCCGTCGCTCCGCGAGTGCCTGCTCCGCGGCGTGCGAGCGACGATGTTCGACGAACCGAGCCCGGCCGGGTCGGTCGACGTCGCGCTCCCGCTCGTGCTCGCGCCGCTCGCGTCACAGCGTCAGCGCGCGCTGTGTGACTGAGGGCGAGGGGTCGCGGCGCGCTCAGCGTCGGCGCGCGCGCTCGATCGACGTCGGAGCGGCCAGCTCGATCGCCTCGTCGAAGTCGCGCGCGACGATCGCGTCGCCGCCGTCCTGGCGGGAGAGCCGTCGCGTCTGCAGCTCGCCGACGGCGGTCGCGACGAGGATGACCATCCGCGCGAAGCGCTCGCGCGCGCGATGTCGCAGGGGCGCGACCGCGTCCTCGAACGTGGCGTCGCTGCGTCCGGGCGCGCGGCGCAGATCGAGCACGATGCCCCAGTCGGGCGTCGCGCCGCTGTCGAGCTCGAACGCGCGACGGTAGACGGCTGCCATCTGCTGCGGATCGTCCAGACGCCGTTCCGTCCGGGCCACGACGACCACGCGTCGCTCGGGCCAGCGCTCGATCTCGAGGAACTCGTCCCGATGCAGCAGCTCCCGCATCGCCGTTTCCTAGAGCCGGCCGCGCGCGTCGACCAGATGTGTCGTCATCGCGCCACACAACACCAGGTGAAATCGAGTTCACGGTGCTCCCCCGCGCGGCGAGACGCGCGACCGCCGCGACGTGGACCGGATCTTGCCGAGGCTCGCGCCACTCCCCAACACCTGACCGAGCGCGCTCGGCGGAGGACGCATGAGGCAATGGACCAAGATCGCGTGGATCGGCTGGGTGGTGAGCCTCACGGCCTGTGACTCCAGCGGGCTCGACGTCAACGGACCTTACTCGGAGGTGCTCGACTCGGTGTGCGACACCCTCGATCGATGCCCCGACGCGCTCGGTCGTCCGATCGTCTATCGCAGTCACGACGAGTGCCGCTCGATCCTCCACTGGGCGCTGAGCTGTCGCCTCACGAGCGAGGAGGTCGGCGACACGCGCACCTACGGGGTCGAGGAGCGAGTCCCCACCGTCGACGAGGACGGCGCCGCGGCATGCCGCGCGTGGCTCGCCGAGACGTCGTGCGACGATCTCTTCCGCGACGACGTGAACCCGTGCTCCGACGTCTTCACGTTGGACGACACCTCGACGGACGACGGCGGTGGCGCCGAAGGCGAGGGCTGCGACCGCGATGACGACTGTCAGTCCAGCTTGCGGTGTACGGAGGGCGCGTACGACGCCGCCAGGAACCTGAGCCTCTGCCAGGTCTGCGCCCCTCGCGCCGCGGAGGGCGAGCCGTGTCGGCAGCTCACCCGTGACTGTCCCGACGATCTCTACTGCGGCCTCGGAGCGGACGGATCGCGCGTGTGCCTCCAGCTCTCCGACGTCGGCGGCGAGTGCGACTCCGACGCGCAGTGCGCGTCCGGCTTCTGCGACGGGACCGTCCCGAGCCCGCGCGGATACGGGACGTGCGGGATGGGCGGGCGTGAGGGTGATGCCTGTGCGAGCGCGGGCTGCCGCGCCGAGCTCTACTGCGACGGCGCGGTCTGCCGGCCCCGCGTGGACAACGGGGAGCCTTGCACGGACGACGAGCAGTGCCGCAATCGCAGTTGCTCGATCGAGATGGGCCGATGCGGGTCCCCCGACGGAGAGGGCTGCAGCTCGGGATCGCAGTGCGCGTCGGGCGGGTGCAACGGCGGCGTGTGTGGTCCGCCTCAGCCGGGCGGGGACTGCTACACCGACGACGAGTGCGTCGCGACGGAGCGCTGCCGCGACGATCTCGGCCGGTGCGCGCCTCCCGGGGGCGACGGCGCCGAGTGCCGGCGCGACGAGGAATGCACGAGCGGCTACTGCACCTCGGACGATCGCTGCGGCTCGCCACCGCAGTCGGGCGCGTCGTGCAGCGATCTCTCGGACTGCGATCCGCGCCAGCACTGCGCCGGCGGCACGTGCGTGGACCGCGCGCGCCCCGGTGAGGCGTGTGGGGCGCTCGACTCCTGCCTCGAGCCGTTCCTCTGTCAGGAGGGGACGTGTCAGCTCATCAACCTCGCGTGCGAGCC
>JBFWYI010000056.1:0-64207 GCA_050186575.1 Sandaracinaceae bacterium | reverse complement strand
GGTAGAACGCAATCGCAAGTTCGAGTCGGACTACGACAAGGCGCTCGCCGGCTGGACTTCGGGCGACCGTACGGTCGTGTTCCCGCCGGGGACCTGGTGGATGCGCGTCCACCACAAGGCGCGCGTCCGTCCCCCGCCTTAGACCACCACAAAGGTCCTTGCGCGCCTGAGACCAGCGCTCGGGCGTGCATCGGTCCGTCCGTCGTGCGCCGGCGCACCCCATGCGAGGCCATCACCGCGCTCGGAGAGGCAAAATTGCGGCCCCCGGACGGCCCAGGCGGTCTGTTCGAAGGCCGAGCTCGCGCCCGCGCACGCTGGATCGGGTCGCGCGCAGCGCCCGTCAGCCGTTCGCCAGCGCGCCAACGTGGGTACGATCTCTCTTCTCCGGGTTCCGCCCGCGCTACGAGCACGTCACGCGGGCGCGCGATACCGCAGCAGCCACAGCGTGCTCGTTCCCGGCTGCACCTCGCGCGTCACGAGCGGCGTGAGTGTCGTGCCCTCGAACGCGCGGGCCGCGTCGGCCGCCGTGTCGTTGCGGTAGTGCTCGAGGCGCGCCGACGATCGCTCCGCGCGCGCGGCGTGGGCTCCCGTGCGCGCGAGGCCGAACGCGACGTCGTCGACCACCGTGACCGTCCCGCCGGGTCGGAGCGCGCGCTCCACTGCGCGCGCGACGGCGCGCGGGTCGCTGAGGTGATTCCAGCTCCGCACGAGGAGCACGTGATCGACGCTCGCGTCCTCCACGTCGCGCGCCCACGCCTCCGCCGTGTCGACCCCGAGCTCGGCCGCGCCGTCGACCCCGCGCTCGGCGAGGCGCGCGCGCAGGCGGTCCACCGCGTCGGGATCCGGATCGAAGGCTCGGTAGCGGATCGCGCCGTCACGGATCCGCGCCGCGATCCGATCGAGGTAGCGCCCTTCCCCGACGCCGACGTCGACCACGTCGCCGGACAGCGCGCCGAGCACGTCCGCCACCTCCGCGTCGTCCCGCGCGAACGCGTCCGTCGCGACCGGCTCGTACACGCCGGTACACCGCGCGCGCTCGCCGCACGTGGCGCACGCCTCGATGCGGGCGAGCGGGACGAGGTCGGCCGCGAAGTCGTCGGGCGCCGCCTTGTCCGACGCATCGAGATACACCTGCCCGAGCGCGTGCTTCACCTCGCCGATCTGTGCGTCGCTGAAGTCGCGCGTATCGGCGCGATAGCGCTCGAGCACCGGGGATCCGCGATCGTCGCGCCGCACGAAGAGATCGCGCCCCGGCTCCCACGGCGTCACCCCGAGCGGCCCGAGCAGCTCGCAAGGTGCGTTGCGATCGACAGGCATCCGCTCGACGAGCGAATAGTTGAACGAGTTGCTCCGCGGTCGATCCGACACCGGCGCGAGCGCGGACGCGCCGAACGCCTGGTAGTAGCCGCGATAGAGCCCGGGACACGGCCCGCTGAGCGAGCACCCGCGACACACCTCGGGCGGCTGGATCTTGTTGAGGTCGTCCACCGGGTAGAAGTCGGGCTCGCCGACCTCGATCATGGTGGCGAAGCGGTGCGTCTTGAGGTCGTCGAACCCCGTCTCGTAGCCGCGCATGAGACAGAGCGGGATCGCGCCGTGGAGGAAGCGCGGCCCCGGTCCCGTGCCGACGCGGTCGAGCCCGTATGCGATCGCGTCCTTCACCCGGTCGGCGACGCGCGCGATGTCCGGCATGAGGTGCTCGAACAGCTTGTCGCCGCCGCCTTTGGGCTCGACCATCGAGAACTTCAGCGCGACGTCGGGGTAGTCGAGCACCGCGTCGACGAGCGAGCGGAGGTGCTCGACGTTGTGGCGCGTGATCACGCAGTTGACGGTGAAGTCGAGCCCACGGCCGCTCAGCACCGCGATCGCGCCGTAGGTCTGCTCGAACGCGTCGGAGCGCACCATGAGATCGTGGATCTTCGCGGTGCCGCCGTGGAGCGACAAGTAGACGTACTTGAGCCGGCGCTGCATGAGCTTCTCGACGAGCACCGGGTAGCTGAGCATCCGACCGTTCGTGACGAGACCGAAGTCCATCCCGAGCTTCGCGACGTGCGACGCCCACTCGAGCAGCTCGGGTCGGATCGTCGGCTCGCCCCCGCTCAGGACGACCATGCGGTGGCCGAGCTCCTTCGCGCGGACGATCTTGGCGTGCACCTCCGCTGCCTCCGCGTCGACGTGGCGCACGTCGAGCGTGTGACAGAACGAGCAATGGTCGTTGCAGCCGTAGCCGACCTTGATCAGCGCCTTCATCGAGCGGTCTCGATGGGTAGCGTAGCCGCGGCGCGCATCGGGTGCTTTGACTCTTGCGAGGCGGGGCGCGATGCCCGATGACTACGGGCCTCCGGCGGAGGTGGGTGTCGGACGCGAGGCTCCTCGGGGGAGCCTGAGGGAGGAATCGCATGAAGATCGCCATTCTCGGGACAGGATCGGTCGGCCAGACGCTGGCCCAGAAGCTCAGCGAGGTCGGCCACGATGTGGTCATCGGCACGCGCGACCCGGCGGCGACGCTCGCGCGCACCGAGCCGACGCCGATGTCGAAGCACACCTACGCGGAGTGGAGCGCGAGCCATCCGAAGGTCGGCCTCGCCACGTTCGCGGAGGCCGCGAAAGGGAGCGAGCTGATCATCAACGCGTCGTCGGGCTTCGCCGCGCACGACGTGCTGAGCACCGCCGGCGCGGAGAACGTGAAGGGCAAGATCGTCTGGGATCTGAGCAACCCGCTCGACTTCTCGAACGGCTTCCCGCCCTCGCTCTTCACGTCGGCGGCCGGCGACTCGCTCGGCGAGCGGCTGCAGGCCGCGTTCCCGGACGCGCGCATCGTCAAGACGCTCAACACCGTGTCGGCGCCGGTGATGGTCGCGCCAGCCTCGGTGGCGGGCGGTCAACATACGATGTTCGTCTGCGGCAACGACGCCGACGCCAAGCAGAAGACGAAGTCCTACCTCTCCGAGTGGTTCGGATGGACCGACGTGCTGGACCTCGGCGGCATCGAGCAGGCGCGCGGCACCGAGGGGTACCTCCTCTTGTGGACCCGGCTGTACGGCGCGATCCAGTCGCCGATGTTCTCGATCAAGGTCGCGCGCTAGTACACGCGATCCGAAATCCGTTCCGTCTTTCGGGTCGCGCGTACTAGCCGACTTCTTCGGGAGGGTCTGTCCCAGACCCTCCCGAAGCGCGAGTAAATCGCGCGGGGCCCCCCACCCAATCGAGCCCCCGAATCAGAAGTTGTTTTGCAAACAACTTCTGATCCAGGGGACTAGCCAGCCGCCCGAGGCGGCTGGCTCCCGTGCCCATGCCCGCGATGCTCGACCGCGATCATCGGTAGGACAGCGGGCATCGCGATCCGCTCAACGCACGGAGAACACGATCGCGTGCCGCACTCCGCGGCGCGGACGCAGCGAGCGCACCCCGCGAGCGCTTCGCCACGCCGCGCCGGTCGAGGGTCCGCCATCGAGGTTGAGCGCCGACTCGCACCCCTCGCGCACCAGCACCTCGGCCAGGGAGTGCAGCGTGGGACCGGCCCGACCGCGGCTCGGATCGCGGCGGGCCACGTACACGTCGAGCACCCGACCATCCTCTCGGATGCAGAGCGCGGTGCGCGCGGCGGTGAGATCGCTGCGCGGCGCGATGTTGTTCTGACCGTCGACGACGAGGCGCGGGCGACACTGGATCGCGAAGTCGACGTCGTCGGGCAGCCGCAGCTCCTGCTCCGCGTCGTGGAGGCGCGCCACGCCGTCGGCCACCGAGACGATCCCACCGCCGATCCGCGCGAGGAACGGGTTGATCTCCTGTCCGTGCTCGACCACGAGCCCCTCGGGGCGGCGGTCCGGCGCGTAGAAGCCACCGTTCACCGCGAGCACCGCGTCGCCTCGAACGTAGCGCGAGAGCCGCGTTCCCATCCGCGCGTCCGCGATCGCGATCGACGTGTGCGCGAGCGGGAGGCGCCAGCGATGGAGATCGTAGGGCTCGCCGTCCGAGCGCTGCTCGGCGTGCACCGTGTGCTCGACCCGTGGCGGGGGCTCGCCGCCGTCTTGCGCGAGACCGTGACCGTCGGTGACACAGAGCGCGAGCGCGAGCGCGGTGGGGACGAGGAGCGCGAGGCGCTCCGGGCGACGACGCATCGGCCTCAGGATGACGTCATCGGAAGAGCTCGGCGAGCCCGACGAACAGGACGGCGCTGAGCGACATCGCCGCGGGCAGCGTGAGGACCCACGCGAGCGCGATGTTCCGGATCGTCCGCGAGTCGAGCCCGGACTTCTCGGCCATCATGGTCCCCGCGACGCCGCTCGAGAGGACGTGCGTCGTGCTCACGGGGAGACCGAACCAGCTCGAGAGCCCGATGGTGACCATCGCGACGAGCTGGGCCGCGAAACCCTGCGCGTAAGTCATCTTGCTCTTCCCGATCTTCTCGCCGACCGTCACCACGATCCGCTTCCAACCGATCATGGTGCCGACGCCGAGCGCGAGCGCGACCGCGAAGATGACCCACGACGGGGCGTAGTCGGTGAGCGGCGCGATGCGCGTGCGATCCGTCCGCAGCTCGTCGACGACGCTCGCGCTCGCACCAGCGCGGCCGAGGTGCGTGAGCGCGTCGTCGATCCGCAAGACGCCCTCACGCACCTGCCAGCGTTGGTCGCGCGGGATGTCGCGCACCGACTCGTGCTCGGCGAGCGTGGACGCGATGATGCGGGCCTCAGCCGCGATCACGCACGCCGGCTCGGTCGATCCTTCCGCGCAGCCCTCGCTGAGCCCGCTCTGCTCGAGGTGCTCGATCATCGACTCGGCGCTCGTCCGTGCCGCGGTGAGCTGCGTCGACGGCGCGTCGAGGTCGAGCGCGAAGCCCGCCGGCACGAACCCGATGAGGATCAGCATGATGAGCCCGACGCCCTTTTGGCCGTCGTTCGAGCCGTGCGAGAACGAGACGCCTCCGCACGTGAGGACGAGGAGCCCACGGATCCACCAGGGCGGCGGCAGATCCCCGACCGGCTCCTTGAAGATGCGCTCGTCGCGTACCAACCGGTGCATCAGCCAGAGCAACGCCGCCGCCAACCCGAAGCCGACCAGCGGGGAGACGAGGAGCGAGAGGCCGACCCCGAGCGCCTTGTCCCAGTTCACGCCCTCGCCGACGTGACCATTCAACGCGGAGTTCGCGATCCCGACGCCGAGGATCGCGCCGATCAGCGTGTGCGAGCTCGAAGCCGGGATGCCCTTCCACCACGTTCCGAGGTTCCAGATCACGGCGGCGAGGAGCATCGCGATCACCATCGCCAGGCCTCGACCGATGCCTCCGGAGACGAGGAGCTCGACGGGGAGGAGGCGCGTGATCGCGATCGCGACGGCGATGCCGCCGACGTAGACCCCGGTGAAGTTGAGGACGCCGGAGAAGACCACCGCGACGACCGGCTTCAGCGTCTTGGTGTAGATGACGGTGGCGACGGCGTTCGCGGTGTCGTGGAACCCGTTGACGAACTCGAAGCCGAGGGCGACCACGAGGCAGCCGAGGAGGAGCGCGAGCGTGCCTCCCGGCATCGAGCCATCGAAGAGCACCTCCATCGTGCGCGGAGCGTAGCCGAGCGCCGAGCACTGGCCGGCGGGCGCGAGGGCTGGCGCATGATCGTCACACTCCGTACACGCGTCCGATGCCCACGCCGAGGATCGGCGCGGGGCCGTAAGGCCGAGGTAAGCTCGTAACCACTCGAAATCCGGCCTAAAGTACGGCCTTCGCCGGATGGTGGCCGGCGACGGTGGTGGAGGGCGAGCCATGGTGCGAGCACTGACGACGATCCGTTCCTGGTCCCTGGCCCTCCTCGGCCTCGCGGGCGCGATGGTGGTGTCCTCCGCGATCGCGGGCTGCGACGCCGCGGGCGGCGGCCGTCCAGGCCGCGACTCGGGGACCGGCGGGCGCGACGGAGGCTACTTCGGCGGCGACGCGGGTGAGGTCCCCGACGCGGGCCCGCGACCCGACGCCGGTGCGCCGCGACCGGGAGACGCGGACAACGACGGGCTGCCCGACAGCGACGAGGCGATGCGCGGCACCGATCCGAGCAACCCGGACACCGACGGCGACGGAGTCGGCGACGGAGTCGAGGTGCTCGCCGGCACCAACCCGACCGACGCGTCGAGCACGATCCCGCCGACCGACTTCTACGTGGTCCTGCCGTTCAACGACCCCGCGCAGGTGCGCGAGCTCGATTTCACCGCGCGGCTCGGCCGCGGCGACGTGCTCTTCCTCGTCGACACGACGGGCAGCATGGCGGCGGCGATCAACAGCGTGCGAAGCTCGTTGTCGAGCCAGATCGTGCCCGCCGTGCAGGCTGCGATCGCGGACGTGGTGATGGGGGTCGGCGACTTCCGCGACTTCCCCGTCGATCCCTACGGGGACCCCGGCGACTGGCCGTACCGCACGCGCCAGACGATGACGAGTGACATCGCGCAAGTGCAAGCCGGTTTGGCGATGCTGAACGCGGGCGGGGGCAACGACGGACCCGAGGCGGGGATCCAGGGCCTCTACGAGGCGGTAGCCGGCAGCGGGAGCTGCAGCGCCGGCGGGTTCGGCGCGGTGTGCTTCCGCGACAGCAGCCACCCCATCGTCGTGCTCGTGACGGACGCCGAGATGCACAACGGCCCTAGCGGCGCGAACAACTACTCCGGGGTCGCCGGCGCGCGCGGCTACATGGAGACGATCAACGCGCTCAACGCGCAGAACGTGAAGCTCGTCGGCGCCGCGGTGAATCCCGGCTTCGGCCTGCCCATCCCGATCCCCAACGTGGCGCGGCCTCACCTCGTGTCGGTCGCTCGCGCGACGGGCTCTGCCGCGTTCGACGGCTCGGACACGGTGTACGACGCGCCCGGCGGCTCGGTCTCGAACGCGGTGGTCGACGGCATCGTCGACCTCGTCGGCTCGACCCGGCAGGACGTGACGTCGACGACGCGCGACGACCCGAGCGACGCGGTGGACGCGACGCAGTTCATCCAGAGCGTGCGACCGCTCCGCGCGACGCGCGCGACCACGTTCGACGCGACGACCTTCTACGGCGTCGCGGGCGGGACGACGATCACCTTCGAGGTCACGTTCATGAACGACTTCCTCATGGAGCAGGCGTTCGTGCAGATCTTCCAGGCGTACATCGACGTCTACGACGTGGCGACGACGACCGTGCTCGACACGCGGAACGTGTACATCGTCGTCCCGGCGATCGGCGGCGGGCTGATCTGAGCGCGCGGAGCTTGAGCCGGCCGCGCTTCGTGGTAGAGGGCGGCCGATGTCACACACACTCTCGGTCCTGTTCCTCGGGCTCGCGCTGATCGCGTGTGGCGGCGCTGGCGCGTCCGACGACACCACCACGGCGGACTCCAGCGGCGGCGAGCACGCCCACTCGCATACGCACGCGGACGGAACGACGCACGACCACGCGCACGGCGAGGCCGACCACGATCACCAGCACGATCACGAGGGGCACGCCGAGCACCACGAGCGGAGCGACGAGCACCATCACGAGATGAGCGCCGGGCTCCGCGCGTTCCACGACGTGCTCGCGCCCGTCTATCACATGGACGCCGGCGATGAGCGCGCGACCGCGACGTGTGAGGCGACGCCGCGCATGGGCGAGCTCGCTCCCGACGTGAGCGTCGAGACCGTCACCGCGACGGAGACGCTCGGGCGCGCGTGCGACGCGGGAGATCACGCGCAGATCGAGAGCGCGCTCGAGGGCGTGCACGACGC
The DNA here is from genome assembly GCA_050186575.1 of Sandaracinaceae bacterium. Taxonomy (GTDB): domain Bacteria; phylum Myxococcota_A; class Polyangia; order Polyangiales; family Sandaracinaceae; genus JAUHXR01. The sequence continues at coordinate 56,484 of JBFWYI010000056.1, read as the reverse complement.
CTTCCATCACGCGATGGAAGCCGAGTCCGGCGAGTAGCGTTCGCTCAGGCCCTGAGGTGCCGCTCGAAGAGCGTGCGGTACTTCTCCGGGATCTCGCGCCCGCGGTAGTCGTCCATCGAGATGCACGCGACGACGACGGTGCCCGAGCACACCGCGGCGCCGTCCTCCGCGCGCACCGCGAAGTGGAACGACGCCGACTTCGTCCCGATCTTCGTGACGCTCACCGTGGTGGTGACCCACTCACCGAAGCGGACGGGCCGGGAGAAGTCCGCCTCCGCATGCACCGCTGGCCAGCCGACGCGATCGACGTCGAGGCACGCGCGATAGGGGAAGCCCTGCTCGTCGAAGAAGTCCTCGAACGCGCAGTGGAAGAAGTGGAAGAAGCGCGGGTAGTAGACGATCTGCGCGTGATCCTCGTCCCCGAAGCGCACCTTGAGCCGGCTCTCGAACGCCATGGCCGGCGAGTATGCCTCACGCGGCGACGGGGTCGCTCGCCGGGCTCATCGCGCCCTCGCTCGGCGGTCCGTCGAGCAGGATGAGCTCGCGCGCGTGGATCTCCGTCTCCCAGCGCGACGCGCCGGCGCTCGTGACCTTGCGCGTGGTGAGCCGCCCCTCGATCGCGACGCGGGTCTCGCCCCGGAGGTAGCGGTTCATCGTCTGCGCGAGCGCGCCCCAGACGACGATCGTGTGCCAGCCGAGCCGCTCGCGGAACACGCCGTCCTCGTCGGGGCGCTGCTCCGTCGTCCGAAGGCGGAACCACAGTCGATGCCGACCCTTCTCGTGCGGCCGGTACTGCACCGAGCCATCCACGTTGCCGATCAGGATCACCTTGTTCATGCCGAGCGTCATCGCGTCACCTCCGCGCGGCGAGCACCGCACGAGGCGTGCCGAACCAAGGGGGCGCACGCGGGGCGATCCGACGGTGGCGAGATCGACGGATCGGCCGGCCGATCGCCGGCGGCCGCCGGCTCGCGGCTTCAGGGCGCGCAGATCCACCGGTCGACGTGGATGCTCGCCTCGGACTCGCCGTCCGCCACCGCGGCAAAGGCGACATAGATCGAGTCGCCAATCGCCAGCACGCTGTCGTCCCCGACCGACGGGCCCGACGTCGGGTTGCCATCGAAGAAGGTCCCTCGAGGAGACGCGTCCGCGTCGATGACGCCGATCCCGCGCGTGTCCGGCAGGCTGACCACCATCCGCCCGCACGCGTCGAGCGCGACCGCGGGCACCCCGCCGGTCGGCGCGCCCAGGCTCTCGGTGGGGAGCTCGGGCGCGAAGCTCGGGAACCGCAACGTCTCGTGCAACCATCCGGTCGCCGACAACCTGAGCAGGTGAATGCGCGATCCGCTCACCAGGATGCGCGCGAGGTCGAAGTAGGGGAGCGCCGCGTCGTTGTCGAGCGAGCCGCGCCGCACCTCTTGGAAGTAGAGCCCCAGCGCGTGCGGCCACACCACGACGAACCCGCCCGGGCTCGCAGTGACGAACCCGGGTCCCGTCGCCTCCACCGGCTCGACGCCCATCACTGGGAAGCCAGTGTCAGTGACCAAGCTGAGCTCCGCGCGGTCCGGATCGCGCGTCTCGTAGACGAACGCGTAGTGACCCGCCGAGGCCGCGGACGACACGCAGGGCGAGCGGTCTCGATCGCTGAGCGTGAACCGATCGCCGCGCGGGTTGCCGTTCGCGTCGTAGACGCGGACCACATCGCCGTCGCCAGGCCGACCCCAGCAGACCGCAAAGCTCGTTCCTTCGCTCGCCGGCTGGCCCCAGGTGAACGATCCTTGCGACACGACGACCGGGTCACGGCGCGTGCTCAGATCGGGCGCGAGGCGGACATACTGCGTGCCCGACGGCCCCGTCGCGTCGGGCGGCCCGACGAAGACGACGGCGGGCTCGCCTTCGATCGCCATCAGGCGAGGCGTGACGCACGCTTCCGAGAAGGACTCGACGATCTCGCGCCGCACGAGCACGTATCGAGGGCAGCACGACGTCGGTCCCGCGTCGACGCCGCCGTCCCGCCCTGCATCCCGCATCGCCGCGTCCCGCGTTGCCGCGTCCCGCGTCGCCGCGTCGCGACGGCCCCCGTCGAGGTCGCCCGGACGCTGGTGCGAGAGATAGCAGGCCGACAGGAAGAACGGCGTGATGAGAGCGAGGCGCACGAGGGGAACGAAGGACCGGACAAGCATGCGTGGAACCTACGCCTCGTCCGCCCGGCGCGCATCGCCGTCTATACGGACGAGGGTACACCGGGTTCCGCTGCGCAATCGCGGCGAGAGGGTCTCGGCGTGCGCGATCGTCGGGGGGCACGGTCGACGGGCGGGGCGACGGAGGACGCGGACGGGCGTGCGCGCCGGGTCAAAGACGAGGAGCGAAGCGACGAAGCCAGCGCATCGCGTTGGCGGCGCAGCCCTCCTTGAGTCGGTGCGCGCGTCTCCGAGCAACGATCCCTCCGGAAGCGAGAAAGCTCAGGAAGCGAGGAAGTGCGTCCGCGACGCGAACGCGAGAGCAAGGTGACTTCCGATTCCGTTTCCGATTCCGATTCCGATTCCGTTTGCGATGGACGTGGCCGGCAAGACCTATTGCTGGGGTGACAACCGCGCCGGCGACCTCGGCGTGGGAGACACGGCCGAGCACCGAGAGCCCATCACCGTGCTCTGAGCCGTGCTCACCCGAACCGGCGACCGAGGTCTTGGCAGATGGCCTCGAGCTCGCGCTGGTCGACCTCGTCGAACGCGTCGAGCTCGTCGCTGTCCACGTCGAGCACGCCGAGCAACCGTCCGTCCGGCGTGACGATCGGCACCACGATCTCGCTCCGGGTCGTGCTCGAGCACGCGATGTGATCCTCGAACTTCGTCACGTCGGGCACACGCTGCGTCGTCTTGGTGCGCGCGGCCGCGCCGCAGACCCCGCGCGCGAAGTCGATCCGAAGGCAACCATGCTTGCCTTGATACGGCCCGATCACGAGCGTGCGCTCGCCCACCGCGCGGTAGAAGCCCGTCCAGTGGAACCGCTCGAACGCGTGGTGCAGCTCGCACGCGACGGTCGCCATCGCCGCGATCACATCGTCCTCGCCCTCGAGGAGGCTGTCGATCGCGGCGCGGACCTCCGCGTACCGCTCCGCGTCGCGCTCAGTAGCTCGGGTCATTCAGCGTGAGGAAGAAGCCGGTCGTCATCCCCGGCCGGTGCAGCAGCTCGACGTCGCAGCCCGTCGTCTCGCCCGACGGATCCACGTGGACCGTGACGTCGGCCACCCGCCACATCGTCCCGAGCTGACTGGCCGCGTTCGGTCCGCGGAAGTTGCGCACCTCGTTCGGTGCCTCGCCGAACGTCGCGACGCGTCGACCACCGCAATACACGTTGATGAGCGGTCGCGACACGCCGCCGGTGAAGTTGTGGACCATGATCCGATAGCTGTCGCCGTCGTTCGGGGTGTCGACGTTGATGTTCTCCGGCAGCCCGAGGCGACCCGGCGAGAGGTTGTTGTCGATGTCGAGCCGCGGGTTCGGGCAGACGCCGACGCGCGACGCGAACTCCGCGCCGTTCGGTCCGTTCTCGCACTCGCTGAGCGGCGAGCTCGGATAGCCCCAGTCCGCGCGCGTCACCGCGTCGCCCGTGATCGGGTGGCTCATCAACCGGATCTCGGCCTCGCAGTTGTGCCAGCCGCACGACGCCTCGGGGATCGGCTCGAACGCGGTGCCGCCAGGGATGTACCAGCGCTGCGTGTCGTTCGGGCGATGGAGGTAGAGGTCGAGGTCTTCGCTCTCGCTCTCCGGATAGCAGAGCTCGACGCGCAGGCCCGGGCCCGCGACCTGGATCACCCACGAGCACGAGAGCACCTCGCCGCTCGGCACGGTGACCGCGAGGGTCACGCGGTAGTCGCCGCTGAGGCGCGGCACGAACACCGCGTTCTCGGTCGCGCCGTTCGCGAGCGTGAAGCTCTGGAGCCTCGGCGAGAAGCGGTCGCACGCGCCGCCGTCGATCGTCCAGCGCCACGACTGCGCCGGCCCCGCGTAGAAGTCGCGACCGCGCAGCGGGTACGGCTCGAACGGCCGACCCTCGGCGACGCGCGGGTCACCCGGGCTCGGGCAGTCGATCGGGCAGATGCGATCCGCCGAGCACCCGTTGCAGAGGTCGTCGCGTCCCGTGCACACGTTCGGGTCCGGCAGGATGCCGCCGACGCACGCACCCCAGACGCCGTCCGGGCTACAGACCTGCTCGCCGTCTTGACAGGCCCCGACGCCGCGACGACCTGGTGGACCGAGGAAGCAAGGCTGCACTTCGCCGGCGCGGCACGCGCAGCCCTCGTCGACCAAGCCATCGCAGTCGTCGTCCGAGCCCGCGTTGCACAGCTCAGTCGCGCCGCAGTCGTCGCTCACCGGGAAGCAACCATCGAGGCCGCCGTCGGGGATCGGGCCGGCGTCGCGTCGCCCGCCATCCACCCCGGCGTCCATGCCACCGTCGACGCGCCCCCCGTCGCGCCGCGGGGCCGGTTCGTCCTCGTCGTAGAGCGACGTGCGCGCGCCGCAGCCGACCGAGGTGGCGCATACGAAGGCGAGGAGAACCGAAGCGCGGGAGGTCACGGGTCCGAGCATGGGACGGCGCGCCCGCGCGAACAAATCGAACGCCGTTCGGTGTGCCCATCTGCGCCAAGCGGCGCCCCGAGCGTCCACATCGCCATCGCCCGAGCGTTCCTCGAGGCCCGCAGCGGGCTCGGCATCATCGGTGCAAAGCACGCGACCCGGGAGCGCGCCGCCTCGGATGATCGATGACGCGCGTCCCCGAATTCGCGATGCTCGGCGTGGATGGTCACCCCGGCGAGCGACGAAGGACCGCAGGAGGAACAGGCATGAGCAAGCTGAGCCGTTGTGACGAGTGTTCGGGATTCGTACCGCCGGGGGGCGCGACGTGCCCTCACTGTGGATGCGCCGTGACGGTTCGCGCTCCCATGCCGGCGCCGCTCCGCGGCCTCCTCGCGGTGGGAGCGGGCGGCCTCCTCGCGATGACGCTCTCCGCTTGTTACGGCGCCGGCATCGATCCCACGTTCGACGCGGGCCCGCCGTGCACCGACAACGATCGGGACGGCTACTGCGCGATCGACATGGACTGCGACGACGACGACTTCGACATCCACCCGTTCGCGAGCGACCCGCTCGGCGACGGCGTCGATCAAAACTGCGACGGCGTCGACGGCGACGCGCCCGACGCGGGGCCCTGACCGAAGCCGCGGTGCGCGCATGACCGCGAAGACGAGGTCGCTCGACAAGGACGATGGAGGTGGCCGTCGGCGACGGCTGCCCGTGATGAGCGCGGAGCTCCACCCGCGCTACGTCGTCTGGGAGCTGACCCTGCGCTGCGATCACGCGTGCACCCACTGCGGCAGCCGCGCCGGCCCCGCGCGGGAGACCGAGCTGACGACGCACGAAGCATTGTCGGTCGTCGATCAGCTCGCGGCGATGGGGACCGGCGAGGTCGTGCTCATCGGGGGCGAGGCGTACCTCCACGAGGGCTTCCTCGACGTCATCCGCGCGCTCCGGGCGGCCGACATCACGCCCGTGATGACGACGGGCGGCCGCGGCATCACCGCGGAGCTCGCGCGAGAGATGGCCGAGGCGGGTATGGTCCGCGTGTCGGTGAGCATCGATGGCCTGCGCGAGACGCACGACGCGATGCGCGCGCGCAAGGGGAGCTACGACGACGCGATCACTGCCCTCCGCAACATCCGCGCGGCGGGGATGACCGCGCAGGCGAACACGAACTTCAACCGGCTCAATCGCGCGGACCTCGAGCCGCTCTTCGAGGTGCTGCTCGAGGAGGGCGTGCGCGCGTGGCAGGTCCAGCTCACCGCGCCGCTCGGCCGCGCCGCCGACCGCCCGCAAATGCTCTTGCAACCGTACGATCTGCTGGACCTCGTGCCGCGGATCGCGAAGGTCAAGGAGCGAGGCCTCGCGCGCCGGCTCCTCGTGATGCCGGGCAACAACCTCGGCTACTTCGGCCCCGAAGAAGGATTGCTCCGTTCACAGCGGCCGGAGGACGGCGATCACTGGTCGGGCTGCCAGGCGGGCCGCTTCGTCATGGGCATCGAGTCCGACGGCGCGGTGAAGGGCTGCCCGTCACTCCAGACCGCTTCGTACGTCGGCGGCCACCTCAAGGAGCGTCCGCTGCGCGACATCTGGGACGACACCCCCGAGCTCGCGTTCGCGCGCGCCCGCACCCGCGAGGACCTCCACGGCTACTGCGCGCGCTGCGCGTTCGCCGACGTGTGCCTCGGCGGCTGCTCGTTCACCGCCCACGCGTTCTTCGGCCGCCCGGGCGACAACCCGTACTGCCACTTCCGCGCCCGCGAGCACGCGCAGCGCGGGCTTCGCGAGCGGCTGGTGCCGACGGAGGCGGCGTCGGGGGATCCGTTCGACAACGGGCTGTTCACCATCGAGGTAGAGCCGCTCGACGCGCCGGAGCCCGAGGTGGCGCCGCCGGGTGACTTGGTCCGAATCGGGCGGCGGCCGAAGCGCATGCTCCACGGGCGCACGTAGGCGAGCGAGGAGGTGAGTCCGCAACGCGATCGCGAGAGCAAGACGAAGCCCCCGCCTCCGACGCCCTCGCGATCTCCGACTCAGCGATCCCTGAGGAAGCGAGGAAGCTCAGGAAGCGAGGAGGTGCGTCCGCGACGCGAACGCGAGAGCAAGGCGACTTCCGATTCCGATTCCGATTCCTATTCCTATTCCGATTCCTATTCCGATTCCGATTCCGATTCCGATTCCGATTCCGTGTCCGTTACGGATTCCGATTCCGATTCCGATTCCGATTCCGATTCGGTTTCCGATTCCGTGTCCGTTACGGATTCCGTGCCCGATTCTGACTCCGAGTAGTCCGAGTCCGATTCAGATACATCCCCGCAAGCCGCCCGCGCGATGGATCGCATCGAGCCATCCGGTCGCGCGTTCAACCCGCGGTTCAGCCTGCGTAGTACGCGACGAGCGCGATGAGCACCGCGACGACCAGGATGGCCGCGACCACGCTGCCCGCGAGGACCGTGCGCAGCTTGGTTTGTCGATGCCGGACGGGGTCGTGCGGCGGGGTGGGTCCGGTGTAGGAGGTCATGCGGTCTCTCTGTGCAAGGGCCGGACCGGATGCGCGGGGCGTCCGAGGGAACCAGGTGCGCGCGTGCGACTCGGGCCCGGGCCAAAGGGGCGACGGCTCGGCAAGGCTCGGTGACTGGCGCGCGCATGACCCTTCGTCACGGGTCTGTCCGCCTCAGGGTCGCGCATCGCCACGCCGACCGAGCGCGTCACCGCGATCGGGATGCGTCTTCTGCGGCCTCATGCGGGGGTGAGCGACGTCGCGCTCACCCTGTGCGGCACGAGCTCGCCGTGATGCCGATCCAGCCGCGCGACCTCGACGGCCCGGCTACATCAGGTCGTTGCGATCGACCCGCGGCGAGACGACGACGATGGGCAACTGGACCGGCGCCGCTCGCACGTCCGTCATGACGACGCCGCTGGCCGGTCGCGCGGGGATGCGCCTGAGGGAGACGCTCAGGTCCTGAGCGGGCAGGGTGTACGTGATCTCGCGCGTGAGGAACCGTAACGACTCTTGCATCGCTACGACGGTGAGCACCTCGCCCGGGCAGCGATGACCCGTCGCGACGTCGCCGCCCCCTTGAGCGAGCAGCTCGAACGCGCCGACGTCGCGACCGAGGAATCGCTCCGGCCAGAAGCGCTCGGGCTCGATCCAGATCCGCGGGTCGTGGTTCGTGCCGTAGACGTCGAGGACGCAGAGCTCGCCCTCGCGCAGCTCGACGCCGCGCCACACGAAGTCGCCGCGGGCGCGCGCGGCGAGGAACGGAGTGAACGGATAGAAGCGCCGGACCTCTTGCACGAACGGCTCGAAGAGCAGGTCGTCGGCGCGGAGCATCTCGAGGTACGCAGGGTGGTCGCGGAGCGCGAGCGCGGCGAACGCGACGAACCGCCCGATCGCCACGATCGGCCGGAGCACGTTGAGGAGCTCCACGGCGGCGACGGAGGTCGGGAGCGGGTCGCCCTCACCGTCGGTGGCCGCGAGCGCGAACCGCTCCGCGCTCAGCCCGGGCTCCACCGCGCGTTCGCCGCGTCGGATGCCGTCGATGATCCGTTCGGCCCACTCCTCGGCGAGCCGCCGCGCCGCTAGCGCGCGCAGCCCTCGCGGTCCGACGGATGCGAATCCGTCGATCATCGCAGCGCACCAGACCGCGAGCTTGTCCACCTCGCTCGGCTCGAGCGCGATGCCGCACAGGTCGCACGCCGCCTCACACAGGACGAGGTGGGACTCGTCGATCAAGCTCACGCTCGCCCGTCCGACCCACCGCGCGGCCGCGCGCTTCCACGCGCCGCGGAGCGCGAGCGCGAGCCGCTCCGTCGCGAGCGTCGACATGAGGGGAAGAAAAAGACTCTTGCGATGTCGATGGCGCTCGTCGTCGAGCGTCTGAACGCCCGTCTCGCCGAACAGCGTCTTGAGGACGAACGGCGGGGCGGCGTCCTCGCGTCGAAACCGATCGGAGTCGTAGAACACCTCGGCGCCGTCGCGGCCGCCGAGAAACACCACCGGCTCGAAGAACAGGCGGCCGCGGAACGCGTCCGAGTGGAACCGACGACGTCGCTTCGAGATGAACTCGTAGCCTTCGAGCCAGAGGGACGGGGCGGCTTCGGGGATGCGCAGACGCGGGGTCATGACCGGGCTCCTAAACGCGGCGAGGCGCTCGACAACCTCTCCCGGTCGGAGCCACGACGCTCGCGCACGTCCGCCCCACCCGAGCGCGGACCGTGACTCGCGGCCGCGGCCAGCTCATCGAGCGCGCGCTGCATCCGACCCACGACGAGATCGCGCACGGCGAGCGGATCGTCGGTGCGGTCCACGCGGATCGGGGCGAGCACGCGCAGCCGGATCGGGAACGGGAGCGGCAAGTACGGGACCCACGGGCCGGCGCCGACGCCCCACGGCAACCCGAGCGCCAGGGGAAACGACTCGATGCGGCTCCAGCGTCTCAGCCCGAGCAGACGCGCGAGCCACCGTCCCTCGTGAAAGAAGAGCGCGCTCCGATGCGCTCCGTGGGCCACCACCGGGACGATCGACGCGCCAGCGTCGGCGGCCACGCGTGCGAATCCCGCGCGCGGTCCGAACACCACGCGATCGCGATGCCAGAACGGTCGGTACGCGTCGAGGTCGCCGCCCGGGTAGACGAGCACCGAGTGGCCGGCCGACAGCGCGAGGCGCGCGCTCGTCGGGTGTGCGCGGAGCGCGCCGACCGCCGCGAGCATCCGTCCGAGCGGGGTCACGCGACGCATCGCGAAGTCGTGGGCGAGCGCGTAGAGCGGTGTCTGCGGCCCGTGGTGCCGCCAGAGCATCGAGAGCGTGCAGAAGAGATCGGGGCCGAGGATCCCGCCGTTGTGGTTGCCCACGTAGAGGACCGGTCCCGACGCGCGCAAGTGCTCGGCGCCTTCGACGCGCACCCGGAGATAACCGCGCGCGATCGACTCGAACAGGGGCAGGAGCGCCTCGACCAGCTCGGGGTCGCGCGCATCCAGCCGCTGGGGGTCGAACGCTCCCCGGCCCGCCCCCGCACGCGCGAGCGCACGCATGGCGCGCGCGAGGTCGTACCGGCTCGCTGCCTCAGACACCGAAGGCCAGCCCGCGCATCGTGAAGACTCGCCCGAGCGCGCGGTCGAACGGAGCCTTCAGCAGCGACGCAACGCAACGTGCACGCGCCATCGAGGCACCCGGTCGACCGAGCCACATGTCCAGCTCCGCACGCCGGGCGGCGGCGCGAGCCGAGCGCCGACGCGCGATGGCGTCGCCGCGCAGGCGGCCAGGGCCGAGGGCTCGTGCCTGGCCCAGCGCCGACGCGAGCGACCACGCACCCATCCAGCCGAGGTTCATGCCCTGGCCACCGATGGGGCTGATCACGTGCGCGGCGTCGCCGACGAGAGCGACGCGGCCCTCCGCGAAGCGCCGGGCGAAGCGGCGCTCGGTGACGAAGTCGCTCGCTCGGTCTGGAACGTCGCGAACGAGGTAGCCCGTTCGACGCTCGATCGCCTCCCGCAACTCTTCTTGCGTGCTCGCGCCGCGCGCGTCGGCGTCGCGTCGCACGACCCACCGTCGCCGCGCGCCCGGCAGGGGGAACGTCTCCACGAGCCCGTCCGAGTGGAGAAAGATCGCCGCGTCCTCTCCCAGCCCGGTCCGGTCGGGCGCGTCGAACATCGCGTAGCGGCCCGGATACTCGGTGACGTCGACCGGGATCGCGCACGCCTCGCGCACGCGGCTGCGTCGCCCGTCGCACCCGACCACCCACCGCGCGTCTTCCTCGAAGCACGTCCCGTCCCGCCGCAAGCGGAGCCGCACGGCCGAAGCTCCGGGCTCGACATCGACCAGCTCCGTCCCCTCGCGGAGCGCGCCCGGGGACCGCTCCTCCAGCGCCTCACGCAGGATCCGCTCGGTGTCGCGCTGCGGGATCGAGAGCACGTACCGGTGCTCGCCCCGACACACACCGAAGTCGAGCACGCCGAGTGGACGCGCTCCGAGGTACGCGCGGCCACGCCGGACGCGGACGCCCCTCGCGGTGAACCGCGCGCCGAGCCCGAGCCGGTCGAGACGCTCGAGGGACGGAGGGTGGACGCCGATGCTGCGCGAGCCCTCGCGCGGACCGACCCGTCGCTCGATCACGCGGGGCACCTGGCCGAGCGCGTGGAGTCGGAGCGCGAGGAGGAGGCCGACCGGTCCCCCTCCGATGATCGTCACGTCGCTCACGGGCTCGCCATCGGGATCAACCGGCCTCGGTCGCCGAGCGTCGAGAGGTAGCGTCCACCGGTGGACTCGAGCGCGTCCTCTTCCGCACGGATGCGCGCGCGCAGCAACACGGCGTTCGCGATCGAGAAGCCGATCGCCGTGACGAAGGCGCCGTGCATCGCCGGCAACGCGGCCATCTCGAGCGCGACGCCGAGGTAGTTCGGGTGGCGCACGTATCGAAACGGTCCGCCCGACACGGGGGGCTGCCCGGGCAGGACGAGGACCCGCACGTTCCAGCGCTCCCCGAGCGCCCGCATCGCGGAGCGCCGGAGGAGCTGGCCGGCGCCGAACGCGAGCGTCGCCCCGATCGCCGTAGGGAGCGACGCGCGCCGCTTGAGCAAGAACACTTCCGCGATGCACGAGGCGAGCCACAGCCCGTGCAACGCGCGCATGAAGGGCATCTGTTCGGCGGCGTGCTCGACCGCGCCGGCCGCGCGCAGCTTCGATTCGTGCCGCGCGCTCGTCCGGAGCTCCATGAGGCGCTGCCCCGCGACGAGACCGACGACCGACGCAAAGAGGACGCGGCTCACCATCGGAGCAGCACCAGCTCGGCGCAGAACGCCGGCCCCATCGCCATCAGGATCCCCGCCGCGCCTTCGGCGGGTCGGCGGTGCGCGCGATACTCGTCGAGGAGGTACAAGACGGACGCGCTCGAGAGGTTGCCGACGTCGGCGAGCGCAGCGCGAGACGCGTCGAGCGCGTCGTCGGGCAACCCCAGGCCCTCCTCGAGCGCGGTCATGACCTTCGGCCCGCCGGGGTGGCAGATCCACGTCGCGATGTCGCGGCGCGTGAGGCCGTGATCGTCGAGGAAGCGATCGACGGCGGGCGGCACCGCCTCGCGCACGATCGTCGGCACGTCGCGGCTGAGCACGACCTTGAAACCCCGATCGACGATGTCCCACCCCATCACGCGTTCGGTGTCGGGAAAGAACGTGGACCGGCTCGCGACCACGCGGGGCCCCACCGCGCCGCCGCCGTTCACCGAGAGCGGGTGTCGAGCCCCGGCGAGGAGCACCGCGGCCGCGCCGTCACCGAACAGGCCGCTCGAGATCACGTTCGCGACCGATCCGTCGTCCGCCTGGACGGTCAAGGAGCAGAGCTCGACGGAGAGAAGCACGGCGAGTTGACGGGGGAACGCGCGGAGGTACTCCGCGGTGCGGGCGAGCCCGGCCGCTCCACCGACGCAGCCCAACCCGAACAGGGGCACGCGCTTGAGGTCGGCCGAGAACGGCAAGCGGTTCATCAGCCGCGCGTCGAGCGAAGGAACGGCGATGCCCGTGACCGTCGTCGTGGTCAGCAGCCCGACGTCGCGGGGCGTCACGCCCGCGTCCTCCAGCAACGCGCCGATCGCGCGCTCGCCGAGGTCGGTGGCCACCTCGAGCCACGCGCGGGACCGGGCGCCGAGGCCGGAGAGCTCCGCGTACGCGTCCGCGTCGAGCGCGAGATGGCGCGCGGTGACCCCGGTGCTCGAGAAGAACCGCTCCAACACCGCCTGGCGCCCCGCGAACGCGGGCAGGAGGCGAGCCGCGGCCGACGCGAGCTCCTTCTGCTCGTAGCGATGCGCGGGGAGCGCGACGGAGGTCGCGGCGACGCACGGCGCGGTCGTTAGGGCCGCGAGGTCCGCGCCGACGCGCGCGTCGCGCGAGCGAGACGGTGGCGGCGCAAGATCCTTGGCGGGAGGCAGCCGCTCGAGGAATCTCGCGGGTGGGTTGGGCATTCTGCTCGGCGCGCGCTGGTGCATGTCGTGGTCCTCGTCTCGTCGTGGGTACAGCGCGTGTCGTTGCAAGCCACGGTCCGGTCGCTCGAGCATCGGCTTCACGCGCACGCGTTCGCGGCAGACGGCGACGCGCGAGGCGAGGCGCCCCGGCCATCCGGGACCGCGAAGGTTCTGGGTCACCGCCGGGACCGATCGCGAGGCGGCGTGACGGGAGCGATGGGAGACGGATCGACCGGGCGCGACGGAGTCGCCGACGCCCGGCCGAACCGATCGACAAGGAAGCCAAGTGGCGCAGCTACTTCGCCTGCGCCATCGCTCGCCGCTTCGCGTCGCGCGACGACTCCTCCTGATTCGAGTCGCGCGAAGCTCCGTCCTGCCGAGAGCGGACGCGGATCTCGTTGCGGACGTCGCTGACGCCGGCACAGCTCGCGGCGATCCGCTCCGCCTCGTACTTGTCCTCGCGCTCCGGCATCGAGCCCTTCAGCGTGATGACGCCGTCGCTGATCTCGACCTCGATCTCGCCGACGTCGAGGTCGGCGCGGGTGAGGCGATGGCACACGTCGTCATGGATGCGCTCGTCGCCGCGCTGGTAGTTCTTCGGACCGCGACCGACGAAGCTCGGTCCTCCGCGACGGCGCATGGAGCTCCGACCGTAACCCTCGTTGTCCTCGTAGGGATAGGTCCGCTGCGAGTCGCCGTAGTCCCGGTCCATGTGGGCACGGTCCATGTGGGCACGGTCCATGGCGTCGCGATCCATGTGGTCACGATCCATGTTGCCGCTCCGACGGCTGTCCCACCGGCGAGGGACTCCGTCACGATACGGTCCGGGCGAGAAGCGACCCGGCTCGCCGCGCCACGCGTCGAAACGAGGCTGCGTCTCACGCTCGCCCCACCCCGGTCCCGACCACGATCCGCGCCGACCCCATCCCCCGTCGTCGTCGTAGCCGCCGTTGGCGTACCCGCTCATGTCGTGGCGCGCGCCGTAGTCGCGGAACCCGCGGTCGCGGCCCCTGGGGTCGTAGCCCCTCGTCTCGTACGCGCCGGGATCGTGGCCGCGGTCGTACCCGCTCGCGTCGCTCGAGCCGTACCCCGATCCGTCTTGGCCGGGCTCGATGCGACCGACGTCGCGGCGGCGCATGCCCGGCCGTCCCCCCGGCCCGCGCGGACGCTCGTCGTACGGCTCGTGTCGGTCGGTCGAATGGCGCTCGCCGCGCCACCCATCGTATTCGTGGTTCATGTCTGTCTCGTCCTTTCGTCGTCACGCTCTCGGGTCGAGCGCGCGCGTGCGGGTGCTGGCAAACGCGGGGCCACACCGTTCGGCGAATCGACGGATGCGAGCGGCGTGGCGCGATGCGCCCATCGCGGCCTTCGGCCACGGCCAGATCTCCACGACGCAAAGACCCGTGCTGGCTACTCCGAAGCGCGGCCGAGCGATCGACGTCTCGGTCCGAGCGCGATCGAAGGCCGGCGAACGTTCATCGGCGATCGGACGCGCGCTCGCTCGAGCGAGAGCGCGTACGCGTCAGTCGAGCGTGCACGGCTCGAAGGACGCGCCTCGGGTCGAGGCGCGACACGATCGCGGGGAGCATCGCCAGCACGGCGCCCCCGACCGGCAGCGGGTTGCGCCGGGGCTCGCGGGGCGGATCGGGAGGTCGCGACATGGTCGAGGACGGAGCAACCGTCGCGCCAGCATGGGGACGCGACGCTCGGGCTCACCCGTGGGTCTTGCCGCCCCAGAGCGCGAGCACCTCGCCAGACACGTAGCTGGAGTCGGCTTCGCTCGCGAAGTACACGTACGCGGGCGCGATCTCCTCGGGCTGCGCGGGTCGATGCATCGGGACGCTCTCTCCGAACGTCCTCGTGTCTTCCTCGCTGCGCTCGGCGGGGTTGAGCGGTGTCCAGACGGGACCGGGCGCCACGCAGTTCACCCGGATCCCCCGGCCGACGAGCGACTGGGCGAGCGACTTGGTGAACGCGTGGATCGCGCCCTTGGTCGACGCGTAGTCGATCAGCTCGCCCGCACCTTCGAGGCCGACCACCGATCCGGTCTGGATGATCGAGGAGCCGGCGGAGAGGTGTGGGAGCGCCGCGCGAACGACGTAGTAGTACGCGTAGACGTTCGTCTTGAACGTGCGATCCCACTGCTCGGGATCGACCTCCTCGAACGAGCCCAGGTGACGCTGGTACGCGGCGTTGTTCACCACGATGTCGAGGCCGCCGAGCTGCTCGACCGCCGTCTCGACCGCTCGAGAAGAGAACGCGGGGTCGCAGAGGTCCCCCGCGATCGGCACGCACCTCCGACCGTGGCGCTCCACCTCCTCCCGCGTCCGATCGGCGTCCCGCTGCTCCTCCGGCAGGTACGTGAACGCCACGTCGGCCCCCTCGCGGGCGAACAGCACGGCGACGGCGCGGCCGATCCCCGAGTCACCGCCGGTCACGAACGCACGTTTGCCAGTCAACTTGTCGGCCGCACGATACTGCGGCGCCTCGTACTGAGGCGCGGGGTCCATCTCGGCTTCCTCGCCCGGCGGTCGGATCGGCTGGGCGGGAAACGGAGGGCTCGGGTGCTTACGGGAGTGCATCCGTTCGTGGCGTGCAGCCCGGAGGCCAAGTGACGGCCGCGCCGTTCTCGCGCGACGCGCCGTGCTCGTCGGTCACGCTCGTGACACCGCGCCCCGAGTCGCAGCGGCGTTCGACGCGCGGCTCGGCTCAGTGGCGTCGCTGCTCGCGCTCGGCTCGGCGACGCTCCGCCCTCGTCCGGCACTCTTCCAGATCGCCCTCCGCGCAGTCGTCGCGCGCATCCGAGACGTGGAGGTCGCGCCCGAGCTCGACACCGAAGTGCGGATCGCCCGACTCCCCCGCCAGCGCCGGGACCCGATATTCGAGGCCGACCCCCGGCTCGGCGATCTCGAGGTCCATCAACAACTCGGCGCGCAGCGGAGACGCGTGGTCGCTGCGCACGCGCCCGCTCATCCAACGAAACCCTCCTTGCAACGGCCCGAGGTGGGTGGTGCCGCGGTTGTCGGCGAGCTGCCACTCGAAGCGGTGCCCGACGTGGAGGTTCGCGAGCCCGTGCACGCCGCGCATCGTGAGGGAGGGCTTTCCTGGGAGATCCACCATGATGACGTTCTCGATGAGATGGATCTGGTTCATCTCGATCGGAATCGGTGTCCAGCGGTCGTCGGGGATCTCCATGGCGTGCACGAGGTTGATCTGCCCGTTAGGTCCACGCGTGAGGCGCACCCTCGATCGATCGAACACGCACGGGCGCAGCTCGAGCACGCCTCGGGAGAACGGCGCGCTCCAGACGATGTTCCCACCCATGCGCGCGGTCGCGATCACCGTCTCTCCGTTCGGCGCGTCGACGCGGAAATCCGTCATCTCGACGCGCGCGAACGAGAGCTCGGTGAAGCGCTCGACGCTCACGTCTCCGCGTACGCGGGATCCGAGGTAGGCGACGAACGCGTCGCGCGCGGCGTCTCGACCGAGCGGGGTCCCGAGGTGGATCAGCGCGGCCAGCGCGAACGCGACGATCGCCGCGGCTGCGATCCCGATCGTCGCCCCGAGCGCGCGCATCAGCGAGCGAGCTCCGCGAGCAGAAAGAGCGCGCCGTAGACGACGACGAGCACCGCGAACCCCAAGGGCAGCCGCCGTCGCCCCGCCCGCCACGCGACGAACGGCGCCACCGGCGGAAGGACGCACAGCGCGGCCTCGCGCCTCGGGCGATGCGCCACCGCGATCGCGAACATCAGGACCCACGAGATCATGAGCGCGGCGAGCGTGAGCGTCAGCGCGAGGAAGAGCGCGAGCGAGGCGGTCATGTCCCGGTCCGTTGCGATCCACGTGCCACCCGAGTGACGTTGCCAGCTCGGGTGGGTCTCCGCGCTCGAACGGGCTTGCGCGCGTGTGGGCGCCGACCTCCGCGCGCCCACACGCCCGCCGCTCCCGCTCCGGTCGCGGACCGCTCGCGCCAAGCCCACGTGACTCGGCACGCGGGTCTCAGCTGCCGTTCATCAAGCGCTCCTTGGCTTGACGGAAAGGCCTGTCCAACGCCTCGGCGCGATCCGATCCGAGGATCGCCTGCGCGCGAGGGAGGAAGTCGTTCTGCTCCTCGTCGGCGTGCTGCTTCACCATCGCGGTCAGCTCGACGATCCGCTCGTGCCAGGTGTCGGTGCCGACGGGCGTGCCGTCCACCTTGTGGATCATCTCTTCGAGCTCGTTCGCTTCCCGCTCGTGCTGCGCGACGATCTCGCGCGTCTCGGCGTGCTTCGCGAGCTCCGGATACACCTCCCGAAGCTCCGCCTTCTCGTGGCTCAGGAGCTCCGAGCGGACCGTCTTCCAGAGCTCGCGGCGCTTGCCGGCCTCGTTCGCCGCCTTGCAGCGCTGCAACAGCGCGAGCGCTTCCCCGTGCTGCTCGACGATGGTGCGGAACACGCCGTCGAGACCGCCCATCGCGGCGCCGGCGCGCTTCGCCTTCCCCGCGACCTTGGAGACCACCTCTTCCATCTTGTTTGGCATCTTGGATTTCCTTCTTCCATGCGCGCTCCTCGCGCGAGGTCGTCGGCTGTGCAGGATGCGAGCCACAGAACGAACGACGATGCGCACCGTCGAGGTGGACGGTGCGCGACGTCGAGCCTGTGGCGACGCCCCTCGACCGGGGAAAGACGTCTCCCCACGAACGACTCACGCCCGCGCACCATTGCCGAGTGAGCCCTCGGTTGAGGCGACGCCGATCGTGCCTAGGAGACCGATCACCAGAAGCCAATCGGAGGGTCCCGGTGTCTCAGAACGTCAGCGAGTTCCTACTTCAGCGCCTCGAGACGTGGGGTGTACGCCGCATCTACGGCTACCCGGGCGACGGCATCAACGGGATCATGGGTGCCCTCAACGGCGATGACATCGGGATTCGCTTCGTCCAGACCCGCCACGAGGAGCTCGCCGCGTTCATGGCCTGCGCCCACGCGAAGTTCAGCTCCGAGGTCGGCGTGTGCCTGGCGACGTCCGGGCCCGGAGCGATCCACTTGCTCAACGGGCTCTACGACGCGGCGATGGATCACCAGCCCGTCGTCGCGATCGTCGGACAGCAAGCGTCGACGGCCATCGGCACCGGATACCAGCAGGAGATCGACCTCGAGATGCTGTTCCAGGATGTCGCCGGCGCCTACTGCCACACCTGCAGTCAGCCTACGCAGATCCGCCATCTCGTGGATCGCGCGCTGCGGATCGCGATCGCATCGCGCACGGTGACTTGCATCATCATCCCGAACGACGTCCAGACGATGAAGTACGAGTCTCCGCCGCGCGCCCATGGCGTTTGCTTCAGCGGGCCGGGCTGGCGGGCTCCGCGCATCGTCGCGCGGGACGAAGATCTCGACGCGGCCGCCGAGGTGCTCAACGCGGGCGAACGGGTCGCGATCCTCGCGGGCGCGGGGGCGTTCGGCGCGGGGGAGGAGCTCCACGAGGTGGCCGAACGGCTCGGCGCGGGCGTCAGCAAGGCGCTCCTCGGGCGCGCCGTGCTCCCCGACGATCTCCCGTACGTGACGGGCGCGATCGGCCTCCTCGGGACGGAGGCGAGCGACGAGATGATGCGCCACTGCGACACGCTGCTGATGGTGGGCACGAGCTTCCCGTACAGCGAGTGGCTGCCCGAGGAGGGCCAAGCGCGCTGCGTCCAGATCGACATCGAGCCGCGCAACCTGAGCATCCGCTACCCCGCGGAGGTGCCGCTCTGCGGGGACTCGAAAGACACGTTGCGCGCGCTCCTCCCGCGGCTCGAGCGCAAGGACGACCGCAGCTGGCGTGAGACCATCGAAGCGAACGTCGCGAAGTGGTGGAAGCTCGTCGAAGCGCGAGCGATGGAGGACGCCGATCCGATCAATCCTCAGCGCGTCTTCTGGGAGCTCTCCCCGCGGCTCCCCGACGACTGCGTGTTGACGGCGGACAGCGGATCGAGCGCCAATTGGTTTGCGCGGAACCTCCGCATCCGGCCCGGGATGATGGCGTCCTTGAGCGGGAACCTCGCGACGATGGGGCCCGGTATCCCCTACGCGATCGCCGCGAAGCTCTGTCATCCGGATCGCGCGGTCATCGCGATGGTGGGCGACGGCGCGATGCAGATGAACGGCCTCAACGGGCTGATCACCGTGTCGCGCCTCTGGAAGGAGTGGAAGGACCCACGCTTCGTCGTGCTCGTGCTCAACAACGGCGACCTCAACCAGGTCACGTGGGAGCAACGCGTGATGGAGGGGGATCCGCGCTTCGACGCGTCGCAGCTCCTCCCGGAGTTCGACTACGCGAAGTTCGCGCAGAGCCTCGGCTTCGAGGGCATCACCATGCTCACGCCCGACGAGGTGGAGCCGGGCTGGGAGCGCGCGCTCGCGTCGGACCGACCGGTGCTCGTCGACGCCCACGTGGACCCCGAGGTCCCGCCGCTGCCCCCTCACATCACGTTCGAGCAGGCGAGGAGCTTCATGTCGAGCGTCCTCGGCGGAGATCCGAATCGCGGGCGGATGATCAAACAGGCTGCGCGTCACATGAAGGACCGCTTCGTCAGGTGAGGTCGCTGGATCAGACGGGGACGTTCGGTGGACCGCTCGTTCCGCTGCGCGTGACGAAGCGCGTCGCGAAGCCGGTAGCCCGGCGCGTCGCGCTCGCGAGAGATCTTCTCGGGGTGGTGCGCGGCGAGGTGCGGTTCGAGGACGCCGACCGAGCCCTCTACGCGACCGACGCTTCCAACTACCGGCAGCCCCCGATCGGCGTGGTGATCCCGCGCGACGTGGACGACGTGATCGCGGCGATGGAGGTGTGCCGCAGCCACGACGCGCCCGTGGTGATGCGCGGCGGTGGCACCAGCCTGGCGGGGCAGTGCTGCAACCACGCGGTGATGCTCGATCTGAGCAAGTACGTGCGCGGTGTGACGCACGTCGATCCCGAACGACGTCTCGTCCGCGTGCTCCCGGGGACCGTGCTCGACGACCTCAACACCGCGCTCGCACCCCATGGTCTTGCGTTCGGACCCGATCCCGCGACCCATGATCACTGCACGATCGGCGGGATGATCGGCAACAACGCGTGCGGCGTCCACGCGGTGCAGGCCGAGTTCTACGGGCCGGGGCCTCGCACCGAGGATCACGTGCACGAGCTCGACGTGCTGACGTACGACGGAACGAGGATGACCGTGGGTGCGACCGACTACGCGGCGCTCGCGGCGTTGGATCGGCGCGGTGGACGCCCGGCCGAGATCCATCACGCGCTGCGGAGGTTGCGCGACCGCTACGCGGATCGGATCCGCGCTCGGTTCCCGGACATCCCTCGTCGGGTGTCCGGCTATTCGCTGCCCGAGCTCCTCGACGAGAGCGGTTTCCACGTGGCGCGCTCCCTCGTCGGCTCGGAGGGAACGCTCGCGCTCGTCCTCGAGGCGACGCTCCAGGTGGGACCGCGCTTTCCCTCGCGCGGGCTCGTGGTGCTCGGCTATCCGGACGTCGGCGCGGCGGGCGACGACGTCCCGCGCATTCGTGCGCTCGAGCGCAAACCGATCGGCCTCGAAGGGCTCGATCGGCTCTTGACCGAGTTCATCCGCGAGAAGCACATGCACCCCGAGTACCTCGACGAGCTGCCAGAGGGCGACGCTTGGCTGCTCGTCGAGCTCGGCGGCGACACGGACGAAGAGGCGACGCAGTACGCGCACGACGCCGCCGCGCGGCTGCGGGGGAACCCGTGGCCCAAGGTCCACGTCGTCACGGATCCTGCGGCGCAAGCTCACTTGTGGAAGCTGCGCAAGTCCGGGCTCGGCGCCACCGCGTTCGTCCCCGGGCGCCCCGACGCGTGGCCCGGATGGGAGGACTCGGCCGTCCCCGTCGACGCGGTCGGCGACTACCTGCGCGACCTGCAAGCATTGTTTCGTCGATACGACAAGGAGGTGAGCCTCTACGGTCACTTCGGTCAAGGTTGCATCCACTGTCGCATCCCGTTCGACGTTCAGAGCGAAGCCGGCCTCGACGAGTACCGTCGCTTCACGCGCGAGGCGGCGGACCTCGTCGTCGGCTACGGCGGCTCGCTGAGCGGCGAGCACGGTGACGGCCAAGCGCGCGGCGAGCTCTTACCGGTGATGTTCGGCGACGAGCTCATCGACGCGATGCGCGAGCTCAAGGCGATCTGGGACCCCGCCGGACGGATGAACCCCGGCAAGGTCATCGACGCGGCGCCGCGCGACGCCGATCTCCGCCTCGGGCCCGACTACGCGCCGTGGGAGCCGGAGACCACGTTCGCGCTGCGGGACGACGAGGGGCGCCTGTCCCGCGCTGCGCTGCGGTGCGTGGGCGTCGGGGAATGCCGCCGCGCCGACGGGGGGACGATGTGTCCGAGCTACATGGTGACCGGCGAGGAGGAGCACTCGACGCGGGGTCGCGCGCACCTCTTGTTCGAGCTCACGCGCGGCGACGTCCTCGACCGCCAGTGGAGGAGCGACGCGTTCGCCGACGCGCTCGATCTCTGTCTCGCATGCAAGGGCTGTAAGTCGGACTGCCCGGTGTCCGTGGACATGGCCCTCTACAAGGCAGAGTTCCTGTCGCACTACTATCGCGGACGGATCCGGCCGCGTCCCGCTTACGCGTTCGGCCTGATCGACGTGTGGGCGCGCCTCGCCTCGCGCGTACCGAACCTCGCGAACTGGATGACCCACGCGCCCGGGCTCCGACGCGTCGCTGCGGCCGTCGCGGGCATGGCCCCGCAGCGTGACGCGCCACGCTTCGCCGCGACGACGTTCCGTCGGCGCTTCGCGCGGATGCCGGCCCGCGGCGCCGGCCAACGTGTGTTGCTGTGGCCAGACACCTTCAACGACCACTTCCACCCCGAGACCCTCGTCGCCGCGGCGGAGGTCCTCGAGGCGAGCGGGGCGGAGGTCGCCCTGCCCCCCGAGGGTCTCTGCTGCGGGCGACCGCTCTACGACTTCGGCATGCTCGACCGCGCGCGCCGCTACTTCGGACGCATCCTCGACGCGCTCGAGCCGGACATTCGCCAGGGCACGATCCTCGTCGGGATCGAGCCGAGCTGCGTCGCCGCCTTCCGCGACGAGCTCCGGGAGCTGTTCCCCGACGATCCTCGAGCCACCGCGCTGTCGAAGCAGACCCGGACGCTGGCCGAGCACCTCGACGCAGAAGACGACTGGTCGCCGCCGCGACTCCGGCAGAAGGCGCTGTTCCATGCCCACTGCCACCAGAAGGCGCTGATGGGCGACGACGCGGATCGGCGCGTGCTCGAGCGGATGGGGGTCGAGCTCGACGCACCGATCACCGGCTGCTGCGGGATGGCAGGCGCGTTCGGGTTCGAGGCGGAGCACTACGACGTGTCCGTCGCCATCGGCGAGCGTGTCTTGCTCCCAGCGGTCCGAGCACAATCGCAAGACACGATCATCATCGCGGATGGCTTCAGCTGCCGAGAGCAGATCCGCCAGCTCTCGGGCCGCGTGGCCACCCCGCTCGCCGAGGTGCTGCAGCGCGCCTATCGCGAGAGCGTCGTCCGAGGAGGTCTCTCGTGACCGCGCCGATCGGAGCGACGCGATGGGCGATCGCCGAAGGGTACATCCCCGATCGGAGCACCGGCCCCGAGCCGGAGATGCGGAGCCACGAGACCGCGTGTCTCCTCAACACGACCGACGTCGACGCAGAGGTCGAGATCACGGTGTACTTCGCGGACCGCGAGCCGGTGGGACCGTACCGGGTCGAGGTGCCCGCCCGTCGCACGCTCCACCTCCGCCTGAACGCGCTGGACGATCCGGAGCCCATCCCGGTCGCCACCGACTACGCGGCGGTGTTCGAGTCGAGTCAGCCGATCGTGGTGCAGCACACCCGCCTCGACTCGCGCCAAGACGAGAACGCGCTGCTCTCGACCATCGCGTTCGCGGCGGGGTCGTGAGCGCGCCGGCTCGCATCGGGGAGCACGGCGTCATCGGTGACATGCGCACCGCGGCGCTCGTCGCGCAGACGGGCGAGATCGACTCGATGTGCTTTCCGTTCTTCGACTCGCCGCCGATCTTCGATCGGCTGATCGATCCGATCGACGGAGGTGCGTTCCAGATCGTCTGCAACATCGACGACGCGGTGAGCCATCAGCTCTACCTCCCCAACACGAACGTGCTCATCACGCGCGCGCTGGGCAGCGGCGGCATCCTCGAGATCACCGATTTCATGGCGCTGGGCGAGGACGTCCCGCAATGCCTCGTGCGTCGTGTCGCGGTGGTTCGCGGCGAAGTCGAGGTCCACATCCGTTGTCGGCCCCGCTTCGACTACGGTCGGGTCGGCCACGACGTCGCGGTCGACGGCCACGCGGTCCACTTCGCGCCGGCCGATCACGGCGAGGGCATTCGGCTGTGTTGTCCGACCGCCGATTGGACCGGCAAGGACGGGGCGGCCGAAGCGACGCTGCGGCTCCGACAGGGAGAGCGCGCCGATCTGGTGCTGTCACGCCTCCGCGACGAGCACGCAGATCTCCCGTTGCGCGGGGACCGGCTCGATCGCGTGTTCCATCGAACGGTGGAGGCATGGCGGCGATGGGTCGCCCGCTCGCGGTACACCGGGCGGTGGCGTGAGGAGGTGAGCCGGAGCGGACTGTTGTTGAAGCTCCTGACCTCGAAGGCCAACGGATCGCTGGTCGCCGCCCCGACGTTCGGCCTGCCCGAGGCGATCGGTGGACAGCGCAACTGGGATTACCGCTTCACTTGGGTCCGCGACGCCTCGCTCGGCCTGCTCGAGTTCCTCGCGCTCGGCCACACCGAGGAGGCCGCCGCGTTCGTGACGTGGCTGACCGAGCGCTGTGCGCACGCGGGAGAGGAGGGTCGGCTCGAGCCGATGTACAGGCTGAATGGCGGCGCGGTGCCCGACGAGCAGAGCCTCGAGCACTACGAGGGCTATCGCGGCTCACGTCCGGTGCGGATCGGGAACGGCGCCGCGGGACAGCTCCAGCTCGACACCTACGGCGAGCTCTTCTTGGCGCTCGATCGCTACGACGCCGCGACCGCCGCGATCACCCACGACGACTGGCGATATCTGCGCTCCCTCGTCGCGTGGCTCCGCGACAACTGGAGCCGCGAGGACAAGAGCATCTGGGAGATCCGCGGCGATCGGCGCGAGTTCCTGTACAGCCGTGTGATGAGCTGGACCGCGCTCGACCGCGCGCACGCGATGGCGACGCGCGGCTCGCGACCGGGGCCGATCGACGACTGGCGCAAGATCCGCGATGTGATCTACGAGGACGTCCACGAGCGGTTCTTCGACGCCGAGCGCCGCGCGTTCGTCCAGCACGTGGGGACGTCCGACGTCGACGCCTCCGCGCTCCTGATGCCTCAAGTCGGATTCATCGGAGGACGGGATCCGCGATGGCTGTCCACGCTCGACGCGATCGACCGCGACCTCGCGGAGGACGCGCTGGTCTTTCGCTATCGGCGCAATCGCGACCTCGATCCCTTCGAGTCCACCGAGGGCAGCTTCAGCGTCTGCAGCTTCTGGTTCGTCGACTGCTTGGCGCGCGCCGGTCAGGTCGACCGCGCGCGGCTGCTCTTCGACAAGATGCTGGGCTACGCCAACGAGGTCGGCCTCTACGCCGAGCAGCTCGGGCCCACCGGAGAGCAGCTCGGGAACTTCCCGCAGGCGCTGACCCACATCGGGTTGATCGAGGCGGCGCGCAGCCTGGACGCCGCCCTGGATGCGCATCGCACGCCCCATTGACGCCGGGCAGGTCGCCGAGCCCGCGTGACCCGACGGCTCCGCGCGCTCGCGCGGGAACGGTCGGCGGCAGCGGTCGCGCGGGGTCGGTCGCGCGGGTTGGCGGTTGCGCTCGGCTCCGGCGCGCGTAGGGGGCGGCCCGGATATGGACGATCCGTTCGCCAGAGGGGCGCCGACGAGGACGCGGTAGCCGGTGGCGCCGCTCCCACCCTCGGCGGACGCCTGGCTTCGCCTCTTCCTCATGGGGGGGGCGGCCTCCGTCCTCGGGTCGCTCTCCGCGCTGATGCTCTGGGTGCGGAGCCCGCTGTCGACCGGAGAAGGCCGCGACGTGGAGCAACCGATCGAGCTCGATCACCGCCACCACGTCCGCGACGACGGGATCGACTGTCTCTATTGCCACCGCGCCGCGCTCCGCTCGCCGTACGCCGGGCTGCCGAGCACCGAGCTCTGCATGGGATGCCACGGCCAGGTGTGGAACCGGAGCTCCGAGACGGCGCCGCTCCGGCGGAGCTGGGCAGAGATGCGGCCCATCCATTGGCGTCGCGTCCACGACCTCGGCGACTTCGTGTTCTTCGACCACCGCGCCCACCTCGACGCGGGGGTCGGCTGCGAGAGCTGCCACGGCCGCGTCGATCGGATGGCCCATGTACATCAGAGCGAGTCGTTGCGGATGAGCTTCTGCCTCGACTGCCACCGCGACCCGATCCCGCACTTGCGCGACCGCGATCAGCTCACCGTGATGGGGCTCGCACCCGATCGCGCGCGAGGCCGGCGCATCGCCGACGCGCGCGGGGGCGTCTCGCCGCCGACCCACTGCACGGGCTGCCATCGATGAGCGACGATGAGCCGATCGTCCCCGCGCTCTCGCTCAGCCGCCGCGGGTTCCTCGCCGGCGTCTCGGTGACCACGCTCGGCGGGCTGATCGAGGCTTGCGAGCCCGCATCGTCGGAGGACCTCGTGCCGTTCGTGCGCGAGGAGGCGGAGCAGATCCCAGGGGTCAGCCAGCTCTATGCCACCGCGGCGCTGCGCGGCGGATACGCGATCGGCGTCCTCGCGGAGAGCCGAGACGGTCGACCGATCAAGATCGAGGGGCACCCCGAGCACCCGATGAGCCTCGGCGCCACCGGTCCACGCGAGCAAGCTTCATTGCTGAGCCTCTACGATCCGGACCGCCTCCGGACGCCGAGCGAACGGGGCAGGCCGCGCGGCTGGCTGCATTTCGATCGCGCGTTCGGCCCCCGTTCGGAGCGCCCGTACGTCGCGGCGCGCGGCGAGGGGCTCGCCGTGCTCTTGCCCGCCAGCACCTCGGCCGTCTTGGCCTCGCGGCTCGCTCGGCTGCGCGAGCGCTATCCCGAGGTGCGCGTGTTCTTCGATCCCACCGGCGCACCGCTGGCGCGCTGGGAGGGCGCCCGCGCGGCGCTCGGTGGGCCCCTCGATCCGCACGTCGACCTGTCTCGCGCGGAGCGCGTGGTCTTCCTCGACGCGGACGCGCTGACCCGCGGGCCCGCCGCGCTCCGCGATGCGCGGGGATGGGCGCGACGGCGAGCTCCCGGCGCCGACCACTCGCGCTGCTACGCGTTCGAGGGCGCCGTGACGTGCACCGGCGTCAGCGCCGACGAGCGTCTGCCCACGCCGCCGAGTCGGATCGGGGCGGTCGCGCTCGCGCTGCTCGCGCACATCGCGCCTGAGCGAGCTTCGACGCCGGAGGACGTGCCGCACGCCGACGCGGTCGCCGCGATCGCGGCCGACCTGCGCGCGCACCACGGGCGGAGCGTCGTGCTCGTGGGCGACGGCCAGCCGGCGGAGGTCCACGCGATCGGGGCGCTGCTGAACGCGGCGCTGGGCGCGCACGACCGGACGCTCCGTTACCGGGCGTGCCCGATCCTCGGCGCGGGCAGCGACGCCTTCGATCTCGCGCCGCTCCGCCACGCGCTCGAGGAGCACGCGGTCGATACGCTCGTGATCGCCGACGCGAACCCGGCCTACGCGCTGCCGGACGCGGAGAGGTTCGCGCGCGCGATGGGGAGGGCGCAAGAGATCGTGTCGCTCACGCGCTTCCTCGACGAGACCGCGCGGCACGCGAGCTGGACGCTGCCGAGCCTTCACCCGCTCGAGCGCTGGGGCCTCCACCGAGCGTTCGACGGGACGCCCACCCTCGCGCAGCCGATGATCGCGCCGCTCGTCGCCGGCGAGACGCCCGAGGGTCTGCTCGCGCGTCTCACGGGAGACTCGCGAGACGCCCGCGCGGCGGTGGCCGACGCATGGAGCGCGCAGCTCGACGCGCCGTCGTTCGAGGAGGGGCTCGCGCGCGGCTTCGCGGACGCGCCGGAGATGGAGACGGCGACGCCACGCCCCCGCTGGGACGCTCTCACCGCGCTCGCGACGCGCATCGCGCGCCGCCGCGACGCGAATCGGCAGGGGCTCGAGCTCGATCTCCGCCCCGACGCGCGGCTCGAATGGGGAGAAGACGCGGAGAACCCGTGGCTAGAGGAGATGCCCGAGCCGATCACGCAGCTCGTGTGGGGCAACGCCGCGCTCCTCTCGCCGAGCGAGATGGCGCGCCGTGAGCTCGCGGACGGAGACCTCGTCGAGCTCCGCTCGGCCGATGGTACCACGCACGTCACATTGCCGGCGCTCGGCGTCCCGGGGACGGCCGAGGGCACGGTGGTCGGCTGGCGTGGCTTCGGTCGGCGACACGGCGGTCGTCACGCCGAGCACGTCGGGGTCGACCTCGGTCCGCTCGCGCTCGCCGCCACCGTCACCGTCGCGCGCATGGGCACGCAGGGAGCGCTCGCGCGCACACAGGAGCACGCTCGGCTCGACCACGCCGAAGCGATCTACCGGAGGGCGAGCCTCGCGCGGTGGCGCCGCGATCCGTCGCTGACGGGAGGGACCGAGGATCCGCCGCCGACGCTCTACCCCCCGTGGCCGAGGGAGGGGCCGCAGTGGGGCATGGCGATCGATCTCGGCCGGTGCACCGGATGCTCCGCGTGCGTCGTCGCATGCCAAGCCGAGAACGACGTCCCCTCGGTGGGCAAGACAGAGGTCGCGCTCGGCCGCGAGATGCACTGGCTGCGCATCGACCGTTGCCTCGTCGGCGCGGAGGGCGAGGAGCGCACGGGCTTCATGCCGATGCTCTGCCAGCACTGCGAGCACGCGCCGTGTGAATACGTCTGCCCGACGAACGCGACCGTGCACAGCCCCGACGGGCTCAACGAGATGGTCTACAACCGTTGCGTCGGCACGCGGTTCTGCTCGAACAACTGTCCATACAAAGTGCGCCGCTTCAACTGGTTCGACTTCCACCGAGAGAGGACGCCGCGCGAGCAGCTCGTGCTCAACCCCGACGTCACCGTCCGGCGCCGCGGCGTGATGGAGAAGTGCACGTTCTGTGTACAGCGGATCCGACGGGCGGACCGCTATGGCGCCGGTGAGCTGAAGACCGCTTGCCAACAGGCGTGTCCGACGGAAGCGATCGCGTTCGGCGACGTCGACGATCCCGAGACCCGCGTGGCCGCGTGGCAGCGGCTCCCGCATGCGTATGCGGCGCTCGGCGAGCTCGGGACGCGCCCGCGCGTCCGCTACCTGGCGCGGATCGATCGCGAGAGGGAGTCCGATGACTGACGGCCAGGCGCTCGTGCTCGGCTCTCCCAGCGACGCCGAGCTCGTCGAGCGGTACGCGCTCCCCGGCGCGCGTGCGGGCCGGTGGATGCGCTGGGGCTACCTCGTCTCGGGCGCGCTCACCGCGCTCCTCGTCACCGCGATGACGTACACCTTCGCGACGGGGATCGGGACGTGGGGCGACCGCATCCCGATCGGATGGGGCTTCGCGATCGCGAACTTCGTGTGGTGGATCGGGATCGGTCACGCGGGGACGTTCATCAGCGCCATCCTGCTGCTGCTCGAGCAGCCCTGGCGGAGCGCGATCAATCGCATCGCGGAGTCGATGACCCTCTTCGCCGTCGTGCAGGCCGGGCTCTTCCCGATCCTGCACCTCGGCCGCGCGTGGTTCTTCTACTGGCTGGTCCCCTACCCGGCCACGATGGACGTCTGGCCACAGTTCATGAGCGCGCTGACCTGGGACGTCGGCGCGATCACGACCTACGCCACCATCTCGTTGCTCTTCTGGTACCTCGGGATGATCCCCGACCTCGCGAAGGTGCGCGACCGCGCCGAGGGCCGCGCTCGCAAGGTCTACGCGGTCCTCGCGATGGGGTGGCGCGGCTCGGCGCGCCACTGGCGGCACTACAAGACCGCGCAGCTCATGCTCGCCGGGCTCGCGACGCCCCTCGTGATCTCCGTCCACACGGTCGTCAGCTTCGATTTCGCCATCGCGCTCGAGCCCGGGTGGCACTCGACGATCTTCCCTCCCTATTTCGTCGCCGGCGCGATCTTCAGCGGCTTCGCGATGACCATCACGCTCCTCGTGCCGCTGCGCCGAGCGCTCGGCCTCGAAGCGGTGATCACTCGGCGGCACCTCGAGCTGCTGGCGAAGCTCACGCTCCTGACGAGCTTGATCGTCGCTTACGCCTACGTGGTCGAGCCGTTCCTCGCGTGGTGGTCGGGCGGCTACCTCGAGCGCCACATGTACCTCGCGGTCCGGCCCGAAGGTCCGTACGCGCCGCTCTACTGGCTGACGATCGCCTGCAACGTCGTCGTGCCGCAGGTGCTCTGGCTCGGCCGCGCGCGACGCAGCCCGTGGGGCCTCTTCGCGATCTCGATCCTGATCAACGTGGGGATGTGGGTGGAGCGCGTGATGCTCGTCGTCTCCTCGCTCCACGGTGACTTCCTCCCTTCGAGCTACGATCTATACCTACCAAGCATCGTTGACGTCGCGCTCTTGCTGGGGACGCTCGGGTTCTTCGGCCTCTTGATGCTGCTCTGCGTCCGTTTCGCGCCGATCGTGCCGGTGTTCGAGATCCAGGAGACGCGGCGTGAGGAGGGCGGCGCATGAAGCGCGGGATGCTCGCCGAGTTCGACCGGGTCGAAGCGCTGCGCGACGCGATCCGCGCGCTGCGCGACGAGGGCTACGAGCGCATGGACGCCGCCACGCCCTTTCCTTGCCGCGACATCGAGGACGCGCTCCGGCTCCCGCCGAGCCGCCTCCCCTTCGTCACGGGGGGCGGCGCGCTGCTCGGCGGTCTGCTCGGCTACCTCATCCTCTACTGGACGCAGGTCGTCGACTACCCGTTGAACGTCGGCGGGCGGCCGGCGCACCCATGGCCCGCGTTCATCCCGCTCACGTTCGAGTCGGCGGTGCTCGTCGGCGGCGTCGCGACGTTCGTCGCGTTCTTCATCGTCACGGGACTTCCCCAGCTGTGGCATCCGACGTTCGAGGTCGAGGGGATCGAGCGGGCCAGCGCGGATCGCTTCGTCCTCCTGGTGGACGCGGACGATCCGCGCTTCGATCACGACGCGACGAGGGACGCGCTCGAGCGCACGGGCGCTCTCCGCGTGACGGGGTTCGATGCGGGGAGCGGATCGTGAGGCGTCCCTCGTTCGTCGCGTCGCTCCTCTGGTCGACGCTCGTCGGGTCGACGCCCGTCACGTTGACGCTCGTCGGAGTGACGCTGGGCGGATGCCAGATCGACGGCACGCTGTCCGAGCCGCCGACCCCCGGGCTCCAGCGGATGATGGACCAACCTCGCGCCGACTCCTTCGGTGCGACGACCGCGTTCGACGACGGGATGGTGATGCGCCATCCGCCGCGCGGCACGGTCCCCTACCGCGCGGTGCGCGATGACGCGCCGCCGCCCCTCGACCGCGCGCTCCTCCACGAGGGGCGGGTCGGTTTCGATCGCTTCTGTGCACCGTGCCACGGCGGGCTCGGCGACGGAGACAGCGTCATTGCGGAGGACATGACGCTGCGCCCGCCACCTTCTTTGCTTACGACGCGGGTCCGGGCGCGCGCCGACGACGACCTCCACACGATCGTCACGGAGGGCTACGGCCTGATGCCGAGCTACGCGTCGGCGCTCACGCCTCGCGAGCGCTGGGCGGTCGTCGCGTACCTGCGCGCGCTGCAGCTCAGCCGGCGGGCCGACGTGACCGCCCTCCCCCGCGAGGTGCGCGCGGAGCTGCGCGAGGCCGCGCCATGAAGCGCGCCGCCCCAGCCGCCGTCGTCGCGCTGATCGGCGGCGCGATCGTCGCCGTCGAAGCCGCCCTGGATCCGACGCCGACCGCGTTCGCGTGCCTCGCCGCGCTCAGCTTCGCGATCGCCACGACGTGGGGCGCGCTGCTCGTCCTCATGACCGGGCTCGCTGCGCGCGCGCGCTGGGCCGCGGCGTGGCGGCGCCCGTTGGAGGCGGTGATCGCCGCACAGCCGATCCTCTGCGTCGCGATGGTCGCGCTGCTGATCTTCGCGGACCGGCTCTACCCGTGGCTCGACGGTGGACCCGCGCTCGCGCCGTACGAGGCGCGCGCGGTGGAGCTCTCCGCGTCCTGGCACGCGCTCGGATGGCTCCGCGCGCGGAGCGCCGTGTACCTGCTCGTGCCGCTCATGCTCGGGGAGGGGCTGACGCATCTCTCGCGCCGGCTCATGCGCACGGCGAGCCCGAGCCTCGACCGCGCGCGCTCCCGCGTCGCGGTCGCGGGGTTGGTCGTGACGTTCGCCACCGGCTCGTTCGCCGCGTTCGATTGGGTGATGGCGCTCGAGCCCTCGTGGGTCTCGACCATCTACGGCGCCGCGTGGCTCGCCAGCGGATACGTCAGCGGGCTCGCGGCGCTGATCCTCGCGGTCGCGTGCGTGCGCCTCGCGGGTGGCCTCAGCGACCTGCCCGCCGACAGTGTCCACCGCATCGGCAAGCTGCTCCTCGCGGCGACCTGCGTCTGGGCCTACCTGAGCTTCTGTCAACTCCTATTGATATACATCGCCGATCTCCCGACGGAGTCGCGCTACTTCCTGCGACGGCGCGAGGGGGTGTGGGGCGCGCTCGCGACGGCGACGGCGGCGGGCAGCTTCGCGATCCCGTTCCTCGCGCTGCTGCCCGTGGTGTGTAAGCGGCGGCTCGCGTTCCTCGCGCCGATCGCGCTCGTGGCGCTCGTCGGTCACGTGCTCGAGCACGCCTGGTTGGTGCTTCCTGCGAGGCCGGACGTACACCCTTCGTGGCTCGCGACCGCGGGCGCGTTCGCGGCGGCGATCGGCGCCGCGATCACCACGATGGTGATGCGCTCCTCCCGCGAGGTCGGAGAGGTCCCGCTCGGCGATCCGCTGTGGCGCCGAGCGATCGCGGAGGAAGCATGACCGAACGGCGCCAGGCGCCCGAGGCGGTCGACGTCCGCGCGGTGGTGCGACTCGGAATCGTGGCGCTGCTGATCGGAGCGGCCGCGACCGGGCTCGCGGCGATCCTCACCCCCGCCGGGCTCCGGCGCCCGAGCGAGCCGCACGAGTCGCTCGCGCCGATCGCGGGGATCGAGCGCGATCTCCTCGAGCGCACGCCCGGTCGAGGCATCGCCCAACGACGCGACGCGCGCCGCGCGCTCGATCGCTACGGATGGCACGATCGCGAGCACGGCGTCGCCGAGATCCCGATCGAGCGTGCGATGGAGCTCGTCGTCGATGGCGTGCGCCCCTCGGGGGCCGGTCGCGACGCCCGCGAACCACGAGCGCGCCAGGTCGGCGAGGCGGCGCCGTGATGGAGCTCATGCGCGAGATCCTGTTCCTGCCCCCCGGGGCGAGCTCGGTCGCCGACGAGCTCGACGCGCTGCACTTCACGGTGATCGCCGCGACGATGCTCGGCTCCGCGGTCACGTTCGCCGTCGCCCTCCGCTTCATCGTGCGGTACCGACGCCGCCACGCGCATGAACCGACGCCGCGCGTGGTCGCGCCGAGGCCGCTCGAGGCGGCGGTGGTGACCGGCCTGCTCGCGCTCTTCGTCGGGCTCTGGGGCGTCGGCTATCGCCAATACGCTTCCCTGCGACTCCCGCCCGACGACGCGCTCACCTGCCACGTGATCGTCAAGCAATGGATGTGGACGTTCGTCGGGCCCGAGGGCCGGCGCTCGCAGGGGATCCTCGTCGTGCCCGCCGACCGTGACGTGGAGCTGCGCCTGACGTCGCGCGACGTGATCCACAGCCTGTTCGTCCCCGCCTTTCGCATCAAGCAAGACGCGCTGCCGGAGCGGATCACGACGTCTTGGTTTCGTGCGGAGCGTCCGGGCGTCTATCCGATCTTGTGCGCCGAGTACTGCGGAGCGGGTCACTCGCGCATGCGGGCCAGCGTGGTCGTCCTCGACGCGGAGCGGTACGCGCGGTGGCTCGATGACACCGAGCTCGGCGCGCTCGCCGACCTCGA
This sequence comes from Sandaracinaceae bacterium, assembly GCA_050186575.1. Classification (GTDB taxonomy): domain Bacteria; phylum Myxococcota_A; class Polyangia; order Polyangiales; family Sandaracinaceae; genus JAUHXR01. The sequence continues at coordinate 23,945 of JBFWYI010000056.1, read as the reverse complement.
GGGCGTCCCCGAGTTCCAGATCGGGGAGGAAGCGGACTCGACCGCGCACGGGCGCGAGGTCGCCGCGCGCTACGGCTGCCTCGCGTGCCACACGCTCGACGGACAGCCGCACGTGGGACCGAGCTGGCGTGGCCTCTACGGATCCACGGTCGAGCTCGAGGGCGGCGGCACGATCCTCGCGGACGACGACTATCTCACCGAGTCCATGATGGAGCCCGAGGCGCGTCGCGTGGCCGGCTACGCGACGGTCATGCCGACGTACCGCGGCACGCTCGGCGCGCCGGACACCGCGGCCCTCGTCGAGCTCATCCGGTCGCTGGCCGACGAGGGCCCCGCGCCGGAGGTGGAGCTCCCGCGACTCGAGCGACGCGAGCCCGCGGAGCGCGTGACCCGCGACGCGGGAGCGCCCGGATCGGACGCGGCCCCGCGCGAGCGAGGCGCACGATGACGAGCTACCTGGACAGCGAGCGCGGGCTCCGCTCGTGGCTGCTGACGCACGACCACAAGCGCATCGGCGTGATGTTCCTGATCGCGACCGCCATCGCGCTCATGGTCGGCGGCAGCTTCGCGCTCCTGATGCGCCTCGAGCTCGCCACGCCGGAGAGCACGTTCGTCGATCCCGACGCCTACGACCGACTGTTCACGCTCCACGGCGTGACGATGGTGTGGCTCTTCATGATCCCGGCGATCCCCGCCGGCTTCGGCAACTTCGTCCTCCCGATCCTGATCGGCGCGGAGGACGTGGCGTTCCCGCGGCTCAACCTCCTCAGCTTCCACATCTACGTCGTGGGTGCGCTCGTGACCCTCCTCGGCATGCTGCTCGGAGGGGCCGACACGGGCTGGACGTTCTACGTGCCCTACGCCGCCGGCACGCCGAGCGCGGTCATCCCGATCTTGGTCGGCGTCTTCATCGTGGGTTGGTCCTCGGTGATCACGGGGCTCAACTTCGTGGTCACCGTGCACACGATGCGCGCGGAGGGCATGGGGTGGTTCGACATGCCGCTCTTCGTGTGGGCGGTCTACGCGACGAGCATCATCCAGGTGATCGCGACGCCGGTGCTCGGCATGTCGCTCGCGCTGGTCGGGCTCGATGCCGGGTTCGACCTCGGAATCTTCGATCCCGCGCGCGGTGGCGATCCCGTGCTCTATCAACACCTGTTCTGGTTCTACTCGCACCCAGCGGTCTACATCATGGTGCTGCCCGCGATGGGCGTGGTGACGGAGGTCGTCTGCACGTTCAGCCGCAAGAACCCGCTCAGCTACTCGGTCATCGCCTACTCGACGCTCGGGATCGCGTTCGTCGGGTTCCTCGCCTGGGGCCACCACATGTTCACCGCCGGGCTGAGCACCTTCGACGCGGCCGCGTTCGGCATCTTGTCCATGCTCGTGTCGATCTTCAGCGCCATCAAGGTGTTCACCTGGGTCGGCACGCTCTACCGCGGCTCGATCGCGGTGACGACGCCGCTCGCCTACGTGTTCGCGTTCCTGTTCCTCTTCGTCTTCGGCGGGATGACGGGGGTGGCCGTCGCGACAACCAGCCTTGATGTACACTGGCACGACACCTACTTCGTCGTCGCGCACTTCCACTTCATCATGGTCGGCGGCACGCTCACCGCGTACCTCGCGGCGACGCACTACTGGTTCCCGAAGATCACGGGACGCCGCTATCCGGAGCGCGCAGGTCTCCTCGGCGCCGCGTTGGTGTTCGTCGGCTTCACCGCGACGTTCGTCCCGCAGTTCCTCCTCGGCAACGCGGGCATGCCGCGGCGCTACGCGACCTACCCCAGCCAGTTCCAAGGGCTCAACGCCATGTCGACGCTCGGCTCGTGGATCCTCGCGCTCGGTCTCGCGTGGGCGCTCGGCGTCCTCGTCGTCGCGCTGCGTCGCGGCGAGCGCGCCGGCCCCGATCCGTGGGGCTCGGCGTGCTTCGAGTGGCGCACGAGCTCGCCGCCGCCGACCGCGAACTTCGAGCCGAAGACCCCGAAGCTCGTCGGCTGCTACGACTACACGCGAGGCGCGGAGGGGCGCGGTGACTGACCTCGACGCGCCGCGCTTCGAGTCGCTCGCCCGCCAGCGTCTGGCGGCGCGCCTCGGCACGTGGACCTTCCTCGCGAGCGAGGTGCTCCTCTTCACCGGGTTGTTCGCGCTCTACGCGTCGGGCCGCGCGGAGCACGCGCGCGCGTTCGACTACGGGATCACCCACGCGATGGTGGTCGTGGGCACGGTCAACACGTTCGTTCTGCTCACGAGCAGCTTCTGCCTCGCGCGCGCGTGCCTCGCGCTCCGCGGCGGGAGCGTGCGCCTCGCGGCGATCCTGGTCGGCGTCACGGCGCTGCTCGGCGTCGCGTTCCTCGCGCTCAAGGGCTACGAGTACCACCAGCACATCGCAGAAGGTCAGGTCCCCGGCGGCCGGAGCGCCTACTTCGCGAGCCACGCCGACCTCGACGGTCTGCCGCTCTACTACACGCTCTACTGGGTGAGCACCGGCGCGCACGCGGTGCACGTGACCATCGGCGTCGTCCTGCTCGGCGTCTTCGCGATCGCGATCGCGCGCGACCGGGTCCCGCCCGCGCGCGCCTACCGACTCGAGAACGCCGCGCTCTACTGGCACCTCGTGGACGCGGTCTGGGTCTTCCTCTGGCCTCTCTACTACCTGCGATGAAGGAGCCGCCCACCGAGCGCGGCGCCCTGCCGCTCTGGCTCACGTTCGCCGCGCTGCTGTCGCTCGCCGCGCTGAGCGGATATCTGGCCACGCGATCGCTGGGCGAGGGTCTCGGCATCGCGTGCAGCCTCGGCATCGCGTCGACCAAAGTCGCGCTCATCGCCATCGTCTTCATGGACCTGAGAGAGCTCCGCGGCGGCGCGCGGCTCGCCGCGATCGCCGCCCCCATGTTCGTGGCGATCCTCATCTTGCTGATGCTCGGCGACGTCCGCCTGCGCTGAGATCCCCCGGGCGACGACGATCGCACGCTATGTTGCACCCCGTCGCACGCTCGGTCGGCGCTCGTCTCAATCGGTGCGCTGTTCGGGGGACAGCCCCCAGAATCGGCGAGCGACCGAGCGCGGTGGATCGCGGCGAGCCCGCCACACGTGGCGCAGGCTCGCCACCGCCTCGGCGGTCGGCGGCGCGACCATCAGCACGCACAGCAGCGAGGCGAGGAGGCAGACGGTCGGAGCCCAGCCGAGCGCGAGGTACGGCAACACCAAGAGCGCGACGCTGGCGACCCCGACCGGACCCACGAGCAGCGCGAGCAGCACGGCGATCCACGGCATCGTGCGCCAGCGCGAGCGGTCTCCGATGACCGCAGCCGGGATCACGAGGAGATACACGGCGCCCACCAGCCAGGCGTCGTAGAGGGGCAGCCCGCGCGAGGGCGCCGGAGGCACCGTCCCGAACAACGGCTCCCAGACCGTGTCGACGACGCCGGCCCTGTGCATCGCAAGGTACGCTGCGATGCAGATCATGACCAGAGCGCCCAGCGCGACGGGGAGGCGGCGCGAGTAGGCGGCCGGATTGCTGGCCGCATCGGGTGGTATCTCGTCGGGGAAGTCGGGACGAGGCCGGAGCGGCGACGCGAGGCGCTCCCACGCCGCCGCGGACCGCGCCTGCAAGCTGAAGTGCTTCGCACGATCGTCGAACGGGCCCGTGGTCCCGAAGTCCCCCGGCGCGGGATCGAACAGGTTGTCGGGCCGATCCGGATCGAGCGGCTCGTCGGTCTGTTGCCCCTCGTAGCCGGCTTTCGCGAGGAGGCGGTCCCCGAGCCCCGGCGCGATCTTGTTGCCGACGATCGCCCGGAGCGACGAGCCGCCCACGTAGATCTCGCGGCAACGGGTCCCGATGATCGACACGATCGCGCGAGCTGCGACGTGCGGATCGAAGATCGGCGGCACCGGCTGCGGCGCGTGATCGAGGCGCGCACGCGACCATGAAAATTGCGGAGTGTTCATCGCCGGCAGCTGCGCCATGCTGAGGAGGATCCGGCTCCGGTCGTGGAGCAGCTCGCTGCGGAGCGAGTCGGTGAACCCGCGCTCCGCATGCTTCGCGCCGCAGTACGCGGACTGCAGCGGGATGGCTCGATGCGCGAGCGCGGAGCCTACCTGGATGATGTGGCCTCGATCGCGCGGGCGCATGTGCTCGAGCGCGACCATCGTGCCCCACACCACCCCGAGGTAGGTGACGTGGGTGATGCGCTCGAACTCCTCGGGTCGGATCTCGTGCACCGGCGCGAGGATCGTGACCATCGCGTCGTTGATCCAGACGTCGATGGGGCCGAGCTCCTCCTCCACCCGTCGCGCGGCCGCGCGGACCTCGCCGTGGACCGCCACGTCGGTGGGCACCGCGATGCCGTCCCCACCTTCGGCGCGCACCTCGGCGAGCGCCGCGTCGAGGCGCTCGCGGCCACGGGCGAGCAGCCCGATCGCGTAGCCACGACGAGCGAGCACGTGCGCGATCGCGCGGCCCACTCCGGCGCTGGCGCCGGTGACCACCGCGACGGGGCGTCGCGCGGCGCGGCTAATCGAAGGCACTCGGGATGCTCGCTCGGATCGGGGGGATGACCATGCTCACGACCGACCTCCACGCGTGTCGACACGCAGACTTCGTGCCCCGCGGCGAGCCCGTCGCGCCCGTTCGCTCTCGCGCCGGCGAGTGATGCAGCGCGCCTCGGGTGTGTCGCGCTGCCCTGCCCCGAGCGCGGCTTGCCCCCTCGAGCCGCCGCCGCACGCTCTATGCAAAGTGCTTCGACGTGAGCATCGTTCGCTCCATCGAGACTTCCGTGTACACCGTGCCGACCGAGACGATGGAGTCGGACGGGACGCTCGAGTGGGACTCGACCACCATCGTCGTCGTCGTCGCCCGTTCGGATCGCGCGCACGGCCTCGGGTACACGTACGGACACCGCGCCGTCGCGCGCGTGATCGACGACACGCTCGCCCCGATCGCGCGTGGCGCTCCGGTGGACGGTACCGACGCGGTCTGGCGGAGGATGGTGGACGCCGCGCGCAACATCGGGCGTCCCGGCCTCGTCGCCCATGCGATCTCCGCCGTCGACAATGCTCTTTGGGATCTGCATGCGCGGGAGCGCGGCGTACCGCTCGTCGACTTGTTCGGTCGAGCTCACACGTCGTGTCCGGCTTACGGCAGCGGCGGGTTCACGAGCTACGACGACCGGCGGCTCTCCGCGCAGCTCGAGGGCTGGGCCCGCGCGGGATGCCGGTTCGTCAAGATGAAGATCGGCCGGAGCCAGACCGACGACCGCCACCGCGTGAAGGTCGCTCGCGCCGCGATCGGCGACGACGTCGAGCTCTTCGTCGACGCCAACGGCGCGTATCGAGTCGACGAGGCGATCGCGACGGCGAGCTGGCTCGCCGATCACGACGTGCGGTGGCTCGAAGAGCCGGTTTCGAGCGACGATCTGCGCGGCCTCGCGAGGGTGCGCGCCGCCACCCCGACGATGGCGGTCACCGCGGGCGAGTACGGCTACGACCCGTGGTACTTCGCGACCATGATCGCGGCCGGGGCGGTCGACGTCGTGCAAGTCGACGCGACCCGGTGCCTCGGCTTCAGCGGCGCGCGGCGCGTCGCGACGCTCGCCGCCGCCCATCACCTCCCGCTGAGCACCCACACCGCGCCCGCGCTCCATGTCAGCTTTGCGTGCTCGGTGCCAGAGGTGCGCCACGTGGAGTACTTCCACGACCACGTCCGCTTGGAGGCGATGCTCTTCGAGGGTGCTCCCACGTTGGTGGGAGGCCTCCTCACGCCGGATCGTGAGCGCATCGGGAACGGGCTCGAGCTGCGGAGCACCGCCGCCGAGCCCTATCGCGTCGTGTGATTTCCTCAGCCGCCCGGACCGGCTCGCTGGGTCAGCGCGAGGACGTTCCACGACATGAACGTTCCTCGTGGAGGCCACAAGCCGACCCCCGCGTCGTCGTAGCACTCGTGCAAGCGACCCGTGCGCGCGAGATCCGAAGCGAGCAAGCGAAGCGAACGTCCGTCGAGATCGCGCGCCTCGTCTTCGTACCCGTAGCGCTCGAGACCGCGGGCCAGGTACCACGTGGACAGGGACCACACGGGCCCCGTCCAGTTCGAGACGGCGCCGCGGCGCCCTCGGCGCGGATCGTAGACGAGCACGCGGCGCGCGTCGGTGAAGTAGGGGCTGCGACGCGCGAGCGTGCGGATGCCGACCGGTCCGAAGAATGCGTCCGGATCGAGGAGCCGGCGGACGAGCAGCGCCGCGCGCGCAGCGGAGGGGATCCCCGCGTAGAGCGGGAGGAGCGAGACCCATGTCTCGAACGCGCAGGGTCGGCCTCGCTCGTCGCGATCCGTGACGAAGGCCCCCGTGCTGGAGTCGAAGCCCGTGTAGAGGCCACCGCGCTCGTCCTCGAACCACAGGCGCTCGTCGATCCGCGCGCGAAGCGCCTCCGCGCGCTCGAGCGAGCGCTCCGCGCTCGACGCGTCGCCGAGACGGCGCGCGAGCTCGGCGAGGGCTCGGTATTCGAGCACCATGAACGTGTTGGTGTCGGGTCCCTCGATCGTGCGCTCGGGTAGACCGGCGGTGAGGATGTCGGAGTCGAAGCCGCTCGCGCGCGCGCTCGGCGTGAGGAAGAGGCCGCGCGGGCTCATCCAGTGACGCTCCAGGTGATCGACGAAGGCCAGCAAGCGCGGCAAGACGCGCTCGGCCTCGGCGCGCGCGAGCCCCGAGGGGCCTAGGCCGTCGATCGCGCGCAACGCGAGCTGCGCCATGACCGGCTTGGCCGGCTCCACGTCGCGCGCGCGCTGCGGGAGCTCGATGCGGTGGATCAGCCCGTTCGGCTCGGCGCAGTCGAGGAAGCACAACAAGCTACCGAAGCACGCCTCCGCAAAGTCTCCGCCGAGCGGGGCCAGCGCGATCGCGGCCTCGCTCACGTCGTGGTGGAAGAGCCCCAACGAATAGTCGCCGAGGACGAAACGATCGTCGTCCACGTCCGGTGCGTCGAACAGTCGTTGCGCCTCGATGCTCGGCGGCATGACGGAGATCCATGGGTGGCGAAACCGCCCGACTGGCTGCCTGAGACAGAGGCGCGCGCCGGCGCGGAGCGCGACGAAGAACGCGGCGAAGTCTCTCGGACCGCTCATCTCTCGATGCGGGTGCTCGCGAGGATCCGCGCGAGGGAGGCGAGCGGAATCTCCAGCCACTCGGGTCGGTGGTCGAGCTCGTAGCCCACCTCGTAGATCAACTTCTCGAGCACGTGGAAGTCGAGCAGCCTCTCGATCCCCTCCGGCGGGACGATCGGCGCGCCCTCGACCCGCGCCAGCCAGCTCGCGACGAAGGACGCGGACGCGGCTTCGCTCCACGCATCCGCCCAGGGCGCCAGATCGGCGCGATCGGTGTCGCGACGCTGTCGGAGCGCCGTCTGGGCCACGTAGTCGAACGAGCGGACCATCCCCGCGACGTCTCGCACCGGCGAACGCGGACGACGGCGCTCTTCCAGCGAGCGTGAGGGCTCGCCCTCGAAGTCGATGAAGACGAAGTCGGTCCCACGGACCAGCACCTGCCCGAGGTGGAGGTCGCCGTGGACGCGCGTCCGGACCGCATCGATCTTCGATTCGCAGATGCGCTTCAGACGAGCGTCCAGCGCACCGCGGCTCGCGAAGAACGCATCCGCGGCGGCCCGGTCGGAGTCAGTCCCCCTCGAGAGCTGCCGGCTCAACTTGGCGGCGACGGTCGCGAGCCGCGCCCTCGCGGATTGATAGAGCTCGCGCTGATGGAGGAGCGTAAACGGCTCGAGCCCCAATGACTCGTCCGCGAGCTCGCGGTGGAGCGAGCCGACCTCCGCGCCGAGCCGCGACGCGACCGCGTCATACGAACCGAGGAGCGCGCGGCCCGCCTCCGACGAGGGCGACGGCGCCGCCTCCCCGCGCCCCCCCCGCTCGCGCGCGTCGTCGAGCGCGCGCGCGGCGGCGTCCAACGACATCCCCCACCCGTCGCCCTGATGAGCCACGTGCTCGTGCGCGATCGCGATCACACAATCCTCGTTGCCCGACGCGGCTTCGTAGGTGATCGAGCCGGCGAAGCGCGGGACGCGCGGTGAACGCCGCTCCTCGGCGAGGAAGCGCCCGAGCTCGACCTCCGGGTGCATGCCGGGCTCGAGCACGCGCAGGAGCTTGAGCACGATCCGATCACCGAGCACGAGGCTCGTGTTGCTCTGCTCCCCCGAGCCGGCGTGTACCGCGAGCGCGTCTCGCCGCCGGGTGGCCGCCGACGCCGACCGCAACTCTCGTTGCACAATCTCGCCCAACCTCACCCCCGCCCGCGCGCGGAGCCGCCCCGCCCGCTTGTTCTGATCCACGATCAGATCCAGCAAGGCGTGCGCGAGCGCGGGGTCGTGCGCCGCATCGAACAGGGTCCCCTCTCCGCCGCGCGTCGCGAGTCGCGCGACCACCGCGTGCGGGTGACTCCAGGCGAGCGTCGCCGCCTCGCCGCCCTGGGCGAACGCGAGGGGGACGAGATAGAGCGCACGGTCGAGCTCGTGGTCGCGATAGCTCAATCGGACGAGCAGGACCCGCGCGTCTCCGAGCGGGACCTCTCCCTCGATGCCGAGCGACGCCAGCTCGCGCGCCTTGCCCCGGTACCAGCGGCGCCGGGGGATCCACTCCGCGAGACGGCGCTCCAGCGCGGACCGCGCGGCGCCCTCGAGGACCGCGTGCCAGTCGTCGGCGTCGACTCGGAGCGGCGGCAGGTCGCCGGAGGGATCCTCGCGCATCGGCGGCTCGATCCGAAACCAGTAGTAGCCGTGCGGACCGAGCGTCAGCAGATACGGGAGCTCGCCGATCGTAGGGAAACGCGTTCCGCCGACGAGCTCGACGGGAACGCTACCGGCGTGCGCCGAGAGGTCGAGCTCCACGTACTGACTGTGGCGACTCAGGTTGGCGACCACGAGCACGCGATCCGTCGCGTCGTGGCGAAACATCGCGAGCACCTTGCCGTTGTCGGGCGTGAGGAGCTCGAGCGCGCCCCGACCGAATACCGGATACCGGCGTCGGATCGCGATCATCCGCTTGGTCCACCAGAGCAGGCTCTCGGGGTTCGCCTCCTGCGCCTCTACGTTGACGGCCGCGTGGTGGTACTCGGGATCGACGACCGTCGGGAGGTAGAGCTTCTGCGGGTTGGCCTCCGAGAAGCCGGCGTTGCGATCCGCGCTCCACTGCATGGGCGTGCGCACCGAGTCGCGATCGCCGAGATAGATGTTGTCGCCCATCCCGATCTCGTCCCCGAAGTAGAGGACCGGCGTGCCCGGCATCGCGAAGAGGAGCGCGTTCATCAGCTCGATGCGACGCCGCGTCCGCAACAGCGGCGCGAGACGCCGGCGGATGCCGAGGTTGACGCGCATCTGGGGATCCGCCGCGTAGGCGGCGTACATCAGATCCCGATCCTCGTCGGTCACCATCTCGAGCGTCAGCTCGTCGTGATTGCGTAGAAACAGCGCCCACTGGCACGACTCCGGAATGGCCGGCGTCTGCGCGAGGATGTCGTGGATCGGCGCGCTGCTCTCCGTCTGCACGGCCATGAACATCCGAGGCATCAGCGGGAAGTGGAAGTTCATGTGGCACTCGTCGCCAGCTCCGAAGTACGCCGCCGCATCCTCCGGCCACTGATTGGCCTCCGCCAAGAGCATGCGGTCATCGAATTCGCGGTCCACATAGGCGCGTAGCTCTTTGAGAAACGCGTGGGTCTCGGGGAGGTTCTCGCAGCTCGTACCCTCCCGCTCATAGAGGTACGGGATCGCGTCGAGCCGCATCCCGTCCACGCCCATCTTCAGCCAGAAGCCGCACATGTCGAGCACGCGGCGGCGAACCTCCGGGTTGTCGAAGTTCAGATCCGGTTGATGGCTGTAGAATCGGTGCCAGTAGTAGGCACCCGCCACGGGATCCCACGTCCAGTTCGAGCTCTCGAAGTCCTGGAAGATGATCCGCGCGTCGGAGTAGCGCCCGGGATCGTCCGACCATACGTACATGCGTCGCCATCGGCTGCCGGGCGGGCTTCGACGCGCCTTCTGGAACCATGGGTGCTGGTCCGACGTGTGATTGATGACCAGCTCGGTGATCAGCCGTAGGCCGCGGCGATGGCACTCTCGCACCAGGCGCCGAAAGTCGGCCATGGAGCCGTAGACCGGATCGATCTTCCTGTACTCGGCGATGTCGTACCCGCCATCGCGCAAGGGCGAGGGGTAGAACGGCAATACCCAGATCGCGCTGACGCCGAGGTCCGCGATGTAGTCAAGCCTTTGAATCAGCCCGGCGAGGTCACCGATGCCGTCCGCATTGCTGTCGTAGAACGCGCGGATCGGAACCTCGTAGATGACGGCGTCGCGATACCAATGGGGGTCGGGTGGGATAGCCATTTCACATGTAGTAGTCGAAGTCGTGTTCCGTCCTCACGTAGCGGCGGACCACGAACACGTGAGCGGGACAGACGGCGGGATCGAGCTCGACGTAGTTGCGAGCCCCGCTCCACAGGTAGCGACCGCCGCCCAGGAGGTCCTCCACCGAGAACGGTGTGCGGGGGTCGAGGTCCAGCGCGTCGAGATCCAGCTCGACCCAGCCGCTCTGACGATGGTGAGGATCGAAGGACACCACCACGAGGATGGTGTCGTCTCGGCCGCGCTTGCTGTAGCAGAGCAAGGTTTCATTGTCGCAGCCATGGAACGCGAGGCCGCGGTTGGTCGTCAAGGCGGAGTGCTCGCGCCGTATCCGGTTCACGCGCCGCAGCCACGGCGAGAGCGAGTCGCGATGCCCGAGGTCCCAGCGACGGACCTCGTACTTCTCGCTGTTGGCGTACTCGCCGGTGCCCGGTCTGGCCACGCGCTCCATCAGCTCGAACGCGGGCCCGTAGATGCCGTAGTGACTCGACAGCGTCGCCGCCATCACGAGCCGGGCGAGGAACGCGGGCGCACCTCCGATCTGCAGGTCTTCGGGCAGGATGTCTGGCGTATTGGGCCAGAAGCTCGGCCGGAAGTACTCGGCGACCTCCGTCTCGGTGAGCTCGCGCATGTACTGCCTCATCTCCCAGCTCGTGCGCCGCCACGTGAAATAGGTGTAGCCCTGAGTGAAGCCGACGCGGGCCAGCAGGTACTTCAGCGTCGGCCGAGTGAACGCCTCCGCGAGGAACGTGACCTCCGGGTGCGCGCGCTGGATCTCCTCGATGCACCATTGCCAGAAGCGGACCGGCTTCGTGTGAGGGTTGTCGACGCGGAAGATCGTGACGCCGTGGTCGATCCAGTGGAGCACGACGTCGCGGAGCGCGTGCCAGAGGTTCTTCCAGTCGGGACAGTCGAAGTCGAACGGGTAGATGTCCTGGTACTGCTTGGGTGGATTCTCCGCGTATTGGATGCTGCCGTCCGGCCGCGCGCGGAACCACTCCGGGTGCTCCTCCACCCACGGATGATCGGGCGAGGCCTGGAACGCGAGGTCGAGCGCCACTCGCAAGCCAGCTTGCCGCGCCGCCGCGACGAACGCGTCGAAGTCGTCCAAGGTACCGAGCTCCGGGTGCACCGCGGTGTGGCCCCCTTCGGGCGCACCGATCGCCCACGGGCTCCCGGGGTCGCCCGGCTCTGCGACGAGCGCGTTGTCGCGACCCTTGCGGTGAGTGCGTCCGATCGGGTGGATCGGCGGCAGGTACACGACGTCGAAGCCGAGGCCCGCCACATAGGGGATCCATTCGATCGCGGTCCGCAACGTTCCGTGCGAATCTCCGGATAGGGTCGAACGCGGGAAGAGCTCGTACCACGCGGCGAAGCGAGCCCACGTCGGATCGACGCGGACGCGCCACCGCTCGGAGCGGGCGGCGCGCGACCGGTCGGGGTGCGCCGCCGCGGCGGCGGCCACCGACTCCGAGACCGCCAGCGCGACGCGGTCGGAGAGGGGGACGCGCTCGTCGACGAGGTGCTGGGCCGTCGTGCGGAGCTCGTCGATCGTCGTCTCGTCCCCGCCTCGCTCGCGCGCGCGCGCCTCCGCTGCGCCGAACAGCGCCGAGCCCACCGCGAGCTCGACCGGCCTGACCGTGCCGGCCGCCGCCTTCTTCGCCAGCGCGTCCGCCCACGTGCGGATCTCGTCCACCCACGCATGGATCTCGAAGCGCCACGTCCCGATCGCGTCGAGCTCGACGCGCGCTTCGAATCGATCGCCCGAGATCGGGACGAGCGGCTGCTCGTGCCACTCGGCGTCGCCCGCCCGCCTCGCTCGAAGCACGCCGTCGACGCGACCATGGCCGTCGCACACCAACGTGCACCCGACGACGAGCATGTCGCCGACGCAGCGCTTCACCGCGCCGTCCCGTATCCGCGGCGACACGTCGACAATCACGACGCGTTGCGGGGCCATCGCCGGCTCGGCGACGGAGATCGAATCGGCTACGTCCACGGGGATCCGAGCACGAGCAACCCGCGTTCCGCGCCGGCGCACGCGCACCCATCCATCCCGCGCTCCCTCGGGGGGAGGCATTCCGCCTCGCCTGGGGCAGCCGACCGCGGCCATGTGTCGAGGCGGCGGGGCGCGATCCGATCGATCGGCGTCGAGGGACCGTCGACTGGGTGAGCCGTCGTTGCCCCCGAGGATCCCGAGCCCGAGCGCTCGGGTCGTCGGCGATGCGGCGCTCGGGCGGCGTACGACCCGCGACAGGCGCCGTCCCAGTGGCGCGGCATCGGATCGACCACGGGGACGTCCTCAGCTCTCCAGCTCGGCCGCGCATCGGCGCGCCATCGCGAGGCGACCGGTCTCGCAGAGACCCGAGTGCATCTTGTCGAGCGCTCGTTGCTCGAGCTGCCGCACGCGCTCGGAGCTGATCGAGAGCTCCTCACCGAGCTCACGGAGCGTGCGTGGCGTGTCGCGGAGCTGGCGCTCACGGACGATGAAGCGCTCGCGCTCGTCCAGGCAGCAGAGCACCGAACGGACGAGGCGCTCCGCGAGGCGCCGTCGCTCCTCACGCGCCACGATGTCCTCGGGGGTCGGGTCCCACGAGTCGGTGTCGGCGGCGCGCTCCCGCAGATCGCCGTCGTAGTCGACGGGCATGTCGCGATGGCGTAGCTCGGCGCGCGCGAGCGCCACGTCCTCTTCCGCGATGCCGAGCTCCTCCGCGACGTCTGCGCTCGTCACCGAACATTGCCGCTCGCTCTCCAGCCGGGCCGTCGTCGCGCGGAGCTTTCGCCTGGCGAGCCTGACCTGGCGCGTGTCCGGGAGCGCGACGATCGCGCGGTTCGCCTGCAGGTAGCGCTGGATCCGGCAACGCACCCACCAGCGCGCGTAGGTGGAGAAGCGCGCGCCGAACCCGGGATCGAACCGCAGCGCAGCGTCGAGCAAGCCGAGCGCGCCCTCCTGCTGCAGGTCGCTCGCGCTCATCCCCAGCTTCGCGTAGGGCCGCGCGATGGCGCGCACCATCGGCTGGCAGCGCTGGACGACCTCGTTCAACCACACGGGGTCGAACGCACCGAGCTCGCGTCCGCCGTCCGGGTGGCTCGCCGCAGCAACGATCGCACCGCCCGAGGTGCGGCCCCGATCGTTGGCAACGTAGTGTGCCTGCTCTATCGAGTGACTCATCGTTCCCTCGACGTCGACGGATCGCGCTGGTCGAGGAACGAGGCGAACGCGCTCCGGATCGCATGCCACGGATCGGCGTCATGCGCGTGCACGCTGCGTCGCGCACCGCCCTCGAAGATGGCGGTCAAAGACACCTCGACCCGAGGGTCGGCGCGGGACGTGCGCAACAGATCGACCGTCCAGCGGAGACGTTGCGAGAGCCTCGACTCGCTCGTCGCGCAGCAGCTGCGGACGTAGCGGATCATCGACTCGTCGAAGTTTACATCGCTCACGCCGATCTCGACGATGCAATCCATGTTTCTCCTCTTTCCCCACTCCAGGGGGCGCGCGCGGAGATGGGCAAGATTCAGACCTGACCGACTCGCTCGTCGGTCGCGCGGCGAGTGAGGCGAGCCACCCCAGAGCGATCGATCCCCCCGGCGCACATCGCCACCGCGCGCGGCGCGAGGTTCGCGTGTGGGACGGCCATGCGGAGCCCGGACGATCGCGAGCAGGTGCGGCGCTGGCGTGAGGAGATCGACGCGCTCGTCCACCGCGAGGGCGCCGAAACCGCCGAGGCTGGCCAGTCACGCACGCCGGCGCTGCCTCGCGTGGCCTCCTGCCAGCGGCAGCGAACGCGCACGAGGCACGCGACTTGAACGCTCGCGCGGGGACGATGACCAGCCATGACGCGCTCCGCGCTCCTCGACCCTCCTTCGCGAATCCCCTCGATCGCGGATCGAGGACGCGGCGATGAGCGACTGGTGGAGCGCAGCGTGGCTCGGCACTCCGCTGTGGCGCTGGGGCCTCGCCGCTGCGGCCGCCGCGCTCGGCCTCGCGCTCGCGCTCCTCTTGCGGCGCTTCGTCCTGCGGCGCCTCCACAAGTGGACGCGCCGCACGCACACGCCGTGGGACGACGCGCTCGTCGGCGCGCTCGAGGGCACTCGAACCGTCTACCTGGTGCTCATCGCGATCTGCGCGGCGGCGCAGATCCTCGTCCTCCCGAGCAACGTCCTCCACGTCTTCCAGGCGATCGTGACGATCACGGTGCTCGTGATGGCGGGCTCCTGGGTCAACGCGACGATACGCGGCGTCCTCGCACAATGGCGAGAGGGCCAAGAGACCTCCGCCCGGGGTCGTACCACCCTCGTGACGGCGGCGGCGTTCGTGGCGCGGCTCGTCGTCTGGAGCGTGATCCTGCTCCTCGTCTTGTCGAACCTGGGCGTCGAGGTCGGTGCGCTCGTGGCGGGCCTCGGCGTCGGCGGCGTCGCGGCCGCGCTCGCCGTGCAGAACGTCCTCGGCGACACCATCGCCGCGTTCTCGCTGTACCTCGATCGGCCGTTCGACATCGGCGACTTCGTGATCGTCGGGGACGACATGGGGACGGTGACGGCGGTCGGGTGGCGCAGCTCTCGGATCGCCGCGCTCGGCGGTCAACAGATCGTGCTGCCCAACTCCGACATCGCGCAGAGTCGAATCCACAACTATGGGCGCATGCAGGAGCGCCGCGTCGTCACTCAACTGGGCGTGGTCTACGCCAGCGCGATCGACGCGATCCGCCGAGCGCCCTCGCTCCTGAAGGAGGCCGTCGACGAGGTCGATGGCGTGCGATTCGACCGCGCCCACTTCAAGGGGTTCGGGGCCTCTTCCCTCGACTTCGAGATCGTCTGGTTCGTCCTGTCCCCCGACTACAACGTCTACATGGACAAGCAGCAAGCCATCTTACTGGGCATGCTCGAGCGCTTCCGCGCCAACGACCTCGACTTCGCGTTCCCTTCCCGGAGCATCTACGTCGCGCCCGAGTCGGTCTCGCAGGTGACCGAGTCGATCTCGCGCATCGCGCCTACGAAGTCGAAGACCTCGTCGGAGTCCGCGAGAGCGTAGCGGGCTCGGGTGTGGCCGCCGTGGTCGCCGACGAGCACGCCCAACCCGTCCCGCGCCAGCTCGCGAAACGCGTCCTCGTCGGTGAGGTCGTCGCCGACGTAGATCGGGACGACGCGGTCCTCGGGCGCGAACCAACGCCGGACGAGCAGGCGGACCGCGCGGCCCTTGTCCCACGCCACGTCGGGCCGCAGCTCGACGATCTTCTTCCCGTAGGTGCAGCGAAGACCGCCGATGGACTCCGCCACGTCACGCGCCGCGCTCTCTACGCTCCGCTCGCGGGCGGCATCCGCGCGACGGTAGTGCACGGCGAGGGCACCGCCTTTGAGCTCCAGCTCCACGCCATCGATCGCTCCGATCCGATCGCGCAGGTCCTCGCACGCACGCGCGAGCCGCGGCGCGGCGTCGCGCAACGCGTCGTGCTCGAAGACGAGATCCGGGCCGACCACCGCGAGGCCATGCCCGCCCGCGTAGGTCACCTCGTCGACGCCAACGCGGGCGCGCAGGTCCGAGAGGTCCCGCCCGCTCACCACGGCGACCCGATGGGTTCGCGCGAGCTCGCGGAGCGCCTCGCGCATCCGAGCCGAGAGCCGCGCGTCGTCGGGGCGGCCGACGATCGGCGTCAACGTGCCGTCGTAGTCGAAGAAGAAGGCGGGCACCGAGCCGCTCATCCGCGCGCGGATCGCGGCGAGGTGATCGAGCGCGTGGGGCAGCGCCGCCGCGCGAGCCCCCGCGCCCTCGAGCTCCGAGGTCGTCGGCGCGGTCGGTGCGTCGCTCCTGGCCGAGCTGCGCATCAGGCGTGGGCGAGGCCGACCGGCGATCGCGGCGGCTCGAGGTCGCTGAGCAGGTGCCGCGCCCAGAGGCTCACGTCGAGGCGCCGCACCGTCTCCCGCATCGCGTCCATTCGACGGCGACGCTCCTCGCGCGGCATCGCCAACGCCTGTCGCAACGTCTCCGCCGTGCCCGCGATGTCGTAGGGGTTGACCTGGAGCGCCTCCTCGAAGTGATCCGCGACGCCGGCGAGCTCGCTCAGCACCAGCGCGCCATCCGTTCGCGCGAGGACGTACTCCTGCGCGACCAGGTTCATGCCGTCGCGCAGCGGCGTGATGAGCGCGACGTCCGCGGCGAGGTAGTGCGCGAAGAGCTCCTCGACATCGACGCTGCGGTAGAGATAGTGGACCGGCGCCGAGCCGGTGCGCCCGTGACGTCCTCCGATCTCGCCGATCAAGCGGTCGATCTCGCCCTTGAGGTCGGCGTAGGCGTCCACCGCGGTCCGACTCGGCACCATGATCTGTACGAGGACCGTGTCGTCGCGCAGCGATGGGTCGTCGCGGAGGAGACGATCGAACGCGAGCAAGCGCTCCGGGATCCCCTTGGTGTAGTCGAGCCGGTCCACCCCGAGCACGATGCGTCGGCCCCGGACGCGCTCGTGCAGACGGCGCGCGCGATCCTGGACGGCGGGCCGCTCGGCGACCTCCTCGAGGTCGCGCGTGGGAACGCCGATCGGCGCGACGAGGACGCGGCAGACGTGCCCGTCGAGCTCGATCGTCCGAGACGCTTCGTCGACGGTCAGTCCGAGCCGCGACTGCACGCAGCGCATGAAGTTGACGGCGTACCGATCGATCTGGAACGCCACGTGGTCCGCGCCGAGCAGACCGAGCAGCAGCTCGCGCGACCACGGCAGGATGCGGAAGTGGTCATCGTCCGGCCATGGGACGTGACAGAACCACCCGATGCGCGCCCCCGGCACCCGCTGGCGAACGAGGCGCGGGGCGAGCATCAGGTGGTAGTCGTGGATCCAGATCTGCGGATCCGGGCCACGGGCCTCTTGCTCGATGCGCGCAGCGAATCGTTCGTTGACCTCTACGTAGGCCTCCCACGGGGCGCCGCCGAGGCGGATGGTCGCGGGGAAACCATGGAGGATGGGCCACAGCACCGCGTTCGACAGGTCGAGGTAGTAGCGATCCGAAAGCTCGCGCGGGAGCTCGATGCCCGACACGGAATACCCGAGCTCTTCGCTCCCATGGGAAGGATCCGAGCTGACCCAGACGCCGCCCCGCTCGCGCAGGATGGGGTCGAGCGCGGTGACCAGCCCGCCGCTGGAGCGGACCCAGCGTCCGTCCTCTCGACGGAGCGGACCGCGATTGGACACCATGATCGTTCGCATCGTTCCTCGCCCGTACGCGTCATGTCTCATTGCGTAGGGAAGCAGAGCGCGCGCGTTCGCGATCACCGGACGCCTCGCTACTCCGCCGCGCGGTCGTACGTGCGGGGCGCGCAGATGGCCGCGAGGGTCTCGGTCACGTGGACGGCCGAGGGTCGTCTCGGGGCCGACGAGCCCTGCGTGGCTCGGGCGATGTCGTTGAGCGAGACGATCCCGACGAGGCGCCCGTCGGCGACGACCGGAATCCTTCGGATCTGGCCGCGACCCATCATTCGGCGCACGTCGTCCACATCCGCGTCGGGGCCGCAGGCGTACAGCTCACGGCTCATCACGTCCCCGACTCGAATCGAGTCGAGCGGAGCCCCCTTGAGATACGCGCCCATGCATGCATCGCGATCGGTCACGACGCCGACGAGCCGGTCCGCCTCCACGACGGGCACGCACCCACAGTCCTCGTCCCACATGATCTGTGCGGCACGGTGCAGGGTATCTTGCGGGTCGCACGCGCTGGGGTTTCGGCTCATGATCTCTTGCACGTTCATCGCGTTCCTCCTGTTTGGTCGACGTCGGTCCCGTACGCCCCGCGGGGCGTTCGACAAGCATCGAACACGCCGCGGCACGTCACGGGTCGGAGAGCTCAGAGGCTCGACAGCTCGCCGCCGAACGCGCTGGCTCCCTCGCGTCGAGCGCGTCCGCTCACCACGTCGTCGGGCGACACGTCTCGCCCGTAGTACGCCTGGTTCTCCTCCTCATCCCACGACACGTCCGTGATGCTGAGGGCGACCCCCGCGAACAGACCCTCGGCGTCCGACCAGAAGATCACGTCGCGCGAGTCCCGCTGCGCCGCGGCCTCGTCCATCGCCGAATAGTCCGCGAGCGTGAGGCCCGCGTCGGCGTTGAGGGTGAATTGATCCTCGGTCACGAAATGGTCGAGCGCCTCCTGGGTCATCAGGATCATCACCACCTCGCCGCCTTCGGCGCCGAGCTGCGCGCCGAGGCTGACGCCTCCCAGGTCGAAGAACCCAGGCGCGCTCCACTCCGTGCCGCGCCTCGCGACGAGGACGCCCTCCCCCGCTCGCACGCCGACTCCCGCCGCACCACGACCGTAGTGCGGAGCGATGAACAGACCCTGCGCGCGTTCGACGAGCGCGCTCAGCTCCGCGTCCTGCTTCATGCGTCGCAGCGTGTCGCTCGCCTCCTGAGCGAGCGAGAGCGCCTCCGCGACATCGTCGTCGTCGGTCATGCCGGGCAGCTCGTCGGGCAGCTCGGATCGCTCCTCCACTCGGGGCGCCGTGGGCATCTCCTCGGACGACGCCGTCTCGACCTCCGACGGAGTGTCCTCTCGAGGCGTCTCGTCGCTGCCCGCACCTCGATTTCCGCAGGCCGAACAAGCGATCGCAAGAATCGTTGCGATGGTACCGCGCGTGATGGTCATGGGATCACCTTTCTCTCCAGGGCGCATCCAAGCGATGCGCGCGGCGGCACGTGCATCGGCCGTGCCTTCCCTCTGCCGCGCTTCCGCGGCCGCGCACGACGACAGATCGACACAGGCCGTAGCGGTCGGCCGCGGCGGGCCGCCTCGATCGACGGCCACGGATGCAGGCTTCAATGAACGTTGCCACGATGGTCGTGGCGGGCCGGGCGAAACGATGAGCTCGGACGAGCGCGGGCGTTCGCCGGAGCCTTCCTCATCTCGCTCGCGCTCGCTCGCGGGCTCGCGCTCCCTCGCCCGATCGGGTCTGAGCGCGGCCCAGATCGATGGCCCTGGCAGCGGAGCGTCGCCCTTCGGGCGGCGCTGTCGTCAGGGCGTCCCGAGACCACGTGATGGCGCGGGTCAGGCCGGCGCGGCGCTCGAACCGGGCTGCGCCAGGCCGTCGCCAGCTCGCGCGGGGTCCCGGCCCGAGCCTGCCATCTCGAGGAAGCGCGCGAACGCGTGTCGAACGGCGACCCGGCCGTCCGCGTGGCTCGACTGCACGCGGTTACGGCGCCCGCTCGGGAAGTTTCCGGCGAGCGATACCTCCACGATGCGGCTCGGCAGCGCGGAGGGCCGACCTCGCAGCTCGATCGCCCACGATAGGCGACCCCCGAGGATCTGCTCGCTCGAGGAGCAACAGCCGCGGACGTAGTCGATGAGGGACTCGTCGAACCCCAAGCCGCTGACGCCAATCTCGACTATGCAATTCACATAGACCTCCGGTGGGGGTTGGCGTCGCGCCTTTCGCAATCTCCGGACCCACCATCGCCGACGCGCGGCGGGGAGCTTCTCGGCGGGGCGTTCATGCATCGATCGGCACGGACGCCTCGGGCGATTCGCCCCGTCCACCATCGGCTCCCGGGTGAGCCCCACGGCCGACGTCTCCGAGCGCGCGGGCCTCGACACGCTCGGCCGCGCTCGAGGCCTTCTCCCGCGCGTACGCAGGTCGCGCCGCCGACCACCTCAACCGCCATAGCGACAGGTCCGCGAAGCCTCCGCCAAGACGTGACCGCGCATCGCGGCGTCCAGGTCGGGGCGCATCGCGCCTTCGATGAGAGTGAGCGGCTCGTCGAGCGCGTAGAGACGGAACACATATCGGTGCTCATCGCCGGTCGGTGGCCGCGGGCCGGACCACCCGCGCTCACCGAAGTCGTTGTCGCCTTGGCGCTTCCCATCGACGAACCGCCCTCGATGCTCGACGTTCTCTTCGAGCCCCTCCGAGCTCACAGGGATGTTCCACAGCAGCCAATGCGTGAACTTCCCGCTGGGCGAGTCGGGGTCGTCGACCACGAGAGCGAGCGCGGCCGTGCGGTCCGGAACCTGAGACCACGAGAGAGGCGGGGAGCGGTCCTCGCCCGCGCGGGTGTAACGATCAGGGATGGGGCCGTCCGCTTCGAACGCGTCGGTGACGATTTGCATGGTCGCTCCTCTCGAGAGCGCGCAGCGTGGATCCCGCGCCGAGGCGCTCTCGAACCCGACGGGGACGACCGGCGTCGCACGGCCGGTGCCCGGGTCACTACGCGCCACGCGCGTGGCCACAAGCCCGAGCGGACCGCGCAGCATCTTGCAAGATTAGCTGCGTACCCCGTCCACGACGCAGCTCGAACTCGGAGCGAGCTCCCGAGCGGATGTCCCAGACCCTCGCGACGGAGATCGCGATGGGTTCAGCGTCGATGATCGGGCGCGAGATTGGCCCTCGGCGGGACGAGGCGATGCCGGAGTATCGTCGAGGAGCGACGAGGGTCGAGATCGGGTTCGAGGGCACAGAGCAACCCGTCGCGATCGCCGTCGCGAGGGTACTAGGGCGCGGTGGTCCACTCCGCGGGCGGCGGCTCGCCTTCGAGCGCTCTCAGGAACGCGGCGATGACGACCTCATCGCCGTCCTCGTACAGGAGCCCACGCGTGCCCAGGATCTCCTCGAGCGTGCGCGAGCCGTCGTGCTCGTACGGACCCGTCAACGTGACGTGACGCATGCTCGGCGTGCGGAACGCGTGCTCGTCGTCGGCCGTGGGACCCGCTGGCAGGGGCAGCGCGGAGCCGGCGCCCTCGTCGAAGAACGGGCCGGCCGAGTTGAAGCGGTTCGCGAGCAGCGTCTCGATGCCCGCCGCGCGGCCGCGGTCGTCCATGTCGAACGAGCTCTCGTGGAAGAGGTCGTCGGTGAGCATCGGGCCGACGTGGCAGAAGCCGCACTGAGTGAACACGAAGCGGTGGAGGCCGCGCCGCTCCTCGTCGTCGAGCGCGGTGTCATCGCCGTCGATGTAGAGGTCGACGCGGCTCGGGCCGGTGACCAAGCGCCGCTCGTACGCCTCGAGCGCCTTGCCGACGTTCGCGGCCACGCGGTCGATCGCGGCCTGGTCGTCCGCCGTCATCGCGTCCCAGCTCGCATCGCCGGGCTTGCCGCTCTCGGGGAAGCGCGCGAGGTCGGTCAGCTCGGGCAGCGCCCCGAAGATCTCTTCGTACTCGACCGCGTAGACGTCGGCGACGCGGTGCGCGATCGCGAGGCGCGTGGTCGCCATCTCGATCTCGTTCTCGAACGCGAAGAGCGGCTGCGACCACAGGCTGTCGGCGCGACCGTCCACGAACCAGAAGCCGCGGTTGCGCGCGGTGTCGAGCAGGGTCGGGCTGTTGCGCGCGCCGGGTTGGCCCGCGATCACCTCCGGCGTCGCTCGCGCGTCGGTGAACGCGAGATTCGGATCGTGGCACGTCGCGCAGCTCACCCCCGGCACGGTGGCGAACCCCGCGTCGAAGAAGATGGCGCGACCGAGGCGCGCCGCGCGCTCGTCGTCGGCGTAGAGGTTGCCGCGCGCCGGCGGCAATGTTTCTTCCAGCCTCCAGCTCGCCACGATCCCGCACTCTTCCTCGGTCAGCTCGAGCTGGCTCTGGCAGCGCCCCATGAAGTCGGTCGGCGCGCAGCCGACGAGCGCCGCCGACGCAAGGGCGGCCCGTACCCAGCGCGATCGCATCGCTCGCCAAGCTGGCAGCCGGGCTCGGCGCGTTCAAGCCGATCGCGTCACTCGAGTGCGTAGACGAGGAGCGTCGCGCCGCTCGGAGCCGTGGCAGAGCCGACGAAGGGGAACACGCGCGAGAACCCGCCGACCGCCCAGGCTCCGTCGTTCCGCAGGAGCACGCCGTACACGCCGTCCTCGGGTCCCGCACCGGCGCCGGTCCCGCCGACCAACGACGAGAAGACGTGGGAGCCATCGTCGCCGACGCCGACGACGAACCCGTCGGTGCCCGAGCCGCTGTCACGAGCGGGCAGGGCTCCACCGCCGAAGTCCGCGCCGCCGTGCCCGATGTATCCCCCGAGCACGATGCCTCGTCGGTCCGCGGAAAGCGCATTGACCGCGTGAATCGGCGCTCCGGGGACGTTGGCGGCCCAGCTCGAGCCGGAGATCGGCTCGCCGGTGCATGCGTCGACGCTGAACGCGGCCAGCCACGTCGTGCTGGACGCGGCCGGCCCGATCGACACGAGGGAGCCGTCCTCACGCCGCAGGCGGAGCTCGCCGGCGCACTGGGTCGAGGGGCCCATCGCGAGCCACGCGCGGTTCCCGTCCGCAGCGAGCCGCACGCTCCTCACCGTCATCGAGCCGCCGCTGCACACCACCCCGCGCGCCCAACGGACGGCGCCCGCTCGGTCGAACGCGAGCATCAGCACCGCGCCGCCGGAGTGCGACGCCAAGCTCGTCGTCACCACGGCGCCGGTCGTGTTCCCGCCGCTCGCCGCGACGATCACACCGTCCTCGGTCGATGTCAGGCCGATGTCGTGGATCGGCGCGACGCTGGAGATGCCGATCGCGTCGATGGCGGTGCCGTCCAACCCGAAGCGCAACAGCGTGGCCCGCGCGTCGAGCGTACCGCGCGTCGGAGCCGTCCACCCGGTCCCATCGAGCTGGAGCTCGCCCACCGTTCCCCCGATGGCGTTCGTCGCGACCCAGAGCCCCGCTTCATCGACCACGAGGCCCCCGACCGCCTCCGTCACGCCGAGGCGCTTCACCGAGTGAGCCCACATCGGGGTGCCGGTCGCCGCGTCCAGCGCGAAGATCACGGCACCGTGCCGCCGTGAATCGGTGGTCGTCAATGTGGTTGGCGCCGCTACATCGAGGCCTCCGTCGAAGCCCCAGCCCTCACCGATGATCCCGGCGCCGTAGAGCACCTCACCTCGCCGGACGAGGTTGGTCACTTGCCCGAACCAGAGCGTGTCCGACGCCGCGATCGCGGTCCGCCACAGCGGCACGCTGTCGGTGTGCCATCGGCCGACGAACAGCTCCATCCCGGTGCGACCCGCGATGTACAAGTCAGCCCCATCATCGGTTCCGATCGCGGTCGACGCCGCGCCGGCCGAGAGGTCGAGGGACCACGACGCCATGGGAGCGTGCACCCCCAGCGAGGCGGGCAGCGGCGGCGGGAGACACGTCACGCCGGCGTCGGGCGAGCCCGATCCGCCGTCGCCCGCGTCGGCGACGCCCGCGTCGGCGACGCCCGCGTCGGCTGGCTCCACACCGATCGGCTCGCACTCGCCCGTCGCGTTGCAGGTGAAGCCCTCCGGACACGCGTGCCCGATGCACGCGGCGGCGAGGAAGATCGGGAGCGTGGTCGTGCGCCCGGCGGTGAAGCCGACCTGGCGCCGCACCGTGAAGAGCTCCGCGTCCGCAACCTCGACCTCGTCGCGGCGCAGAGCGCTCACCCGGACTTCGACGCGCCTCGACGCGTCGTGCTCGAAGGGCGCCACGCCGAACGAGAACGGGAATGGGATCCGCCCCGGCGAGCCGTTGGCGGTCACGCTCCAGAGGCGCGAGGTTCGCGGCGCCGTCGCGTACTCGCACGATTCGTCGCAGACCTCGACGTTCACGGCGCGCAATAACTCGTCGCCCGCGACG
>JBFWYI010000055.1:17141-64481 GCA_050186575.1 Sandaracinaceae bacterium | reverse complement strand
CTCGGCGAGGCGCACGCGCACGGGCTGGTGCACCGCGACATCAAGCCGCCGAACATCATCGTGTGCGAGGCGGGCGGCATCCCGGACGTCGCCAAGCTCGTGGACTTCGGTCTCGTCGCGCCGCTCAAGCAGAAGCCGCGGCTCACCCTCGAGGGGCACGTGATGGGCACGCCGCGCTACGTGGCGCCCGAGATGATCGGATCGGGCCGTGGGATGAGCCCGGCGAGCGATATCTATTCGCTCGGCCTCGTCGCGTTCTACCTCTTGAGCGGTCGCCACGCGTTCGACGCGGAGTCGAGCGTGGAGATCCTCCACATGCAGCGCGACGAGCCGGCTCCCCACCTCGTCCACGCTGCGCCGGGATGTCCCGAGGACCTCGCGAACGTGATCGCGTGGTGCCTCGAGAAGGATCCCGACCGGCGCCCCGCGAGCGCGGCCGAGCTCTCGGAGGCGTTCGCCCGCTGCGAGGACTTCGAGCGCTGGAACCAGGCCGAGGCGCGCGCGTGGTGGGCACGGCAACGGACGTTGCGCATCGCACAGCTCGCCGAGCGCTCGATGGTCACCGAGCCGGACGGCCCGCCGGTGATGGACGAGCGGATCTCGCTCACCAACCCCGAGGGTCCCGCCGCGAAGAAGCGCGCGCGGGAGTAGTCGCCCGTCTCCGGGGCGTTGCGCGGGGGGCAGGGCCGGGCAGGGGCACGGGCAAGGGCAAGGGGAGCCGCGCTCGCGCTTTGCGCTCGGCGGCTCAGATCGGGATCGACTGGCAGCCGAACTGGATCTCGACCGTCGTCGTCTCGCCCATGGTCGGCTGCGCCGCGTCGCAGGTGGCGGGGCACAACAACACTTGCGTGGGAGCGGCCTCGTCGTCGTAGTACCACCCGCCCCGCATGTCGCACGACGCGGCGTCGGGGACGCGGCCGATCAGCGTGGTGCCGGTCGAGTCGCCGACCAGCACGTTGATCCGCGACGGCACGAACGTCTGCCCTTCCGGCGGATCGGGGATGTCGAGGTCGCACGCGATGCGCGCGGTCCGCTCGACGGCCGTGGCGATCTGATCGAAGAACGGGCCCCACGCGGCCGGACCGTCGCAGATGCGCGCGCGGACGCCGCCGGTGCGCTGGACGAGCGCGGTGTAGGTCGGGCCGCTCGACGGTGGGCTACCGCCGCCCGGATAGGTGCACGTGATCGACGGGTCCGTGTCCGAGCCCCAGCCGTAGAGCGCGCTGAAGGTGTAGCCGTCGAACAGGCCGGCCCACACGGGGCGCAAGATGCCCTCCGGGAGCGTGGTCGAGTTCCACGGATTGCTGCCGGGCGCGGTGTCGGCCGTCTGCTCGAACCACTCGGCGGTCGCCACGGGGTCGCCGGTCGTGCCGACCGCGCTGCCGGGGATGAATCCGCCCGATCCGTCGCGGAACACCATGCGCGCGTTGTCGTCGGTGACCACCACGATCGACTTCGTGGCGTCGTCGCGGAGGTGCATGCGCCAGGGTCCGCTCCCGCGCTGGTCGACGATCGTGAAGCCCGCCGTCTGACCGAGGCTCCCGAGGAGCTGCTCGAGCGGCTGGGTGCTCCGGATGTCGATCGGGACCTGGACGAAGCGAGGAAGGTTGTCGGCGCAGCTCGCGCCTCCGAGCGGAGGCGGGATGCAGACCTGGTAGCGCATCGAGGTGCCGATCATCGTCGTGCCCTCGCCGCGGAGGCTCAGCATGATCACGCGGTAGTCGAGCGAGCGCGCTGCGATCAGGTTCGCGAAGGCGTTGAGCCCCGCCTGCACCTCGGCGATCGCGGGCTGCATGCTCGTCGAGTTGTCGACCACCCAGATGATGTCGACGGGGAGCCGCTCGACCTGCGCGCTCACCGCCGCGCTCGCACACGACGCGTCCACCGTGAACGGTCCGGCGTCGGGGAGCGGGCCGGCGTCGGGGAGCGGGCCGGCGTCCGGGATGCCGGCGTCCATCCCGCCGCTGTCGGGGAAGAGCTGTCCGGCGTCGTCGGGGAGGGTGCGCACCTCGCACGCCTCACACCCTCCGATCAGCACCCCGAGGGCGCTGAGCAGCCCGAACGCGAGGGCCGACACCTTCGCCGAACCCCGTATCCCGTGCGTCCGGTGCTGCATCATCAGGTCCTCTTTATCACTCCCATCGCCGCAAGGAAGAGCGGACGCGCGGCGACCTCGGATCGCCCCACGTTCGTCGCGCGCGAGGCTCGCCCGCCGACGTCGAAGTCCGAACGGAAGCTACGCCCTCGACCTCGCGATCTTCCGTGCTCGGTTGCGCGGCTCGAGGCCGGATTCAGTGCACGAACAGCCCGTCGACGCGCGCGCGATCGACGTCCGCGACCTCGAGGATCGCGTCGCCCCGATGATCGGTGAGGAGGCGCTCCGCCTCGGCGCGATCCCTCACGGGGACGAGGTCGGGTCCCATCGGCCCCTCGAGATCGCTGCCGATCACGTACAGCACCTCGTCGGCGCGCTGGCGGGTCTGCCCGTAGTACTCGATCACCCACGCATCCTCGGTGCCCGGGTGCGCGAGTTGGTAGCGGAACAGGCACTTCGGCGCGTCGAAGGCGAGCTCGGCGCCGCTCGCGTCGCGCGCGCCGGCGCGCCACCCGGAGTCGCTCGCCACGAGCATCCCGCACCCCGCGCAGCGTGGCGTCGTCGCGTCGCCGCTGCAGGCCGCGAGCGCGAAGACGAGCACCCACCCGAGGCGATGCGCGATCGCGTGGAGCCCGCCGCTCACGATCCTCCAAAGAGCGATGCGCCGCCGCTCACGACGGCGAACCGGACGACCGGGATCGTGGCGATGACGAGCGCGGTGCCCCAGAGCGCGGCGGCGTACCCTCCGAGCCGCCGCTCGAGCGCGGCGATCGCGATCGGATCGCGGCTCACCCCGCGTTGGAGCTCGACCACCGCGAGGCCCAGGCCGGTCGCCATCGCGCCGAACACCGCGGCGAAGAGCGGCCAGCCGATGCCGAAGACGTCGGCGTGCAGCAAGCAAAACGGACAGAGGTGTCGAGGCGTCCCGTAGGCGTGCGGCGCGACGTACGCGAGGATCGCCGGCATCGCGAGGACCGCGGCGACGGAGGTGGCGAGGGTCGCGAAGAGCGCGGTGAGCCGACCCGGGCGTCGCCACACGAAGGCGGCGCTGAGCGCGGCGACGAGCGCGGAGATCCCACCCGTCCAGGCGGCGCTCGACGGATCGATGCCGTGCGCCGCGTCGGTCCCCGCGATCGCTGCGTCGAGCCCGGTCGAGCAACACGACGCGACGACGTGCATGTCGAGGTCGAGCGCCCAGCGCGCGGTGGCGACGAGATCGGCGAACAAGAGCGGCGCCAGCGCGAACAGCCCGATGAACTTGCGCCGCGTGAGCACCGGCGTGCGCAGCCGGAGATCGAGCCGGTGGAGGACGAGCCAGAGCGCGCAGGCGAGCGCCGACGCGATGCTCAGCCCGAGCGCGACGAAGCCGAACGGGCTCGCGTCGAGGACGCCGTAGGCGCACATCGCGCCGCTGATCGACGTGCTCAGCCGATCGGCGGCGAGCACGGTGAGGGCCGCGTCGGCGACCGCGATCCACAACGCGACTTGCACCACCGCGGCGACGAGCTCCGCGCGCCGCTCGAGCGCGAGCTGACCCTCGCTGGTGCGCCCCACGCGCCAGTGCCGCAGCACGCGGAACGCGATCCACACGCCCACGATCGCGAGCGCGAGCGCGGCGCCTCCGCTCACGAGGCGCGCGAGGATCCATGGGCGCAGGAGGTTCGTGAGCACGTCGCTCGATCATGGGCCGCTCCCGCGTGGCGTCAACGTGGCGTCAACGTGGCGGCGTACGTGACCGGACGCGCGATGCGTCGCGGCGTCGTCGGATCGCGCTCCTCCTCGCGAACGAAGCGACCGGGACGGCGCGCGGGCGATGCATGGAGCGCGGCGCGACCGCGGTCACTCCTCTTCGTCACGCGTCTCTCGCG
The DNA here is from genome assembly GCA_050186575.1 of Sandaracinaceae bacterium. GTDB lineage: Bacteria > Myxococcota_A > Polyangia > Polyangiales > Sandaracinaceae > JAUHXR01. Next base: position 60,518 of record JBFWYI010000055.1, on the reverse strand, counting down.
CACCTTCGATCTTCCCGTCCACGAGGTGGATCAGGCGGTCGACGCGCGCGTCGTCGAAGAGCCGTGCGTCGTGGCTCGCCGCGATGACCGCGGTGCCATCGGCCGCGAGCTCGGCGAGCACGTCGACGATGCCGGCCGCGCTCACCCCGTCGAGGTGCGCGGTGGGCTCGTCCAACAGCAGCACCTCGGGGGCTCGGATCAGCGCGCGCACGATCGCGACGCGCTGTCGCTGACCGCCGCTCAGCCGCTCGACGTACGAGTCGAGCCGCTCCGCGATCCCGAAGCGGCGCGCGAGGGCGTCGAGTCGCTCGAGGTCCTCGCGCATCGGGCCGCCCGTCGGGACGAGCGGGACGAGCGCGTTGTCGCGCGCGGTCATCGACGCGATGAGCGAGAGCTCCTGGAACACGAAACCCACCCTGCTCCGCCGGAGCGCGGCGCGGTGATGGTCGCGGAGGTGGGTCACGTCCTCGCCGAGCACCCGGACCGTCCCCGAGCTCGGCGCGATGAGCGCGCCGAGGATCCCGAGCAGCGTCGTCTTGCCCGACCCGCTCGGACCGGCGAGCGCGGTGAAGCTCCCGCGCGGGATGGCGAGGTCGACGGACGCGACGGCCGCGATCGTGCGATCGCCGTCGCGATAGCGCTTGGAGACGCCCACGAGCGCGACGGCCTCGCTCATGCGCCGCCTCGCAGCGCGCGCTCGGGATCCACCATCGCCGCGCGCCATGCCGGGACGACGCTCACGCTGACGAACGGGACCACCACCGCGCCGATCAGCGCGGTGAGCTGGACCGCGTCGAGCGCCGGCGCGAGCCGCATCGGCGGGTGGAGCGCGCTCCAGCCGAGCAGCGCGTCCCATAGCCCGGGCGCGCCGAGAAAGAAGACGTAGACATACGCGACCGCGACGCCGAGCACGCTCGCGCTCGTCGCGATCAGCGCGGACTCCCAGAGGCGCGTCGTCAGGACGTCTGCCGTGCTCCATCCGACCGACTTGAGGACGCCGATCTCGCGCGCCTCGTCCGCGCTGAGGCCGCTGAGCCGCTCCCACGCGAGGAGGAGGAACGCGGCGAGGGCGGGCAGGAGCAGCACGCCCACGAAGCCACCGCGCGCGTCGAACGTGAGCTCGTAGGTGCGCTCGAGCAGCCGCCGGTCGAGGACGCGCGCGCCGTCGACGCGCTCCGCGATCCGCTCCGTCGCCACGCCCGCCTCGTCCATCGTGGTGAGCTCCACCGCGAGGTCGGTCGCCATCCCCTCCGGGACGCCGAGCAGGCGCCGCGCGTTCGCGGTGGGGGTGACGATGAGATCGGCGGTGCGGATCGCGGACTCCTCGTCGAAGATGCCCACGACGCGGCTGAACGCGACCTCGTGGGCGAGCGGGATCCCGAGCTCGTCGCCGACCCGCAGCCCGAGCACGTCGGCGATCCCCGCGCCGAGCGCGACCTCCTCGTCCTGGCGCGGCAGGCGACCGTCCACCCAGCGCGCCCCCGCGAGGGCGCTCGCGTCGTCGATGCCGACGATCGTCACGTTCGCTTCGACGGCGAGGAAGTAGTAGTAGCCCCACACGCGCGGCTGCGCGCGCCGCACCGCCGGGATCGTCCGCACGCGCTCCACGAACGCGGCGTCGATCAGCGCGGGTCGTCCGGCGATGAGGTGTTGGACGGTGAGGTCGGGCATCCTTTCGGCGCCGAGCTCGTACTCGCGGCGCAACGCGTCGGTGAGCAAGAGGACGGACGCGAACAGCGCGACGACGAGCGTGAGCCCGAGCACGAGCGCCGCGCTCTTGCCTCCGCGTCGCCGGAGCCCGCCGAGCGCATAGGCGAGCAAGGCGAGCTGACGCCTCACCGATGCCTCCTGACCTCGACGCCGCCCACCCGCAGGATCGCTCTCGGGGGGCCGATCAGCGCGCCCGCCGGATCGGTGTCGAGCCCGGCGGGGACGTCCGCGCCGAACGCGCCGGCCTCGCTCTCAGACGGGTGGCGGAGCCAGCGCGAGCTCGAGCTGAGGGCGAGGTCGGGCAGCCCGGTCAGCTGCACCACCTCGCGCGCCGTCCGTCGACGCGTCGCCGAGCGCCGTGCGCCCGCGTCGATCACGATGGCCGCGAGCAGCGCGATGAGCCCGACCGCGAGCCCGAGAGCCAGAACGAGCGCGCGCCGCGGGGCCAGGATCACGCTCCCATCAGGCTGAGGAACAGCTGGGTGAGGATCGCGTCGGCGACGAGCACGGTGATCGCGACGACGACGACGGACGTGGTGGTGGACCGCCCGACCCCCTCGGTGCCGCCGCGCGTCGTCATCCCGAAGTGACAGCCGAGGAGACACACGAGATATCCAAAGAACGGCGTCTTGCCGAGGCCGCTCAGGAGATCGGCGAGATCGATCGTGTCGAGCGCGGTGCTGAGGAAGAACGACGCCGAGATCCCGAAGGTCAGGCGCGAGACCGCCATCGCGCTGCCGATGCCCGAGACGAGCGCGAAGAACGTGAGCAGCGGCATCAGCACGGTGCCGGCGAGGATGCGCGGCACGACGAGCTTGCGCACCGGGTCCGCGCCGAGCGCGCGGATCGCGTCGATCTGCTCGGTCACCGCCATCGACCCGAGCTCGGCCGCGATCCCCGCCCCGATCCGGCACCCGACCACGAGCGCGGTGAGCGAGGGGGCGAGCTCGCGGACCTCGCTGAGACCGACCACGCGGCCGACGCTGTTCTGCGCGCCGAAGCGCTCGAGGCTGAACGCGAACTGGATCGTCATCACGATCCCGACGAACACCGCGGTGGCGACCGCGATCCCGAGCGAGCGCACGCCGAGCGACTCGAGCTGGTAGATGAACGCGCGCAGCTCGAAGCGGGTGGTGAACAGCGCGACGAACGCGCGCCACGCGAGCAGCGCCACCCGACCCGCCTCGCTCACGAAGCCGAGCGCCTGTCGGCCCTGGCGCCGGAGCACGCGCGACACCATGCCGTTCGAGGGCGCGGAGCTCACGGCTCGGACCTCGATGGCGCGTGGAAGCCGCCGACGAAGCGCTCGAATGAGTCGCGCGCCGTCGCGAAGCCACCTCCGGGAGGAGCGACGAGCGCGAAGTCGTACACGCACTCGTCCTTCTTGAGGACGTAGAGGAGGAGCTCGCGCGGGACCCCGTCGAGGCTCGCCAAGACGTGCGAGCGGAGCGCTTCGCGGCCATCGAGCGGCACTGTCTCGCTGCTCTGGAAGTCGCGGTCGGTGAACCCGATGAGCAGGTGATTGGTGAGCGCGCTGAGCGGGACGTCGGATCCAGGGTCGCACGTCGCGTTGACCTGTACGATCGCGCCGAGCGAGTCGTGATGCCACGCGAGATCGTTCTGCGCGACGTCGAGCCGATCCCAGCCATCGCCGAGCTGGCCGACCTGATAGCGCGCCTCGGCGTCGCGATAGCGCTCGCCGTCGAACTGGGCGCCGCCGCACCCGATCGCGAGCAGGGCGCCGACGATCCCGGTGACGCTCGCGCGCCGCGCCCGCGTCGGGCCCGTCTCGGGATCTGTGCGCATGCGGATCAGATCCCTTCGTCGAGCCGTCGCATGCCCTCGAGGAGGAGGCCCTCCGGGCTCACTTCGATCGTGCGTTGGTCGGGCTTGAACGACGGATCGAGCGCGAACGTTCCGTCGCTGAGTCGGAGCATGTCGTAGATCGCCTGCTCGCCGTGGGCGGCGCCGAACTTCGCGTCCCAGATCGCGCCCTCGCAGAAGTGGATCTCGCCGCGCCGCGCCCCCGCGACGAGCATGAGGCGCCCGGTGCGTCGTCCGTTCGCGAGCACCTGCACGACGTCGGGGAGCGACATCTCCTTGAGCGATCCACGTACGCCGTCGGAGCGCCGACGCACCGACTCCTCGAGCGCCTGACCCGCCTTCGTGGCGACCAGCTCCGCGGAAGCCGGCTTGACGAGGTAGTCGGTGGCGCCGAGCTCGAAGCCCTTGCTCACGGAGTCGCGATCCGACTTCGCGGTGAACACGATCACGGCGGGCCGCTTGCCTCGCTCGATCGTCTGCACGCGCTCGAGGAGCGAGAAGCCCTCGGTGCCCGCGCCGAGGTCGATCTCGGTGACGATCACGTCGGGCGGGGTCACCATCTTCTCGCACGCCGCGCCGAAGTCGCGCGCGATCTCGACGGCGAAGCCGTGCTCGATCATCCGCAGCTCGAGCACCGTGGTCTCTTCGGCGTCCGGATCGACGAGCAGCGCGCGCGGCCGCCCCGCGAGGTCCGACTTCGGGCCGTCGCGATCGCGGGTCGCGAGGTGCAGCAACAGATCCGCGAGCGCCGGATCGAACAGCTGGCCGCCGAGATCCTTGATCACCGAGAGCGCCTGCCCCGCGGGCAGCACGCGTCGATACGGATTGCGCTCGTTCGCGGTGAGGTCCGCGTACGTCTCGACCATCGCGAGCACCCGCGCGCCGAACGCGATGTCCTTGCCGGACAGCCGATCGGGGAAGCCCTGACCGTCCCAGCGCTCGTACATGTGCGAGAGGATCCGCCGCGTCTCGTCGGGGAGCGACGATGACTCGAAGAGCTTGATCGGCGTGAGGCGCGTCTTCTGCGCCTGGTTCCGGTGCCCCTCGTAGCGCGCGACGTTGAGCGCGGTGAGGTGGTAGTTGCCGCTCGCCTTGCCGATGTCGTGGAGGTACGCGGCGACGAGGAGCGCGTGTCGGTCCTTGCTCGCCATCTCGGCGCGGTCCGCGATCATGCGACAGAGCCGCGCGACGGTGCCGCTATGCCCGCGCAGCGCGCCGCGCTCGGTCTCGAGCAGCGACACGAACACGTTGAGCGTCTCGAGGTAGTCGTCGTGCGCCACCCCCGTCGGCGCGACGGCGACGTCGGCGGGGATCGTCCCGGCCGGGATCGTGCCGTCGATCGGCACCGGCGCGGCGTCGCCGACGAAGCCGTGCTTGCGCACCGGCGGGCTCGCGATGGGCGGCGACATCATCGGCGCGGGCGGCGGAGGCGCGGTAACGCCGAACGACGACGGCGTGTGCTCGTCCGACTCGACGAGGCCGGCGAACGGATCGGCGAACTCGTCGGAGCCCTCGCTGCGCGCGGATGAGCTCGGCTCGAATGGGTTGTGCGTGTCGCGGCTCGGCGTGTCGCGCCGGACGATGTGCATGAACGAGCTCGGGTTGCCGAGGTAGAACTTCTCGATCGCCGCCGCGATCGCGCGCGGCCGCGCGATGTACGCTCGCACCTGTCGCACGCCGCTGACGACTTGGACCTGCTTCTCGACGTCCTCTTCCCCCGGCGCGGCGACGACGATCGACAACACGGAGCTTGCTTTGTCGAACACGATCGGGACCGTTTGGAGGCGTTCCGCGAGCTTGTGGGGGATCAGCTGAAGCACCGAGCGGGTGATCTGCGAGCGCGCGAGCCGCTCGGTGCTCACGAAGCGCGTCTGGTAGCGCGCGGCGAGGAGCTTGAGGAGCTCGCCCTCGCTCAGCGCGCCGGTGTCGATCACCGCTTCCTCGATCCGTTCACCCGTGCGCTGCGCCTGGTGATAGGCGGCCTCGTACTGCGCCGGCGTCAGCGCGCTTCGCTCGAGGAGCCACGTGAGCACGTGCATCCCCTTGGGGGAATCCGTCCCGCTGGCTCGCGTGCCGCGCACGGGAGGAGTCTAGCCCACCCGCGTGGCAACGCGTTCGGGGTTTCGCCGCGAACGTGGTTCACACGGCTCGCGGTGCTGAGCGTTTGCGCAGCGGGGCACGGCTGCGCCGACCGCGCGCCGCCCGCGTGGGGACCGGGAGCGGCGTTGACGGCGGAGCCGGACGGAGAGGACGCGGTGCGACTCGCGTGGCCGGCGGCGTCCGACGATCGTTCGGTCGTCGCTTACGCGCTCCGCGTCGACGGGCGCGCGCACGCCCGGCTCGATCCGGACACGCGCGCGATCCGAGTGGATGGGCTGAGCGCGGACCGTGCGCACGACTTCCGCGTGGTCGCGCTCGACGAGGCGGCGAACGCGTCGGGGAGGCTCGAGGCGCGCGCGAGCACCGACGATACGACGCCGCCGCGTTTCGGCGAGGGTGCCGAGTTGCTCGCGACGCCGATCGGCGCGCCCGACGATCGCGGGGTCTCGCGCGTCGCGTTCTCGTGGACCCCGGCCGTCGACGCGCGCGGCGTCGCGGGGTACCGGTTGCTCGTCGACGGGGAGATCGCGATCCGGTGCACCGACACACGCGGTGAGCTCACGCGAGCGCTCGACGGCGCCGAGGTGTTCGAGGTGCGCGCGTACGACGACGCGGAGAACGAGAGCGCGGGCGTGTTCGCTCTGCTCCCCGGGCCGACGCTCGACCCCGGCTCGCCCGTCGAGGAGATCCGTGCCGAAGGCGAGGGCTCCGCGCACGGAGCGCGGCTGGTCGACGTCGACGCAGCGGACGGAGCGCCCGACCTCGAGACGGTGGAACGAACGTTGCGGGCGCGGCACGCCGCGGTCGGCCGGTGCTACGCGCGCGCGCTCGCGAGCGGCACCGTGTTCGACGGATCGGTGGTGGTCGAGCTGACGATCGATGGGCGCGGCGGGGTCACGCGCGCCACGTTCATCAGCGCCGATCTGTCGCGGGCCGCGCTCACGAGCTGCATGCGCGCGGCGCTGGAGCGGCTCACGTTCGCGCCCGAGGCGGCCGGCACGGTGCGCGCTCGCTACGCGTTCGCCCCCTGACGATCCGCGCGCTCACCCCGAGGGTGGCGCCATCATCCGGAACGCGAGGAACAGCGCGGCGGCGATCCCGGCGATCGCGAGCGCGACGCCGACGCGACGTCGCACGCTCGGGGCTCGCGGGTCGGGTCGCTGGGCGCGCAGCCCCGGTCCCACGATCGCGCCGACCAGCACCGCGGCCACGAGGCTCGCCACCATCGCGGTGAGCACCGCGCTGTCGTCGCTCGCGTCTCCCCACGCGGAGTGGCGCTCGGCCGAGGTGAGCCACGCGGGGACGATCGTGGCGATGACGAAGCCGCCGACCGCCGTCGCGGAGACGAGCGTGCGTCGTAGCCAGCGGCGTCGCGCCGGCTCGGCCACGGGCTCCTTGGAGCGCAGCGGGTGCACGGTCGCGGCGCGCGGGGCGCGCGGCTTGGTGAGGGCGGCCGCGCTCGCGGCCACGAACGCGGCGAGCGACGCGGCGGCGAACGCGATGCTGGTGGGCTCGAAGACCTCCTGCGCGAGGGCGGGGCGAGATGCGACCACCAGCGCGAGCAGCGGCACGAACGCGCCGAGGAGCAGGAACCGCGCGGCCTCCGGTCGGGGTTCGAGGGACGCCACCCCGGCCGCGAGCGCGAGCAGCGGCAAAAAGGACAGGGCCGTCCAGACCTCGGTGGGCGCGCCCGCAAAGAGCGAGGGGATGTAGACCCCGACGACCCACGCGTTGGCCCCCAGGATGCCTACCCGAAGCGCGGTTCCCACCCGCGATCGGGGTTCGCCCCGAGGTGTTTCCAACGTGGTAGGGGGAACGGCGCTCATGCAGTAGACTACCGCGCGTGCAGCTGTGTGCGCAGTGCGGAACGCCCAATGACTCCGGGTCACGGTTCTGCATGCACTGTGGTGGAGGCCTCGACAGCAAGCCCGATCCGTTGGTCGGTCGCACGGTCGGCGGCGCGTATCTCCTTCAAGAGCTGATCGGCGTCGGCGGCATGGGCCGCGTGTACCGCGCGGAGCAGGCGATGCTCGGCCGCACCGTGGCCGTCAAGGTGATTCACCCGCACCTGCTCGGCGACGATCAGACGGTCGCGCGCTTCTACAACGAGGCGCGCGCGGCGAGCCGGCTCAATCACCCGTCGAGCGTCTCGATCATCGACTTCGGTCGCACCGAGGACGGGATCCTCTACCTCGTCATGGAGCACCTCGACGGCCGCGACCTCGCGCACGTGCTCGCCGAGGAGGGGCCGCTCCCGTTCATCCGGATCTGTCGCGTGCTTCGCTACGTCCTGAGCGCGCTCGGCGAGGCGCACGCGCTCGGGGTCGTCCACCGCGACCTCAAGCCCGAGAACATCATCTGTCGCAAGGTCCGGCGCGGCGCGGAGCAGATCAAGGTCGTCGACTTCGGCCTCGCCCACATCGTCGGTCCCGGCGGCACGTCGATCACCACGCCCGGCCTCGTGTGCGGCACCCCCGACTACATGTCGCCCGAGCAAGGGCGCGGTGAGACCGTCGACGGGCGCGGCGATCTCTACAGCTGTGGCGTCGTCCTGTTCGAGATGCTCACCGATCGGCTGCCATTCGAGGACGACACGCCGACGAAGGTCGTGTTCAAGCACATCCACGACCCGGTGCCCGACCCGCGCGAGGTCGCGCCGAGCCGTGCGATCCCGAACGACCTCGCCGAGGTGTGCCTCAAGTCGCTCAGCAAGAAAGCTTCCGAGCGATACCAGTCCGCCGACGAGATGTACGAGGCGCTCAAGCGCATCGAGGAGCGGCTCGAGGAGGCGAAGTCGTCGAGCCTCGTGACGTGCGGTCAGTGCGGCACGCGCAACCCGTCGTCGCAGCGCTTCTGCGGCGGATGCGGCGCGCGTCTGACGGAGCGGCTGTCCCTGCCGCCCGCGCTCCGCTCGGGGCCTCCGTCGGGTGGGACGAGCCTCGTGCCGACGATGGGCTCGCCGCTCGTCGGGCGCGAGGCGGAGCTCGAGCGGATCGTGCAGCTCCGCGATCGCTCGGACCGTCAGGCGGTGTGGGTGCGGATCCTCGGCGAGGCGGGCGTCGGCAAGTCGCGCCTGATGACCGAGGCGGCGACGCGCCTCACGAACGACGGCGACGTGGTCGCGCTCGCGGGGCCACACCCGAGCGGCGCGCCCGTCGCGTACTGGGCGATCCGCGTGCTCTTGCGGGGCCTGCTCGACGTCGACGACGCGCGGCTCGCCCAGGTCGCCACCTCCGTCGCGATCGGCGATCCGATCGCGCGCGCGGGTCTGGCCGAGGTGCTCTCGCCGGAGGGCCTGCCGGGCCTCGAGTTCGGTTCGCGCGCGGAGGCGGTCGCCGTCGCGCTGGCCGCCGCGGTCCGCGTGGCGGCGGGGCGCTCGCGCACCGGGCGCGTCGCGTTGTTCGTCGACGACCTCTGGCGCTGCGACGCGCTGAGCGGCGACGCGCTCTCGCGGCTCGTCGAGCGCATGGCGGAGGGTCCGCTGTTCCTCGCGACCGCGTCTCCCGCGGATCGCGCGGGCGCGACGTCCGACGACGCGGTGAAGATGCTGATCCGCGGCCTCGACCTGACCGAGGCGGCCACCATGCTCCACGGGAGCGCGCCGATCGAGGAGGAGCGGGTCGATCGCGAGAAGGAGACGCAGCCCAGCGGACGGCTGCTCCTGCCGCTCTACGTGGAGCAGCTCCGCGTGCTCGGTGCCGAGTCGGTCGAAGGCGACGAGACGCTGCCGCAGCGCCTCGCCGACGCGGTGCTCGCTCGGGTCGAGCGCCTCGACATCACGTCGCGTCGACTCCTGCAAGTCATCGTGACGCTCGGGGACAGCGCGCCGCACGAGTGGGTGCGCGAGCTCGCGCGAGGCGAAGACATGGACGCGCTCGGCACGCTGATCAACGAGGGCCTCGTGGTCAGCGAGGACGATCGGGTGCGGGTCTGTCACCCGTTCATCCGCGAGCTCGTCGAGGCGTCGATCCCGGCCGAGTACCGTCGCGAGCTGCACGCCGCGAGCCTCCAACTCACCGCGTCCCACGACGCGCCGCTCGAGGTGAGGGCGGAGCACGCGTGGCGCGCCGGCGAGCCGATGAGCGCGCTCGTGCTCCTCGAGCGGATGGGCGATCGGGCGATCGCGCGGGGCGACGCCTCGGCGGCCGTCCTCGCGCTGCGGCGCGGCCTCGAGCTGGCGAGGCGCGAGCTGCACATGACGGGCGACACCGCGCTCGATCGCGCGATCGTCACGTTCAGCCGCAAGCTGGGGGACGCGATGGACCGCGCGGGCGACAGCACCACCGCGGACGGCGTGCTCCGCGAGGCGATCGAGCTGGCCGGGCCGGCCAACGTAGAGCGACTTCGGATGCTGCTCGTGCTCTCTCGCGTGGCCTCGCAACGTGGGCGGCCGCGCGACGCGACGCGGTTCCTCGGTCAGGCGCTCGAGCTGGCGGTCCGCGCCAAAGACGTGAAGGGCGAGGCGCAGGCGCACCTCGCGCTCGGCAAGCTCCGTCTCGCCGACGGGGACGCGCGCACCGCGTCGCAGACGCTGGAGACCGCAACTCGTCTAGCGAGCGAGATCAAGGACGATCGGCTCCTCGTGGATGCCCTGCTCGCGCGGGCGAAGGCGCTCCTCGGAATCGACGACACCGCCGGCGCGACGAAGGCGCTCAAGCGGGCGCGCGAGGCGGCCGACCGCATCGGCCAGGGCGTCGTCGTGGCCACGGTGATCGCGGCGGAGGCGGGCCTGCTCCCGCCGACCGAGGCGGCCGAGCGCTATCGCGAGGCGGGCCGGCTCGCCGCGGAGGCCGGCGACGCGGCGGGGGCGCGCCAGTGGTACCGCCTCGGGCGGGTCAGCGAAGCCCGCCAGGCGGGCTAGCGCGCCCGAGCGGGAGCGGGACGATGACGTCCAATTGTAAGGCTGTCGGGTTGCCCGGCCCGATCGAGACCTGCTACCTACTCCCCCGATCGGAAGCCGACCCCTAGGCCCGAGTGGCCCGAGCCGGCTCCGAGTGGTGTGCTCGGTGGAGGTGTCATGAGGCGACGCGCGCTTCTCTTCGTCCTTGCTTGCTTCACCGCGGCGTGTGTAGGGCCCATGCCGGACGCCGAGATCGACGTCGGCGCGACCGAGAGCGCGATCGTGAACGGCACCGCGGGCGGGGATCCCGCCGTCGTGATGGTCCAGAACGTTCGCATCGGCGGGCTGTGCAGCGGCGCGCTGATCGCGGAGCGGGTGGTCCTCACCGCGAAGCACTGCGTGCAGCAACCGTTCGACCCGGGGCCGGCGAGCCCGAGCGACCTCGTGGTCGGGATCGGGGACAACATCCGCCGTCAGACCACCGTCCTGCGCGTCCAGTCGATCCACACCACCGACGGCATCTACACCGAGACCTCGCGCGGCGGAGTCGACGCCACGCTGATCGGAAAGGACGTGGCGGCCATCGTCCTGCAGCAGGGCGCGGCGGGCATCACGCCGATCCCGATCTCGCGCGAGGACCACGCGATGCTGCGTGGGCAGACCATCACCGCGATCGGCTTCGGTCAGACGCCACGCGGTGAGGTCGGGGTGAAGTACACGGCGATGGGCCGGGTGACGAACACGGACGACGAGCTCATCTACGTCGGCGCGCTCTTCTGCTCGGGCGACTCGGGCGGCCCGGCGATCAACCAGAACGGCTCGATCTCGGGCGTGGTGTCGTTCGGCGCCGGCGCGTGCGGCAGCGGCTACGGCGCGTACAACTCGATCTACCACTACCTCGATCTCATCGACGATGCGCTGACCGAGGCTGGGAGCTGCCTCAACGACGGGCCGGAGATGTGCGACGGCGCCGACAACGACTGCAACGGCATGGTCGACGAGACGTGCACCCCGATCGGCATGCCGTGCACCGAGAACCTCGAGTGCGTCGGCCTGATGTGCGCGGACACCCCGGCGGGCCGACTCTGCTCGGCGCCCTGCGACCCGCGCCGCCCCGATGCGGGCTGTGAGGCGGGGCTCTACTGCGCGCGCATCAGCGGGTGCGACGGTCTCTGCGTCCCGATCGCGGGGAGCGCGTCGCTCCCCCTCGGCTCGGCGTGCACGGCGGACTCGGAGTGCGCGAGCCTGTTGTGTCTCGATCCTGGAGACGGGAACCGTCGTTGTCTCCCCCCGTGCGAGGGCAACGACGCGATGTGTCTCGCCGGCGAGGCGTGCGCAGCGATCGCGGGCGACTGCGGCGGTTGCGTCGACGAGGCCATCCTGTCTTCGGCGCGCGGCGTCGGCGAGTCGTGTTTGGCGGACGCGAACTGCCGGAGCGGGATGTGCCTCGAGGAGCGAGGTCGGATGTACTGCACCGATCCCTGCACGACCGACGACGATTGCCCCGAGGCCTATCACTGCAGCGCGCCCGACGGCGTGCCCGAGACGGAGTGGCACTGCTCGGCCGGGCCTCGCGGAGACGTGGGTGACCCGTGCACGAGCGACGGAGACGACTGCCTCACGGGGCTGTTCTGTGCGTCGCTCGGAGATCGGGCGTGGTGCACGCGGCTCTGCGTCACGCAGGAGTGCCCGAGCGGCTTCGAGTGCGTCGAAGCCGGGGGCACGATGGTGTGCGCGCCAGATCAGGGGTTGCTCGGCGACACGTGCACCAGCGACGCGGACTGCTTGACGGGGCTCTGCGTCCCTCGCGGCATCGACGGTGGCAGCGTGTGCACGCGGATGTGCAGCGTGGACGCGCCCTGCGGGGCAGGCTTCGCGTGCGAGCGCACGAGCGATGGCCGCGACGCGCAGTGTTTCCGACCGATCGTCGATGCGCCGATGGAAGCCGAGGGTTGCTCGATCGGTCGCGTGAGCGGGGGCTCGAACGGGTCTAGTCTGTGGGGGGTGGTGTTGATCGGGCTCGCGTGGGCCTCGCGCCGTCGATGGAGGAAGTGATGATTCGACAGTATGGCCGCGCGCTCCTTCTCCTCCTCGCGTCGTCGTGGGCGGCGTGCGCCAGCCCGCCGGACGTCATCGGCTCCATCGAGCAGCCGATCGTCAACGGCACGTTCGAGCCGGGTCACCCCGAGGTCGTGTTCGTCTACAACCTGCGCGGCGCCGCGTGCACCGGCACCGTGATCTCCCCGTATGTCGTCTTGACGGCGAACCACTGCGTCGAGGTCTCCGATGGAGTGCCCGGTGCTCCGTCCGGCTTCCGCGTCTATGTGGGGAGCTCGACCCGCGCCCTCACGGCCGAGTACACGATCGCACAGGTGCGCCCGGTGCCGAACGCGGGCCTCAACGGGCGCGAGGCGAACGACGTCGCGCTCCTCGTCCTCGCGACCCCCGCGGCCGAAGCGCCGATGGGTCTCTACCGCGGGCCCGCGTCGAACCTCTGGGGCATGACGGTGACGTCGATCGGCTACGGGCAGACGCCGACCGGCGCGTCGGGGACGAAGTACCGCACCAGCGAGCTCGCCGATGGATACGACTCGGGCTTCGTGTTCGTGCAGCCCTCGGTGTGTCCGGGGGACTCGGGCGGACCGCTCGTCGCGCCCGACGGCACGGTGGCCGGCGTGGCCTCCTTCATCTTCAGCCCCGACGGGCGCAGCCAGCCGACGTGCGGCACGGCCCCCGGCGCGTACAACGAGATCTACCGTCACCTCGACTTCATCGACATGGTGCTCGAGGAGACCGGCACCTGCATCCCGGCCGGCAACGAGGCGTGCAACGGTCTAGACGACAACTGCGACGGTCAGATCGACGAGGGCTGCATCGCGATCGGCTCGGCGTGCTCGACGAGCGAAGAGTGCGTGGGCGGGCTCTGCGCCGACACTCCGGTCGGGCGGCTGTGCACGGTGGAGTGCGACGCTCAGCGACCCGCCCAGGGCTGCGCGCCCGGCTTCTACTGCGGGAGCAACGGGTGCAACGGATATTGCGTGCCTGGAGCGGCGGGCACCGCGCTCGTCGGCGAGGGATGCGCGGCCGACACGGACTGCTTCTCGCTCTTCTGCCGCAATCCCGGCGACGGTGTTCAGCGGTGCCTCGAGCCTTGCCGGCAGGACGCGGGGGAGTGTCTCGGCGGCGAGGTGTGCGCGGCGCTGGCCGGCGGATGCGGGAGCTGCGTCGAGCAGGCCCTGTTCGGCGCTCGCGGGCTCGGCGAGCCGTGCGAGGCCGACGCGGAGTGCGGCGACGGTCGGGTGTGCTTCGAGCGCGCCGGGGTGCGCGAGTGCGCCGGCGCGTGTGCGGCGGACGGCACCTGCCCGGACCTCTTCGCCTGTCGCGATGGGCTCTGCGTCCGCGATCGCACGCAGGGTCCCGGCGGCGTCTGCCTCGACAGCTCCGATTGCGGTGATGCGGTGTGCGCGTCGCTCGGCGAGCGCGCGTGGTGCACCGTCGACTGCACGAGCAACGACGACTGCCCGACCGGGTTCGCGTGCACGGCGGCCGGCGCGTCCAGCGTGTGCGCACCGGCCACCCTCCTCGACGGCGAGTCCTGCACGACGAGCGGCGAGTGCGCGTCGGGAGTATGCGCGATGACGGGGGCAGCGTCGTTCTGCACCCGGGCGTGCGACGCGGAGAACGCGTGCGGCCCCGGCCTCATCTGCCAGCGCACCGGAACCGCGTCGCCGGCGGCGGTGTGCGTGCCCCCGCCGGAGCCCGTCGACGAGGGCGGATGCAGCGCGGCGCCATCCGGATTGCGCGGCGTCCCACTCGTCCTCGCGCTCGGTGCGCTCGGCGCGTTCGTCCTGCGACGCCGCCGCGCGCTCTGATCGTCGTGGTCGATGCGGCCCCTCTCGAGCTCGGACGGGCCGCGTCGCATCGTCTGCCTCACCGAAGAGCCGACCGAGATCCTCTATCGCCTCGGTGAGGGCGATCGCGTCGTGGGCATCAGCGCGTACACCGTGCGTCCGCCCGAGGCGCCGCGCGACAAGCCGGTGGTGTCCGCGTTCATCGGCGGGAGCGTCTCGAAGATCACTGCGCTTCGGCCCGACCTCGTGATCGGCTTCTCCGACATCCAGGCGGACCTCGCGCGCGAGCTCATCGCGGCGAACCTGCAAGTCCTCGTGTTCAACCAGCGATCGCTCCAGGAGATCCTCGACGTCATCCTGGCGATCGGGCGCCTCGTGAATCGCGGCGATCGCGCGCGGGCGCTGGTCGACGAGCACATCGCGCACCTCGAGCGCGTCGCGGAGCGTTCGTCGCGTCGCGCGCACCGGCCGAGCGTCTACTTCGAGGAGTGGGACGAGCCGATGATCTGCGGCATCCGTTGGGTCAGCGAGCTCATCGCGATCGCGGGCGGCCGAGACGTCTTCGCCGAGCGCGCCGAGGCGGGAGCGCACGCGAAGGACCGCTTCGTGACCGCGCCCGAGGTCGCGGAGCGCGAGCCCGAGGTGATGCTCGCGTCGTGGTGCGGCAAGCCGTTCGATCGCGCGTCGGTGCTCGCGCGGCCCGAGATGGCCAGCACCCCTGCGATCCGCGACGGTCGCGTGCACGAGGTCCCCTCCGAGATCATTCTGCAGCCGGGCCCCGCGTGCCTCACCGACGGGCTCGACCAGCTGGTGCAGCTCCTCCACCCGCACGAAGCCGGCTGAGCGACGTCAGCTCGGCTTGCGTGGCGTACACGTTGGGGCGATCGCCTGGCCTCAGGTGCAGCTGCCGAGGATCCCGCCTTCGCACATGCCGGTGCGGATGGTGGCGCTGCCCGGGCCGATGTCGCACCAGTCCGGCGTGCCCGGGGGCAGGCCCCCGCTCGTCCACGGCGACACCCCGGGAGGCAGCCAGTACGGGTGATCGAGGGCGAAGCGCCAGAGGGCATTGAAGATGCTCATCCCGGCGGTGCGGTCCAGCGGCGGCTGCGCGTGGGAGCAGTTGTGGATGCACTCCACCATGAAGTGCCCGTCGCTCGTGAGGCCGTCCTCGAGGGCCATCGATGCGCCGTTGAAGTCCACGCCGCAGAAGTCGGTCGGGCCGCCCCACAGCACGAGGGCGGGCATGGCGTGCTCGGCGCCGTCCCACTCCCTCACCGGTTGGAGGAACGAGCCGGTGCCGACACCGCCCGAGAGCGACAGGAAGCTCGAGAGATGCCGCGACCGGCGCTGCGCGAGTTGCGCAGTCCAGAGCGCGCCGGCGCTGACCCCCGCGCTCGATACGCACTGCTCGTTGACGTTGAATTGCGCTCCGACGCACGCGAGCATGTCGTCGAAGAACCGGACCTCCTCGTCGACGCGCGCGTCGCTCGACGCCGGCGGAACGAGGAACGGCCAGCGGGTCGGTTGATCACCCTTCTCCTCCGGCACCACGGCGATGAAGCGCAGCTCGTTCGCCGCGTCCTGCACCTCGCCGCGCTCCACGAACGCGCTCGCGCTGCCGCCGAGCCAGTGCCACATGAAGATCACCGGCAGCCGCTCGGTCGGATCGAGCACCTCCGGCAGCACCAGGATGAACTCGCGGTCGTTTCCCGAGCTCGCGATCGTGTTGGTGCCCGGGACGAGCGCCGGGCAGGTGCCCGCATAGACGGGGAGCGGGTCCGGGCTCGGCGTGCCGGGCGGAGCGGGATCGGCGCAGGTGCCGATCGAGATCGGAGCGGGGCCTGCGTCCGGCTCCGGCGGCTCGCCCGCATCCGGTGGTGGGGGAGCACCCGCGTCGGGCAACGAGACGTGCGCATCGCGACCGGGTCCCGCGTCGGGCGCTGGCGGCCCCGCGTCCGAGCCTCCCGGTCCGCCCGCGTCGGGCGTGCCCATCGCCTCCCCACACCCGACGAGCCAGAGCAGGGCCAGGAGACCCACCACGGATGCCGTCCTTGACATAGTTGGCGTACCTGTCAGGTTTGCGCGGGCCGGTCAAGCCGGCTCCGCGGTCGATGAATCGAGACGCCCCCCACCCCCAGACCCTACGCGCCCACGAGGCGAACCGGGAGCGGGGCGAGCGGACGCGCGCGAGCATCCGGGACGCCGCGATCCGGGTCGCGTGCGAGGTGGGGCCGGCGCGGTGCTCGCTGTCTCGGGTCGCGCGCGCGGCAGGGGTGTCGAACGGCACGATCCACTACCACTTCGGCTCCATCGGGGACGTCCTCATCGACGTCATCCGCGCGCGTGACGTCGACCTGACCGAGCCGTTGCGGACGCTGCGCGAGGTCGGAGGCCTCGAGGGCCTCGCGACGCTCTCCGTGGTCGGCGAGTATGCGGCGGCGAAGCCCGACAGCGCACGACTGCACGCGCTCCTGCTCGCCGAGGCCATCGATCCCGAGCACTTCGCGCACCGCTGGTTCTCCCGGCGCAAGCGGGTCCTCTTCGCGATGTTCGAGGAGGCCATCCACAAGGGCCAGACGCGCGGTGAGATCCGAGCCGACGTCGACGGCGCGCGCGTCGCGTCGTCGATCCTCGCGTTCATGGACGGCATCACGCTCCAGCTCGCCCACGATCCCTCGATCGACATCGTGGCCGAATACGACGCGCACTTCGGGCTGCTGGCCGACGCGCTCGCCTCCCGCGCCGCGCGTCGATGTCCCGAAGGGTAGGGGGGATGTCTCCGCGGCCCGGGGGTGATACAAACGCCGGTCGAGGTATCGGCCTCGTCAAATCACGGAACTCGAGGGAGCTTGTCATGAAGAGGCATCTACTGAAGCTGCTGTGCTCGATCGCGCTCGTCGGCGCGGTCGGCTGCGATGACGGTGGCGGGACCGACGCAGGGACCGACGCAGGCGGAGGCGGCGGCACCGACGCCGGACCGCGCGACGCAGGCGGGGGCGGCGGCACGGATGCCGGCCCCGGCGAAGACGCGGGCGGCGACCCGGGGACGTTCAACGTGCGCCTCGCGCACAACCTGCCGGGCCTCGTGGGCACGGCCACCGACGTCGGCGCTGCGCACGTCTGCCTCTGGTGGTTCGAGACGACCGGGAGCGTGGTGCCCGGCACCGCGCTGTTCGCGACCGGCACGTCCGGTCCGATCCCGTTCCGCGGCGTCTCGGGTCACACCGAGCTCCCCGTGATCGCGCCGCGCGGCTACACCGTGGGCTTCTACGACGCGGCCGACATCACCACCGCGTGCCCCGCCGATCCGTACGCCGCCACGGCGCCGACCGCGGGTCTCCTCGTCGAGGTGCCGCCGAGCGAGTTCGCCGCGGACTCGTTCCGGATCGCGGTCGCCACCGGCCTGCTCCCCGACACGTTCGGCGCGACGGGGGGTGCGCTGCCTTCGATCTGCAACGCCGCCGCAGCCGCGCCGACGTTCATGGAGCAATGCACGACGGACGCGCAGCTGCTCCTCTTCGATGACGACCAGACCGCGCCCGCCGCTGGCATGACGCGCATCCGCGTGATGAACCAGGTCGCGAACAGCACGCCGCCCTCCGGCTTCACCGTCTGCTACGACCCTGGCCTCGTGCCGATGCCGCCCCCGGCGACCGGCTGCGCGGACCTGACCACGACGGCCGACCAGGAGGCCCTCGCGACCGGCGTCGCGTACGGGATGGTCACCGAGTACGCGGACCGCGCTCCGATCCAGCCGACCGGCGTGCCGACGGCGGGCGTCGGCGGTGGGCTCTATCTCGCGATCGAGGACGGCTCGGGGTGCCCCGACTTCACGGCGGGCGACTCGTGTTATCCGATCCTCGCGGCGTTCCCGACGATGCCGGAGCCGCTGCCGCCGGAGATCGTCCCGAACCTCGCGGACGGCGCGATCCACACGATCTTCATCAGCGGGCTGCTCCCGCCAGGCGCGCCGTTCGAGGACGACTTCGGCGTGTCGTTCTTCGTTTGGCACGACAACGCGCCGTAGCTCGCGCGCGATCGACCATGTGCGGTAAAGGCCGGCGAGGTGGGAACCTCGCCGGCCTTTCGCTCGTCAGGTGCCCGACGCGTCAGCTCGGCTTGCGGGCGACGAGGAACGAGACGATCGGCTTCGCGCCCACGTCCGGCTCGTCGACGTCGACGAAGCCGGCCTCGCGCACGTTCGACACCAGCTCCGCGCCGGAGAAGATGTGGACCCGCGGCGCCTTCCCCACCCAGCGCATCAGCGTGAGCACCGGACCGATGGGCACCCACGAGTTGCCGAGACACACCGTGGACGCGACGAGCCAGCCCCCGGGCGCGAGGAGCCGATACAGCTGAGCGAGCGCGACGCGTCGATCCGGCACGAGGTGGAGGATGCTGTACGCGCAGACGACGTCGAGCGAGCCACCCTCGATCGCGTCGAACGACGCGTCGAAGGGGCCGACGTGGAACGTGACGTTGTCGCTGGCCTGCGCGTCCCGCTTGCCCTCGGCGATCCGGATCATCTCGCTCGAGACGTCGAGACCGTGCACGTGTCCCGCCGCGTCGGCGAGCCGCAGCGCGAGCGAGCCCGTGCCGCACCCCACGTCGAGCGCGACCGAGTCGGGTCGCAGCTTCGATCGCGTGATCGCGATCTTCCGATCGAACGCGCTCGGATCGTCGACCGGCTTCGCGGCGTACTTCTCCGCGATCTTGTCCCAGAACAGTCCGTCAGCGCTCACGTCGTGTCTCCTCGTGTCCCCTACGCGGGAGGCGCCGCGATGATGTCGCGCCCGGCCGAGGAAGCCGCCGCGCGTCGCGCCGTGCACGCTATGCTTGCGCTCCATGTCGGCCGCCGCAAAGCGTCACGCGCCCACCGCGCGGACGGTCCGCCGCGCGCGCGAGCGCGGTGAGGTCGCGTCGAGCCCGCTCCTTCGCGCCGCCGTCGTGCTCTGCGTGGTCAGCCTCACCGTCGCGGTGACCCTCGACGCGAGCCTGCACGGGCTGCGCGAGCTGTTCACGTCGCTCCTGGATCCTGCGAGATCGATCGAGCCGGCCGAGGCGCTGGCGGCGAGCGCGACGCTGGCCGCGCGCATGCTCGCGCCGATCCTCCTTGCCGCGGTGCTCGCGGCGGCGGCGGTCGGGATCGTCGAGGTGGGGCCGCTGTTCGCGCCGCGCGCGCTCGCGCCGGACCCGGGGCGGCTCGATCCGTCACGCGGCCTCTCCGCGCTCGCCTCGCCGAGCCGATGGCTCGCGCACCTGGGGAGCCTCGCGCTCGCGCTGGCGATCGCCGGGGTCGCGCTCGGGACGATGCGCGAGGTCTCCCGCCCGACGTTCGCGCACGTGGCGAGCGCGGACCCGGCGCGCTCGTTCGCCATCGCGCGAGCGGTGCTCACCGGTGTGGCGGCGCGCGCGCTCCCCTTGCTCCTCCTCGGCGGTGCGATCGCGTTCGTGTTCCAACGGTGGCGATACCTGACGTCCCTGCGCCTCACCGACGCGGAGCTCGCACGAGAGAGGCGCGAGTCGGAGGGGGCGCCCGAGATCCGCACGAAGCAAGCGGAGTTGCAGTACGAGATCCGCGCTGCGCCCTCGCTCGACGAGGCGCTCGCCGCGAGCGTGCTGTCGGTGATCGGCCCCGACGTGGCCGCGCTCGTCGAGTGGGATCGGGCGGATGGCGCGCCGCGCCTCGCCTACGTCGCGCGCGGCGCGCACGTCTCGCGGCTTCGCGCGCGTCGCGTCCCGGTGCTGCGCGATGGAGCGCTGGCCAGAGGGTTGGCCGCGCTCCGGCTCGGCGCGCCGATCCCGCGTCGGTTCTGGCCGGTGCTCGCGCGCGCGATCGCGCGGCACCCCGCGTCGCGCGCGCCCACGGACGGTTGACGGTGGACGTCACGATCGCGGAGGGAGCGCGCGAAGGCGACGAGCTCGCGCACGATCGCTACGTGGAAGTCGCGTTGCCGGTCCCGCTGCGGCGTCGGTTCACCTATCGCGTGCCCGACGGAAAGCCGCTGCCGGAGCTCGGCGCGCGCGTCGCGGTCCCGTTCTCCGGCCGAAAGCTGGTGGGCGTCGTCCTCGCGCACCGCAGCGATCCGCCCGAGGGCGTCAAGCGCATCAAGTCGGTCGCGGGGCTCGTGGATCCAGAGCCGGTGTTCGAGCCGGAGCTGCTCTCGTTCCTCGTCGAGGCGGCCGACTACTATCTCCACCCCCTCGGCGACGTCCTGCGTACGGCGGCGCCCGCGCTCCCGACCGATGCGGTCAAGGCGCTCAAGAGAGACGGCTTCCTCGCCGACGGCGAGTCGTTCGCGGGCGCCAAGGTGGCGACGAAGCGCGCGCTGTTCGCGCGGCGCACCGCGACGCTGCCCGATCGCCGGCTCGGTGCGAGCCAGGCGGCGGTGCTCGCGCTCCTCGACGAGCGCCCCGAGATCTCGGTCGACGAGCTGCGCGCCCACGTCAAGAACCCGCACGACGTGTTGCGGCGGCTCGCCGAGCGAGAGCTGGTCACGCTCGAGGAGCGCGAGGTCGCGCGCGACCCGTTCTTCAGCCGATCGGTGGAGCGCGATCGTCCGCCCGAGGCGACCCGAGCGCAGAGCGAGGCGATCGAGCGCCTCACCGCCGCGATGGGGCACGGGCCATCCACCCATCTCCTCCACGGCGTGACCGGGTCGGGCAAGACGGAGGTGTACCTCCGCGTTATCACGGAGGCGCGCCGGTTGGGGAAGGGCGCTCTGCTCCTCGTCCCCGAGATCGCGCTGACCCCGCAGCTGGTGTCGCGGTTTCGCGCGCGCTTCGGAGACGGCATCGCGGTGCTCCACAGCGGGCTGACCCCCGCGCAGCGCCACGCCGCGTGGCGGGGCCTTCGCAAGGGCGAGCTCCACCTCGCGGTCGGCGCGCGCTCGGCGCTCTTCGCGCCGGTGAAGGATCTCGGCGTCATCGTGGTCGACGAGGAGCACGATCCGTCGTTCAAGCAGGAGGACGGGTTTCGGTACAACGCACGGGATCTTGCGATCCTCCGCGCGCACCGCGCCGGCGCGCTGTGTATCCTCGGCAGCGCGACGCCGTCGATCGAGACGCGCTACCGCGCCGAGCAGGGCCGCGTCGTGCGGAGCGTCCTCCCCGATCGGGCGACCGTGCGCTCGCTGCCTCCCGTCGAGCTCGTGGATCTGCGGCGTCACGGCCCGGGCCCGAGCGGCCACCCGCTGATCACCGGGCCGCTCCATCGCGCGCTCGAGCGATGCCTCGCCGCCGAAGGGCAAGCGATCTTGTTCCTCAACCGGCGTGGCTTCGCGCCGAGCCTCCGCTGCGAGATGTGCGGCGAGGCCGTCCAGTGCCCCGCGTGCAGCGTGAGCCTCACCGAGCATCGCCGCGCCGGAGCGCTGCGCTGTCACTACTGCGACTTCGCGATGCCGATCGCGGGCGCGTGCCCGAGCTGCAGCGCGTCGGCGTTGGTGCGCATCGGCGTCGGCACCGAGGGCATCGAGGACGTCATCGAGAAGGCGTTCGCGCCGGCGCGGGTGGCTCGGCTCGATCGCGACACGGCGGCGGGTGGACGTGCGGTGGAGTCGGTCCTCGACCGGCTGCGCCGACGCGAGATCGACGTGCTCGTCGGCACCCAGATGGTGACCAAGGGCCACGACATCCCCGGCGTGACGCTGGTCGGCGTGATCCTCGCCGACCAGTCGCTCGCGTTCCCGGACTTCCGCGCGTCGGAGCGCACGTTCCAGCTCCTCAGTCAGGTCGCGGGCCGCGCGGGTCGCGGCGAGCGCGAGGGACTCGTGGTGATCCAGACGTTCCAGCCGGGTCATCCCGCGATCGTGTGCGCGCAGCGGCACGACTACGAGGCTTTCTATCGTGCAGAGATCCCCGCCCGCGAGGAGCTCGACTACGCGCCTTTCGGGCGCCTCGTCGCGGTGCGGGTCGATGGTCCCGACGAGCGGCGCACGCGATCGGCGGCCGACGCGCTGGCCGAGCTCGCGCGAAGCCACCCCGCGGTGCGCGACCGTCGCGTGATGCTGCTCGGCCCCGCCGCCGCGCCCATCGCGCGTCTGCGCGCGCGCTTCCGGTTCCGTCTGATGCTCCGCGCGCGCGACCGCCGCGCCCTGCGCGCGGTGGCCGGCGTGCTCGCCGCGAAGATCGACGAGGGCCTCCCCGGCGCCCGCGGCTTCGTCGACGTCGACCCGGTCTCCATGTTGTAGGGCCTAGCTGTTCCTGGTCGCGAGTGAATCGCGCGGGGGCCCCTCCCACTCCGATCCGCGCTGCGCGGCTGCGCTGCGCTCTACGCGACTTCGACGCTCCGAGCGACGCGCATCCGCTCCGCGCTGCGCGCTCGCGCGTGGGGCCGCAGCCCCACTTGCCGATGGGCGTCGCTCGGATCGACGAGACGCGTCGCGACGGTCAGGGCGCCGGCTCGGGGCAGGCGTAGAGGGTGCGGGGCTCGCCGTGGAGGAACGTGTCGAGGTGGAGGGCGCAGCCGTAGACGTAGCGCTCGGGGCCGCCGTATGGGTTCTCGCTCTCGAAGACGAACTCGCCGCGCTCGAGCACGAAGCGCGTGCGGACGGTGGTGTCGCTCGGGACCCGCTCGCCATCGATGAGATCGACGAGGTCGTAGAGGAGGAGCTCGTCGCCCTCGACGCGATAGCGGAGCTCGGTGTCTTGGCGGAGCGCTTGGTCGTAACCGAGGACGTAGGCGCCGGCGCCGTCGGGGCCGAGCGCGAAGACCTCGAGGTAGTCGTAGCGCCACTCGCCGAACGTCCAGATCTCGTCGGACGGGGTGGGGGTCTCGGTCGCTCCCTGCGCGAGCCACCACATCGGAGCCGTGAAGAGCGCGGCGCCGAGGACGCCGACCGCGAGAGCGACGCGCGGTCGGAGCTGGGCGACGGCGACGGCGAGTCCGAGGAGCGTGCGAGGTCGGCGCGACATGCGAACAGGGTGACACGGCTCCGCCGCCGCGCGAGCGTCGTCAGTCGCGGTCGTCGAGCCGGGCGGCCAGGCGCGCGATCGCGTCGCGAGAGGCGTGGAGGCTCACGACGACCGCATCCGCGTCGTCGATCCCGAATCGCTCGCCCGACGCCACCCGCGCGCCGCCTCGCGCCAGCTCGTCGGACCAGCCGCGCGACGGCCCCCGGCGCACCAGCGTCGCCCGATGCCCCGCGCGCGGGGTGGTGTGCTCGATCGGTCCGGCGCTCGCGCGCGCCGCCTCCGACAGCACCCCGTCGTTGGCGCGCAGGTGATCGAGCAGCGCGCTCTTCGCGGTCTCGCACGCGCGCAAGAGGTCTTCCATGGCCAGCTCGATCGGCGCGCACGCGAGCGGCTCCGTCTGCGCGACCCCCTCCAGGTGCGCGATCGCCTCGTCGACCCTCGCCGGATCGCCCGACACCGTCGTCCAGCCGAGCCCGAGCCCGGGCGCGGCGCCGCGCTCTCGCAGACCCTCGACCACGAAGCACAGCGTCGCGTCGATCCGCGGCGCCGGCTCGAGCTCCGCGAGCGCGAGACGGCGGTGGCGTCGATCGACGATCAGCGGTAGCTCGAGCGACGCGAACGCCTCCGACGTGTCCGCCGAGAGCACACCGCCGAGCGGCGCGCTCGGATCGGCGAGGTAGATCGCGCGCGTCCGATCCGAGATCAGATCGAAGAGCGCGCGCAGGTCGACGTGATCGGGATCGTCGACTCCGAACCCAGGGAACTGGACGAGATGCACGTCGAGCGCCTGTGCGATTCGGAGGACGTTCGGATCCAACGTGTGCGGCGCGAGGATCTCGTCGCCGCGGTCGGCCATCGCCGCGAAGGCGCGCCGAAGGCTCGCGTCCGGGCTCGGGGCGAGCGCGATCGCGTTGGCGTCCGACCCGTCGTGGCGCGCGATCGCCTCCCGCGCGATCGGCGAGCCGAGGGGGTGAGGGCGGTACCCGCGCAGCTCCACCGCCGCGAGGGCCGCCTCGAACCGCGCGAGGTGGGCGTCCAGCGCGTCGGCCGACGCGGCGTCACGCAGGAGCTCGGGCTCGTCCTCCGTCATCGCCTCGCGCCTCCTCGTCGTTCGCGCACGGTGCGCTCCGGACGCCGCGGGGTCAGAGCGCGCGCCGCGCGAGGTACTCGATCAGATCGATCTTCGTGACCACGCCGACGACCCGGTCGTCGTCCATCACCACCGCCATCCGCGTGTCCGACAGCGTACCTTGCAGACGTTCGATCCCGAGGTCGCTCGCCACCGTCGCGTACTCGCTCAGCGCGAGCGGCTCCACCTCGCCGTCCAGCGAGCTCTCCCCGCTGACGAGGTAGCGCAGCAGATCGACCTCGGTCACCGCGCCGATCAGCGCGTCGTCCTTGACCACCGGGAGCTGCGAGATCCCATGCGACTTCATGCGCGCGATCACGTCGCGCACGCGATCGGTGCTCTTCGCGGTGATGACCGTCTCGTTGCCCTTCTCGCCGAGCAGGTCGCGCACCGTGCCGAGCCCGCTCCTCCGATCGAGGAAGCCGTGCTCGCGCATCCACTCGTCGTTGAAGATCTTCGAGAGGTAGCCGCCCGCGCCGTCGGGCAGGAGCACGAGCACCCGCCGCGCGCCGCCGGCCCGCTTGGCCCACGCGACCGCGCCGGCCACCGCCGCGCCGCTCGAGCCGCCGACGAACAGACCTTCGGAGCGCACGAGATCGCGCGCCATCCGGAACGCCTCGCCGTCCTCGACCTGCACGACGTCGTCGAGCACGCCCGCGTCGAGCGTCCTCGGGAAGAAGTCGACGCCGATGCCCTCGAGCTCGTACGCGCTCGGCGGGATCACTCGGCCTTGCTGCACGAAGCCGTGCACGATCGATCCGACCGGATCCACGCCGACGATCGTGATGCCGCGCTTCTTCGCCTTGAGGTAGCGGCCGACGCCCGTGATCGTCCCGCCCGAGCCGATGCCCGCCACCACCACGTCGAGCTCGTCGCCGACCTGATCCCAGATCTCCGCGCCGGTGACCGACGAGTGCCCGTGGGGGTTGAGCTCGTTCTGGTACTGATCGACGAGCCACGCGCCCGGCGTCGACTCGGCCAGCTTGTGGGCGACGGAGCGCACGCTCTTCGGATCGTCGGGGGGCAGCGCGCTCGGCGCGACGATGACCTTTGCGCCGTACGCGCGGAGCGCCGCGACCTTCTCCGCGCTCGCGCGGTCCGAGACGACGAACGCGCACTTGTACCCGCGGACGGCGGCGACCGCGGCGAGCGCGGCGCCCATGTTGCCGGTGGTCGCCTCCACGATCGTCCCGCCCGCCGTGAGCGCGCCGCTCGCCTCCGCCGCGTCGATCATCCGCCGCGCTACGCGGTCCTTCCCGCTCCCGCTCGGCTGGAGGAACTCGCACTTGACGTAGATCTCCGCCTCGAGCTCCGCGCCGATCCGCTGGAGCTTCACGATCGGCGTCTTACCGGTGGCGGAGAGGATGGTGTCGACGGCGCCGCGCATGGCGGGCCTTCCTACCACGTCGCAGGGCGGCTCGCCCGGCCTCCCCCAGCCGGCTATCGGGGCGCGCGGATCTTCCCCCGCACGGTGTGCGGGCTCCGCGAGTACGCCGACAAGGTCCCATCCTCGCTCGAGGCTCCGCGCGCCAGCTTGCGTGCGCCGACGTACGCGATCATGGCCGCGTTGTCGGTGCACGAGCGCACCTCCGGGACGAACAGCTCGATCTCGCGCTTGGCGCACGCCGTTCGTGCCGCCTCGCGGAGCCCGCGATTGGCCGCCACGCCCCCGCCGAGGACGAGGCGCGGTACGCCGGCGCGCTCACACGCGAGGACGCTCTTCTTGACGAGCACCTGGACCGCGCGTCGCTGGAACGACGCGCACAGGTCGGCCATCGCCGCCTCGCTCGTCGGAACACCGTGCGCCGCGACGTGACGCGCGACGGCGGTCTTGAGCCCGCTGAACGAGAAGTCGAGCGTGCGGCTCGACGCCATCGGCGCGGGCAGCTCGACGCCCTTCGGATCGCCGGTGGCGGCGAGCCGATCGATCACCGGCCCGCCGGGGTAGCCGAGCCCGAGCAGCTTCGCGACCTTGTCGAACGCCTCGCCCGCCGCGTCGTCGCGCGTCTGGCCGAGAACGCGCGCGTCGTCGAGATCGCGCACGAGGTAGATCGCGGTGTGACCGCCCGACACGAGCAGCGCCACGTACGGGAGGGCCGGCGTCTTCGCCTCGTCGGCCCCGCGTTGGAGATAGACCGCGAAGAGGTGGCCCACGAGGTGGTCCACGCCGACCAGCGGCAGCTCGCGCGCGAACGAGATCGCCTTGGCCGCCTGCACGCCGACGAGCAGCGCCCCGACGAGACCGGGCCCGTTCGTCACCGCCACCGCGTCGATCGCGTCGAGCCCACCCGCGCTCGCGAGGGCGCCCTCGAGCACCGGCACGAGGTTGGTCACGTGCGCGCGCGCGGCGAGCTCCGGCACCACCCCGCCGTAGGGCGCGTGGACCGCGATCTGCGAGGCCACCACGTCGCTGATCACGCGGCCGCGATCGTCGACCACCGCGGCCGCCGTCTCGTCGCACGAGGACTCGATCCCGAGCACCCGCCGCGGTCGCTCCGCGTCGATCATGGGCGCGCCAGGCGCCACAGCCCGAAGTACGCGTCGTCCGCCGCGCCGCCGCCCGCGATGACGCGCACCTCGACGGTGCCATCGGTCATCAGTGAGACGAACACGAACGGCTCGCGACCGGCGAGCGGCCCGTCGGTAGGGTGAATGACGAAAATGTAGTTGCGAACCCGCGCGCCGGACGGGATCTCGTACTCGCTCAGCGCGTCGTGGGTCAGCGGCACGATCGGCTCGAGCGCCACGTCGGTGAGCGATCCGTCGCTCGTCGTGATCACGCCGGGTGGCTCCTCGAGCGAGGTCGCGCGGCTCGGGTCGAAGCTCATCGTCAGCTCCGTCATCGCCGCGAAGCCGCGACGCAGGACCGGCGGATCTTCGACACCGACCACCACCCCCGAGTACGGCTCGCCGGGGTCGGTGGTGAACGAGCTCAGGCCGGTGCAGCCCGAGAGCCCGACGAGCACCGCGCAGAGGATCGGCGAGGACCGCATGCGCACCTGGTGTAGCACCGTTGGGCACGCGCCGGCCGCGAACCGGATAGACTCGCACCGTGGCCGCGCGCATCGACCTCTTCGATCCGAGCCCGGAGGGCCCGTTCGTGATCGAGCAGCTCCGTCAGGCCGGCTTCGCGGTGCGCGAGATCGTGCTCGCCGACGTCGCGAGCACGCGCGCGGATCTGCTCGTGCTCGCGGGGGACGCCGACGGCTCGATCGCCGCGCTGAAGCGGCTGCGCGACGACGACGATCGGGGCGGGCTGCCGGTCGTCCTACTCGGCATCCCGCCCGGCGCGCGCCACCCGGGGAGCGGAGCCGGCTTCGGCGCCGACGCGGTGTTCGAGCGTCCGGTGCCGCTCGGTCCGGTGCTCGGCCGCGTGCGCGCGTTGATCGAGGCGACCGGATCGATGGAGGCGTCCCGCATCGAGGTGCCGCGGGTCGAGCGGACGATGCAGCTCTCGGATCCCGACGATCCCGATAGCTCGCAAATCGTGTTGATGCATGGCGACGACGCGCCCTCGCGCGATCGGCCGCTGCGCGAGCCCACCTTCGCGCTCCGCGACAGCGAGGTGCCCGAGGCGAAGCCGCGGGTGGAGAGCGAGCCGGTCCCGCGCTCGAGCCCGCCCGAGGGATCGCCGACCGACGCGAAGCGCCCCGGGCGCGCGCGGCCGACCTCGGATCGCGTGCCCATCTCGTCCTCTTCGACCGCGGCGGATCGGAGGCGCGCCGCGCACGACGCCGATCCCGGCGGGTTGAGCGGCTCGTCGTCGTCGGTGTCGGTGATCCCCCCGTCGCAGCCGGGCAATGAGCCCGACGCGCCGGAGCCGCGGATCCCTCCCGAGCAGCGCGCGCGCCTCTCGCCGTGGTTGGCCGCGCTCCTCGCGGCCGCGGATCGCCGGACGTTCCCGGACCGTCCGCCGCTCTCCTTGCACTTCCCGGCCGCCGACGAGCCACCCGACGTGATGGTGCCGCGCGATCTCTTCGAAGAGGCCCCGCTCCGGTTCGACGAGGCGGGCGTGGAGGATCCGATCGACGCGTTCACCTACGTCGGCGGTCCGGCCGTGCCGCCGCCGGTGATCGGACCCGCGATCGAGGAGTCGGCGGCCGATGCGATCCGCGCCGCGAGCCCGTCGACGCACGCCGAGGCTCGACGGGCGCGCCCGGAGCAGACCACCGCGACGGAGCAGCCGGGCGAGGCGAACGAGAAGGAGAGCGATGCCCCGGGCAGCGGCGTGCATCGCGCGCACTCGAACCCGGGCATGATGCCCGTCCGCGCGGGGAGCTGGCCGGAGGACGACGAGGCGCTCGGGCGCGCCGGCGACGACGACCGGCGGAGCGGCGAGCTCGAGGTGGGTGGGGCGATCCGGCTCCTGTTCCGGATCGCGACGCTCGGGCTCGACGCGATCTGCGAGCTCACGCTGCGCGACGGCCGCGCGCTCCGCCTCACGTTCCTCGCCGGGGAGCTCCGCGTGTTCGACGGACCGCTCGCGCAGGTGGCGTTGGCGCGCCTGCGCGCGAGCGGGCGCGCGACCGAGACGCCGATCGACGAAGCGGGAGCCGCCCGCGCGCTGGCTCGCCGCGTGGAGCAGGGCGAGCTCTCGCGCTTCGCCCGCGATCGGCTGCTGCGCGAAGCCCGGGAGGAGCTGCTCGTCGATCTGGTGCGCGCCGAAGGGACGCGATTCGTGTTGTCGCGCCTCGAGGACACCGAGCCCGGTCGCGCGCTCTCGCGCTCGCGCGCGCTCTCGCGTCCGCTGCGCGCCGCGTTGATCGTCGCCGCCCGCGCCGCGTTCGACACCGATCGCGCGATCGAGCTCCTCGGCGGGCTCGAGGTCGGCATCGCGCTCGGCCCGACGCGCGAGGTCGCGCTCGTCGCCGCGGAGCTCACGAGCGAGCTCATCGGTCTGCTCGTCCGCGCGGAGGGTCGACCGCTGTCCGAGATCCTCGCCGAGGCGCCGGTCGAGCCCGCGCTGGCCGCCACCGTGCTCGGGTTGGTGCGGGCGTCGGCGCTCACGGTGACCGAGGCCCGGATCGAGCGTCCGGCTCCCGAGACGCGGAGCGCGGTGCGCGCACAGCTCGCGGCGGCGGCCGCGGTGGCGCGCGACGGCGACTACTTCCGCATCCTCGGCGTCTCGCCGGGCGTCCACGACGCCGCGCTCCGCGACGCCTACGACGCGCAGCGCGCGGAGCTCTTCGGGCTCCCCCTCGCGCTCTTGGGCCTGCCCGAGCTCGAGCCGCTCCGCGCCGAGGCGCTCGACGCGCTCGATGAGGCATTCGGCGCCATCGGCCACGCCCCCCGACGCCGCGCCTATGCCCGCGCGCTCGGGCTCGGCGGGTTGTAGCGGGGCTTCTGCGATATTATGGAGAGCGCATGGCCATCCGACGCATCCTCCACTACCCCGACAAGCGCCTGCGGGAGCCGGGCAAGCCGGTCGTCGAGTTCGGCCCCGAGCTCGAGCGGCTCGTCGAGGACATGGCCGAGACGATGTACGCGGCGCCCGGGGTGGGGCTCGCCGCCACACAGATCGGCGAGCCGGTGCGCCTCTTCATCGTCGACATCGCGACCGGCGACGACGAGCCGAGCGACCTGCGCGTCTTCGTGAACCCGGAGATCGTCGAGACGCAGGGCACGCAGTGCTGGGAGGAAGGCTGCTTGTCCTTCCCCGGCGTGCACGAGGAGGTCGAGCGCGCCGAGACGATCAAGGTGCGCGCGCAAGACCAGCGCGGCGCGACGTTCGAGCTCGAGGCGGACGGGCTGCTCGCGGTCGCGATCCAGCACGAGAACGATCACCTCGACGGCAAGCTGATGATCGACCACCTCGGGTTGATCCGGAAGCGCCTCGTCCACCGCGCGATGCAGAAGCGCGCGGCCAGCGGCGACGCGGCCGCCGAGTAGCGCTCGCGCGCTCGCGCACCCCATGCGTGCGATCTTCTTCGGGACCCCGGCGCTCGCCGTCCCTTCCCTCGACGCGCTCGCGCGGATCGCGGACGTGCCCTGCGTGATCTGTCAGCCCGATCGGCCGGCCGGCCGCGGGATGGCGCTGCGCCCTCCGCCGGTGAAGCAGCGCGCGCTCGAGCTCGGCATCGAGGTGATGCAGCCCGAGAAGGTGCGCACGCCCGACTTCGCGGCGTCGCTCCGTGCGCTTCGGGCGGACGTCGCGGTCGTGATCGCGTACGGCCGCATCCTGCCGCGCGGCGTGCTCGAGGCGCCCGCTCGAGGGTGCGTCAACATTCATGCCTCGCTCCTTCCGCGCTGGCGGGGCGCGGGTCCGATCCAGTGGGCGATCATCTCCGGCGATGCGCGCACCGGCGTCTCGCTGATGCAGATGGACGAGGGGATGGACACAGGGCCAGTGATCGCGACGCGCGCGACCGACATCGATCCCGACGAGGACGCGTCGGCGCTCGGTGCGAGGCTCTCGCGGATGGGCGCGGAGCTGCTCGAGTCGGAGCTCGCGCGGTACGTCGCGGGCGAGATCGCGCCGACCCCTCAGGACGAGACGCTCGCGTGCGCGGCGCCGCTCCTCGAGAAGGAGGACGGCCGGCTCGACTTTCGGGCGGGCGCGCGCGAGGTGCACGCGCGGGTGCGCGGGGTGACGCCATGGCCGGGCGCGTTCACCACCGACGCGGGGCGCGTGGTGAAGATCCATCGGACGCGCGTGGCAGAGGACGGCGGCACGCTCGGTGCGCCTGGCGAGATCCTGCGCGCCGACGCCGACGGGATCGTCGTCGCGTGCGGAGAGGGCGCGATCCGCGTCGAGGAGCTCCAGCTCGACAGCAAGAAGCGGCTCCGCGCGGCGCCGTTCCTCGCCGGCCAAGGGTGGAGCCCGGGGCGGCGGCTGGGAGAGCCATGAAGATCTATACGAAGACGGGCGACGACGGAGAGACCGGGCTGTTCGGTGGCGCGCGGGTGATGAAGGACGCGGAGCGCGTCTGGGTGTACGGCGAGGTCGACGAGCTGAACAGCGCGATCGGCGTGGCGCGTCTCCATCCGATCGACGAGGAACGCGAGGCGCTGCTCGCGACCATCCAGTCGACGCTGTTCAACCTCGGCGCGGAGCTCGGCTCCAAAGAGGGCAAGGATCCTGGCGTACCGCGGATCGAGGACGAGGACGTCGAGGAGCTCGAGCGCGCGATCGACGCGGCCGAGACGGAGCTCGCGCCGCTCAAGACGTTCGTGCTCCCGGGCGGCGCGCCCGCGGCGGCGCACCTTCATGTAGCGCGCACGATATGTCGACGCGCCGAGCGACGCGCGGTGTCGCTCGCGCGCACCGAGTCGGTGCGACCGGTGGTGATCCGTTACGTGAACCGCCTGAGCGATCTGCTGTTCGTGCTGGCGCGTCTGGCGAACCACCGCGCAAACGTGCCGGACGTGCCGTGGGAGGGCCGAGGGATCCGCGGCGACGGTTGACCGCCTCAGAGGCCCCGGATACCTTTTGTTCAGCGTTCCTCTGTCCGGCTCGCCACGGCTCTGTGAAAAGAATCCCTCGTGAGCCTTATTTCCTCGGGGGCACCACTTGTCCGCGGTGAGCCGGCCCAGCAAGCATCTCTGGGAAGCCTGAAGTGGACAAAACCCGCTCCCACCTATTGAGGTAATGGGGTTCTTGCACAGGACCTACGACCACGACGGTACGAACGCGATATGACCGGGGCTGACGAAAGTCGGCCCCGGTTGCCTTTAATCCCGGAGAGCGCCTCCGCGGGCTCGCGCGATGCGCTCTCCCGCTTTGGCGCGCTGCCATCCCGGAGAGCGCCTCCGCAGGTTCGCGCGATGCGCTCTCCCGCTTTGGAGCTCTCCTCGCCTCGCGCAAGCTCGGCCTTCGGCCTCGCGCGCAGGTCGGCGGTCGTCACGGTGGGCGCGAGCTCGGCGCGTTGCGCCTCGACTCGCTCTCGATCGTTGGTTGGCGTTCGCGTCGGTGAGTCCGATTCCGATTCCGATTCCGATTCCGATTCCGAGTCCGATTCCGATTCCGATTCCGATTCCGAGTCCGATTCCGATTCCGATTCCGTGTCCGATTCCGTGTCCGACTCCGATTTCGAGTAGTCCGAGTAGTCCGAGTAGTCCGAGTAGTCCGACTCCGATCGACGACACGCTTCTTCACACGGGCGGACCGGAATACCGCGGGCGGCCGCGTCGTACGTCTTCCCATGGACGTGATCGTTTCGGGCGAAGGCTCGCCTCCCTCCGTTCCGGGTCCGCGCGATCGGCGCTGGGCCTTCTCCGGCTCGCGCGACTGGGCGCGGGCGGGGCTCGCGATGCTGGCGACGCTCGGGTCGGCCGCCGTGCTCGCGACCCTCGCGCAAGAGTTCTTCTACGTAGAAGCCGCGGTGGTCGGCCTCGCGGCCCTCGCGATCCCGTTCAACCGCGTCGACGCGCAGGTGTTCGCGCGCGCGGCGCTGTGGGGCGGGCTCGCGATCGGCGGGCTCGGGTGGGCCTTCGGCGAGCAGGTCGAGTCGCTCGGCGTGCTGCTCACGTCGGGCACGGCGCTCCTCCTGCTCGGCGGCGCTGGCCTCGACTCCGAGCGCGGCGCGTTCCAGCCGCGGGTGCTGCGTCGGACGCTCATCACCATGATGGTGATCGGCTTCTCGGTCGCGCACGTATTCATGGTGAGCGCGGTCCTCACCGAGATGGTGAGCGCGAACGTGCTCGACCCGCTCGTCTACACCGTGCCGTCCACGCTCTTCACGCGCGTCACGATGTTCGCGACGCCGATGCTGCTCTTCCTCGGTGTGGTCGGGCTGAGCCGCACGAAGACCTGGGGGCTCTTCTTGTATCTCCTCTCGCTCGTCGGCGTCGGCGTGACGATCGCGTTGAGCTACTCGTGGCTCGACGAACTGAGCCGCGCGGAGGGCGGCATGGCGTTCGGCTGGGTGTTCCTCATGACGCTCCTCTGGGGCAGCGGCGCGACGCTCGCGCTCGGCGCGGCGATCCCCGTGCTCGGCGCGCTCGCGATCCGGCAGGTGCCGTCGAAGAAGCCGGTCCGACGCTGGGGCCGGTTCGCCCACGCGGTCCTCGTCGCGGCCGTGATGGCGGGCGCGATCGTCTACAACGTCATCATGTAGCGAGGCGCGCGGCGATCGCCGCGTGACCCATCGGCGCTCGGCGCGCTCACTCCTTGATCGGCGTCGCCTTGAGCGCCGCCTTGCCGTTCTTGGTGTACACCGTGAAACGGACCTTGCTCGCTCCATGGCGCGCCACGATCTGATCGCGGTTCTTGCGCAGCGTCTGGAGGAACTTGTCGAGCGTGAGTCCAGCCGTCGGCTCGCCGCACTGCCGCTTCGTGTCGAGGAACTGCTGATAGACCTCGCGGAAGTGCGCCATCTCTTCGTCCGATGACGAGCTCGCGCCGGTCGTCGCCTCGAGGAGCTCCTTCGGGACCCGCGCGACCATCGTCTCGCCGTCGTCCGCGTCGTCGTAGGTCGGCGGCGGCACCCCGAGCAGAGTGCTCTTCAGTTGCTTCTTCGCTGCTCCGGCGCGCGGCGGGGCGGCGATCGGCGCCGCCGCGGACGGGGTGGCGCTCGGCGGCGTGACGGTCGTCGACTCTTCTTCGGCGAGCGCGCTCTCGGGACGCTTCGCCGGCGGCGCGGGCGGACGCGGTGGCGCGGGTGGCTTCGCGGGCGGGCTCGGATCCGGCGTCGGCGGGCGTGGCGGAGACAACGGAGGTGGACCCCCGAGCGTCGGCGGCGGCAGCCCCGCTCCGAGCGGTCCCCCCGCGGCGGGAGGCGCCGCGCTCGCTGGTGGGATGGTGGCGAAGTCCGGCGCTGGCTCGCTCTCTCCCGCGAAGCCGAAGAACGAGCCCGAGCCCGGCGCCGCGTCGGCCGGTCCGAGGATCTCGTCGAGGTTCGCGGACTTCCGCGGTGACCCCGCGCCCGCCGCCTGGGCGACCTGATCGAGCGCCTCGTTGACCTCGATCGTGATCTTGCGATAGCGCCCGCCGAAGTCGGTGATCGAGAACCGCTCCTGCGCCGAGCCGCGCAGCGCTTTGCTCGCCTTGAGCAGCTTGCCGAGCGGTCGATCGCGCTCGAGCCAGAACAGGAACATCGCGATGAGGAACGCGAGCGCGCCACCGCCGCCGAGGAACGGCCATGGGAGCGCCGCCCACGCCTCGCCCGACGCGTGATTCATGAGCTCCCACGGCTTGGCCAGCGTGCGCACCGGGCGCGCGACCACGTAGCCGACGTTCGCGTGGTGCGCGGTGCCGGTGACGAGCGAGTAGACGCCGAGCCCGCCGGTGGGCAGCGCGGCGGGCTCGGTCCGCTCGCCGTTCTGGAAAGCCTCTTGCGTCAACACCTCGGCGAGCGGCTCGCCCATGTGATCGCGCGTCGGCGCCGACTGCACGCCCGTCGGCATGTACGAGGCGAACATCTCCTGGCCGCGGAAGAACCCCACGCTCGCGCCATCGAGGCGCGTGCTGAGCCGCTCCGCGAGCGCGTCGTCGAACCGCTTGCCGTGGACGAGCGCGCCCACGTACTGGCCGCCCTCGATCACCGGCCGCGCCGCCATGCGGTAGACGCCGTCGTTGAACACCCACACGTCGTCGCGCACGAACCCCTCGAGCGCGCGGGAGACGAGCGGGAACTGGCCGAGCCCCGAGCCGGCCGGGATCTGTCCGGCGGAGACGCCCGCGACGATCCAGCCGTCCTGATCGACGGCGAACAAGAGATCGCCACGCAGCTCTTCGAGCTGACCGTTGAGCTCCCCGAGCTTGGTGCGCAGGCCCGCCGCGAGCTCCGGATCGATCTGCTGCGGATCGGTGCGCCCGCTCGCGCGGCGCAGCGCGGTCCGCACGTCGGAGTTCGCCGCGATCGGCGCGATCGCGTCGAGCCGGGCGCGCGCATCGAGCTTGAGGATGGCCTCGACCTCGAAGCGATCGCGGATGAGGTCGTTCGTCGAGCTGCGCAGCCACGAATCGTTGACGAGGTTCGCCGCGAGCATCGCCGTCGCGAGCGCGATGACGGCGACGCCGCACAAGAGGAGCGTCCAGAAGCGAGAGAGGACCATCGCTCAGCTCCCTCCTGCCGCTGGCGCGGTGAGCTGGATCGGCTCCATGGTGAGCTCGCGGTCGGCCACCACCACCCCCTCGCGCGTGTGGACCACGTCGGCGCCTTGGAAGATCTTCAGCGTGTAGGTGCCCGGCGGCACGTTCGTGAAGTGATAGCTACCGTCGGCGGCGATGCGCGCGCGCGCGATGAGATCGTCGATCACGTGGAGATGGCCGCGGACGTGGTCGTACACCTCGTCGCGCAGAGGCCAGCTGCCGGCGGTCGCGATCGGCACGCGGCGCGTCAGGCCGGGCGCCGTCGCGGTGGGCGAGAACTCGCTGAAGCCCTCCGCGAAGAGCTGATGGACCAGCGGATCGGAGTTTGCGATCTCCAGGTTTCCGCCGGTGCGCGCCACGATCGTGGTGGGCCAGAGCCCGCCGTTCGCGATGGAGAATCCGGGCTGCTCGGGCGCCGCGTCGCCGGGGCCGGTCAACACGACGGTGATGTCGCGCCGGATGTCGAAGCCGCGCGGTCGCGGATCGAGGAAGCCGTTCCACTCGTCCCAATAGCGGTCGCGCCGGAGCTGCTCCGCGGCGGGCGCGGGCGGCTGTCCGTAGCCCGACGGGGTGCGCACCGCCCCGCGCACGTCCACGGCCGACGCGCTCGCCGCGAGCATCAGCATCGTCGCGAACAGAGGCACCGCGCCGAGGACGAGGACTGAGCGCCTGAGTCGGGAGCTCCCTCTGGTCGTCCGATTCATGAGTCTCCTCAAGGGGTTTCGACGCACAGGGGTCCGAGAGTATCCGGGCGACGGTTTCGGGGTCAATCGTTCTACCCCGTCCCGCCACGTGGCATCCTTGCGCCCGAATGAGGCAGGACGAGATCGATGGCGTCCTCGCGGCGACGCTCGACGACCGGCACCTCTCGCGCGGTGAAAAGCACGCGATCAAGCAGCTGATCGTCGCGCGAGACCTCGACCCGAGCGAGCTCGCGTTCGCTCGGCACCGCGCGTTCGAGCTGGCGCGCGAGCGGATGCCGAGCGCCGCGGCGCGCGAGCTCGTCACGTGGCTCGAGGAGATCACCAAGGCGCTCCACCCGCCGGTCGTTCCGGCCCACGGGGGGCGCGCGGAGGTGCACTTCAGCCCCGGACCGGCGTGCCTCGAGGCGATCGCGCGCCACCTCGCCGGCGCGAAGCGCAGCGTGGACATCTGCGTCTTCACGATCACCGACGACCGCCTCGCGCGCGGGGTGGTCGAGGCGCATCGTCGCGGCGCCGCGCTCCGCGTGATCACCGACGACGACAAGGCGCGCGACCTCGGGTCGGACATCTTCGAGATCGCAAAGGCGGGCATCGAGGTGCGCGTCGACCACAGCGAGCACCACATGCACCACAAGTTCGCGCTCTTCGACCGCGAGACGGTGGTGACCGGCAGCTACAACTGGACGCGCACCGCCGCGACCTACAACCGAGAGAACCTGCTCGTGACCGACGATGAACGTTTCGTTGCGCCCTACCAGCGCGTGTTCGACGACATGTGGGGGAGGCTCGCGCCGTGATCCGACTTCGATGCTGGTGGGTCGGGGTGGCCCTCCTCACCCTTTTTGCGTGCGGCTCCCGGACCGCGCTCGATACGGACACGGACGCGGGCACCTCGTCGCGCGACGCGGGGCCGCGGCGTGATGCGGGGGGGATCCCCGACGCGGGGCCGGGCCGCGACGCGGGACGACGCGACGGCGGGATGGGCGGACCGTGCTCGCTCGCGCCGCTCGGAGATCCGCAGGTCGTGTTGACCGCCGATCGCGGTCAGTTCGATCGCCCGGTCGTGCTCGCCCGCGCGGGCGGGCTCGACTTCGGCGCGTCGCTCCGCACCGAGTTCGACACCTATCAGGTCCACGGGCGGCGCGGTCGCCTCGCGGTCGGCGCGCCGGACGTCGACTTCTCGAGCGGGCCCGCGATGGCCGGGACCGAGCGCTACCCGGCGCCCGCGCTCTTCGCGACGGACGGAACGTTCCTCGGCACGTGTCTGACCCGAGACTCGTTCGTGGAGCTGAGGCGGCTGCGCGGCGAGACGTACGAGCTCGTCGACCCGGTCTCGGCGCTCATGGGCATCGAGTGCGTATCGCTGGCTGGCTCGCCGACCGGATGGATGGTGAACGGCTCCGGCGGCGGGAGCCAAGCCGCCGCGCTCATCCCCGACCTCACCGGGCCCCCCGACGCGTTCGTTCCGCTGTCCGATGCAGCCGTGGGAACGGAGGCGAGCGCGACCGCGATCGCGGCTGGGTTTGCTATCGCGTTCGCGCCGGACTCCGGTGGAGTGCTGCGGTTGGCCCTCATCCGGGGCGATGGCAGCCTCGATCAGTTCGGGATCGATGGCTTCCAACGCGGACCGAACGTCGCGCCGGCCGTCGCGCCCGTCGGCGGCGCGCGCGAGCCGTCCATCGCGCTTGCGCACTACACCGAGTCGTCCAACCTGCTCGTGTTCTGGCACGAGAGCGGCGACCTCACGTTCATCCCCTTCGGGTTCACGATGGCGGGCGACGTCACCCCCGCGCTGACGGCGGTGCCCGGGCGCGCGGGCGCGTTCGTCGCGGTGCAGAGCTACGGCGACGCGGATCCGACCGGCGGCCTCATCGAGACCTGGCAGATCGAGGAGGACGGGATGCCGCGCCTCATCGACGGCTCGGTGCCCACGTCGCGCTCGCGCCTGGACCTCGGTGGCATCGCGGCGGTGACGATCGACGATCGCGTCGTCATCCACTGGACCATCGTCGACCAGGCGACGGGACGGCCCGAGACGCGCGCGCAGGTCTACGGCTGCCGCTAGACGCGTCGCCCGCGGCTCACCGCTCCGCGACCGTGAGTGTCCGCAACGCGTGTTGACCGTCGACGGTGGCGTCCGAGTCGAGCGAGCGGTGATCGCCCGCTTGCCGACGAGGAGCGGGGCGTCGATGCCTCACGGACCGCGTACCGCATCGCGTCCGCCGGCAGGTTCGTCCGACCGTCCGCTCCGCCGTCGCCGGTCGCCGACTCGCACGTCGGGTCGAAGCGCGACAGCCGGGTGTAAGCCCGCTCGCTCACCCTCGGTCGCGCCGCGCTGACCTACGCTGCGCGCGTGCGAACGAGCTGGATCGCGATCGCCCTGATGTTCGGCGCGATCGGATGTGATGACGGACGCGCCGACTCGGACGCCGGCGCTCGCTCCGACGGATCCGTCCCGCGCTCGGACGGCGCGGCGCCGGAGTCCGACGGCGGCTCGATGGGCCGCGGCGCTCGGATCGGCGACGCGTGCACGACGGACGCCGACTGCACGGAGCCGGCCGGCGCGCGCTGCTACACGCAGATCGACGACCCGTTCAGCGGAGGCGTCGTCGCGCGCTTCCCGAACGGCATGTGCAGCGTCCCTTGCGATAGCTCAGGAGACGGCAGCGAGTGCGGCGAGGGCGACGTCGTGTGCGCGAGCGTCAGCATGGCGGGCGGGATGACCTCCACCCAGCTCACCCTGTGCCTCCCGAGCTGCACCGCGTCGACGGAGTGCCGGATGGCCGAGGGGTACTCCTGCCACACGATCTTCGGCTTCGGGTACTGCTACCCCTGAGCGACTACCCCTGAGCGACGACCCCTGAGCGACGCACCGGGCTCCGCGTAGGGGTGGGATTCGGTCCGCGCGCGCGTACCTTCCGTCGTGCGGCGAGCCTTCGTCCTCCTCGTGCTCGGGGGCGCGTGCTCGACGCCGTCGGCCGATCCCACTCCCGCGGGCTCGGCGGCGCCGTCCGTGGAGCGCGCGGTCGCCGACCCGATCGCGGAGGCGTGGTCCGCGCTCGCCGAGGGGGACGAGCGGGCGGCCCTCTCGGCGGCGCAGCGTGCGGTCGGCGCGAGCCCCGAGTCGGCGGCGGCGCACGAGGCGCTCGGGCGAGCTCGGCTCGCGAGTGACGAGGCAGGACCGGCGGCCGTCGCGCTCGCACGAGCCCTCGAGCTCGATCCGACTCGGCGCGACGCGCGGTTCGCGTTGGCGCGCGCGAAGGAGCGCGCGGGTGATCTCGAGGGCGCACGCGACGCGTACGCAGCGTGCGCGGAGGCCGGCGTGCGACCCGCGCGGGCGATCAGCGCGGTCGCCCGCCTCGCGATCGATCGCCTCCCGTCGCGACCGGACGAGGAGCGCCTGGAGGAGATCGAGCGCACGCTCGATCGCGCCGACGCGATGGCGGGCGCCGACACGGCGGCGAGTCGCGCCATCGTCGCGCTGCGACGCCGCATCGAGGCGAAGCGTGACGGGCGAGGAGGTGGCGCTCGTGGCGAGAGCGCGCTCGGCCGAGTCGTCCATGGCCACCCGTCGCCCCGCGCGACGAGCCCGGCGGCCACCGGGCCGCTCGTGCGTCTCCTCAGCGCGCAGGCTCGCTACATGGATCCGGACATCGCGCGTCGCGTCGGGCGCGTCCGCATCCCCGCGCTGCGCGCGTGTTACGAGGCCGCGCTCGTGCGAGCCCCGGAGCTCGACGGCGTGCTCCACCTCGTGGTCACGATCGATCCGCGCGGGACCGTGCGGGACGCGACCGTAGAGAGCTCGGGGTGCGGCGCGAGCGTCGACGCGTGCGTGGCGAGCGCGGCGCGAGGGTGGACGTTCCCCGCGACTGGCGGAGTCGCGATCGCCGACTTCGGCTACGCCCTGACGAACGCTCGCTGAGACGTCGATCGATGACACGCACGTTTGCGCGCTCGAGGGAGCGCGTCGCGACGGCGGGTCCGGGTTCTCCGATCAGTCGGCGCGCCGCGCCGCGAGCCGCTTCCCGACGCGGTGGAGCACGATGAAGCCTGCGGTGGCGAGGACGAGGTTGGCGACCACGAGGATCCACTGCCCCGCGCTCGGCCTGACCTGATACAGCGCCCACGCGAACTGGAGGAGACAGAGCACGGCGACGAAGTACAACGTCTTGACCCGCGAGATCACGCTCACGAGGAACGCGCCGAGCGGCGCACCGAGGATCACCACCGGCGCGGCGGCGAGCCAGTTGTGGAACACCTCGCGGTCGAGGTCGCCGATCGCCACGTGGAGCGCCACCCCCATCAGGCTGGAGATCGCCATGATGATCACCGACGTCGGCACGGCCGCCTTGAGGTCCATGCGGTAGAGGAGCACGAGCACCGTGTAGAGCATCATGTCGATCCCGACGCCGGTGAGCGCGGTGGTGATCCCCCCGAGGACGCCGACCAGCAATCCGAGGCGGATCGCGGCGGGCCACGGCACGACCGGGACCTCGTCGAGCGCACAGAGCTCGCGGTTTCGGACGAGCGTGAGCAACCCGAAGCTCGCCCAGAGGCACGCGAAGATCAGCTTCACCGTCGCGTCGTCGATGATCGGCACGACGACGAACGTCCCGACGAGGAGCCCGACCGCCGAGCCGACGATGCTCGCGCGGAGCATCCGCGTCTCGATCGGGGACCGCCGGCAGAGGATGAAGATGCTCGCCGACGTCATCCCGATGGACTGGATCACGAGCGCAAAGTTGCGCCCGAGCGACGCGGGCAGCTCGAAGAAGAGGACGAGCACCGGAAAGCCGACCGTGCCGCCGCCCATCGGCGTCGACCCCGCGACGTAGCTCCCGAGGCCCATCGCCGCCGCGATCGGCCAGTGCGCCCTCGTCTCGGGCCAGAGGCCGAGCCCGATCTGCAGCGCCGCCCACACGCCATAGAACGCGACGAGCCACACGAACCACGGGACGAGCCGGCGGTCCGAGATCCGATCGACCTCCCGATCCGCGTCGACGGACCCGCGCTCGCTGGTCACGCCTCGCTTCTAACCGAGGTCCGACCGCGCACCAACTTCGGGACGCAAGATGCTGTGCAGCGCGACGAGGAGTGCGAGGCGGAATGCGACGCCGCGTCACCGGTCAGCCCGTTGAAGGCTGCCGATCAGATAGCCGAGGCCGGACTCGAACCGGCACACCCTTTCGGGCAGCGGATTTTGAATCCGCCGCGTCTGCCATTCCGCCACTCGGCCGTGGAGCGCAGCGTTCTAGATGGGAAGGCGGGCCCCGTCAAACACCCGAGAACGCGACCCTCGACCGCCGATCGTCGTCACACCATCACGGCTGTGTGGGACGGGGGGCGCCGGCTCCCGACCGAGGCCGAGTGGGAGAAGGCCGCCCCGCGGCCCGGCGCCGCGCGACGTCGAGTACCCGTGGGGCAACGACTACCCGCGTTGCGATCTCGTCGCCAACGCCGACTGCGGGTATAGCCGGCCGTATCCATACTTCGCGCCGGACCGATACGACGGTCTGCCTGGCTCACGGTCGTACCACGACACGTACATGCAGTGGGGCGGGACCAACGAGGTCGTGGGCGATTGGTTCTCGGCCACGTATTACAGCGACCCGAGCTCGCTGAGCGATCCGCTCGGGCCAGCAGCTGGAATCGCCTCCATCACGCGTGCCGCCTCGTCGGCGCGAAGCTGCGCTTCCACTCGAAACGACCCGTCGTTCATCGGCCGCTGGAACACCCACCGCGACGGCGCGCGGCTCACGTCGTCGGGCTCATCGAGCGCCCGCGTGCCCTCGACCCCGCGCACGATCCGCTCGAGCTGCGACGCGGTCGTGTTCTTCGCCATCTCGATGAACGCTTCTTCGCTCGCCGGCGTGGCGCCCCGACAGATCGCGCGCACTTGCGAGTACGTCACTCGCCCGTGCCGCAGCTCCTCGTCGAGCCGCGGCAGCTCCGCCAGCTTCTTCGCGACCGCACCTGCTCGCGCGCGGTGCTCGAGTGGATCCCGAGCCGCCAGCTCAGCCAATGCGCGCAGCTCTTACACCCCTGATGCGCCCACCGGCCCGATTCATCGATCAGGCGGATGAGATAGAGCCGCCGATGAATCGCGC
This sequence comes from Sandaracinaceae bacterium, assembly GCA_050186575.1. GTDB lineage: Bacteria > Myxococcota_A > Polyangia > Polyangiales > Sandaracinaceae > JAUHXR01. The sequence goes on along the minus strand of JBFWYI010000055.1, from coordinate 18,308 downwards.
TATTGATGCTCGCCTCCAACGTCGCGAGCTCGGCTTCGACGGCGTCCATGTCGGCGGGCTCGTCGAGCCTGATAGCTGGGCACGCGTTCAGCATGTATGGGCCGTAGCACGGGGCCAGCTCAAATCCTGTAATCAAATGTCATTTATCTTACCGCCTGACGCCGGGCACGGAGGCGAGACGCGAGCGGGCCGAGGACGTCGACGAGGCGATCGAAGACCCGGACGTCGGTGAGCCCACCGACGACGAGGGGACGGACGGCGTGAACCCGCTCGTGCCGGACACCGGGTGGCCTAGCCCGTCGGGCAGCCGTCGGGTTGTCTTGCGCTCGACAGCGAGCCCGGCGCCCACGAAGGGCGTCGGGCTCGCGGCGTTCCGTCGAGGGTTACGTCCCCGAGCGGCTCTCCGCTTCCGGGAGCGCCGGCTCTGTTCGGAGCGGGCCGAGTCGTTGCCACCTCGGACCGATCGCTCGTCGAACGAGACGCATGCGCCGCAGCGCTCGTGCCGGACGCAGCCTCGCCGCATCGAGCCATCGGCGAGCTGGACCCGACCCGGTCGGGGATCCACGCTCGCGGCGTGGTGAAGAAGCGGCAGCCGAACGAGGGGACCGCTGGACGCAGCGTCGGGCAACGAGTGCTTCGCGCCGCAGTACGCGGGCTGACGACGGAGGGACGATGACCACGAGCAAGCGCGCGGCCTTGACGTACACGAACCGGCTCGGCGAGACGTATTACCTGCACCAGGGCACCACGAAGGCCGGTCGACCTCGCTACTTCTTCGCCAAGACCGTACGCGAGGGCGCGCTGGCCGCGATGCCCGACGGCTTCGAGGCGAGCGAGAGCATCAACGGCGTCGTCTCGGTGCGCCGGGTCGGCTCGAGGGACGAGCGCATCCCCTCGGCCGATCTTCGGCTCGTGGAGGTCGAGCTGCAACGCCACCCCCACCTGGGTGGTCATCGCGCCGCGATCGATGGGGACGCGATCGTGATCTACGAGCCCTTCCCGCGCCCAGTGGACCTGCCGCGCCTCGAGCAACCCAGGGCGCACGCGCGCTACGCGCCCGTCATGAAGTTCGTCCTCGGACGAGACGGCTACGCCGTACACCGCATGACCTACCGTGGCCGCGGCGGATGGTCCTACCCGCTGAAGCACGGCGCGCTCGCGTCACTC
>JBFWYI010000055.1:14234-17041 GCA_050186575.1 Sandaracinaceae bacterium | reverse complement strand
CGCGGCGATCACGAGGACGACGATCGCGACGAAGACGAGCACGATCGCGCGCGAGTCGGCCACCGAGGCGGCGACCACGATGGCGGCGGGGAAGCCGACGAGGGCGGTGAGACCGAGCAGGAGGAGCGCGCGCAGGACGCGCACGCGCGCCATGGAGTACTCGCCGCTTTGCTCCGCGCGGGACGCGAGGATCGCGCGCGCGAGGACGCTCGTGGTGCGCACCGCGAAGACGAGGAACGGGACGGTGGCGAGGAGCGCTCCACCGAGGAAGACGAGCTGCGCCATCGAGCGATCGAGGCCGAGGCGAGCGACGAGGAACGGGACGGCGGTCGGCATGAGGCGCGCCGCACCGACCGCGAGCCCGAAGGCGAGGGCGGCGTCGAGGGCGAGCGCTCGCACGCTCCTCCGGATCGGACCGCGGTCGCCGGTCGGCTCGCGCAGGCCCGCGATCCACTGCTCGTGCAGCGCGAGGACGCGGCGCATGCCGCCGGGCATCGCGCGATCGACGAGGCCGACGACGCGATCGGCGCTCTTGATCGCGATGGGGGTGGTGAACGCGGTGAGCACCGCGACGGTGACGAGGAGCGCGCGGAGGCTCGGATCGACGACGCCCGCGGTGACGCCGATGCTCGCGAGGATGAACGCGAACTCACCGATCTGACCGAGCGCGAGGCCCGCCGTCACCGAGCGGCGCACGCCGATGCCGGAGACGAGGCCGGCGAGGCTGACGATCGCGAGCTGCGCGCCGATCACGACGGCGGTGACGAGCAACGCGAGCGGGAGCTGGGCGTACGCCTCGCGCGGGTCGACCGTCATCCCGATCGAGACGAAGAAGATCGCCGCGAACACGTCGCGCATCGATCCCGCGAGCTGCTCGACCTTGTGCCCGAGGCCCGACTCCGCGACGAGCACGCCGCTGACGAACGCGCCGAGCGCGACGGAGTAGCCGAGCCCCGCCGCGACCGCGGCGAGCACGAAGCAGACGCCGATCGCGACCACGGTGAGGACCTCGTCGCTCGCGAGGCTCGCCACCGCGCGCACGAGGCGGGGGACGATCACGAGGCCGAGCACGATCATCACGACCAGCACGACCGCGAGCTCGAGGAGGTCGGCGGTGAGCTCCTCCGGCTTCACGCTGCCGCCGGTCGCGACGCCGGTCATCGCCGCGATCAACACGATCGCGAGGACGTCTTGGACGACGAGGACGCCGAGGACGTGCTCGCGGGTCGCCGCGTCGGTGCCGTCGCCGAGCGCGCGCGTTACCACCATGGTGCTCGAGATCGCGATGCATGCGCCGAGGAAGAGTCCTTGCACCGGGGTCCAGCCCACCGCGCGTCCGAGCGCGAAGCCGCACCACATGAGGAAGCCGACCTGGACCACGCCGGTGAGGCCGGCCGTGGGCAAGACGCGGACGAGCTTCGCGATCCGGAGCTCGAGGCCGACCGCGAACATGACGAGGACCACCCCGAGCTCGGCGAGGCTCTCGACGCGTTCGTGGTCCGCGAACAGCGGGATCGGGATGTACGGGCCGACGACGAGGCCCGCCGCGAGGTAGCCGAGCACGGTCGGCTGACCGAGCCGCTTCGCGATCGGGCTGGTGATCGCCGCGACTCCGAGGACGAGCGCGAGGTCGACGACGAGCGAGGCGTGCATCCGGGTGCTTCACCCGTCCTGCGCCGAGGGATCCCCCGGCGCAAGTCGCGTTCGTGACCTCAGTCGTGATGCCAGGGCGGCGAGAGCAGGCGCCACGGACGGCCGCCCACGAGCTCGGGGATCTCGCACGCCGTGTCGGCGGCGAACGCGATCGGCGACTCGCCGATCCCGCTCAACAGGCGGAGCAACGCGGCTTGGTCGTCGAGCTGCCGCTGGCGCACCGTCTGCTCGGGCTCGCCCGGCGGATACTCGCGCGAGCGATCGAGGACGTACACGCGCGAGCTCTCGGGCGAGAACACGACGAACACGAGCGCCTCCTTCACCGTCGTGCCGTCGCCGAGGAACGCGCCGCGGCGCGTGACGATCGGCTGGAGGAACGTGGTCGCGGTCATCCGCGAGAGGAGCGGCCCTTCGAAGAAGGTGCGCGGGGCGTCGGTCGGATATCCGATGCGCGTATACGCGGCTTGCAGTGTGTCGTTCGCTTGCGCGGGGGTGACGGGCGCGGGCGGCTCGCCCTCGGCGACGGTGGGGATCGGTACTCGGAAGTAGCCGTTCGGCGCGCCGTAGAGCGCGGGCATCTCTCCGGCGAGACCGCAGTGTCCGACCGCGCTCGACGCCGCTTCCTCCGCGAGCACGTCGCGCACGCCCGCTTCGAGATGTCGCATCCAGTCGAGGTCGGTCTCTGCGCCGCGCCGGATCGCACCGTTCTCGTCGTTGAGGTCGAGGCGGTAGTGGTGATCCCAACCGGGCGCGCTGACGAAGACGTAGCCCTCGAGCTCGCTCACGCACGGCTCCGTGATCGACTCCGGGCAACGCGCGCCGCGGGGCGCCGGACCGGTGTGACGCTCGGCGTACTGGCCGACCGCTTCGCCCGGCTCGTCCGGGACCTCGTACGCGCGGCTCGAGGTCGGGGTGCCGAGGATCGAGTCGTCTTCGGGATCCGCATCGTCCGCCGCGCCGCAGGTGCAGCCCGCGCCGAGCACGACGAGCGCTAGCGTGACGAGCGATCCGCGGCGGAGACCCTCCAAGGAATGCAGCATGCGGCCGAGGATAGCAGCCGCGCGCGCGCGCACCCGTGGGCGAACATGAGCCAACCGGTGCCGGCTGAGGCATCGTAGATGGCATGCGCGCCCCTCGCTGGCTCACCTCCGCCG
>JBFWYI010000055.1:0-14134 GCA_050186575.1 Sandaracinaceae bacterium | reverse complement strand
TCGGCGCGGACGGACGGGTGCACGTGGTGTTCGACGATCTCGGCCAGGACGAGCTGTGGTACGCGGTCCGCGACGCCTCGGGCGCGTGGGACGCGGAGCGGATCCCCGCGTCGGGTCGCGCGTTCAGCGGCAGCCTCGTGCTCGACCCCGCGGACGTCCCGCACGTGGCGTTCACCGTCGAGACCTCGCGCCTCGAGACGCACCTCGGCTACGCGGTGCGCACCGGCGGCGCGTGGTCCAGCGAGATCGTCGCGGCGGGCGATCGGGTGGGGCGCTATCCGTCGTTCGCGATCGATGTCCTCGGCGGCCAGCACATCGTGCACGTCGACGCGACGAGCCAACGTCTCTTGCATCAGTACCGCGCGGCTGACGCCGGAGGATGGGCGCAGCAAGAGATCGGCGACCACGTCGACGGCGGCAGCGCGATCGCGGCCGACCGGACCGGCGGCGTCCACGTCGCGTACTTCACGAGCGCGCCCGAGCGGCTCCGCTACCTGTTCCGCAGCCGCGACGGAGACTGGTCTCTCGAGCCGGTCGACGGCGCCTCGAACGCGCGCTGGAACATGGATCTGGTCGTCGATCCGTACGCCCGCGTGCACCTCTTGTTCGACTCGGACACGCCCGAGCTCTATCACGCGCTCCGCAGCGCCTCGGGCGCGTGGGCGATCGACGTGGTCGCGTCGACGGGATTCTCGTTGTCGTTCCTCGGCGGGGCCACGATGGCGGTGGACGCGCGCGGTGACTTGCACGTCTCTCACTACGACGAGCGCTCGCGCGAGCTGCGGCACGTCGAGCGCCGCGTCTGCCCGTGAGTCAGGGCGAGTCGAGCTGCCACGCGCCGCCGGCGCGGCTCACGAGTCGGATCAGCTCCGCCATCGTGAACGGCAGCCTGCACTCGGCGTGGTCCCGCTTCTTCGCCGCTGGGTTCGGCGAATGATCGCGACGCAGGCGCGTGATCGGTTCGGGATCGACGCCGCGCGCGCGACACGCGTCGCGTAAGGAGACGATGAACGCGTCGTCGCACTCGACGGCGAGCACGGGGCGAAGGCCGAGCTCGACCGCGCGCGCGACGTCGTCGGCGAGCGCCGCGGCGTCGAGCGATCGCAACGCGACCGGGCTCGCCACGAGCAGCTCGGCGAGCGCCCGCTCGATCTCGCGCAGCGTCGACGGTTCGTCGGAGGCGAACACCAGCCAGAGCACGCGTCGAGGCGATCCCTCCGGGGCATCGTGCCTCGTTGGGGTGTCTTGCCCCGTGCGCCCTCGCCGAACTCCCAGATCATCGGGTGCTGGCATGGTCGATGCTCCATTCGCGCGTGGCGCCTCGCCTTGCGGCTCGGCTGTGTCCACGTCCGGACGGCGTTTGTGTATCGAGAAACTCATTGTCGTGCGAGACCGCGTCGTCGACCGCCCGTCGCGGTGTCTCAGGTCGAGATCATGAGCCGTCTTTCCGGAATCCGTCAGGCCAGGAATTCCCTTCCTGGCCCGTTCGGAATTTCCAACTAGCAGGAGCTTCATCGATGTCGTCCCTCGAGCGCCTGAACTTCAACCACGTCTTCTACTTCCACGTCGTGGCGGAGGAGGGCTCGGTCTCGCGCGCCGCCGTGCGCCTGCGGGTGACCAAGCCGACGGTGAGCGAGCAGGTCCGCGAGCTCGAGGCGGCGCTCGGCGTGAAGCTGTTCCACCGACGGGGGGGTCGTCTCGAGCTCACGAGCGAGGGGCGCTCCGCGCTCGCTTCGACGCGGCGGATGTTCTCCGCCGCGACGTCGCTGGTCGAGCGGTTCGCGGGCAGCGCGGAGCGCGAGGTGTTGCGCGTCGGCGTGTCCTCGTCGGTCTCGCGAGCGTTGACGGCGGACTTCTTCCGGCCGCTGTTCGGCACGTCCGGGTTCCGCGTGATCCTGCGGACCGCGACGGGCGAGGTCCTCCCGCGCGCGCTCGTCGATGGTGACCTCGATCTCGCGATCACCGACACCGTCCCTCTCGAGCCGGGGCGTCGCGGCCTCGTGACCGAGACGCTCGTGCGCAGCCGCGTCGTGGTGGTGACGGGCGGGGACGCCGAGGGTCTGCCGGACCGCGCGGTGCTCCCGATCCGAGGCAGCGCGCTTCGCCGCGCGGCGAACGACTACCTCGCGCGGATCGATGGCGATCCGATCGAGGTGTTGGGGGAGACCGACGACGTGCCGAGCGCGATCTCGCTCGCCGAGGGCGTCCCGTGTCTGGCGTTCGTGCCGGAGCGCGGCGCGGTGCGCGAGATCCGGGCGGGCACGCTCCGCGTCGTGGAGGTGCTGCCCCTCGACATCGAGATCGCCGCCGTGTTCGTCGAGCGCGATCGCGTGATCGAGCGCATCCGGCGCGCGATCGACATGCTGCGCGACGGAGGCGATCCACCCGGAGGCGGTGGCTCGAAGCCCGGGTCGCGTAAGGGCGAGCGGGCCGTGCGCCGCGCGATCGAAGCCGCCGGGCCCGTGTCGCGCTGACCTGACCGAGCGGAAGAACGACGACGGCGCGCCTCGATGTCGTTCGAGGCGCGCCGGCTCGGCTCGTCAGCGCGGCGGATCGAATCGGCTCAGAGTCGCGCGACGATCGCGGTCGCGTTGTCTCCGCCCCCCGCCGCGACCGCGGCCGCGACGAGGGCCTCCGCCGCCGTCGCCGCGTCGCGCCCTTGGATCAGCCCGACGCAGGCCTCGTCGCTCAGGTACTTGGTGACTCCGTCGCTCACGAGGATCAGCGCGTCACCGGGTTGGAGCGCCACCTCCGCCACCTCGGCGGCCGGCGTGTCGTCGTTGCCGCCGATGACGTTGACCAGGATGTCGTCCAGACGCGGCGCTCCTTCGAGGCCCTGCGCGCGGACCTGCTCGCCGAGCGTGTGATCGTGGGTGAGCCGCTCGATGGCGGATCCTCGCGCGAGGTAAGCGCGCGAGTCTCCGACGTGCATCACGAGCGCGCGATCGCGGTTGAACAGCGCGACGGTCAGCGTGGTGCCGGGGCGCGTGGCGTCGGCGCCCTTGCGCCGTGTCGTGGCGCGCAACTGCTCTTGCGCGGTCGCTGCGGTGGCGGCGAGGCGCGAGAGGAGCGCCTGGGGGGCCCGCGCGCCGGCGTCATCCATGAGCTGCGGCGAGAACCGGAGGAGGTCGCCCGCGAGCGCGTCGAGGGCGACGGCGCTCGCGAGCTCGCCGTGTCCATGTCCGCCCATGCCGTCGGCGATCGCGGCCACCGTGGCGGCGGGCGAGCGGATCTCGTTGCGCCGCCGCGGGTCGGCGAGGTTGGTCCCCTTCACGCGCACGTAGCCGCCGAGCTCCGCGATGAGGAAGTGATCCTCGTTGCGCTCGCGCACGCGACCGCGATCCGTGTGGCCCGCGACGTCGATCGCGTCGACCCGCGTCGGCGCACCCGGGGCGAGCGTGGGGAAGGTCATGTCGGCGGGGCCGGCTTCTAGGACGACGGACGTCATGCTGTTGTCTCCTCGGGTTTGGAATGCCGCGTGGAACGAGCTACGGCGCCCCCGGCTGGACCGGGAGTGCCGTCGACTGAGCGCCGCGATCAGGACACGAGCGCCCTTCGGTGCGCGAGACCTGCGAGGAGCAGGATCAAGATCGCGCCGAGCACGCTGCCGATGAAGCCAGCCGGGTGCACGTGGAAGAGCGGGTAGCCGGTGAACAGATTCGCGAGGAATCCGCCGATGAAGGAGCCACCGACGCCGAGCGCCATCGTGGCGAGCAGACCCATCGACTGGCGACCCGGCACGAGCAACCGAGCGAGCGCGCCCACGATCAATCCGAACACGATCCAGGTGAGAATCATCCACAACATAGGGCTCCTCCGTAGCTGAGAGAAAAGTGTTGCGAGCCCATCGTGGTACGAGTGGAAGGTTCGTTGGCGGGCTCTTCAGGGGCATCGCGCGTGGCGTGCATCCGATGTGTCGACCCTCGTAGGTGCAGCGCGCGTGCCAGCCAACGTTGGCGCACGCAGCGTCGTTTACGATCTACATGCGCGCCTCGGTGGGCAATTTCGCCACGGGATCGGGCGCCATCCCGCCACTCTCCCCACGAGGCTGCGAGATCGGCCTGAGTTACGCGAGCGTCGACGAGACGGAACGCGACGACGCGGCCTCGCGTCGAGTGCGCGGGCCGCGTCGGTCAAGGAGCTCGCTCGAGGTCAGGGCTGCGGAGGCAACGCCGGCATCGGCGGTCGCTCGTCTTCGCGCTTGGCGGGACGCGCGCCGTTCGACGTGCCGTTCTTCGTGGCGGTCCCGTTCTTCGCCGCCGCCTTCTGGGTTCCCTTGCCCCCGGTCCGCTGCTGCTCGAACGCGTCGAGCTTGCGGTACAGCGTCCGTCGATCGAGCCCGAGGATCCGCGCCGCCTGCGACTTGTTGCCGTCGACCAGCTTGAGCACGTGGAAGATGTATCGACGCTCGAGCTCCGCGACGGAGATCAGCTGCTCCACTTCGTCGGCGACGACCGCGAGGTGCTCGGGGCGGAACGTCCGCACGCGCTCGGGGAGGTCGTCCGCGCGCACGTTCTCGTTCCGCGCGAGCGCCACCGCGCGCTCCATCCCGTTCTCGAGCTCGCGCACGTTGCCGGGCCACTCGTACGCGAGGAGCTTCTCGAGCGCCTCGGGGGCGAGGCCGCGCACGTCCTTGCCGAACCGCGACGCGTGGCGCTCCACGAAGTGCTGCGCGAGGAGCGGGATGTCGCCCGGTCGCTCGCGGAGCGGTGGCACCGCGATGCCGACCACGTTGATCCGATAGAAGAGATCCTCGCGGAAGCGACCCTCGCGGACCTCCTCCTCGAGGTCCCGGTTCGTGGCGGCGATCACGCGCGCGTCGAATGGGACCTCCTCGTTCCCGCCGACCGGACGCACCACGCGTTCCTGGAGCGCGCGGAGCAGCTTTACTTGCATCTCGAGCGGCATCTCGCCGATCTCGTCGAGGAACAGCGTCCCCGACGACGCCTCGAGGAAGAGGCCCTTGCGCGTGTTGCGCGCGTCGGTGAACGCGCCCTTCACGTGACCGAACAGCTCCGACTCGAGGAGCTGGGCCGGCACCGCCGCGCAGTTGATCGCGACGAACGGTCCCTCCGCGCGCTGGCTGCGCCGGTGGACGGCGCGCGCGACGAGCTCCTTACCCGTGCCGCTCTCACCCGTCACGAGGATCGTGGCGTCGGTCGCGGCCACCCGCTCGATCACGTCGAACACGTGTCGCATCGCCGAGCTCTTGCCGACGATGCTCGCGTCGCTCCCCGTCCCGATCGCCAGCTCGTCCTTGAGGCGCTTGACCTCGGTCTCGAGGCGGCGATGGCGGATCGCGCGCTTCAGCGTGAGCAGCAGCAGATCGACGTCGACCGGCTTCGTCACGAAGTCGTGCGCACCCGCGCGCATCGCGGCGACCGCGGTCTCCAGCGTCGCGTGACCGGTCACCACGATCACGGGCAGGTCGGGTCGGAGCGCGAGGATGCGCGTGCACACCTCGATGCCGTCGAGATCGTCGAGCTGGAAGTCGGTGACCACCGCGTCGAACGCCTCCCGCTCCACCGCCTCGATCGCGGCGGCCGCGCGCGTCACCACGGTGGGCGAGTGCCCGGCGGCTTCGACCGCCATCGCCAAGAGCTCGGCGGCGTCGCGCTCGTCGTCGAGGATGAGGATCCGGGCCGATGCGTCGTTACTCATGCGAGGCAGAACAGCACCGTCCGTGCCGCCCTCGGCCGCGCCCGGATGGACAGCACAACTCCCTACCCGATGTAGCACATTGCCACGCTGTGGCGGGGAGGCCGGGTCAGCGCGACGCACCGGCTGGGCTAGGGGAACTCGACGAGCGTCCAGTACCGATTGAGGGCCGCCATCAGGTCGACGAAGTTCGTGAACGTCACCGGCTTCAGGAGGTATCCCGCCACGTTGAGGTCGTAGGCCTGCACGCGGTCACGCTCGTCGTCCGACGTGGTGAGCACCACGACGGGCGTGAACTTGAGCACCGGGTCGGCCCGCAGCTCGCGCAGGAGCTCGATGCCGTTCATCCGCGGCATGTTGATGTCGAGCAAGATGAGTCGACGCGAGGCGGGGACCGCCCCGGAGCGCAGCATCTCGAGCGCCTCGATCCCGTCACTCGCGAAGTAGAGGGGGTTCGCCACCCGCCCCTTTTCGAACGCGCGCCGCACGTTCATCGCGTCGATCTTGTCGTCCTCGACGACGAGGATATTGAGGGGGGATCCACTCATGTGCTGGCTCTCACTTCCACTTCTGCATCTCTCGGGTCGCTGCGGGTCCCGCCGGTGAGTGTTCGGTCCGAGACGTCGCGCGCCAAGGGCCAGGTGAAGTAGAAGCAGGCTCCTTTACCGGCCTCGGATTCGAGCCGGACCGTGCCCCCGGCTCGCTCCACGATCTTCTTTACCACCGCCAAGCCGATTCCGGTGCTCTCGATCTCGTCGCGGGGCGCGAGCGTCTGGAAGATCCCGAAGATGCGCTCGTGGAAGCGAGGCTCGATCCCGGGGCCGTTGTCTCTCACGTACAGCTCCGCGAGCTCGTCGTCGATCGCGCGGCCGCCTACCGCGATGCGGCGATCGTCCGTCCGAGCGTGCTTGATCGCATTGCTCACGAGGTTTTGCACCACCTGCCTCAGCTGCACGCCATCGGCGAGGAGCTGCAGCCCCTCGAGCCTCGGATCGATCTCGACTCGATGCTCCTCCTCGTCGTCCTCCGCGCCCAACAGATCGACCACGTCGCGCACGACCTTCGCCGCATCGACCGCGATGAGCTCGCCGCGATCGCGTCCCGCCCGCGAATACTGGAGCACCCCGTCGATCAGACCTTCCATCCGCGTGATGCGGCCCTTGAGCAACGCGAGGTGCTCCCGCGATTCGTCGGGGATGGCCTCGCCGAGATCCTCTTCGATCCAGTGCGCGAGGTTCGCGATGCCGCGCAAGGGCGCGCGCAAGTCGTGCGACGCGACGTAGGCGAACTGATCGAGGTCGCGGTTGCGCGTCGCGAGCTCGCTGTTCTTGATGGAGAGCTCGCGGCCGAGCTCGGCGACCTTCGCTAGCTGCCGTTCGAGCTCCTCGTTCTTCTGCGCGAGCTCGACATGGCCTTCGGCGAGCGCGTGCGTCTTTTCGATGAGCTCGGCCTGTCGCTGCTCCTCGCGCTGGATGGAGCTTCGGATGCCCGCGTAGACGAGCATGAGCAGCGCGAACGCCGAGGCCGTCCCCGCCACCACGATCAGCTCGGCCCACGCTCGCCGATCGTCGAGCCGACTGCGCCGCCGCTGGAGCTTGTCGCTCTCGTGCCCCTCGATCTCGCTGAGGATCGAGCGGAGCTCGGTCATCCGGGCGAGCCCGAGATCGGTCTCGACGATCGCGAGAGCGCCCGCCCGGTCGCCGTGGTCCGCCATTCGGATGGTGACCTCCATCTCGTCGAGCTTCATCTGCACGAGCTCGCGCGCGCGAGAGACGAGGCCCGGCGCCACGCCCGCCGTCTCGGACGCGGCCGCGAAGTCCTCCACCATCGCGCGCATCCGACGCCGCGCGTCCTCCCACGGCACGCTGTACCTATCGTCTTCCGTGAGGAGGAATCCTCGTTGACCTGTCTCCGCGTCGAGCAACGCCTCGCGTAGCTCGCGGACCGCGTCCACGAGCGCGCGCGATCGCCTCATCGCGGCGAGCGCTTCGCGCTCCTGCTCGAACGCGAACAGACCGGCGCCCCCCACCGAGAGCACGAGCAGAGAGGCCGCGAACGCAGCGGAGAGCTTCAGGTGCAGCGAGCGCACGCAAACATCCTATGCACGACTCACACCGCGGAGTCGATTCCGAAGCACCGCCGCGGGCGTGGCGAGATGCCCCGCCGCCGGCGGATCGACGCGTGCTCCGTGGGCTCAGTCGCGCGTGGGCTCAGTCGCGCCGCGCGCTCGAGGTCGAGCTCGCGCCGCGCGGGAAGCTGAGCCAGAAGCAGCTCCCGGCGCGCTCTTCGCGCACGAGGCCGACCGAGCCACCGTGCGCGTGCGCGATCCCCCGCGCGATGTAGAGGCCCAGCCCCAGGCCGAGCGCGTGGCCGTTCGGCCCGCGTACCAGCCGCTCGAAGATCCGGTCGCGCACCTCGGGAGGAACCCCCGGCCCCGTGTCCTCGATCTCGAAGCGCACCGCGTCGTCTTCGAACACCGCGCGCGCGGTCACCCGTCCACCCTTCGGGGTGTGCTTGATCGCGTTGGCGATCAAGTTGCCCACGGCCTGGCGGACGCGCGTGGAGTCTCCGACCAGCGCGGTGTCGTCTCCGTCCGAGCCGCGCATGTCGCTCACGAGCTCGATGCTCTCGCTGTCGGCCAGCGGGGCGTGCTCGTCGAGCACGTCGCGGAGCACCGTGCGCACGTCCATCTCGGTGAGGGTGAGCGAGAAGGCGTCGTCGTCGAGGCGCGTCGCGTCGAGGATGTCGCGGATCAAGCGCTCCATCGATCCCACGTTGCGACGCATGCGGCCCAGGATGTCGCCATACGTCGGGTCGTCGGGGCGGTGCTCGAGGAGCTTCACGCCGAGCGCGAAGGCCTGCAGCGGCGACCGTAGATCGTGCGACACGATGGCGGCGATGTCGCGGCGAGCGCGCGCCGCTTCCTCGGCCCGCGCCAAGAGGATGAGGCTCTCCAACGACTGCGAGACGCTGCGACCGAGGAGGGTCGCCGAGAGGCGCTCGTGCTCGTCGTCAATCAATTTTCCGAGCTTTACTTCGCCCGTCAGGCCCACCCGCGGGAGCTCGAGGACGATCTCGGTGTGCTCGGGCGGCATCGGGTCTCCCGCTCTCGCGAAGAGCGGCGGGTCCTTGGACATCAACCGGACCTCGGCAGACACCTCGAGCATGCGATGGAACCCGACGGCGGCGCGGCGGATCGCGTCCTCCGGATCGGTGGCGGACTGCACCTCGATCGTGGCCTCGGCCTTGCGGAGCAGGCGCGCCGCCTGTCGCTGACTCTCGTCGTGCGCGCGCGCGAGCTCGCGCTCCACGTCGGCGACCCGAAGCGCGACCGCGATGACCTGGTGCAGGCGCTCCTCGAGTGAGGCGCCCTTTGGCACGTAGTCCACCGCGCCGCGGCGCATCGCCTCAGCCACCACATCGGGATCACGGCTGCCCGTCAACAGGATCACGGGCACATCGATGCCGCGATCGGCGAGCTCGTCGAGCACATCGGGCGCGACCGCGTCCGGCAGATGGTGATCGAGCAGCATCACATCCACGTGCTCGGTCTCGAGCTTCGCGAGCGCCTCCGCCGCGTTCGCCGCCGTCAGGATGAGGAGCGGGCGCCCCCGTAGCGCGCGGATCACGGCCTCGCGGTCGATCTCGTCGTCGTCGACGACGAGCACGTGGCGAGGTGCGTCGTGGCTGGGTGCGCTCTTGCGGCGCAGAGGCGCGGGGCGCGAAGAGCTCTGGCGTCGTCGCCGAGGTGGATTGCTGCTGGGCATGCTGGGCGCTCCGGACGCTTATAGCGCTCCCTGCGAGAGCCAGCGAGTGGCACGCGTCGTGCGGGGAGTACTCCCAGAACCGCGCGGTGTTCGCGCGATGAAAGGAGTCGGAGACATGGAAACGATCGAGAGCAACGAGCCGAGCCTCAATGAGCCGAGCGTCGACGAGCCGAGCCTCAACGAGCGCATCAGCCCGTGGGTCACGCGCATCGCGCGCGCGGCGCAGTCGGCGGTCGCTCCGGAGATCGCGCGTGCGATGGGCGTCCGTCCTCGCACCACCGGCAGCACGATCGGGATCGGGCTGGCGTCGTTCGCGACGGGCGCCCTGGTGGGCGCGGGCTTCGGGCTGCTCCTCGCGCCGGCGAGCGGCGAAGAGACCCGCGCGCGCATGAGCGAGCTGATCCGCGGATGGATGAGCAGCGCGCAGACGAAGGGTCGCGACGCGATGAAGAGCGCGCAGACGGCGAGCCGCGACGCGGTGCGTAGCGCGAACGACAAGGTGTCGACCTGGGTCGGCCACGACGACATCGTCGAGGACAGCGGGAAGCGGAACGGCGGACGCACGAAGAACGGCAAGAGCGAGCGCACGACGCACGCGTGAGGCGCGAGCCAACGAGACGGAGGAGGTCGACGATGACGTCGGAGGGACTCGTGAGTCGGGCGCCGCTGGCGCTCGCCGTTCTGGTCACGGCGCTCGGGATGAGCGCGGCGGCGGCCGGTCGCGCGCGCGCGCAGCATGACGAGGAGCAGCAGCGCGAGCGCACGTTGCGGGTCCGCTTCGACGGCGTCGGCGAGCTCGGAGGGCTCGTCGGCGTCGACGCGGGATTCGTGGGCGGCCTCGGCGTCGGGGCCGGTCTCCAGATCGGAGATTATTTTGCGGTGTACGGACAGCATCGCCTCTTGCTCGGCGACATCCTGGACGGACGTCGCGATGGCATGTGGGGGATCGTCTACAACACGTTGATGGCGGACCTGACCCTGTTCGACATGCTCCAGCTCGGGGCGGGTCCGTCGCTCGACGTGGGGCTCATGAGCGTGTGCGACCCGCTGCAGGTTCGGTGCGATGGCTGGGGCGAGATCTACCCCGGCTTCGATGCGCGCGTCGCGGTGGTGTTCGGTCGCGGCTACGCGACGCACCGTCACGGGTTCGTGATCGCGGGTCACGTTCACCCGACGTTCTATCCGAACGGCGAGGCGGTCGTCACGGCCACGGCGGCGGCCGGCTTCACGCTCTACTGAGTGAGCTCCTGAAGCCACTGATTCACCGACGCTCACGGCGAGCGGCGACCGCGGCTGTCCGTGGGAGATCGCCCCGCTCGGGGCGGGCTGCCCCATCACTCAACCTGGAATGCTTCACGGATTGCGGAGGCACTCGTGCTGCAATGGAGAAGGATGCATGGCACTCGAGGGCTCTGACCGCGGACCGCGATGGCTCGAATCCACGCGACCCGAGATCGCCTCCGCGATCCGCGGTGGGGACGACGACGACGAGTGGGTGCCCGACATCGGGGATCGCATCGCGGGGTCATTCGTCCTCGAGCGCCTCCTCGGCACGGGGGGTCTCGGGCTCGTCTTCGTGGCGCGCGACCTCGCGCTCGGCCGCCGCGTCGCGCTCAAGATGTTGCGGCCCGAGATGTCCGCCCATCCGACGATCTGCGACGCGTTCGTCCAGGAGGCAAGACGCCTTGCGAGCCTCCGGCATCGCCGGATCGTCACGGTGCACGCGTGCGGCAAGCACCGCGGTCACCCCTACGTGGTCATGGAGCTCATCGACGGTTCGGACGCACTCAGGCGCATCGGCGCGATGGACGGTCGGCTGGGCCTGCGCGAGGCGCTCGCGATCGTCATGGCGATCGCCGAGGGGCTCGACGCGCTGCACGAGAAGGGCATCGTCCACGGTGACGTGAAGCCCTCGAACGTCCTCCTCGGTCGTACGGGGAAAGTGAAGCTGACCGATGTCGGCGTCGCGGTGGGCCTCGGTCCCGACGGCGCGCTCCGGGGCACCCCCGCGTACCTCGCGCCCGAGCAGATCCTCGGCGTCGTCGAGTCGGGTGAGGCGGCGGACGTCTACTCGCTCGCGGTGAGCGCGTTCGAGCTGTTCACCGGCCAGCTCCCGTTTCAGCAGCGCGGCGCGGCTCTGATCGCGGCGCACGTCTACGAGCCAGTGCCGAGCGCGAGCGCGCTGCGGCCCGAGCTCGGCGCTGCGTTCGACGCCGCGATCGCGAAGGGGCTCGCCAAGCTCCCCGCCGATCGTCCCACCGCGGGTGGCCTCGCGAGGGCGCTGGCCGAGGCGATCGCGCCGGACGAGCGCGCGTCGAGCGTCCGATCGATGCGGCTTCCACCGCTGCGGCGGGTGTTGATCGCGGATGACGACGCCGAGCTGCGGCAGCTCTTCTCGCTCGCCATCGTGCACGCGATCGGTACCTGCGCCGTCGAAGCGGTCTCGAGCGGGGAGGCCGCGCTCGCCGCCGCGGCGCATCGCATGCCGGACGCGATCGCGCTCGACCTCCAGATGCCGGGTCGCAGCACCCTCGACATCACGCGCGAGATCCGCGCGCTGCCAGGAGGTGATCGAGTGCCGCTGGTGATCATCACGGGCTCGGGCAGCGCCGCGGATTGGCGCGACCTCCGGCGGGCCGGTGCGGATGCGTGCTTGCTCAAGCCGTTCGACGTGGAGGATCTCCTCGACGCGCTGCGGCGCGCGCAGCGTCGCTCGACGCCGCTCTGAGCGACGCCCCGTGGCACCGCGCCGCGCTGCGCGAATCGGACACACGCGGCTCACCGTCCCGCTCCCGCACGAGGGTTGGCGCGGCGGTTGAAAGGGGAGGGGTCACACGCGCCGCGTGGCGCGCCAACCCTGACCGAGAGGAATCGAATGCGTATTCAGCATGGTATCTTGCTCGCCGGAATCCTTGCGATCTCCGGCTCGCTCGTCGGCTGTACCAACCCCGTCGAAGAGATCAACGAGGTCGCCGACTGCGCGAACCTCTGCGATCGCTACCGCGACTGCTACGACTCCAGCTACGACACGGACGCGTGCCGCGATCGCTGCAACACCTACGTCGACGCGGACGGCGGGATGCAGTACGCCGCCGACGAATGTGATGCGTGCCTCGACGCGCACTCGTGCGCGGAGAGCTTCGCGTGCGTCGTGGAGTGCAGCCCGATCCTCCCGTGACGTGTGCGCGCGGGCTGCGGCGGCGCTCGGGATGGCGCGCCCATCGCCGCCGCGGGCTCGAGGGGGCGACGCGATCCGTCGCCCGACGGAGCCCGACCGCATGCCGAGGTCGTTTTCGCGCGCCGCGAGCGTCGGGGTTCGCGGCAAACCGCGGGCGGGCGTCGACAGCTCGCCCGGAACGGTTTATGGGGGATTCGCGATGCCGGCCTTCGCGACGATCGACTTGGGATCGAACGCCAATCGGCTCCTCATCGTGGAGGCCGACTCGGCGGGCGAGATGCGCAAGGTCGTCACGATCCGGCGACCGGTGCGGCTCGGCCACGGCGTGTTCCTCACCGGCCGGCTCGACCCCGTCCAGATCGACGCATGCATCGCCGCGCTGAAGAGCTTCCGCAAGGAGCTCGACCAGCGCGAGCTCGCGAGCGTGCGCGCGGTCGTGACCGCATCGGCGCGCGACGCCGTCAACTCGCACGAGCTCGTCGAGCGCGCCGAGCGCGAGGCGGGCATCCGGCTGGAAGCGATCAGCGGCACCGAGGAAGCGAGGCTCGTCAAGCTGGCGGTCGAGTCCGCGATGACGCTCGGCGGCTATCGCGCGCTGCTCGTCGATCTCGGTGGCGGCAGCCTCGAGCTGTCGGAGGTCAACCATGACGAGGTGCGGTACTCGAGCTCGCTCGAGATCGGCACCGTGCGCCTGCTCGAGTCGTTCCTCTCGCCGGACGAGCCGGTGAACGAGCGGCAAGAGAAGCTGATGCTCAGCTACCTCGAGCGGATGATCCTCCCCATCGAGGAGAAGTTCCGGCGCCGCCGCTACGACATCGTCGCCGGCACCGGCGGCAACTTCGAGGCGGTCGCGCGCCTCTGTCCGGCGAGCGTAGAGGGGAGCAACGGGGCGTTCGGGGGACACCCGACGATCAGCGTGCCGGCGGCGCGTGCGCTCTTGCCGCGCATGAAGAAGCTCACCGCGATCGAGCGCCAGTCGGCGTACGGCCTACGCGCCGATCGCGCCGACGTCATCGTGCCCGCGCTCTACGTCATCTTGCGGGTCGCCGACCTCGCGCGGACCGAAGAGATCATCGCCCCGGGCGTCGGCCTCAAGGAAGGCATGGCGGTCGAGCTCGTCGACAAGCACTTCCGGGTCTGGGACTACAGCGTGGACGAGAGCGCGATGGCCCGCGCCGCCGTGCACCTCGGTCGTCGTTATCACTTCGACGAGCCGCACGCGACGCAGGTCGACCGCTTGGCGTGCGTCCTGTTCGACAAGCTCGCTCCCTTGCACCAGCTCGGCCCGGTGGACCGCCAGATGCTCCGCGTCGCCTCGCTCCTCCACGACGTCGGCGACTTCATCAGCAGCGCCGCGCACCACAAGCACACCCAGTACATCATCGAGAACTCGGACCTCATGGGCCTCGCGGTGGAGCAGCGGGCGATGGTGGCCGCCGTCGCGCGGTATCACCGCCGCGCGATGCCGAGCACCAAGCACACCGCGTTCAAGCGGTTCGGCCCGGCCGACAAGAAGCGAGTGCGCAAGCTC
>JBFWYI010000054.1:0-64965 GCA_050186575.1 Sandaracinaceae bacterium | reverse complement strand
GCTCGGGTTGAGCCGGGGCGCCGCGCGAGGCGTTCGGACACCTCGTGCGCTACCTTGTCGGCAGCGAACGAGGCACCGTCATGCTCAAACGGTTGCTCGAGGAGAGGTCACTGTCGCGAGACGTCCGGGAGGTCGCCGTGGGATTGCAACGAGAGTGGCTCGAGCAGGGAATCGAGCAGGGAATCGAGCAGGGAATCGAGAAGGGCATCCGGGAAGGCAGCGCCGCGGTCCTGCTCCGTCAGCTCCAGCTCAAGTTTGGCGCGCCGTCCGCGGACGTCCTCCGGCGGGTCCGCGAAGCCTCCGCGGAAGACCTCGACCGCTGGGTCGCGCAGATCCTCACGGCGAGCACCCTCGACGACGTCTTCGCCTGATCACGCGGTCCGGCTTCGACGGCGGTCGCACCGGACGGTTCTTACCGGAAGGAGAAAGGGCTGAAGACAGGAAGGGGTATTTCGGGCGGCAATTCCGAGCGCATGGCCGGTTCGAAGCGCTGCCCGTGCGTAGCCCGGCGCCTCGAGGATGCCGACAAGATCATTCTCTCCCTTCCCTCCTTCTCCTCTTCCCTCCTTCCGGTAAAAACGCCCCGATCTCAATGCTGGAGGAGACCGGTGAGCGAGCTCCACGTGACGCCGTCGCTCGACTCCAGCGCGCGGAGATCTTCGTCTTGACGGGTGACGACCATCAGCGTGGTTCCGTCGGTGGCGAGGCGGGGTTCGCCGCAGAGGCCGTCCGCCGGCTCGCTCCAGCAGGGTGACGGGATCGTCTCGGTGACCTCGCGGCTGTCGAGCGCGACGCGGGCGAGGCGGACGGGGCCTTCCTCCGGGTCGTCGGTCCACGCGACGAGGAGCGCGCCGCCGAAGAGCTCGGCGTCGAACGCGCGGGCGTGCGCGGCCACGATCTCGACGGGGCTTGCGCAGCCGGAGGCGTCGCAGGTAGTCAGGCGGAGGCGGCCGCGCTCGAGGCTCACCGCGCGGAGCGTCGGGCCGTCGCACACCGGATCGAGGCTTGCTCGCTCCGTCGGGGAGAGGCGGACGCCGTCGAGCGGGAAGACGTCGAGGGTCGGCGCGCGGACGGCGTAGGCGGCGCGCTCAGCCGCGACGACGATCCAACCGTCGTCGGCGGTGCCGCAGGCGCGGACGACGAGGGCGCGGCCGATGTCGGGGATGTCGAGCGGCTGCTCGGCGCTGCCTTCGGCGAGCTCGATCGTGCGGACGCCGTCGGCGCCGGCCATCAGCGCGCGCGGCGGAGAGCCCTCGAGCCACGCGATGGTGCGCGGGGTCGCGACGGGCCACGACGCGTCGGCGGAGATGCGCGGGACCTCGATGGTCTGGCCGAGCGCGCGCACGCGCGGCTCGGTGAGCGCGAAGCGACGGATGGCGGCGCCGTCCTCCGTCACGGCGAGCGCGTAGAGCGTCGAGCCGTCGATCAGATACGCGTGCGAGACGTGGACGCGCGGGTGCGCGCCGATCCACATCATCGGCTCGAGGGTCTGGCGATCCTCGAGGAACGCGGCGAGGCCCGTCGAGCGGCGCGAGCAGCCATGCGGGACGGCGTCGGCGCACTGCTCGTCGGGGGTCGTCCAGAGGAGCCACGGCGGCTGGCGCGCGCCGAGCAACGCGGTGACGAGGCGCGGTCGGCGGGTGACGAGCTGCTGGATGGAGCCGCCTTCGACGCGGACGTGGACGGCGGCGCGGGTGTCCATGGTGCCGGCGAGCAGCGCGCCATCCTCGATCGCGATGTCCCACTCGCCACCGCGCGAGACGCGGAGCGGGACGAACGACGGGGTCGCGAGCGCGGCGCTGTCGTCCTCCGCGCCCTCGTCCTCCGCGCTCTCGTCCGCTGCAATGCGGATTGCATCGTGCTGGGCGGTGAGGCCGGCCACGCCGCTCACCAAGCCGAGCTCGGCGAGCGCGCCGCGCAGCTCGCCCATCGCGTCCATCGGGGCGTGAGGGACGGTCAGGCTGCCCGCGCCCCGCGAGAGGGCGAGCGCGGCGAGCGCGTGATCCATGCGGCGGACCGCGGCGCGCAGCATCGCCTCGGCGTTCTTCACGCCGGGGAAGAGGAACCGCGACTCCTCGGGCGGGATCGCGGCGAGCGGGGCGCGGCAGCGCTCGGGCCAGTCGGGCGGGCCGCTCACCACCATCGAGGCGTAGCGGCTGCGATCGCCGGGGGGCAGACCCAACCCCGGCGCGGCCTCGGGGGTCGCGTCGTACAGACACGCGGCGAACGCGGCGAAGCGCGCCGGGATGACCTCCGCGCGGCTCGGCCCGCGCATATAGGGGATGCCGAGGAGGACGAACGCGATGGTGAGGTTGACGAGCCCCGCGATGAGCCACGGTCGGATCGACGGTCGCAGCGCTCTCGTGTCGTCGTCGATCATGGTCTCACGAGCGGGACGAGATCCCTCGGGCGACATCGAAGGGAACGGAAGGGTCGGTCCGCGCGTCTCACGCCAACGTGCGGCTCCGGCTCCGGGGCTCCCGACGATAGCGAACGCGAGGGCACGTCTCTATACTCTGCCGACGAATGGCCTGGATCTCTCATGGATGACAAGAACGTGACCCGCGATGATGGCTCCACGAACGATGGCGAGGACCGACGGGAGGAGCCGACCGGCGCGCGCTCGTTCAAGGCGGCGCCCGACGACGCGGCGCCCGACGAGGCGGTGAAGGCGGCCGAGCCCGAGGCGAGCCCGCCCGCGGAGAGCGAGCCCGAGGCGAGCGAGCCCGAGGCGAGCGAAGCCGTGATGGCTGAAGCGGCGACGAGCACAGCCGAAGGGGACGACGTCGAAGCGTCCGAGGCTGCCTCGTCGGAAGCGGAGCCCGAAGACTGGGCGAGCGCGAGCGAGCCGGAGAGCGCGCCGATCGCGTCGGCGTCGGCCTCGAGCGACGAGGCGCCCGCGTCGAGCGCGGCGTCCAGCTCCGCGTCCCCATCGAGCTCCGCGTCCACGTCGAGCGCCGCGAGCTCCTCCGTCGGTGCGCCACCTCGCCCCGCGCCGAGGGGAATCCGGCTGTATTACAAGCCGCTCCTCGCGCTCCTGGCCGTCGCGATCGCGTTCGGCGTGGTCGTGGTGGTGGGAGAGAACGGCCTCGACTTCAGCATCGACGGCTCGGCCCGCGCGCAGGAGGTCCGCCAGGCGGAGACCTACGACCTCACCGAGCTGCGCGTGATGAACCGCGTGATCCTCCACGTGCGCAACCACTACGTGGAGCCCGAGCGGATCAACCCGCAACGCATGTTGCTGGCCGGGATCAACGCGGTGCAGCGCGAGGTCGCGCCGGTGCTCGTGGACTACGAGGAGGGCGACCAGTACCTCACGCTCCACGTCGACAACCAGGAGCGCCGATTCCGGGTCGACGACGTCGACAGCCCGTGGGCCCTCTCCTACCGGTTCCGCGAGATGTTCGCGTTCATCCAGGAGAACCTCCACGACGAGACGCTCGAGCTGCGCGACGTCGAGTACGAGGCGATCAACGGGATGCTCCGCACGCTCGATCCGCACTCCGTCTTGTTGACCCCCGAGGTCTACGAAGAGATGCGGATGAGCACCCGCGGCGAGTTCGGCGGGCTCGGGATCGTGATCTCGATCCGCGACGGGCAGCTCACGATCATCCGGCCGTTCGACGGCACGCCGGCGGGGCGCGCGGGCCTGCACCGCATGGATCGCATCGTCACGATCAATGAAGAGTCGACGATGAACATGCCGTTGACCGAGGCGGTGAACCGACTGCGCGGGCCGCCGGGCTCCGGGGTCAGCATCTGGGTCACCCGCGAGGGCGACGGCGGTTGGTCGCGGCCGCGGCGCTTCGATCTGACGCGCGCGGTCATCCACATCGACTCGATCGAGAGCCGCATGCTGGGCGACGGCGTCGGCTACATCCGGATCAAGAACTTCCAAGGCAACACGCACGAGGACATGCAGCGCGCCCTCGCCTCGCTCCACCGCGAGGGGATGCGCGGGCTGGTGCTCGATCTGCGCGACGATCCCGGCGGCCTCCTCGAGCAGGCGGTCCGCGTCGCCGACACGTTCATTCCCTCCGGCACGATCGTCACGACGTCGTCGAACGATCCGGCGCAGCGCGACGAGAAGTTCGCGCACCGCGAGGGCACCGAGCCGAACTACCCGATGGTCGTGCTCGTCAACGGCGGCAGCGCGTCGGCCTCCGAGATCGTCGCGGGCGCGCTCAAGAACCACGACCGCGCGCTCATCGTCGGTCAGCGCACGTTCGGCAAGGGCTCCGTCCAGGTGCTCTACGACTACGAGGACGACTCGGCGCTCAAGCTGACCATCGCGCAGTACCTCACGCCGGGCGACGTCTCGATCCAGGGCGTCGGCATCACGCCGGACATCGGGATCGACCCGATGACGGTGGACCGCTTCGACATGGATCTCGCGGTGGACCAGCTCTACATCCGCGAGTCCGATCTCGCGTCGCACCTCACGAGCGATCGCGCGCGCGAGGCGGACCGGCCGTCGGTGATGATGCGTTACAACCTGCCGAGCGCGGTGCGCGAGCGCCTGCGCGAGGCCGGACCGGACGACCAGGAAGAGAACGAGCAGGAGCAAGAGTTCTTGCTTCGCTTCAGCCGCCTGTTGTTGGCCAACGCGCAGAGCGCGGGGCGCCGGCAGATGCTCGTCGACGCCGAGCCGGTCATCGCGCGCGTGCGCGCCGAGGAGATGCGGCAGGTCACGAGCGACCTCAGCGGGCTCGGAGTCGACTGGGCCGAAGGCCGCGATCAGGGCGCGAGCACGGTGCACGTCGAGGTGTCGACGAGCCGCCCCGACAACGTGGCGACGGCGGGCGAGCCGTTCGAGCTGCGCGTCCGCGTGACGAACCAGGGCTCGGCGCCGCTCTTCCAGCTGCGCGGCGAGACCGAGTCCGACTACCCGCTGTTCAGCGGCCGCGAGCTGGTGTTCGGACGCCTCGATCCCGGCCAGACGCGGGAGTGGTCGACCACCCTCGGGATCTGCGAGACCGAGAACGAGCGCCGCACGTGTCGGCTGCCGCGCAACCTCCCGGATCGCGCGGACGGCATCCACGTGAACTTCGAGGAGCTCCACGAGCACGCGCCCGAGCCGGCCGAGATCCGGGTCGAGGTGCGCTCGCTCGCGCGGCCCCGCTTCAGCTACCAGGTGCAGGTGGCGGACAACCTGCGCGGCAACGGCGACGGCCGCGTCCAGCGCGGCGAGGAGGTCACCATCTTCCTCAACGTCTCGAACACCGGACCGGGCCGCACCTACGAGACGCAAGCGAACCTGCGCAACCTGAGCGGCGCCGGTGTGCTGCTGCGCGCGGGACGCTTCCGCATCGACGACATGCAGCCGAACGACCAAAGGAGCGTGGCGTTCACGTTCCAGGTCCTGCCGGACTTCGATCGCGACATCGCGAAGCTCGAGGTCTCGGTGGTCGACACCGATCTGCGCGAGTCGATGGTGGAGCGGATCGAGATCCCGATCGCCGACGCGGGGCCCTCCCCCACCGCGGCGCGGGGTCGCGTGACGCTCACCGACGGGGCCGCGATCTACGAGCGGCCCGCCGCGGACGCACCGGTCGTCGCGCACGCGCGCGGCGCCATCTCGCTGGCCGAGGAGGCCGAGATGGGCGGGTTCCTCCGCGTGCTCCTGGCGGAGGGGCACCCCGCGTGGGTGCGTCGAGACGACACGTCGAGCGCGCGGCCCGCCCACGCGGGTCAGATCGTGCACGACTTCACGCACATGCCGCCGGAGCTGACGATCGCGACGCCGAACCTCGTGACGCGCAGCTCGTCGCTGCAGATCCACGGGACCGCCCGCGACGAGAGCCGCGTGCGCGACGTCTACATCTACGTGGGCGCCCGCAAGGTGCATTACCAGTCGAACCGCGACAGCCAGACCCCGCGCGAGGCGACGATCGACACGACGGTCCCGCTGCGCCCCGGCATCAACTATGTCGTGGTGGTCGCCCGCGAGAACGACCAGTCGATCTCGCGCCAGTCGTTCGTCGTGCGCCGCGACGGCGCGAACGGTGAGCTGCTCGACACGCCGGACCACACCGACGAGTGGTTCCAGATGGGCGTCGACGACGAGGAGTAGCCCGCCTCACCAGGTCATGGGGACCGGAAGCTCCGACGATTCGGCGGGCGCCCCGAAGGGGCGCACTGCAGAGCCGAGGATGCCGTCTACGTTGCTTCCCCAGCAACAGACGCCGCCGTTGGACAGGCTCGCGCAGTAGGCGCGCGCGGTGATGCCCGCGCTGCGCGCTGGCGCGAGGCCTCCGATCTCCCGGATCGCGGAGGCCTCGGCGGCAGTCGCGTCGCGCGCGCCCCAGCAGAATAGCGAGCCGGCGGGGTCCGTGATGCACGCGCGTGTCCCCGCGTGCGCGAGCGTCATGGCGGGCGGCAGGCCCTCGATGCGGATCGGGGAGAGGCTCATCCCCTCCCCCGCCGGGCCGAGCTGTCCGTGCGAGCCATCGCCCCAGCAGAACACCGATCCGTCCGCGAGACGCGCGCACGCGCTCGCGTCCCCGACCTCGACGGTGACCGCCGGCGCGGGCAGGCCAGCGACCAGCGAGGGTCGCTCGGATCCTCCGACGCCGCCCCAGCACGCCACCCGACCATCGGTGAGGACCGCACACGTGCTGTCCGCGCCGGCTCCGAGGTAGCTCGCGCGGACCCCCGCGATCCGGACCGGCGTGTCGCGTGGCTCGCGCGAGCCGTCGCCGATCTGCCCGAGGTTGTTGCGGCCCCAGCAGAGGACGTTGCCGCGCGCGTCGATCGCGCAGGCGTGGTCGTCGCCGACCGCGAGCCCCGTCGCCCCGCGCAACCCCGCCACGTGGACCGGACCGATCCCGACGTCGCGTCCGCGGCGCGCGGCGCCGAGCTGACCGTGATCGTTGCCGCCCCAACACATCACGCCGCCGTCGCGGAGGAGCGCGCACGTGTGCGCGCGCCCTGCGCCCACGCGGACCGCGCCCGTCACGTCGCGCGCGGGCACCGGCGCCGAACGCTCCGCGTAGGATCCATCGCCGAGCTGCCCGGCGAAGCTCTGGCCCCAACAACGCACGCGGCCATCGCTCAGCACCGCGCACGCGTGGGCGTAGCCACCGTCGAGATCGATGACCATCAGACCGTCCGGGCCGGGGAGATCGCACGACGGGAGACCGGCGCCTCCCGCCTCGACGCGCGGGTCGAGGTCGTCGCGCACGCGGACCGTCAACGTGACGCTCTCGTCCGCGGCCGGCGCAGGGCTCCCGCCGCAGCCGAGGGAAAGGACCGAGAGCACCGCGAACCACATCGAGGAGCGCGTCACCAGATCACCTCCTGCGGGCCGAGCGCGAGGTCCGGTCCTTCGACCCCGAGCTGCCCTCGTTCGTTGCTGCCCCAGCAGAAGAGTCGCCCCTCGAGGGTGCGCGCACATGTATGCTGCAAACCAACCTCCACCTGGTCGACGTCCGTCAACGGAAGGAAGACGGGCTCCACGCGATCCTGGCCCGTCCCGTCGCCGACCTGTCCGCGGCCGTTGGCGCCCCAGCACGCGAGGGTGCCCGAGCTGGTGCGCGCGCAGACGTGGGCCGACACGTCCACCTCGACGAGGTCCTCGAGCCCGCCGATCCGCCGGAGCGCGAGGTGGTTGTTGCCGGACGTGGTGTCCTCGCGGCCGGTCGGCGTCACCTCGAGCAGGTGCGCGGCGCGGTCGATCACGTACATCGCGGGCGGGTGCGGCGGATAGGGATCGAACGCGAGGCTCGCGACGCCGCTCAGATCGGGGAGCGAGAAGATCGGGGTACCCCGCGAGCGCGTCCGCGTATGCGCCGGGGGTTGGCCCCAGCACGACACCTCGCCTCGGCTCACCACCGCGCAGTGGCGGATCATCCCCGCGACGAGCTGCGAGACGCCCTCGATCGCGAGGCGGTGCGGGGTGTCCCAGCGCGGGAACGGTGCGCCGTAATCCCCCCAGCACAGCGTCATCCCCTGATCGTCGATGAAACATCCCTTGCGGTAGCCGAGCGCCATCGCGCGCACGTGGTGGTAGGGCATCGGCTCGGCGAACCCGCGCGGACCGTGCGGCGGGAGCCCCGTGTCGCCCCAGCAAAACAGTTGGCCATCGTCGCGCGCGCTCGCGCACGTCTGCTCGCCGCCGGCGAACACCGCGGCCATCGGCGGCAGATCCGGGACGCGCGCGGGGACCTCGCTCGCCTGCAGCCCGATGTCCCCGAGCTGGAGCGCCGCGTTCGATCCCCAACAGTAGACGCTCCCGTCCTCGGAGAGCCCGCAGCTGTGACGAAGGCCGAGGGCGAGCATGACGAGCCGAGGGCGTCCTCCGAGCGCGGGCGAGGCGCTGGGCTCGCCCTCTTCGTCCGCCTGTCGAGGGATGTGGAGGACGACGTCGACCTCGGTGGACGACGACGGGGCGGCCCGGCCACCGCCGCAGGCGATCCCGGGCAGCGCCGCGGCGAGCGCGAGGAAGCGAGAGAGGTGTTGCATGCTGAGGCTCCGCATCGAGCGAAGCTACCCGCGGTTGCGCGCGCGGCAACGCGCAGGCCTCAGGTCCACGCTCGGTCCACCTCGAGGAGCCGCGCGTAGAACCTCCTCCAGTCTTTCTTCGCCTGGGTCGCGCCTTCGCGGAGGTGGTAGTCGGTGATGCGCGTGATCGTGAAGCGCGTCGCGGCGGCGCGGAGCATCCGCGGGAGGCGCGAGATCTCGAGCCGGGCGACCGACTCGTAGCCCTCGAGCATCGCGGCGACGAGCGCCGGCTCGTATCCGTCGCCGTAGCACCACGCGAGGATCGCGACGGCGACGTCGTAGACGGGGTCGCCGTCGCTCGCGCTCTCCCAGTCGAGGATCGCGAGCGGACGATCGCCATCCCAACGCACGTTGTCGCGGAAGAGGTCGCCGTGGATCACCGTCGGCGCGTGGATCGGTGGTGGTGCGCGCTCCATCGCGGCGAGCTCGGCGTCGAGATGCGCGCACGCGCCCTCGAGCTCCGGTCGCGCGAGCGACGTGACGTATCGGAGGCGCGCGCGCAGGTCGGCCGGCTCGAAGCGGCCGCGGCGGCGGATGAGAAACGAGCGCCCCGCCTCGTGGGTGCGCGCGAGGAGCTCGCCGACTCTGCGCGTATGGACGGCGCGCACGCGTGATTGACAGATCTCGTCGCCGCCGAGGACCTCGAAGAGCGCGGTGGGCTTGCCGGACACCCGCAGCGCGCCGGGCTCCGGGCCGTCGATCCGCGCGGGCACCGGGACGCCGGACGCGCCGAGGTGATCGAGGAGCGCCCACTCGTAGGCGACCCCGTCGACGTCCTGCTCCTCGTAGATCCGCGCGAACGCGCTGCCGCGCTCCGCGTGGAGGACGAAGTTCGAGTTCACGCTGCCGGCCGGGATCGGCTCGACGCGGACGATCGCGCCGAGGCCGTGGGCCCGCGTCAGGCGCTCCGCGTCGGGCCGGCCGAGCTCGGTGTAGACCGCCACGGGCGTTGGAGCATACCCTCGGGCCGGTTACGAGTGTTCCTGTACCTCCTGCTAGCGCTCGTGTGCGTCGCGGCGAACGCGTTCTTCGTCGCCGCCGAATTCTCGCTGGCCAAGGTCCGTCCGAGCGCGCTCGAGGCGCTCGCGAAGCAAGGCGACTCCGAGGCCAAGCGCGCGCTCGGCATCACCAGGAAGTTCGCGCAGTACCTGAGCGCGACGCAGCTCGGGATCACGATCGCGAGCCTGGGCCTCGGCCGGCTCGGCGAGCCCGCGCTCGCCGATCTGATCCTGTTGGGGCTCCGCTACGCGGGCCTGGTGCAAGAGGGCGCGGAGCCGGAGTGGCTCCATGGCGTCGCGACCGCGGTGGCGTTCAGCTTCTTCTCCGCGATGCACATCGTGGTCGGCGAGCTCGTGCCGAAGAGCCTCGCCGTCCAGCGCCCCGAGACGGTGAGCCGACTGAGCGCGCGGCCGCTCACGTTCTTCTACTACCTCTCCTATCCCGCGCTCATGTTGCTGAACGGCGCGTCGACGCTCGTGCTTCGGAGCCTCGGCCTGCCCGCGACCGAGCACGCCGAGGGCGCGCTCTCGATGGAGGAGCTCCAGCTCATCATCCAGGCGTCGCTCCCCGAGGAGGGCGAGCACAAGACGAAGCGCGAGCTGCTCGAGCGCGTCTTGCGCGCCACCGACCGCCCGGTGCGCGCGGTGATGATCCCGCGCGTCGACATGACGGTGGTCGCGATCGACGCCGACATCGAGAGTTGTCTGCTCGAGGTGCGCAAGAGCGGCTACTCGCGCTATCCGGTCGCGGAGGACGCCGACCCCGACAAGATCGTCGGGTACATGTACGTGAAGGATCTCTTGATGGCGGCGCGGCGCCCGCGCGGGACGGTGGGCGACCTCAAGCGCGACATCCTGTTCGTGCCGGAGTCGCGCTCGGTGGGCGAGCTGTTGAACGAGTTCCGGACGACGAAGATCCCGATCGCGCTGGTGGTCGACGAGTACGGCGGGACGAGCGGCCTCGTGACGCTCGAGGACGTGGTCGAGGAGATCGTCGGGGACATCCAAGACGAGCTGCAGGGCGTCGGCCCGCGCATCCGCCTCACCGAAGAGGGCGGCGCGGTGGTCGACGGCTCGTTCCCGATGGGCGACCTCGAGCTCGAGGGTCTCGTGGCCGAGCCGATCGACGGGGCGGAGACGGTGGGCGGCTACATCCTCGCCACGCTCGGCCGCCTCGCGCACCCGGGCGATCGCATTCGGCTCGGCGACTACGACGCGGTGGTCGAGGACGTACGCGAGCGCCGCGTCCATCGCGTGGCGATCCGACCGGCGGAGGGCGATGCGCCGCTGTTGAGCACGATGCCGCCGCCCCCAAGAGACCACTAACCCCCCCTGCCCCTGGTCCCGGTAGAGACCAAGGGGCGCTTCAGCGCTCGCGCTTCAGCGCGGGCTGCGCTATCGCAGCGCCGTGACGGACGGACCCTTCGAGGCGCTGCTCGCCTCGGCCGAGCGCGACGCCGAAGCGGCGACCGGCTTGGCGCTCGCCTACGCGGACATGCACGTCGACGCGCGCGAAGGGATGCTCCGCGTGCTCATCGAGGAGCGACCGATCCGAGTGGGCGTGCTCGCGCTGCTCTTGGGCGTGGAAGAGTCACCCGAGCTCGCGATGCGGATCGCGATGGCGATCAAGGACGCGGGCGGGACGTCGCGCCAAGGTTCGGACGAGGCGTGGGCGTGGGGGGGACACGACGCCGGCGGCGTCGCCTTGTTCTCGCGGCTCCACGGCGGCTTCCTCGAGGCGGTGACCATCGCGTGGACGGACGACGGCGCGAGCCACGAGCTCGTCCCGCTCGCGCGCGAGGACGAGCTCGTCGCGCTGAAGGCGCGCTTCGGGATCCCGGGCGGCGCCGCGAGGGTCAGCCTCGAGGTCGCGACGGATCGGTTGGCCGAGGGGCTCTGGCGCCTGCGCTTGCGCCGCGGCGAGCTCCCCGAGACGCTCGCGCCGCTCGCCGGGCTGTTCGCGCCGCGCGCTTGACCCGGCCGGCCGCCATGGTGTCGACTCACGCGTCGGCATGAGCGCAGCGTCGGACGACGAGTTCATCCGCGAGCACACCGAGATGGTGCGCCGCATCGCGCTGCGGATCCGCGCGCAGCTCGATCTCCGCGTCGACCTCGACGACCTCATGGCGTACGGGTTCAGCGGGCTCGTCGAGGCTCGGCAGCGCTTCGACCCGACGCGCGGCGCGCAGTTCACGACCTTTGCGTACTATAGGGTGCGCGGCGCGATCCTGGACGGGGTGCGCACGATGGCGTTCCTCCCGCGGCGCGCGCACGCGCAGCGGCGGGCGGCGGAGGCGTTGGATCGCGTCGCCGAAGAGGAAGCAGCGGCGCGGCAGGCCGACCCGGACGCGAAGCGCGACGCCGAGGCGGCGCTCGAGGCGATCGATCGGATCCTCGGTCGCACGTGCGCCGCCTACGTCATCTCGGTGGTCGGCCAGGACGACGACAACGCGGCCTCGAGCCCCGAGGAGCGGCTGCTCGGCACCGAGGATCGCGAGCGCGTCCGCGCGGCGCTGGACGTCTTGGACGATCGCGAGCGCAAGCTGGTGGTCGGCTACTTCTATCTCGACCGCACGCTCGAAGAGATGGGCGCCGAGATGGGCGTCTCGAAGTCGTGGGCGAGTCGCCTCTGCTCCCGCGCGCTCGGTCGCCTCCGCGAGGCCCTCGGCTCGATGGAGCCTCTCGCGCCCGAGTAGCGCGCGGCGTTCGTCAGGGCGCCTGCGGCGGTTCGGCGTTCGTCGGCGCGCCTGCGGCGGGCGGCCGGGAGAGGAGGAGAGTGGGAGACGAGGAGCGTGCGTCCGCTTCGCGGTCGCGGAGCAATTGTATTTTCATCTTCCGCGGCGGCGCAGCCGACGCACTCTCCCCCTCTCCTAGTCTCCTCGTCTCCCGGTAAGAAGCTCGTCCGCGCGTAGACACATCAGCGCGCGCAGCGGGCGACCGCGCGGCGGATCGGCGAGGCGTCGGCCGCGCAGCTGCGCGGGGCACCGACCGGGTCGAGGGGGCGGGCGAGGACGCGGAGGGCCGCCTCGTAGCGGCGCGCCTCGGCGAGCTCCTCGCCCCCGATGCCGAGCGCGTCGGCGCGCGCGATGAGCCGTCGATACGCTGTCAACGCTTCGTTCCATGCTCCACGCTCGCGTGCATAGCTCGCCGCGAGGCGGAGGCCGTCGGGGTGATCGGGGTGGCGCGCGAGGAGGCTCCGGAGCGCGCGGGCCGCGTCGTCGGTCGCGCCATCGTCGTGGAGGAGGCGCGCGAGCTCCAGCCAGAGCTCGGCCGCGTCCGGCTGACGCACGAGGCCCGCCTCCAGCACCGCGCGCGCGTCTGCGAATGAGCCGCGCTCGCGGTATGCGCGGCCGAGCAGGAGGTACGGCCGCGGCGCGGTGGGGTCGACCGCGATCGCGTCGCGGAAGTAGCCGATCGCGCTCCCGCGATCGCCGGCGGTCAGGTGGGCCTCGCCCCGCGACAGGAGCTGCTCCACCCGCTCGCCGCGCCGATCCACCCCCCGACCCGGCTGGGCCTCCGCGCTCGCCGGGGCGATCGCGAGGGCCAGCGCGACGGCCGCGGCGAGGTGCGAGAAGGCCCCGATCACAGGGGGAACGATAACGCGAGGACGCTCATGGTGCCCCCGAGGTTTCCCCCTATACTCCCGCACCCTCGTGGCATCCGTCCCCATTCAACGGCCTCGCCTACGGCCTCTGGCCGCGTATCTGGCGTTCTTCCTCTCCGGCGCGTCGAGCCTGATCTTCCAGACGATCTGGACTCGGATGCTGCATCACGTGTTCGGCGCGACGAG
The DNA here is from genome assembly GCA_050186575.1 of Sandaracinaceae bacterium. Taxonomy (GTDB): domain Bacteria; phylum Myxococcota_A; class Polyangia; order Polyangiales; family Sandaracinaceae; genus JAUHXR01. The sequence goes on along the minus strand of JBFWYI010000054.1, from coordinate 51,675 downwards.
CGTCGCGATCAGCACCGTGCTCACCGTGTTCATGGCCGGGCTCGGCCTCGGCGCGTGGCTCGGCGGCAAGTACGCGCACCGGATCAAGCACCCGATCATCACGTACGCGATCGCGGAGATCGGCGTCGGCGTGTGGGGCTTGCTCGTCCCGCTGCTCGTGCGCTCCGACGGCTGGCTCGCGACCGTCAACATGTTCCTCCGCGCCGAGCTGGGCGCGGAGTCGGGCCTCTTCATGGTCGCGCGCTTCCTCTGCGTCGCGCCGATCCTGATCGTGCCGACGACCCTGATGGGATCGACCCTGCCGCTCCTCACGCGGCACTTCGTGGCCACCGATCACGGCGCCGAGGAAGCGAGCACCGCGGTCGGCGGGCTCTACGCGCTCAACACGTTCGGCGCGTCGACCGGGCCGCTCCTCAGCGCGTTCGTGCTCCTCCCGTACGTCGGCCTCACGGTGACGAACATCGTCGCCTGTTCCATGAACTTCACGCTCGCCGCGATCATCTTCCTTGCGCGCTCCAGCTTACTCGAGGGCACCTGGAAGCCGGGCGAGGCCCTCTCCTTCCTCCCGCGCCCCGAGCCCAACAAGACGATCCTCGGCCCGCCGAAGGCGAAGGTCCCGGAGCCCGAGCCCGTCGAGGACCCGATCGAGGAAGAGGACGAAGACGCGTCCGAGGCGGATGCCTCTTCCGAGGACCCGGACGCGCAGGCGGAGAGCCAGGAGATCGCAAAGGCCTCGAGCGAGACGGAGGACTCGCCTGGGGAGGCGTCGACGACGGACGGGCCGAGTCTCGACCGGCCGATCGAAGCAGAGGCGAGCGACGCCGATTCCACGGACACGCCAGTGCGCAACAAGGAGCTGCGCGAGAGCAAGGCGGAGCGTCGCGCGCGCCGCAAGGCGAAGAAGGGCAAGCGCAAGGACGACGACGGGGCGGTCGCGGCGGCGCCGAGCGCGGCGGAGACCGGCGACGCGAAAGTGGAAGCGGAGCCGAAGCCCGCGCCGACGTTGGACGACGTGCCTTCGCGCCGGACGCCTGCGCGGCGTCCGGGGCGTTCGTTCGGGAAGCGGCGCGCGCCGTCGCGCACCACCGCGAAGTCGACCACCGAGCCGACGCGGACGGCCGACGCGCCGATCCCGGAGCTCGCGCGCAAGGCCGCGTACATTTGCTTTGCGGCCTCCGGCGCGGCGGCGCTCTGCTACGAGGTGGTGTGGTCGCGCGGCCTCGCGATGACGATCGGCAGCTCGATCTACTCGTTCGCGCTCATCCTCGACACGTTCCTCATCGGCATCGCGGTCGGCTCGGCGGCGATGGCGTCGTTCCTCGGGCGCCGGACGACGCCGTTCCTCGGGATGGGGCTCACCGCGATCGCGCTGGTGTTCCTCGCCAACATCCCGTGGGCGATCGACATCGTCGATCCGACCAACACGGCGTCGCGAACGCAAGGCTCGATCGTCAGCTACCTCGTGCTGTCGTCCCTCTACAGCGCGCCGATCGTGCTCGCCGTCGTCTGGGTCGCCACGCGCACGCGCAAGGGCGTCAACGACGTGTTCAGCGCGGGGCCCGAGGGCTGGCGGCCGGTCCTCGCGGTGCTCATCGCGGCCCTGCCGACCTGCGCCGCGTTGATCAACTCGTTCAAGTACCCGGGGATGCTCGTCCAGATCATCCTCGCCGTCGTCGGGTCGGTGTCGGTGTTCATCGTCCTCGCGTCGCTCTTGAGCCGCACCCCGCTCCTCCTCGTCGCGGTGATCCAGCTCTTCATCGCGGGCGCGACGCTCGTCTCCTACATCTACATGGACGACGTCCCGTACGCGTTCGCGCAGCTCGTCGTGAGCATCCCCGACAGCTCGCTCCCCGATCACACGGCGACCGTGAAGGTCTTCATGTTCGTGACGATCATGCTCTGCACGCTGCCGAGCACCCTCGGGATGGGCGCGATGTTCCCGCTCGTCGTCCGGGTCTGGACGAGCGGCGGAGACGCGATCGCAAAGGACGTGGCGTCGGTCTACACCGGCAACACCATCGGCTCGATCATCGGCGCGTGGCTGCCCGGCTTCATCCTGTTCGCGCTCGTCGGCGCGGAGCGCACGCTCCACCTCGGGATCGCGCTCAACATGGTGCTCGCGCTCGTGATGCTCATCGCGGGCGCCGCCGATCCGCACGAGGAGCAATCCTGGTGGACATGGCGGCGAGTCGGCAGCGTCGCCCTCCCCGCGCTCGTCGCGCTCGCGCTCGTGGTCAGCCTGCTCACCGACAGCTCGCGCGACCTCGCGTTCCGATGGGTGAGCGGCGCGCTCGCCGACGAGAGCCAGCGCTACCAGGCGATGCTGTGGCTGGTCCGCCTCGGCGGGATGGTCGTCTTCGGCGCGATCGCGATCGGCGAGTACGTCTGGCAGCGCGCGGCGACCCGCGCCAGCGCGGAGGCGGCGCTCGGGGCGGCGCTCCTGCCGCTCGTGGGCGCGGCGGGGATCGCGTTCTTCATCCGTCCGCCGGGCGACCATCCGGACTGGGCGCTCGCCGCGACGTACGTGGCGCTCGCGGCGTTCGCGCTCGGGGTCGGCGCGTGGATCGCGGTGGGCAACTGGCGGGCGTGGGCCGACGCCCACCCCGCGGCGATCGGCGAGGCGCAACATGGATAGCACCGTCTATATCGGCGCGGCCGTGCTCGCCCTCGTCGGGGCGTGGGTCGTGACCCGCTACGTCGCGGCGCGGGGTCGCTCCATCGCCCCCAAGCCGCGCGTCCTCGTCGACGACGATCACGCCTCGGCCGAACCGGCGTCGAGCGACGCCGAGGCCCCCGCGAGCTCGCCCGCGCCGACTCAGGACCTGCCGCTCTGGCACGCCGCGACCGTCTACGTGCTCGCGCCGCTCATCCCGGCGCTCCTCGCGCTCCTCTTCCTCGGGACGCGGCACCCCGACTCGATCCTGCGCTGGAACCTCACGCAGATGACGCTCGGCGTGTTCCGCGTCTCGTACGCGGAGGGCATGCTCGATCCGGAGTCGTGGGGCGCGCCCGACCTCGTCTACTACCACGACGGCCTCACCACGACGGTGAGCGTCGAGCGCTGGGGCCGGCACTACGCGCTGAAGAACAACGGCAAGGTCGACGCGAGCAACGGCGACGACATGCCGACGCAGATCAACGTCGCGGCCTACCCGCTGCTCCTCCATCCCCAGTCGCCGGACGAGCTCGACGTCGCGGTGATCGGCTTCGGCTCCGGCGTGTCCGTCGGCACCTCGCTCGCGTTCGGCGCGCGGCGCGTCGACGTCATCGAGCTCGAGCGATCGATCCCCGAGGCGGCGCGCTTCTTCGAGGACATCAACCACCTCGACTACCGCCTCGACCACTGGCCGTACGTCCAGATGGATCGGCTCACCGTCATCAACGACGACGGGCGAAACTACCTCGCGTCGACGCAGCAGATGTACGACGTGATCATCAGCGAGCCGTCGAACCCCTGGATCACCGGCGTCAGCGATCTGTTCACCGTCGATCACTGGCGGATCACGAAGCAGCGCCTCCGCCCGGGCGGGATCTACTGCCAGTGGGTGCAGCTCTACGAGCTGAGCCCCGGCAACATCAAGACGATCTACCGGACGTTCGCGTCGCAGTTCGATCACGTGCTCGTCCTGAGCGCGGACGACCGATCGAGCGACACCGTGATGCTCGGCAGCGACCAGCCGATCATGCTCGATCTCGAGCACGTGCAACGTTACTTCACGCCGATCGAGTGCCAGCGCGAGCGGCCCGACGACTACTGCTATTGCCAGACCGATCCGGAGAACGGCGAGGTCCTCAACCCGACCTGCGCGTCGCGGATCGCGCACGAGCTCGAGCGCGCCAACATCTACTCCCCGTTCGACGTGTTCGCGCGGACCCTGCTCGTGAGCCGCGAGGAGGTCATGGCCTACTCGCGCATCGAGTGGCGCCTGCGTCAGGGAAACTGGGTGCCCGACGTGGGATCCACGAACTCGGGCGAGTGCCCCGACGCGACGTGCCGGCGCGACCCCGCGGTGCTCAACACCGACGACAACGCGCGGATCGAGTTCGCGGCGCCCAACGATCTGATCGGCTTCAGCCGCTACGAGAACTACCTCTCCACCATCTACTCGGAGCGCTGGCCGTTCGGTCATCCGCGCGGCGCGATCGCCAACTTCGGCGATGGCGACGAGCGCGCGCGCAACTACGCCGAGCTCGCGATGAGCTTGATCGCGCACGGTCGCTACGGCTGGGCCGGCGACTTCATCGAGCAGAGCGAGCAGGCCGGCCGCGCGCGCGAGACCGCGGTGGCGCTCGAGGTGTTGACGCACCTCTTGACCACGGAGAACGAGCCGGCGGTGCACATCGAGCCGCCGATCCCCGGCCCCGAGATGAACGCCGACACCGCGCAGCAGCTCGTGGACGGCTTCGACTCGGTGCGTGACGCGATCGATGAGCACGCCTACGGCGCGGCGCTCATGGCGATGGAGAACATCCCCGCGCCGCTCCGGCTCCACAGCGGGCCGGCGATGCGCTTCCTCTACGCGTTCCTCCTCTACAAGGCGGCGGACGGCTCGTACGCGCAGTACCGCGCGTCGATCGAGCACCTCGAGGATCTCGTCCGCACGGACCCCGACTACGTCCTGCGACACCCCGAGATCTACTACTTCCTCGCGCGATCCCACGACGCCGAGGGCAGCTACTCGCAGGCGCTGCGCGCGATGCGCGCGTACGTCGAGGCGCGGCTCGTGCCGGTCAACTCCGACGTGGAGGACGTGCCGGAGCCACCGCTCGACGAGGCGCCGATCACCGACGAAGCGGGCGAGTCGGACAAGACCGAGCACCTCGACCGCGGCTGAGCGCACACTCGAGGTGGATCCCCACGTGCGCGCGGACGTTCGCTCACGCGTCGGTTTGTGCGGATGCGCCCAGTGCGTAACAGCTTGCGCGGCGATCGGGGGCGATCGCCGGCCTGAATGAGTAGCTCGCTTCGCAGTTGAGAGGCGATCGCCGCACCGCGGAATTCCGGCCACTCAGCCGCTTGTGAAGCGAATCCCGCGGAACCTCAGAGCTTTCCCTGAAAGTGGACAACCGACCGGAAACCCTGGCACGGGTAGTGCTCACTCCGACGCGAGGGGAATGAAAGCCATGCAGGAACCCACCAGCACCACCTCGATGACGACTCCGTCAACGGTCCCCAGCGCCGCCGCTGAACCGCGCGCGCTCCGCATCCTCGCCAAGTCGGTGTTCCGCGAGCTCAAGGGCTCGGGCTACGACCGCTCGGACATCGTCGCGTTCGCGACCGAGATGCTGTCGCTCGTGAGCAGCGACATGCGCGACGACACGAACGACTGATCGCCGCGTCTCTTCGCCTCCTCCTGTCTTCACCTCTCGCCTCGGCCCGCTCGGCCGGGGCGTTTTGGTTTCCGTCGCTTGACGCTCTCAATTCGCGCGGATAGGTAGTCACCTCGATTCGAGCCCGGCGGCGAAGTGAAGCGGAGCCGACTAGGGGACGAAATGCGAGCCCGGCGGCGACGCGAAGCGGAGCCGACGGCCGGACGGAACTCACATCGAGGGGACATGCCTACCAAGATCGCAATCAACGGGTTCGGACGGATCGGTCGCTGCGTAGCGCGCATCGTCACCGAGCACGCGAAGGATCTCGAGCTCGTCGCCATCAACGACCTGACGACGAACCAGACGCTCGCGCACCTGCTCAAGTACGACTCGATCCACCGCACGTTCGGGCCCGACGTCGGCTACGACGACGAGTCGATCAGCATCGGTGGCCGCCGCGTCCCCAGCTTCGCGATGAAGAACCCGGCCGAGCTGCCGTGGAAGTCGCTCGGGGTGGACATCGTCCTCGAGTGCACGGGCGTCTTCAAGAACAAGGAAGGCGCCGGCAAGCACCTCACCGCGGGCGCCAACCGCGTGATCATCAGCGCGCCTGGCGACAAGGACATCGACGGGACGTTCTGCGTCGGGATCAACACCGACACCTACGACCCCGCCAAGCACCACATCGTCTCGAACGCGTCGTGCACGACGAACTGCCTCGCGCCCGTCGCCAAGGTCGTCCATGAGACGTTCGGGATCGAAAAAGGTCAGATGGTCACCGTGCACTCGTACACGAACGACCAGAACATCCTCGATCTCCCGCACAAGGACATCCGCCGCGCCCGCGCCGCCGCGATGAGCATGATCCCCACCTCGACCGGCGCCGCCAAGGCGATCGGCCTCGTGATCCCCGAGCTCAAGGGCAAGCTCGACGGCAGCGCGATCCGCGTGCCGACCCCGAACGTGTCGCTCGTGATCCTCATCGCGCAGCTCTCGAAGAACGCTACGGCGGAGGAGATCAACGCGTCGCTCGAGTCGGCGGCCAACGGCAAGCTCGAGGGGATCCTCGGCTACGAGACGAACGAGCTCGTCTCGAGCGACTTCATCGGCGACACCCACAGCTCGGTGGTCGATGCTCCGTCCACCGCGGTGGTCGGCGGCAACCTCGCGCAGATCCAGGCCTGGTACGACAACGAGTGGGGCTTCTCCAACCGCATGATCGACCTCGCGCGGATCCTCGCGAAGAAGGGGTGAGCATGCTCGACGGCATCCTCGGGCAGGCCGAGCTCGACGTCTCGGGCCGCCGCGTGTTCATCCGCGTCGACTTCAACGTCCCACTCGACGGAACCACCGTCACCGACGACACGCGGATCCGGGCGTCGATCCCGACGATCCAGGACGTGATGGCGCGCGGCGGTCGCCCGGTGATCGCGAGCCACCTCGGCCGGCCCAAGGGCAAGCCGCGGCCGGAGCTCTCGCTCGAGCCCGCCGGGGCGCGCCTCGCGGAGCTGCTCGACTGCGAGGTGCTGCTCGCCGACGACTGCATCGGTGACGGCCCCCGCAAGGTGGTGAGCGATCTGCGCGATGGTCAAGTCGCGCTGCTCGAGAACCTCCGCTTCCACGAGGCGGAGGAGGCCGACGACGAGGCGTTCGCGAAGGAGCTCGCGCGGCTCGCCGAGGTCTACATCAACGACGCGTTCGGCGCGGCGCACCGCGCGCACGCGTCGGTGCACGCCCTCCCCCGCCTGATCCGCGATCGTGCAGCCGGTCTCTTGATGCAGCGCGAGCTCGAGGCGCTGGGACGGTTGCTCACCGAGCCCGCGCACCCGTACGTCGCGGTGCTCGGCGGCGCGAAGGTGAGCGACAAGATCGCGGTGCTCGAGTCGCTGATGACGCGCGTCGACGCGCTGATCATCGGCGGCGCGATGGCGAACACGTTCCTCGCGGCCCAGGGCTTCGCGATGGGGAAGAGCCTCGTCGAAGAGGATCGGCTCCCGCTCGCGCGGACGATCCTCGCGCGCGCGCAAGAGCGCGGCACGCAATTGCTCTTGCCGCGCGACGCGGTGGTCGCGGAGTCGACGTCGGCGACGGCGGGCACCGCGGTGCCCGTCACCGAGATCGGCGAGACGATGATGGCGCTCGACATCGGGCCCGAGACGATCCGCTACTTCGCGGGCGCGCTCGAGGGTGCGGCGACGGTGCTGTGGAACGGGCCGATGGGCCTCTTCGAGAACGACGCGTTCGCGGCGGGCACCCGCGCGATCGCGGAGTCGATCGCGGCGACGAGCGGCTTCCGCGTGGTCGGGGGTGGCGACAGCGTGGCGGCGGTCAACGAGAGCGGGCTCGCCGAGCGCTTCGATCACGTCTCGACGGGCGGCGGCGCGTCGCTCGAGCTCATCGAAGGCAAGAAGCTCCCCGGCGTCGAGGCGCTCCGCACGTCAGCGACCCGCACGATGAGCGCAGGCACATGAGCGCGCGAACGCCGCTGATCGCGGGGAACTGGAAGCTCCACAAGACGATCGCCGAGTCGGTCGAGCTCGCGCGCTCCGTCATGCACAAGCTGCCGCGCGACTCGAAGGTCGACGTGATGATCGCGCCGGTGTTCACCTCGCTCCAGCCGGTGCACGCGGCCGTCGGGGACTCGCGTGTGCGCATCGCCGCGCAGAACTGCCACTACACTGATCAAGGCGCGTTCACCGGCGAGCTGAGCCCTCCGCTCCTCAAGGACGCGGGGTGTGACGCGGTGATCGTCGGGCACTCCGAGCGGCGGCAGCTGTTCGGCGAGACGGACGAGATGATCCACCGCAAGGTCGCCGCCGTGCTCAGCCACGGCCTGATGCCGATCTTGTGCGTCGGCGAGACGCTCGAAGAGCGCGAGGCCGGCAGGACGGAAGCCGTGGTGCTCGGTCAGCTCGACGCCGCGCTCGAGGGGCTCGACGCGAGCAGCGTGCAGCGCCTCGTGATCGCGTACGAGCCGGTGTGGGCGATCGGGACGGGACGCACCGCGCAGCCCGCCGACGCGCAGGCCGTCCACGCCGCGATCCGCGCGAGGCTCGGCGAGCGGGCGAGCCCGACCGTCGCGCAGAAGGTGCGGATCCTCTACGGCGGCTCGGTGAAGCCGGACAACGCCAAGGAGCTGTTGGCTCAGCCGGACATCGACGGCGCGCTGGTGGGCGGGGCCTCGCTCGACGCCGCGTCGTTCCTCGCGATCGCGGCCGCAGCGCCGTGAGTCCCTGATCCTGCGCGAATCGCTCGCCCGCTCACGTGTTCTGGCCCCCCGAGGCGTCGGGCCCCCGCGCTCTGGCCTTCCCCCGATCATCTGCTAACACCCCGGGTTCCGACCATGTGGTTCACCCTCGTCTCCATCCTCTACGTCCTCGTCTGTGCCTTCCTGATCCTGGTGGTCCTCCTCCAGCAGGGGAAAGGCGGCGGCATCGGCAGCGCGCTCGGCGGGGCCGGGGGGAGCAACACCGTGTTCGGCGCGGCCGGCGCGGGGAACTTCCTCACGCGCCTGACCGCCGTGGCCGCGACGTCGTTCATGGTCCTCAGCGCGGTCCTCGCGTACATGTCGACGAGCGGCGACCGTGAGTTCGACGTCGTCGAGCAGGTCGAGAACGAGCAGCGCGAGACGGAGATCGGTGGCGACGGCGAGGACGGCGAAGCGGCGCCGGAGACGACCTCGGACACCGAAGAAGAGGCCGTCCCGCTGACGACCGAGGATCTGATCGAGCAAGAGACCGACGACGCGCTCGACGAGCTCGAGGAGGGTCTCGACGGCCTCGACGAGGGGACCGAGGACGTGGCGCCGGACGAGGGCGGCGCGGGCTCGGGAGAGGGGGACGCCCCCGGAGCGGACGCGCCGGAAGCGGACGCGCCCGAAGCGGCCGCCCCCACCCCGGCGCCCGCGGCTCCGGCGGCGCCCGCGGCGGGTCGCGTTCGTCCGCGGCCTCAGCCGCAGGCCGTCGAAGAGGACGAGCCGCCGGCCGCCCAGGCGCCGCCGTCTGGCCCGTTCGAAGAAGACCCGCCGACCGAGTAGTCGCTCGCGCCGCCACGACGTTCCCGCGCGTTCGCGCGGGCACAGGGCTAGCCCGGGAGCTGCAGCGTCGAGCCCTGCTCGAGCGCGCGGAGACCCTTCTCGGCCGCCACCACGTAGTCCCGGTGGCCGTGGTCCGCCGCCAAGCGGAGGACGTCGCGCAGCGCCTGGCGGGCCTCCTCCTCGTCGCCGCGCCCCTGATCGATGATCGCGAGGTAGTAGCGGCCCTGGATGAGATCCCAGACGTAGCCGTGCGCGGCGGCGTACTCGTTGGCCTGCACCACGTGGCTACGGCCTTCCTTACTGCCGAAGCGCGTGGCGTCGATGAACCCGAGGACGCGCATGTTGCCCCACTGGAGCTTCTCCCAGCCGTGGTCGCGCGCGACCTCATAGCTGTAGCGGAGCGACGCGAACGCGCGCTTGTAGTCGCCGAGGCGGAGGTACGCCTCGCCCATGTTGTGCGCGTTGACCGCCGCCTCGTAGGGGAAGCCGTACTCGAGCGCGAGCTCGCGCGCCTTGGCCGAGTACTCGAGGCTGGGCTCGTAGTCGCCGGCGAGGAAGTGGGCGAGGCCGTGCATCTTCAGCATCTCGCACTCGGTGAAGCGATCGCCGACGTCCTTCTGCAGCTCGTTCGCCTCCTCGAGCGCGCGCAGCGCCTCCGCGGCGCGGCCGTCGGACGCGGTGGCCAGCGCGAGCGGGACGAGGCATCGGATCTGCGCCTCCACGTCGCCGAGCGAGCGGGACAGCGCCAGCGCCTCGGCGAGGTGGGTGGAGCCGCGCGCGTGCTCGCCGATCCGCATGTCGGCCTCCGCGTCGGCGAGTATCGCATCGCGCAAGAGTCGTTGATCGTCGAGCTGGCGCGCGATGCGGCCCGCCTGATCGAGCCAACGCCGTCCGTCCTCCGAGCTGCCCGGCGTGTTCACGAGCAGCCGCCCGCGCAGCATCGAGAGCCGCGCGACCTCCTCGCGGCGCCCGAGCGCCTCGGCGAGATCGACGCCGGCGGCGAGGCGCTCCGCTCCGCTCTCGAGCTCGCGGCTCCGGAACGCGAGATCGCCGATCCGCTTGTAGAGCTCGATCATCTTGTCGCGATCGGGGGTCGCCATCTGGCTCAACAGCTCGAGCGCGCGCTCGAGCGCGGTCACCGACCCCTGGAGCGCGTGCTCCGCCTCGAGCCGGTCCGCCGCGCGGATCATGTAGTCCACCGCGCGCTCGCGGTTGCCCGCCTCGCGGTGGTGGTGGGCGAGCTTCTCCGCGAGCTCGTCGAGCCGGCTCGGGTACAGGCCCTCGAGGGCGATCGCGACGTCCTCGTGGAGCTCGCGCCGCGCGTCGAGGGTCAATCCGTCGCGCAGCACCTCGCCGACGAGCTCGTGCGCGAAGTCGTACTCGGCCCGCTCGGTCGAACGCGAGGAAGACGTCTTGCGAAGGAGACCGCGCTCCTCGAGCGCCTCGAGCATCCCGATGACGTCCTCGATCGACTCCTCGCTGATCGTGGCGAGGAGCTCCGGGGAGAAGCGCTCCTGCGCGACCGCGGCGATCTGCAGCACGTGGCGCTCCGCCGGGGTGATCCGCGCGAGGCGCGAGCTGACGATCCCGCGCAGCGTCTTGGGCACCTCGATCTCGGCGACGCGCGGATCGTAGGCGACCCGGCCGTCCATCACGCGGATCGCGCCCGCGTCGGCGAGGGCCTTGAGGTACTCCTCGACGTAGAGCGGGTTGCCGCCGCTCTTCGCCGTCACCTCGCGCAGCAGATCGAGCGGGACCTCCTCGGCGGCGAGGCGCGTCCCGGTGAGCCGCGCGACGTCGTCGTCGCTCATCGGGCCGAGGCGGAGCTCGAAGTAGCTCGGGACGTCCGTCCATCGATGGATGAACCCCGGTCGGTAGGCGAGGACGATCGCGACGCGCGAGTCTTTCGTGTCGCGCACGAGGCCATCGAGCAGGCCTTGGGAGGCCTCGTCCATGTGCTCGGCGCCGTCCCACGCGAGGACCGTCAGCCTATCTTGCGCGAGCTTCAGGGCGATGCGCGCGAGGGCGGATCGGAGGAGCTGCGCCGGGTTGCTCACCGCCCCGCTCGGGGGTGCGTCGCTGTCCAAAGCCTCCGACGGCTCGAGGCCGAGGGTCACGGACACGCTCTGGATCTCCGCCGCCCCGAGCCCGAGCTCGCGCAGCCGCCCGACCTTCTCGGCGGCCACCGCGTTCGCCTCCAGCTCGTCGATCCCGAGGAGCGCGCGGAGCAGCTCCTGGATCGAGGCGAGCGGGACGTCGCGGTTCTGGCGGGCACAGCTCGCGACGTACATCCCCACGTCGTGGCCGCCGAGCTGGAGCCGGCGATGCGTCTCGAGCAAGAGACGCGTCTTGCCGGTGCCCGCGTCGCCGGTCATCCCGATGACCTTCATGCGTCCGCGGTTCGCTGCGGCGAGGAGCTCCCCGACGCGGCGCAGCTCCTCGCGGCGCCCGATGAACTTGCCCGACGCGTCGGCGAGGCTGCGCTCCGACTCCACCACGTGCGGCGCGGTCTTCGCTTCGGTGGTCGGGCTCGTCGCGAAGAGCCCCGCGATCGCGCGCTGCGACTCGGGCGAGACGCAGACGGTCCCCGGCGCCGCGCGCTCCGCGACCTCGCGGGCTCCCTCCGCGAGCGCGTCGAACGCCTCGTCGCGCTGGGGGACGCCGCTGATGTCGACGAGCATCCGCCCGCCGTGGATCCCGACTTGGACCTCGACCCCCGGCAGGCCCGTCTGCGTCCCCGTGCGCGCGGTGCGCACCACGCGGAGCCCGCAGCGGGCCGCCGACTCCGTGTCGCGTCCGTCCGGGTCGCGGATGCCGAACAGCGCGAGCGCGGTGGGCGGGCTCCCGGGCGGCGGGTCGTAGTCGACGCGGACGCCGCCGAAGCGCTGGATGAGCTTGTCGACGAGCGGCTCGGCGATGAACCGCGCCTCGCGCGAGCGCAGGACCATCGCGGTCACGTCGCGTCGCTCGCGCGTCTGGAGCGACCCGGTGCTCTTGCGGCTCCGCGCGCTCCGCCGCGGACCGGTGCGCGCCTGCGGCACCTCGACCGGCGTCGCGTCCGGGGCGTACGCGGCGTCGCTCCCGATCTCGTGATCGAACACCGCACGGAGCTTTGCGTCGTCGGGCGACTGCCGCGCCGCGTCGGTCGCGCGCCGGACCTCGGCGAGGTAGTCGGCGAGATCGTGCCCGCCCACCCGACGGCCGCTCGAGTAGAGGAACTGGACGAGCTCTTCGTAGAGGCTCGCCGCGTTCGCGTGGCGCGCGTCGGGGCTGCGGCTCAGCGCGCGATTGACGATCGCGGCGAGCTCCTCCGGGAGGTGCGGGAGGCGTGACTCGATCGGCTCGAAGTCCCCGTCGCGCACGCGCCGCAGCGTCTCGTACGTCGACTCCGCGACGAAGAACGGGTTCGCGCCGGTCAACAGCTCGTAGAGCACGACGCCGAGCGCGAACAGATCCGTGCGCGCGTCCACCGTATCGCCGCGCGCCTGCTCGGGCGACATGTACGCGTACTTGCCCTTGAGCACGCCCGCCTCGGTGCGCTCCTCGACCGCGAGCGCCGCCTTGGCGATCCCGAAGTCGGTCAGCTTCACCTCGCCCTCGAAGCTGATCAACACGTTTTGCGGTGACACATCGCGGTGCACGATGTGGAGTGGCCGCAGCTGCGCGTCGCGCCGGCGGTGGGCGTAGTCGAGCCCCTTGGCGAGCTCGCTGACGACGTAGACCGCGAGCTCCTGCGGCATCGGCCGGTTCGTCTTGCGCCCGCGGTCGAGCACCGTCGCGAGGTCGTAGCCCGCGACGTACTCCATCGCGATGAAGTACATGTCGTCGGCGCGCCCGAGATCGAACACCTGCACGATGTTCGCGTGGCTGAGCGTGACCGCGATCTTCGCTTCGTTGATGAACATCTCCACGAAGCTCGGGTTCTCGCTGAGCTCGGGGAGGATCCGCTTGATGACGAGGATCTTCTCGAAGCCCTCGACGCCGTGGGACTTCGCCTTGAACACCTCCGCCATGCCGCCGCGCGCGAGGAGGGCGAGGAGTTGGTACTTGCCGTAGAGGATCGGGGCCGCGGTCTCGCTCATGGCGGTGACGCTCGACGGTCGGTCGGCTGCGCCATCTCGGCGCACACGCGGCGGGCGATGATCGGACGGCGTCTCACGCGCGATCCCGCGCGGCTCGGGCTCGCGCGACGCGCTCGAGAGCGAAAGCTAGAATCGAGCGTCGCACGCAAGCCCCCGAACACTGGGCCAGTATAGGTGTTTCGGGCTCTCGGTGGCCAATGAACGCCGGGGCGCCCCCACGCCTTTGAGGGGCCTCACGCCGGTCGGCGCGTCGCGTAACCCCGCTGGAGCGTGCGCGCCATGTTCACCCCGAGCCGGTTGAGATACCGTGAGGCCGTGAAAGATGGCGTATTGGTCGATTCTTCGTCGCGCCTCGGCGTCGCCTCGGTACGCCTCGCGGCGCTCGCCTTGGCCTGGCTCGTCCTGCCGGGGACCGCGTTCGCGTATCCCGACTACGTCAACTCTCGTTACGGGCTGACCGCCCTCCCCGCCTCGTACACGAACTACGAGTGCTCCGACTGCCACGTCAATTCGACCGGCGGGGGCGGCGCGCCGTGCGGGGCGAACACGGGCCCGCAGCCGTGGGCTCCCTGCCTGAACCCGTTCGGGATCCAGTATCGGACGCGCGGCTGGAGCAACACGCTGCGCGACGAGGACACCGATCTCGACGGCACGGACAACGGAGGCGAGCTCAGCGACGGCTTCATGGACGCGCCGGCCGGAGCGGCGGGGTTTCCCGTCGGCGCCGAGGCGAGCTGCGACATGCTCGCCTGCGCGACCGCGTACCCGTCCTCGATCGCGTGCGGCGCGTCTCACGTCCGTTGCACCGCGACGAGGAGCAACGGACCCGCCTCCGTCGGCGTCAACCCGACCAGCTACAACTACTCGTTCGGCTTCAGCTGCGATCCCGGCACGGGTCCCTCGCCGCCGGCCAGCGATACGAACTGGAGCGACCGCTGCCTGAACATCTCCGAGTGCAGCGGGAACCCGTGCAGCCCCGGCTCCTGCGCGGAGCGATCCCTCACCGGCTGGACGTCGCCCGGCTACGACTGCACGTGCCCCGGCGGCTACCTCGACAACGGGACGGCGTGTCAGCTCGTCGACGCGTGCACGGCGGGGACCGACACCTGCGTCGCGATCGCGACGTGCGTGGACACGCCGGGCAACTCCGCGGTGTACACGTGTCTATGCCCGCACGCGGGCTACGCGGGAGACGGCCGCAGCCCGGGCTCGGGGTGCACCAACATCAACGAGTGCGCGGCGAACCCGTGCGGTCCCAACGGGGTCAGCTGTACCGAGACGCCGCTCGGGTCGTGGTCGGCTCCGGGCTACAGCTGCACCTGCGCGGCGGGCTACGGCTTCAACGGCACCACGTGCGTCCTGCAGAACGAGTGCACGGCGGGCACCGACGACTGCGTCGCGCTCGCGACGTGCAACGACCCGACGACGGCGCTCGGCGACTTCACGTGCACCTGCCCGGGCGGCTACGTGGGCAACGGCCACTCCGGCGGCACGGGATGCGTCGACATCAACGAGTGCACGATGGGTCTCCACGACTGCAACATCAACGCGACGTGCACGAACACGCCGGGCTCGTTCACGTGCGCGTGCAACGGCCCGGGCTGGGTCGGCGACGGGCGCACCTGCACCGACTACGACGAGTGCATGGATCCGGTCTACACGTCGATGTGCGACGCGAACGCGACCTGCAACAACGCGCCGGGCACGTTCAGCTGCGTGTGTAACGCGGGCTACTCGGGGAGCGGATTCACCTGCACGGACGTCGACGAGTGCGCGGCGGGGACCGACGACTGCCACGCGAACGCGACCTGTACCAACACGCCGGGCAGCTTCGATTGCGCGTGCGACATGGGCTACACCGGCGACGGTCGCTCGTGCGCCGACGTCAACGAGTGTCTCGATCCGATGACGCTCTCGTACTGCGCGACGGCCGCGACGTGCAACAACCTCCCCGGCACGTTCGAGTGCGTCTGTAACCCCGGCTTCCGCGGGGACGGCACGACGTGCGACGACATCGACGAGTGCATGGAGGGCACCGCGGGGTGCGATACGAACGCAACGTGCGAGAACCGCATTGGCAACTACGCGTGCGTCTGTAACACGGGTTACTTCGGCAGCGGGCTCGAGTGTACGGACATCAACGAGTGCACGGACGGGACCGATGGCTGCGGCGCCAACGAGGTGTGCGTGAACAACATCGGCGCGCCGAACGACTGCAACTGCGCGCCGGGCTACTCGCGGGCGATGCCTGGCGATCCCTGCCTGACGCGTTGCGGGGACGGGCTCGTCGCGGTGGGCGAGGCGTGCGACGACGGAAACCTGGTCGCGGGCGACGGCTGTGACGGACTCTGCGACATCGAGCCCGGCTGGGCGTGCCGCGTGTTGATGGGGACGGCGAGCACGTGCACCGAGACGTGCGGCGATGGGCTCATCGATCCGACCGAAGAGTGCGACGACGGCACGAACAACGACGACGACGTGGCCGACGCGTGCCGCACCACGTGTCGCGCGGCGTGGTGCGGTGACGGCACGGTCGACACGGGGGAGGAGTGCGACGCGCGCGACGCGAACTCCGACGAGACGGCCGATGGCTGCCGGACGACCTGCGACTCGGCGTACTGCGGCGACGGGGTGATCGACACCGGCGAGCTGTGCGATGCGGGAGGCGGCCTCCCCGGGGTCTTCGAGAGCGGGACGTGCACGACTTCGTGCGCGCGGGACGGTGGGATCCTGGTCGAGGATCCGCCGGTGCTCATCGGCTCGGGCTGTCGCGCGGCGCCGAGCCG
The DNA here is from genome assembly GCA_050186575.1 of Sandaracinaceae bacterium. Taxonomy (GTDB): domain Bacteria; phylum Myxococcota_A; class Polyangia; order Polyangiales; family Sandaracinaceae; genus JAUHXR01. The sequence goes on along the minus strand of JBFWYI010000054.1, from coordinate 35,458 downwards.
ACGCCCCGGCTGGCCGGCCGCGCTGGCCCTCGGGCTCCTCGCGATCCTCGTGCGACGCCGGCGGGTGCGCTGATCATGAGCGCACTTCGCAGCGTCACGCGGCGTCTCGCCGCGCTCAGCCTCTCCATCGCGCTCGGCTCGTGCGTGGCTCCGACCGGCGATCCCGACTCCGCGTCGCCCGACGACGAGGTGGGAGACGACGTCGGCGGGGACATCGGCGGAGACGTCGGCAGCACGCAAGCCGCGTTGTTCAACGGCAACGCGACCCTCGCCGCCGACGCGACGATCTTCGAAGACCAGGCCGGCAACAACGGTGGCTCGTACTCGGGCGTGTGCGTCGGCAACCTCGCGTCGACGGGGAGCACGCGGCGCGGGTTCATGCGCTGGACCCTGCCGAGCATCCCCGCCGGCTCGACGGTGACGCGGGTCGTCCTGAGCGTGGTGCAGGATCGCGTGCGCACGATGGGCGCCGGCGCGCCGAAGCCGGCGACGTTGATCCTCAACCGCGCGACGAGCTCGTGGACCGAGGGCGCGGGCGGGACCGCGACCCTCGCGTGCGGAGGCGGCACGGACGTGGCGGGGGTCGACTGGACGGGTCAACCGAGCGTGAACGCGACGGTGAGCGGCACCGAGGCGGTCGGCACCGGCGGGCCGGTGGCGGTGACGTTCGACACGAACGTCGGCACCGACGACGACGTGCTCATCACCGACGTGCAGGCCTGGGTGGACGGCACGGCCAACAACGGCTGGCGCTTCACGGTGCTCGAGGAGTCGACGATCGACAACGCGCGCCTCATCCTCCCGTCCAGCCTGACCGTCTATTGGACCCGTTCCAACGGCGGGACGTGCACGGTCGACAGCGACTGCACGAGCGGCAACTGCGTCCACTCCGACGGGGCGGACTGCGGCGGACGAGCGGGGTGCGTCTGCTGCAACGCGGCGACCTGCACGGGCGCGTGCAGCACGTGCCATCGGACGGGGTCGGTCGGGACGTGCGGCGCGGCCGCCGCGACGACATCGTGCCGGACGCCGAGCTGCACGGCGGGCGTCGCGACGGCGGCGGAGAACTGCAACGGCACGTCGACGACGTGCCCTGGCCCGAACACGACGTCGTGCACGCCCTACGCGTGCGATGGGAGCGCATGCGGCTCGAGCTGCACATCGAGCGCGCAGTGCGCGAGCGGCTACTTCTGCAACGCGACCAACATGTGCGAGGTCCAGCGCGGCAACGGCTCCACGTGCACCGCGGCGGGCCAGTGCACGAGCGGCAACTGCGTCGACGGGTACTGCTGCAACTCGACGTGCACGTCGCAGTGCAACGCGTGCGACGTCGGCGGCAGCCTCGGCACGTGCACGGCGGTGAGTGGGGCCCCGCACGGGACGCGGACCGCCTGCACGACCGATGGCTCCTCCTGCGGCGGGTCCTGCACGGGAGGCTCGACCTGCAGCTACCCGGGGGGCGGGACGTCGTGCCGCGCCCAGAGCTGCAGCGCCGGCGTGCTCACCCAGCCCGCGAGCTGCGCAGGCTCGGGATCGTGCCCGGCCGTGATGACGACGTCGTGCAGCCCGTACCAATGCAACGGCGCGGCGTGCCGGACGAGCTGTTCGTCGAACACGCACTGCCTCGGCGGGTTCTTCTGCAACGGATCCACCTGCGAGGCGGTGCGGAGCAACGGGAGCGTGTGCACCGCGTCGTTCCAGTGCAGCACCGGAAACTGCGTGGACGGCTACTGCTGCGCCTCGGCGTGCACGGGCCAGTGCCAAGCGTGCGACGTCGCGGGCAGCCTCGGGGCGTGCGTGCCGGTCACCGGCGCGCCGCACGGCACGCGCACCGCGTGCACGACGGACGGAAGCGCGTGCGGCGGCGCGTGCAACGGCGCCCTGACCAGCGCGTGCACGTATCCGTCGATGGCCACCTCGTGCCGCACCGCGAGCTGCACGGCGGGCATCGCGACGCTCGCCGCGGTGTGCCAGGGCGACGGCAACTGCGGCCCGCTGGAGACCCAGGACTGCTCGCCCTACCTCTGCTCGGGGACCGCGTGCGCCGCGGGGAGCTGCACGACCAGCGCCGAGTGCGCGATCGGCTTCTTCTGCGACGGCTCGACGTGCCAGGCGACGCTGTCCAATGGGACCGCGTGCACGACGGACGCGCAGTGCACGAGCGGCGAGTGCGTCGATGGGCTCTGCTGCAACACGCCGTGCGCCGGACAGTGCGAGGCGTGCGACGTCGCGGGCAACCTCGGGACCTGCATCGCGGTGAGCGGAGCGCCTCACGGCGCTCGCAGCGCCTGCGCGACCGACGGCTCGGTGTGCGGCGGCGCGTGTGGAGGCGTCTCGCGTACGGCGTGCACGTATCCGACGAGCACCACCAACTGCCGCGCGGGGAGCTGCACCGGGGGCGTCGCGAGCGACCCCGCGGGCTGCAATGGAGCGGGCGCGTGCTCCGCGGCGACGATGGTCTCGTGCGCGCCCTACGACTGCGCGGGCAGCGTCTGCGCGTCGACCTGCTCGGTGACGATGGACTGCGACCCGGGCTACTACTGCTCGGTCGGGCTCTGTCGGCTCCTGCTCTCGAACGGGAGCGCGTGCACCAGCGACGAGGCCTGTCAGACGGGCGAGTGCGTCGACGGGGTGTGCTGTGACACGGCGTGCACCGGGCAGTGCGAGGCATGCAACGTGGTCGGCACGGTCGGGAGCTGCCGGCCGGTGGCCGGCGCGCCGCGCGGCGGACGGGCGCCGTGCGCGAGCGACGGCACGGTGTGCGCCGGCTCGTGCGACGGGACGATGCGCACCGCGTGCGCGTACCCGAGCACCGCCATCTCGTGTCGCTCGTCGAGCTGCACGAGCGAGCTCCTCACCGAGGCGGCCACATGCGAGGGCGACGGCACGTGCGGTGCGCTCACCCTCACGCCGTGCAGCCCGTTCCGATGTGACGGCGCGGCGTGCGGCACGGGCTGCACCAGCAACGCGGATTGCGTGACGGGTGCGTTCTGCAACGCGTCGGGGGTCTGCCAGGGGCAGCTCCCGATCGCAGCCAGCTGCACGACCGACGGCCAGTGCAGCTCGGGGAGCTGCGCGGACGGCATCTGCTGCCTCACCGCGTGCGCGGGCCAGTGCGAGGCGTGCGACGCGCCCGGCAACATCGGCACGTGCACGGCGGTGACCGGCGCACCGCATGGTACGCGCGCCGCATGCGTCACCGACGGGACGAGCTGCGGCGGCGCGTGCGACGGATCCGACCGCACGGCGTGCGCCTACCCCGACACCTCGACCGCGTGCCGCGCGGCCAGCTGCGCGGCGGGCACCGAGACCCTCGCCGCGAGCTGCGACGGCGGCGGCGCGTGCACGGCCGAGGTCAGCCATCCGTGCAGCCCGTTCCTCTGCGGCGCGACCGCGTGCGCCACGAGCTGCGCGAGCGACGCGGACTGTGTGGCGGGCGGTTACTGCGACACGATCGCGGGCCTGTGCCGAGGTGCGCAGGTGAACGGCTCCGCATGCACGAGCGCGCTCGAGTGTGCGACCGGAAACTGCGTGGACGGCGTGTGCTGCGACGGCGAGTGCGCGGGCCAGTGCGAGTCGTGCGCGGTGCCGGGCCGCCTCGGCGCGTGCACTCCCGTCCTCGGCAATCCGCGCAACGGGCGCACCGCGTGCGACTCCGACGGCACCGACTGCCGCGGGCTCTGCGACGGCGCGAACCGCGCGGCGTGTCGATACCCGGGGAGCGAGACGCGCTGCCGCGACGCGAGCTGCGTGAGCAGCGTGGCGACCGAGGAGGCGAGCTGCGATGGCGCGGGGAGCTGCCCGGCCGTCGTCACCACCGACTGCGCCGGCGAGTGCAACGGCGATGTGTGCGCGCGGGTCAACGACGCCGGACCTCCGCCCGAGGACGCGGGCGAGCCGGTCGCCGACGCGGGGGCGTTCGACGGCGGCGCGCCGGACGCGGGCGACGAGATGATGGACGGCGGCTGCGGCTGTCGGACGACCGGTGGCCGCTCGAGCGGGTGGCCGCTCGCGCTGCTCCTCTTGGGGCTGGCGCTGCGGCGCCGCCGGCGCTGACTTAGACGCTGGCGGCGGCGGCGGCGAGCGACGCCGGCTCCGCCTTCGCTCTGGCGAACTGCAGGTGGTGGAGCCGCGCGTAGACGCCGTCCATCGCGATCAGCTCCTCGTGCGTGCCGGTCTCCACGATGCGCCCCTTGTGGAACACCACGATGCGATCGGCGGAGCGGATCGTGGAGAGGCGATGCGCGATCACGATCGCGGTGCGGCCCTCGAGCACGCGTTCGACCGCGCGCTGGAGACGCGCCTCGGTGTCGGAGTCGATGCTCGCCGTCGCCTCGTCGAGGATCAGGATCTCGCGATCGAGGTAGAGCGCGCGCGCGAACGCGAGGAGCTGCCGCTCGCCGGCCGAGAAGTTCGCCCCGCGCTCGTCGACCCGTCCGTCGAGGCCGCCCTCGCGTCGCTTTACCAGCTCCCAGGCGCCGACCTGCGCGAGCACCTCCTCGGCGCGCTCGCGATCCGGATCGCCGCCGAGGGTCAGGTTCTCGAGGATCGTGCCCGCGAACAGGAACACGTCCTGCGAGACGACCGCGAACTTCCGCCGGAGCTCCTGGACCGGGTAGCTCCGCACGTCGCGCCCGTCCACGCGCACGGAGCCCTGCTGGATGTCGTAGAGCCTGAGGAGGAGCGAGGTGATCGTCGTCTTGCCCGCGCCGGTCGAGCCGACGATGGCGAGCTTCTCGCCCCGCCGCGCGGCCATGCTCACCCCATGCAACACTTCTTGCCCCTCGCGGTAGCCGAAGTGGACGTCACGGAGCGCGAGCACCTCGTCGCTCTCGTCGGGCGCCGCGATGGCGGGATCCTCGGGGAGCTGGTCGGGCGGCGCATCGATCTCGCGTTCGTCGAGCACCGAGTAGACTCGCTCCGCCGCCGCCAGCGACGACTGGACGATCGTGAACTTCTGCGAGAGGTCCCGGATCGGGCCGAAGAACCGGTTGATGTAGTCGTAGAACGCGACGACCGTGCCCGCGTACGCGAGGCCGGACCCGGCGGGCATGCCGCCGAGGCGCACCGCCGCGAACCAGAGCGCGAGCGCCACCGTCACCGAGCTGATGGACTCGACGACCGAGTAGAGGAGCGCGTCGTAGCGGATCGCCTTGTGGTTCGCCTCGCGGTACTCGTCGTTGATCTGCTCGTACTCCGCTTCGCATGCGGCTTCGCGTCCGAACGCCTGGACGACCGCGACGCCTTGGACCTGCTCGGCGAGGTACGCGTTCAGCGTCGCGATCTTGCCTCGGATCGCGCGGAACGCCTCGCGCGCGAAGCGACGGAACAGGTTCACGAGGAGCGCGAGCGGCGGGAGCGCGAGGAACGCGACGAGCGACAGCTCGCGGCTCAGATAGAGCATGAAGCCGATGATCCCGAGCAGCGTGCAGATGTCGGCGACCGCCATCACCGCGCCCGACGCGAAGAGCTCGCCGAGGCTGTCGATGTCGTTGGTGACGCGCGTCACGATCTTTCCGACCGGCGTGCGGTCGAAGTACGAGAGGTGGAGGCGCTGGATCTTCTTGAACACCTCGACCCGGAGCCGCGCGAGGGTGCGCTGGCCCGCGAGCTGGAGCGCGTACATCTGTCCGAAGCGCGCGACGAAGTCGACCACGAGCGTCGCGACGTAGAGTTGGACCGCGAGCTGGAGCGCGGATCGATCGTGCGACACCACCGCCGCGTTGATCGCGTCGCGGACGAGCAGCGGCTGGCTCAGGCTGGCGCCCATCGCGACCGGCACGGTGAGGAGCGCGGCGGAGAACAGGCCGATGTTGCCGCGCGCGTACGGCCAGAGCCGCCGCAGCATGGTGAAGTCCGCGCCGGCGCCCAGCGGGGCCGACTCCTCCGGCGGCGCGAGGCGGGCCGGCTGCACGGTCGTGTCGGACTTGGCGCTCACAGCTGCGCGAGCTCCGCTTCGAGCCGCTGCCGCGCCGCGATCCGCGCGTAGAGCCCACCCGCGTCGAGGAGGTCGTCGTGGGTGCCGCGCTCCACCACGCGGCCACGATCGAGCACGATGACGCGATCGGTGCGCGCCGCCGCCGCCACGCGGTTGGTGATGAGCACGAACGTGCGGTCTTGCTTCGCGCGGTCGAGCGCGTCGAGGATCGACGACTCGGTCTTCGCGTCCACCGCGCTCAGCGGATCGTCGAGCACGAGCACCTTCGGCTCGTTGAGCAGCGCGCGCGCGAGGGCGAGCCGCTGCTTCTGTCCGCCGCTCAGCTGGACGCCGCGCTCGCCGACCACCGTCTTGAGCCCGTCCTGCATCGACTCGATCTCGGCCAGCACGCAGGCCTCGCTCGCCGCCTCGCGCATCCGTTCGTGGGCGTCCTCTTCGGTGGCGTCGTCGAGCGCGAGCGCGAGGTTGCGCTCCACCGTCGTGGAGAACAGGAAAGGTTCTTGCTGAGCGAACCCGACCGAGTCGCGGAGACCGGCGAGCGACAGCTCGGTGATGTCCACCCCGTCGAGGAACACCGCGCCCTTGGGCGTGGGAAGAAGCCGGGGGAGCAGCGCGGCGAGCGTCGACTTGCCCGACCCGGTGGAGCCGAGGATCGCGAGCGAGCCACCGGCCGGGACCTCGAACGAGACGTCGTCGAGGATCGTCGTGCGCTTCTGCCCCGACGCGTCCGCATACTCGAACCGAAGGCCGGACACCACGAGCGCGCCCGGTCCGTCGGCCGGCTTCGGATCGGGCACCTCGCGAATGTCCGGCTCGGCGTCGAGGATCTCACCGACCCGCCGGTAGGACGCGCGGCCGCGCTGGAGGACGCTCAAGAGGTACCCGAGCGCGAGGGTCGGCCACACCATCAGGCCGACGTACGCGTAGAACGCGAAGAACTCGCCGACCGTGAGCTCTTCGGCGAGCACGCGCTGGCCGCCGACCCACACCACGATGAGGCTCCCGAGCGAGGCGACCGCCATGAGCACGGGGAACATCACCCCGCGCAGCAGCACCAGCCGCATCGTCGCGCGGACCGCGCCCTCGTTCGCGACCTCGAACTTGGCGAGCTCCGTCGCCTCGATCGCCATCGCGCGCACCAACCGCACGCCGGCCACGTTCTCGTTGGCGCGATCGGCGAGCGTAGCGAGGGACTGCTGCGACGCGAGCGACGACTCGAAGATCCGTCCACCGAAGAACCGCGTGACGAGCACCATCAGCGGGTACGGCGCGAGCGCCCACAGCGTGAGCGACGGGCTGATCGCGATCATGAGGGCCAGCGCGCTCCCGAACGCGAGCAGCGAGTTGACGACGTTGAGACCCGCGAAGCCGACGAGCAAGCGCACCTGCGCGAGATCGTTCGTCGCGCGGCTCATGATCTCGCCGGTCGCCATGCGGCGGAAGAACGACGGTCCCAACTGGTGGATCTTCGTGAGGACCTGGTTGCGGAGATCGAACTCCACGTCGCGGCCGACGTTGAAGATCATCACGCGCGACGCGGTGCGGACGACCCACATCACGGCCGAGAGACCGATCACGATCAGCGCGAACGTCTTCGCGTCGTCGAGCCGCTCGCCGGTCAGCGCGTCGAGGCTATGGGCGAACAGCCATGGGATCGCTTTCTCGGTCACGTTGGTGGCGACGAGGAAGACGATCCCTACCCCGATCCGTGACCAATACGGCCGTATCGAGGCGGCCAAGGTCCTGACCGGGGCGTTCACGCAGCCGCGACTGTGGTGTCCTCAGCTGCAGATGTCGAGCCCGGTCAGCGACGTCGACGGCGGACCAGGAACAGCAGCCCGAGGAGGGTCGACGGCAGCGCGGAGCGCCATGGAGCGGGCGCGCCGGCCGTGTGGCAGCCACACCCTCCGTCGCTCATCGGGTCGATGAGCGGCTGGCATACGCTGGTGTTGGGATCGCTCGTCGCCGAGCACACGTAGCTGTCGGGCGGGCACGGCGTCATCGCGTCGCAGGCGCGCGTGCAGTAGCTGCGCGAGGCCTCCATCGCGCAGATCCCGCTGATGCAATCCATGTTGCTCGCGCACTCCGCCCCGAGGCCGCCGGCGTCCGGGACGCAGACCGACACGGTCCCCGCCGGGGTGCAGGTGAAGCGCTCGGGACACGGCGTCGCGTCGTCGCAGATGTCGGTGCAGAACGAGATCTCCCCGAGCATCGCGCAGATGCCGCTCGTGCAGTCCTCGTTCCCGTCGCACATGTCGCCGAGCGTGCCCGACTGCTGACACGAGCCCTGACACGGGAGCGTCCCGACCTGGCACGCGAACCCGTCGGGGCACCCGAGCGCGCCGCCGGGGACGCACGGCTGGCTGCACGTCCCCGACTCGCAGAACGCCGACGCGCACTCCGTGTCGAGCGCACAGGGCGAGCCCAGCATGCCCGCACCGAACCCGCCACGACGGCAGTACCCGGTGCCGCAGCTCGCCGAGTCGGCGTCGCAGTAGAACTCGCCCGGGCAGCTCCCGAGCACGTTGGTGGAGTCGCAGGACTGGGTGCAGGAGCCCCCGAGGCACAGCATGCTCGAGCACTCCATGTTGCCGGTGCAGGGCTCGCCGAGGCCAGCGCCCGAGGCCGGCGTCGTGCAGGTGCCCGAGGTGCAGATCTGGCCCATCGGGCAGTCCGAGCTCAGCGTGCACGTCCCCGGCGCGACGGTGCCCTCGCACGTGAAGTTGCTCCCCACGACGCGCGCGCACTGGCGCCCTCCCCCGCTCAGCGAGGCGCACGTGTCGCCGCTGCAGTCGGCGCTCGTGCTGCACGAGCGGCCGCAGTAGGTGCGCCCGTTCTGGTAGCGGATGCAGAGGTCCGAGGGACCGCCGCAGTCGGAGTCGCTGCTGCACGCGGAGCAGATCATCCCGTCGCCGACGATCGCCTGGCACGTCCCCGAGACGCACTCCTGCCCGCTCGGGCAACCCGTCGTCGTGCAGTCGCTGCCGCTCCCCGGATACAGCGCGCAGATCCCGTTCTGATCGTCGGGCCCGAGCCCCACGATCCCGCCGCTGTAGCTCGGCCACATCGTGCTGCCGGCCACGTTCGTGTGGCCGAGGCCGTAGTAGTGGCCACCCTCATGCAGGATGATGGAATACGCATTGACGTTGTTGAACGACCCCGACGCGGTCGTCCACGTGAAGTTCACGCCGTTGAGCGCCATGTCGGCCTCGGCGATGCCGCGGCGTCCGAACGCCGGCGTGGTCACGCCGATCGCCTGGCTCTCGTAGCGCCAGCCCGACTCGACCCAGCCGATCGTGCTCGTGCCCTCGAAGCTGCCCGGCTGCCGGGTCGTCGATCCCTGGTAGGCGTTGCGGAGGCTCGTGCACGAGACGCGCGTCCAGTCGTCCATCGCGCGCCGGACCTCCGCCTCGGAGGCGGCGAACCCGCCGAGGTCCGGGGAGCCGGCCTGGTTCAGGCTGTACGGGACGGGGAGCGCCCACACCGGGTTCGACGGATCGATCGGCGTCCACGCGCGCGCCGACGGCGCGGCGACGAGCAGGATCGCGCCGAGCGCGAGCGCCGCGGCGACGAGGCGAAGGCGGCTCATCGCGCACCTCCCGTCGGCGGGCTCGGAGGCTCGGCGGCGAGGGTCTCGCCTCGCGTCTGGCGCACGTACGCGAGGAACGCGCTCAGCTCCATCCGCGCGTCGGTCTGGGGATGCCGGATCGCATTGGCCTCGCCCGGCGTCGCGAACGAGATCCCCTCGAGATCGCGCTCCACCGTGGTCTCCATCCCGCCGACCCCGCGACGCACGATGAACTTTCCTTGCGCCATCGCCATCGTGCGATAGTCGCGCGCCCCGTCGGGCCGGCGCGCGAGGAAGACGATCACCTCGTCGCCCACCGCGTACCGGGGGGTCCCCTCGGCGCGGCGCGTGATCCCTTGGAACGTCCCGCCGAGCTCGCGCAGCACCACGGTCGAGCTGGCGCCCGAGCGAGGCTGACCGCCGAGCCACTCACGGACCTCGAGGGTCGTGAACGTGCACGGCTCGAGCTCGCCGTCGTCCATGACCACGCGCTCGTCGCTCTCGACCACCGTCGCGTGGACGATCGCCTCCGCACCGAGGACCAGCTCCTCGAGCGGCACCTCCACCATGACGGTGGCGCTCGCCGAGGACGTGACGAGCAGCGCGGGCACGCAGAGGCCCAACCAGAGGGCGAAAGAACGCCGAATTCGAGCCGGCGGCGAAGCGGAGCGGAGCCGACGGCGGGTGGGAAGGTGCATGGCCAGACTCCGTGAGGGAATCGTCGTAGACACGCCCCCGGCCCCGAACCGGGCGAGCGCGCAGCGTGGCTAGATAGCACACCCGCCCGCCCAGACCCAGGGCCGGGCCCCACCCACCACGCGGGCGCCTCAGGCGGTAAGCCATCCGTAAGCGGCGAGCGCACGTCCGCCCGGCGGATCATCGTCCCCGTCGGCGAGGTCGAGGACGGTCCTCCCTCCGATCCGGAGGAGCTCGCGCGGGATTGGGTCGTCGAGGTCCAGCTCGGCGGTGAGAGCTACGACCGGCGGATGTACGTCACGCGCGGCGAGGAGACGCCGACGATCCAGTTCCAGAACGTCCACCCGGGCGCGCTGGACCTCACGCTAGTGGATCAGCCGCGCTCTTCGGCATCGGGGTCTCGATGATGCCCCTCGACTCGTAGGTCGGGAGGCGCGTCCAGCGGCCGAGGCTCTTCACCAGCCCATAGAACGGGAGCGTGTCGGCGAGCGCGGTGACGAGCTTGAACGTGTAGCTCGCGCCGATGAACGTCATGAGCTGCGGCCAGAGCTCGCGCTCCTCGTCGATGGGCAGCGCGTGGGCGAGGAAGTAGGTCACCAGCGTCACCGCGACCGAGTCGACGAGCTGACTGACCAGCGTGCTGCCGTTGTTGCGCAGCCAGAGGTGCCGACCCTTCGTGAGATCCTTCCAGAAGTGGAAGAGCTGGACGTCCACGAACTGTGCGGCGAGATAGGCGAGCATCGAGGCGGTGACGGCGCCGAACGCGAGGTTGCGCACCTGGAAGAACACCGCGTCCTCCGACTCCGGCCCGAGGGAGGGGAGCTCGCCGCCGAGCCACAGGATGAACATCACCCACGCGTTGAGGCCCAGGCCGACGGTGACGACGAAGTTTGCGCGCTTGCGACCGTAGAACTCGCTGATGAGATCGGTGCACAGGAACGTCACGGGATACGGCAGCACGCCGACCGCGAGCGGCATGGGCACCGTCCAGCCGAGGCCCGGCACCTGGAACGAGAGATCGATGAAGCGCGTGATGCCGAGGATGTTCAACATCGCGAGCGTGCCGAGGAACAGGCCGGCCAGCACGATGAACACCGCCTCGCGGCGCTGATGCAACGTCTCCGCGCTCAGCGCGGGGAGCCCGTCGAACTCGGCTTGCTGGCTCGGGAGCAGATGATCGGGCTCGCTCATGCTCCACCTCGCGCTCCCACCGCGCGCTCGATCGCGCCCCAGCGTTGGTGGTGCTTGCCGGCGCGCGGGGTGTCCCCGAGCGCTTCGTAGAGGCCCGGCACCGCGAGCAGCACCCCGCTGTGCGCGTCGCGCAGCGTCTCGAGCGCTTCCGCGACCCGTGCCGGCTCCATCCCCTCCGAGACGATGAGCTTGCCGTAGACGATCCGATGCTCCTCGGCCGGCAGGTGCTCGTGCTTCGTCAGCGTCTCCCCCGCGGCGCACCTTGGGCAGACGCGCTCGATACGGTGGGCCGTCGCCAGCAGCCGCGCCCCTTCGGGGAGCGCCTCGCCGAGCGCCTCGAGCTGTCCGTCGCGCTGTTGCATCGCCGCGAATCGACACCGCAGCTCACCTCCGGCTCGCAGCACGCCGAGGAGAGGCAGGCAAGGCACCTTGCGGCCCTCGTGCTCGAGGATGGCGACCGGCGCCGCGTCGAACAACACCACGTCGCCGAAGTCGGCCACCGCGTCTCGCACCGTCGCCGAGCGCACCACCCCGTGGCACGGGCTCATCGGCTGAACCCACACCGCCTCGAAGCTCGCGGCCTGCTCGGGGAGCGCGTCCTCGCCGAGGCCGGATCCGCGCGTCGCGAGCCGCACCTTCACCGGCGCGAGCTCGCTGGCCATCGGCAGGCCGCCCTCGCGCACCGTCGTCGCGATGCCGAGGCGATCCCACGCGTCCTTGGCGAGCGCCGCGTCGCCGGCGGCCGTCGCCGCGATCGCCAGGTTGAACAGCGCGCCCCGGCTCGGCTCGAGGCGCGCGGCGTGCTCGGCGCTGGCTCGCATGGACGCGAAGTCGCGCCGGTGCTTGTGGAGGAGACCGAGCTCGAAGTGCCACTGCGCGCGATCGGGGTCGAGCGCGATCGCGCGTTCAAGGAGCGTCACCGCTTCGTCGTGACGGCCCGGTCCGAGCAGCCGCAGCGCGTGCGCGCGCTGGGCGAGGAGCCGCCCGCCGATCTCCGGATCGCGGGCGGCCTCGGGGTCGAGCGCGCCCGAGCAGCGATCGAGGGCGCCCGCGGCAAGCAACGCTCCTTGCGGATCGAGCGGAGGCTCGTCGAGCGGTCGCTCGTCGGCACGGAGCAACGCGTCGGCGACGCGGCCGACCAACGCGGGCTCGTGCGGCCACGCCTCGAGGATCGCGCGCGCCTCGTCGCGGAGCGTCGGGCGCTTGGGCGAAGTCCGCAGCGCCTCCGCCCACACGTAGGCGAGCCGACGATCGTCACCGAGACGATCGCGGTGCGGGCTGAGCGCCGCGAACACGGCGTCGCGATCGTCCGCCTCGCGGGCGCGATCGATCGCCGCCTGGATCGGGTCCGCCGCCATCCGCGCGGGGAGCTAACACACGCGCGGACGGCTGACGAGCGAGCGAGCGCCGCCCGGGAGCTACTCCGCCGGGCGCTGACCGAGCGTGACCACCGCTTCGCCGCTGACCGCGTCGGGGCCGACCGTCACCGTGAGCACCGCGCGCTCGCCCGGGTTGTGGCGGCCGAGCGTGGTCTGGAGCGCCTGCATGGTCGGCGTCGGATGTCCGTCCACCGCGACGATGATGTGGCCGGTCCACGGCACGCCGAGACGGCGCACCGCGACGGGGGGCTCGTCCGCGACGCCGGCGAGACCCGCGCTCTGGGCCGGGCTGCCGGGGACCACCTGCTGGATGCGCACGCCGCGGACTCCGCGGGCGCGGAAGTCCGAGCCGAGGATCCCCAGGTACGCGGGGCTCCCCGCCTGCGCCCGGCTCGGCGGCTCGTCCGGCCGCGACGGCTCTTCGTCTCGCCCCGCGATCGGCTGGCGACGGCGCTGGCGAACCTCCTGGAGCAGCGCGCGGACGTGATTCGAAGGGACCGCGAACCCGATCCCGTGCGAGCCGCCGGTGCGGCTCAAGATCGCTGTATTTACACCGATCACGTGGCCGTCGGCGCTGACGAGCGGGCCGCCCGAGTTGCCCGGGTTGATGGGCGCGTCGGTCTGAATCAACTGCGATACGGCGCCCCCGCCGAGCCGCGAGCCGGGGGGAACCGTGCGGATCGCCGAGATGATCCCCTGGGTCAGCGTTCCTTCCAGGCCGAATGGGCTGCCGAACGCGAGCACGCTCTGGCCGACGCTCACCTGGTCCGAGTCGCCGAGGTTGAGCGGCCGGGCGGGGACCTCGCCCGCCACCGCGAGCACCGCGAGATCGTGGCTCGGCGAGTCGAGCAGGACGTCGGCGCGCCGGCTGACCCCGGACGAGAAGTGGACGACCACCCCGGATCGGCGGCCCGGCTCGATCACGTGGGAATTGGTGACGATCCAGCGTTCGTCGCCGGTCACGAAGCCCGAGCCGGACGACGGGCCAGCCACGATCGAGACCGTGGACTCCTGGAGCAGGCGCGCCACGCGGATCCGCTGCTCCTCCGCGGGCTGGGCGCGAGCGAGGTCGGGCGCGGCGAACGCGTGGGTCATCGCGACGAGCGCCAGCGGCGCGAGGACGGACGAGGTGAGCGATCGGCGAAAGACCATGGGAGAGGTGCCTCGGGTCATAGCAGAGGATAGATGGCCACCTTGGCTGGTCGATTCAACCCCACCCCGCTACGGGTCGCCCAGCAGCGGGCGCAGGCGAGGGATCGACGGTGGGGCCAACGGCCACCGATCATGGTTTATTGCGACGCAGGTGGACGTTCGGTAGCCTCGCACGCGAGGGGTTTCGGTAGCGCTCGTGGGCAAATACGGCGTCGGACTGTCGGACATCGGGCGTCGTCGCATGTCGAACGAGGACGCGTTCATCCTCGACAACGACATTGGCCTCTATGTCGTGGCCGACGGCATGGGCGGTCACGCGGCGGGCGAGGTGGCGAGCCAAGAGGCGGTGGAGACCGTCCTCGGGATGGTGCGTCGCGGCTACGACGCCGTGGAGCGCTTCAAGAGCGACGGACCGACCGGCGACACGGTGCGCGCGGTGCAGCGTTTGCTCGAGTCCGCGATCCAAGCCGCGACGTACATGGTGTTCGCGATCGCGGAGAACGATCCGGATCAGAAGGGCATGGGCACGACCGTGTCCGCGATGCTGCTCATGGAGACCCACGCGGTGCTCGCGCAGGTCGGTGACAGCAGGATTTACTTGGTGCGATCCGGCGGCGTCTATCAGCTCACCGAAGATCACACGCTCGTCGCGTGGCAGCTCAAGCAAGGGATCATCTCGGAGGCGGAGGCCGCGCTGTCCCCGCACAAGAACGTGATCACGCGCGCCGTAGGCAGCCGCGACTACGTCCAGGTGGACACCCACTGCATCGAGGTGGGCCCGGGCGATCGCTTCCTCCTCTGCTCGGACGGCCTCCACGGCTACCTGCAGGAAGAAGAGATCGCGCCCCTCCTCACGCTCGGTCCGGACGTGGCCGTCTCGCGTCTCATCGATCTCGCCAACGCCCGCGGCGGCCGCGACAACATCACCGCGGTCGTCGTCGAGCTCACCTGACGGGGCTGATCGTCGCCTGCCCGCGCGGCGCGTCGCGAAGGTCGCGATAGCGCTCGAACAGCCGCGTCTGGCGGGACGTCAACGGGACGTCCTCTCCGCGGACGATCACGTTCCGCGGCCAGGTCGTGAGCTCGAACGGGTCGCCGGTCCACACCACGAGGTTCGCGATGCGCCCGGGGGCCACGGTTCCGTATCGATCGTCGACGCCGAAGATCCGCGCCGGCTCGCTCGTCAGCGCGGCGAGCGCGCGCGCGGGGTCGAGGCCCCACGCGACCGCGTTGCCGGCTTCCTGGCGGAGGTTGCGCAGCCCGTGCGCGTCCGCGCCGACGGTGATCGCGAGGCGGACGCCCGCGCTCGCGAGGAGCGCGGCGTTGTCGTAACGACTGAAGAGCTGCGAGAAGCCAGACGGAAGATCGGTGAGCGGCTGGAGGATCACCGGCACGTCGGCGGCCGCGATCTCGGCCGCGACCATCCATGCCTCTTCCGCACCCGACAATACGACGCGCAGGTTATAGGTACGCCCGAGCTCGAGCGCGCGGAGGATGTCGCTCGCCCGAGAGACGTGGAACACCACGGGCAGGCGTCGCTCGAGCGCGTCGGTGAGGCGCTCGAGATCGAGTCGCGACACCGAGAGCTCGCGAACCGCACGGCGATCGTACGCGGCGCGGTTCTGGCGGAAGAGGCGCGCGTCGTCGAGCACCTCGCGGAGGCGCATCAGCGCGCTCGCGCGCGATCCGCCGCTCGCCGCGACGCCGCCGTCTCCGAGGTCGACGTGGATGGCGGCCCGCTCGAGCACCATCGTCTCGGTGAGCGTACGGCCGCGCAGATCCATCCAGGCCGACGTCCCGCTCACGAGCCCGCCGGCCGGCTCCGACACGACGCTCGTCACCCCCCATCGACGCGCGACCGGGATGAGGGTGGAGCGCGGGTTGTACGCGTCGGCGGCCGAGAACGCGGCGCGGACCGGATCGGCGTCCTCCACCTCGACGGTGTGATCGGTGGTCGACGGCTCCGCCTCGATCTCCATCATCCCGATCGGGCTGCCGATGCCGACGAAGCCCGCGGTGATGGTGGTGCCCGCGCAGTCGAGGACCTGGGCGCCGGCCGGCGCGGCGCCGCCGCTCGAGACGGAGACGATGCGTCCGTCGCGGACCACGATCGTCGCGTTCTCGACGGGATCGCGTTCGGGGCTCAACAGCGTGCCCCCGGTGAGCACGATCGACTGCGCGAACGCGCTGGCGGGGAGCCAGAGCACCGCAATGAACGATGCGATCTTCAGGTAGCGGATCACGGTGCACCTCCGACCGTCTCGAGGTCGAGGCCGAGCTCGAAGTCGGTGCGCGGCGGCGGCGCGCTGCGATCGAAGCGCAAGAGACCGTCGATGTACACGCGGTCGGCGTGGGCGTAGACGCTGAACGGGTTCGCCGACCACACCGTGACGTCCGCCATCTTGCCGACCTCGAGCGAGCCGGTCTGTTCGCCGATGCCGAGCGTCCACGCCGCGTTGGCGGTGAACCATCGCAAGGCTTGATCCTCGCTGATCGGGATCCCCGCGCGCCGGCCCGCCGTCATCGCCTTGGCCGCCTCCTGGTTGAGCCGCTGGACGAGCATCGCGCTGTCCGAGTGGACGACCGCGCGCACGTTCGACTCGGTGAGGAGCGCCAAGTTCTCCTCGACCGTGTCGAACGCTTCGAGCTTGAAGCCCCACCAGTCCGCCCATGTCGAGACGCCGATCGCGCGCTCCGCCAGGATGTCGCGGATCTTGTACGCCTCGATCGCGTGGTGGAACGCGCGGATCGAGAAGCCGAGCTCGTCGCCGATCTCGATCATCCGCACCATCTCGTCCGCGCGATAACAGTGCATCTGGATCAGCGTGTCGCCCGAGCGCGCGTTGAGCAGCCGCTCGAGTCCGTAGTCGCGCGCGGGCGGTACGGGCGCAGGGCCCGGATCCTCGGCCGCGTCGTCGCCCTCCCCGCCTTCTCCCTCTGCTTCGTCGTACTCCGCGCGGTGGACCTGCCACTGCTGGTGTTGGCCCTGCCAATTCTCCCACGCCGCGCCGTACTCGATCGCCTGTTGGAACGCCTGTCGATAGCCAAACACGTTGCCCATGCGGGTCATCGGCGCGACGTGGCGTTCCTGACCGTACACTCGCTTCGGGTTCTCGCCGCACGCCATCTTCAGCGTCTCGGGCGCGCCGACGAACCGCATCTCGTCGATCGTGCGGCCGAGGTGGAGCTTCACGATCACGCCGGCGCCGCCGATCAGGTTGCCGCTCCCCGGCAGCACCTGGATCGTCGTGACGCCCGCCGCGAGGGCGCGCGCGAGCTGCGGGTCCTGCGGCCAGAACGCGTCGGCGGCGCGAACCTCGGGCGTCGTCGGATCGCTCATCTCGTTGCCGTCGCTCACCGCGCGCACGTGCGGCGCCGGGTACACGCCCATGTGCGAGTGGGTGTCGATCACGCCCGGCGTGACGAAGCGGCCGCTCACGTCGACGACCTCCGCGCCTTCCGGGATCGCGACCTCGGCGCGCGGTCCCACCGCTACGAGTCGGCCGTCGCGCATCACCACGACGCCGTCCTCGATGATCGGGCCGGCCGCCGTCATCACCGTGCCGCCCACCAGCGCGACGAGCGGCGAGCGCACCTCGCGCGGCGCCTCGCGCTCGGCTACCCACGGCAGCGGCGGGGGCGCGGGGCGCTCGGTGTGCGCGTTCGTCGCGGCCGCCCCCGCGCAGCCCACGTTGAAGAGGAGAAGCAGCCACGCCGTGCGCGCGACGCTCGAGGCTCGTCGATGTCCACTCATGCGGCGGCGAGGATAGTCCAGAGGGGCTCGCCGCCAGCTGCGCTTTTACGCCTCGTCCTCGGCGCGGGCGCGGCGGCGCTCTCGCTCGATCAGAGGCTGCATCGCCTTCTGTGAGTCGATGTCCTCGATGAGCGTGGCCGCATCCTGATCGGGATGCGCGCTCGCGTACCGCAAGAACAGTTGCATGGCGAGATCCGGCGGCATGCGACCCACGCTGCGACCGGGCAAGACCATCACCGAGGTGCGCACGCGCGCGCGATCGAGGACGGTCAACGTCTTGTCGAGGAGCGCCTCGAAGCGCGCGACGTCGAACGTCTCGATGGTGCCGGCGCCGACGAGGAGCAGCTTCTCGAACGGCAGCCGATGGCGCGGCGGGATGAGCACCACCTCGCCGAGCGCGCCGGTCGCGTAGCGGCGCACGAGCACGCGCGAGAGGAGCCCGGCGAGCCGCCAGTCCACGAGCCCGCTCGCCCCTCGGAGCGGCCGGACGTTCTCGAACAGCGGGAGCACGATGGCCTCCGCCTTCAGCTCGTCGAGGCGACGCAGGTCCGGGGTGACGAAGTGGATGTCCACGCGCCGCCTCCGGCGTCAGTCCTTGCCGAGGTCCGACGCGATCCGATCGAGGACGCCGTTGACGAACCCGGCGCTCCCCTCGCTGCCGTAGCGCTTGGCGAGCTCGACGGCCTCGTTGAGCGTCACGCGCCGCGGGACGTCGTCGAGGGCGAGGAGCTCGTAGGTGGCGAGGCGGAGGATGTTCCGATCGACGCGGGCCATCCGCTCGATGCGCCAGTGCTGGCTCACGTCCTTGATGATGTCGTCGATGCGCTCGCGCTCGGCCGCCCAGCCGCGCACCAGCGCGTTCGCGAACGCCTCGCCCTCGCGGCTCGAAGAGAGGTGCGCCCAGTAGGACTGCACCGCCTGTTCGGCCTGAACGCCGGAGACGTCCATCTGAAACAGCATCTGGAGAGCCGCTTCGCGACCTCGTCGTCGAGATCCCATCGCGTCGAGCCCGGGAGAGCGCGGTCAGTATCCGGCGGCCTCCATCGCGCGCCGGAGATCCACCATCTCGATCGCGGCCACCGCCGCGTCGTAACCCTTGTTGCCCGCCTTCGTGCCCGCGCGCTCGAGCGCCTGCTCGATCGTGTCGGTCGTGAGCACGCCGAAGATTACGGGGACGCCCGTCTCGTGCATCACCGCGCCGCAGCCCTTGGCGACCTCGCCCGCTACGAAGTCGAAGTGCGGGGTCGCGCCCCGGATCACCGCGGCCAGCGCGATCACCGCGTCGACCTTGCCGCTCGCCGCGAAGCGCTTCACCGCGAACGGCACCTCGTAGCTGCCCGGTACCTTGGCGGTCACGATCGCGTCGTCGGCGACGCCGTGTCGCGCGAACGCGTCGAACGCGCCTTCGAGCAGGCGGTCCACCACGAAGTGATTGAAGCGCGCCGTCACGATCGCGAAGCGCGCGCCGCGCGCCGCGGCCAGGGTGCCTTCCAGGGTCGACGGCTTGCTCATCGGCGAATCATCAATGGTGAGTGGGATCGCCGTCCAGCCCGATGTCGTGCTCGCCGCTCTTGGCGCTGAGCGCGTCACCCTCGCTGAGCACGGACTGCTCGACGACCTCGAGGCCGTAGCCCTCGAGGCCCGCGATGCGACGCGGGCGGTTCGTGAGGAGGCGGATCCGACGTAGGCCGAGGTCGGTCAGGATCTGCGCACCCATCCCGTACTCGCGGAGCACCTCGCCTTGCTCCATCCGCGTCGTGGGGACGCGCTTGCCGGTGGTCAGCGCGAGGTCGCGGTCGAGGTCGATCGACGACGGCGGGATGAACACCACGACGCCCCGGCCCTCCGACTCGATGCGCTCGATGGTGTCGCGCATCACGACGCGTCCGCGCGTGCGCACGCCGAACACGTCGCCGAGGACGCTGCCCGTGTGCATGCGGACCGTCGTCGGCGTCTCGTCGAGCTCGCCGAACGTGAGCGCGAGGAACTGCCGATCGCCCTGTTGGGTGACGAACGTGTGCGCGCACCACTCCGCGCCGCTCGGTAGAACGACCTTTGCGCTCGACAGTCGGCGCACGAGGCGCTCGTGCTGGAGCCGGAACTGCACGAGGTCGGCGATGCTGAGGACGCGGAGCGCGTGCTCGTCGGCGAACTTCATGAGGTCGGGCATCCGGGCCATGGTGCCGTCCTCGTTCATGATCTCGCAGATGACGCCGGCCGGCTGGAGGCCCGCGAGCTGCGCGAGGTCGACCGAGCCTTCGGTGTGGCCGGTGCGCTGGAGGACGCCGCCCGGTCGGGCCCGGAGCGGGAAGATGTGGCCCGGGCTGACGAGGTCGCCAGGCACCGCGGCCGGGCTCACGGCCGTCAACACCGTGTGCGCGCGATCGGCGGCGCTGATCCCGGTGGTGACCCCGGTCGCCGCCTCGATGGACACGGTGAACGCCGTCGTGCGCGAGGAGCGGTTGTCCTGCGCCATCATCGGCAGCTCGAGCGACGCGACCTTCGCCTCGGTGAGCGCGAGACAGATCAGCCCGCGGCCGTAGCGGGCCATGAAGTTGATCGCCTCGGGCGTCACCTTCTCCGCCGCCATCACGAGGTCGCCCTCGTTCTCGCGGTCCTCGTCGTCCACGAGGATGACCATGCGACCGCCGCGCACGTCCTCGATCGCGCGATGGACGCGCTCGATCGCTCCCAACTTCGTCGCGGTGCTCATCGCAGACCTCTCATAGCGTCGGCCTCATGCTCGGTCCAGCACCGCGCTGTCCGGATCCGCGCTGTCTGGATCCGCACTGTCCAGATCCCCGCGGTGTGGATCCGCGCGGTCGGACACGAGCGCGCCCTCGAACAGCACGTCGGCGCCGAACGTGCGGACCCTCGCGTCCTTGATGCGCCAGCCGTCCGCGATGGCGGCGAGCGGGCCGGCGTCGGCGAGCGGCTGCGCCCTCGGATCGCCGAGCAGCCGCGGCGCCACGAACACCGCCGCCTCGTCGTAGAGCCCGGCGCGGAGGAGCGCGCCGTGGACGCGCGCGCCGCCCTCGACGAGGAGGCGCACCACGTCCCGCGCGGCCATCGCGCGCAGCGCCGCCTCCGGATCGAGTCGCCCGTCGTCGTGGAGGCTCACCTCGATCAGCGCGACGCCGGCGTCGCTCAGCGCGCGGCGCGCGTCGTCCGGGGCGCTCGGTCCGTGCACCACCCACGTCGGCGTCTTGTGCGCGGTCAGCACCAGCTTCGCGTCGAGCGGCGTCCGGAGGTGCGTGTCGAAGACCGCGCGGGTCGGGTTGTGCCCGTCGAGGTGGCGCACGGTGAGCTCGGGGTCGTCTGCGATAACGGTGTTGACGCCGACGAGCACCGCGTCGGCGCGGTCCCGGAGGTGATGGGCTTGCACGCGCGAGGCCTCGCCGGTGATCCAGCGGCTGTCGCCGCCCGACGTCGCGATGCGCCCGTCGAGCGTCACCGCCGCCTTCAGGATCGCGTACGGGAGCCCGCGCACGATGTGCTTCGTGAAGTCCGCGATGAGGTTGCGGCAGCGCTCCTCGTGCACGCCGAGCGTCACCTCGACGCCGGCCGCGCGGAGCTTGTCGACCGCGCCGGGTACGTGGGGCGCCGGGTCCGCGCAGCCGATCACCACGCGCGCGAAGCCGGCCTCCAGGATCGCGTCGGTGCACGGCGGCGTCCGGCCGAAGTGGTTGCAGGGCTCGAGCGTGCAGTAGAGCGTCGCGCCGTCGGTGTCGCCCTCGGCCTTCCGGATCGCGTCGATCTCCGCGTGGGCCTGTCCCGCCCGCGCGTGGTGTCCGAGCGCGACGACCTCGCCGCCGCGCGCGATCACCGCGCCGACGTGAGGGTTCGGGCTGGGCCGACCCTTCACCGCTTCGGCGAGCGCGCGCTCCATCAGCCGGCGATCGAGCGCCTCGTCCGTCACCGATCGCTCCGCTTCTCTCCCAGCATCGTCGAGAGCTCGTCCATGAACTCGTGGATGTCCTTGAACGAACGATAGACGCTCGCGAAGCGCACGTACGCGACCTGATCGAGCTCCTTGAGCGCGGTCATGATCCGTTCTCCCACCGTCGCGCTCGCGACTTCCTTGTCGGCCGTCTCGACCATCTCGCGCTCGATCCGATCGACGAGGTCCTCGAGCTGCTCGCTCGACACGGGCCGCTTCTCGCAGGCTCGGCGCAGCCCCCCGAGGATCTTCATCCGATCGAACGGCTCGCGTCGGCCGTCCTTCTTGATCACGAACGGCAGCACCTGCTCCACGCGCTCGTACGTCGTGTAGCGCCGCCGGCACCCCTCGCACTCGCGGCGCCGTCGCGTCACCTCGCCCCCCTGAGAGAGGCGGGAGTCGATCACGCGGTTGTCCAAGGTCGCGCAGAACGGGCACTTCATCGCGGGCGGAGGCTAGCCCACGCGGGGCCGAGTGCGACCGGTCTTTCATGTCTCGTCCACGCGAGGAGAACGCGAGGGCGGCCGCGAACGTATCGCTCAGCGAGTCAGGCGGACGACGCACTCGACGTGGGCGGTCTGCGGGAACATGTCGAGGGCGAGCGCATCGGTGATGCGGTAGCCGGCGTTCGTCAGCGTGGTGAGGTCGCGGCGCAGCGTCGGAGGATCGCACGACACATAGACGACCTCCGGGATGCGTTGGACGACGATGCGCTCGATCGCGCCGGCCGCGCCGGTGCGCGGCGGGTCGAGGACGACGACCTCGGGGTCGCTCTTCGGGCGGTAGGACTCGGCGTCGGCGGCGCGCACGACCGCGTCGAGGCCGCGGGCCGCGAGGTTCGCGCGGCAGGCGTCGCAGGCGGCGGCGTCGGACTCGACCGCCTCCACCTCTTTGGCGAGCCGCGCGAGCGCGATGGTGAGGTTACCCGAGCCGCTGAACAGCTCGAGCACCCTGCGCTTCTCCGGTCGCGCGAGCTCGACCACCGCCCCGACGAGCGCGCGGTTCACTTCGTCGTGCGGCTGCGAGAAGCCGGCTACCGTACCGATGAACGGTTCGTTGTCGTGGCCGACCCGGTGCTCGCGCGGGTCGCCGAACGTCGCGTCGATGGTGGCGCCGGCCACCCGGATCGCGGCTCCCGCGAGCGCGCCGCTCTCCACGAGCCCACGGAGCGCTTCGTAGATCGTGGGGGGCTGGGGGGCGTCGCTCCGCAGCGCGACGACCGCGCGCTCGCCGGCGCCGATCGCGAGGTGGAGCTCGCCCTCCCCGTCGAGCTCGCCGAGGAGCCGCTCGCGGACGTGCCCGAGCCCGGCGTCGAGCACCGGGTGGAGGACCACGCAGCGGAGCACGTCGGTGATCGCGTGGCTGCGC
This sequence comes from Sandaracinaceae bacterium, assembly GCA_050186575.1. GTDB lineage: Bacteria > Myxococcota_A > Polyangia > Polyangiales > Sandaracinaceae > JAUHXR01. Next base: position 12,472 of record JBFWYI010000054.1, on the reverse strand, counting down.
GCCGACCCGAAGCCGAGGAGCCGGCGGCCTCGCGTGTCGCGCGCCCACTTCATGCGCGCTCGCCGTCGATAGGCGTGGTCGTGCCGCGCGCCGATCCAGCCGCGCTCGAGGCCGTCGGCGCCGGGGAGCCCCACGAGGGCGCGCTCGAGCAAGCCTTGTTTGAACGCGCTCTGGACGACCGGCGAGGCGATCATCAACGGACAGCCGCCGCAGCGCCCCTGGAGCGGGCAGAGCGGCTCGCGGCGCTGGCCCGTCGCGTCGAGGACGCGCACGCGGCTCGCGCGAAGCACCTTGCCCTCCTTCTTCACGCCCTCCAGCGAGACGCGCTCGCCCGGCAACACGCCGGGCGCGAACACCACGCCGCGCTCGGTCGCCACCACCCCCTCGCCGAAACGCGAGAGGTCGCGGACGGTGCCGTCGATGGCGTCCTTCGGCGCGCTCACGGGAACCGCTGGGCGGGGCTGCCGCGCTGGTAGAAGAACGAGAAGGTGCCGTCGATGGTCGCCGAGCGCGCGGGGTCGTCACGGTCGCGCAGCTCCACCGCGTCGAACGACGCGCTCGTCTCCGCCGCGCCGGGCTCGATGTCGGGCGCGTAGATCGACCGGAACGTGATCTCGCCGCCGACCGCCTGGAGGATGAGCGGGGTGACGCGGAAGTCGTCGGGGAAGCCGCTCGGGCAGGTCTCGTTGAGGTAGAGCTCCATCTGGATGAGCGTCCCGTACTCGTCGGTGATCTCGATGGGGAGACCGATCCGCGATCGGAACACCTCGTTGACGTCGAGGACGTGGATCATCACTCCGTCCGCGAAGCCCTCGATGTCGCTCCCGCGCTGGACGCGGATGTTCATCTGCTCTTCGGTGACCTCGCCCGAGAAGAACGTCGGGTGCAGATCGTAGTCCGAGACGTCGATGTCGCAGTCGGGCGCGACGACCGCGCCGGTGACCGCGCCCTCCCCGTTCCCGACGGAGCATGCGCTCGCGAGCACGAGGGCCGCGACGGTCGCCACCCGGGCCGCCGTGAGGCTATGGGGACTGGAGGAGACCACCGCCGATCACCTGGTCCCCACGGTACACCACCGCGGCCTGTCCCGGGGCGATCGAGCGCTGAGGCTCGACGAAGTCGATGCGGAATCCGTCGCCGTCCGGCGTGACGCGGGCGGGCGCGGCCCGGTGACGGAAGCGCACCTGCACCTCGGCTTCGAATGCGTCGACCGGAGCGCCGCTCGTCCAATGCGCGGACGACGCCCGCGCGTCGCGCGCGTAGAGCTGGTCCTCCGAGCCGACGACTACCGCGCGCCGCTCGGGGATGACCGCGAGCACGTAGCGCGGAGGGGCGCCGCCGCCGAGGCCGAGGCCGCGCCGCTGGCCGACCGTGTAACGGAAGTAGCCGTCGTGCTGGCCCACGCGCTCGCCGAGCGCGTCCTCGATCGGTCCGCCCGCCGAGCCGGCGTCCGACTCGCGCTGGATGAAGCCGCCGACGTCACCGTCGGGCACGAAGCAGAGCTCCTGCGAGTCCTTCTTGTCCCAGTTGGGCACGCCGAGGCGACGGCCCTCCTCGCGGGTCCGACCCTTCGTGAGCTCGCCGAGCGGGAAGATCATTCGGGCGAGGATCGAGGTTGGAACACCATAGAGAAAGTAGCTTTGATCCTTGTCGAGGTCGCGACCCCGGAGGAGCCGGATCGCCGATGATGCATCACCTGCGATCCCGGCGGTTCCGTCATCCGTGTCGCGCGCGATCCGTGCGTAGTGCCCGGTCGCGATCGACGCCGCGCCGAGCTCGTCGGCGACCTCGGCCAAGCGCGCGAGCTTCACGTGCTGGTTGCAGTGGACGCAGGGGCTCGGGGTCGCGCCGGCGCGGTAGGTGGCGATGAACGGGTCGACGACGTGGGCGCGGAAGGCGGCGCGCTCGTCGAGCACGTAGTGCGGGATGCCCAGCGCGTCGCAGGTGCGGCGTGCGTCCTCGCGGTCCTCGGGGGCGCAGCAGCGGCCCACCTTGTTCTCGCCGGCCGCGTCCCAGAGGTGGAAGGTGACGCCGACGAGGTCGTACCCCTCTTCCTTCAGGAGCGCGGCGGCGACGGAGCTGTCCACGCCGCCGCTCATCGCGACGAGGACGCGGCCACCGGTAGCCGGAGGGGGAGGCATCCGCGAGGTGTGAGGCGGGTTCCGGAGAGCGGCAAGCGGCCGGCCCGAAGACCCAGGCCGTCAGTCGTGCAGATCAAACACTGAACACCGTGTCAGATATTTCGGAAGGATTTCGTTTCAAACGAAAATGGTGGATGACGTGCGGCGAAATCAAAAAACGATCTGGTTCCGGTCTCTTACGATCCAAACCGCGGCGCGTCATGATCGACGGTCACGAAACCTAGAATCTGCTCGAAGCTCCGGCGCGGGACCGCGATCAACGAAGCTTGCGATGGAGAACGCGCGCCACGATCGCGAGCGCGTCGTCGACGTCGCGGTCGCTCGTGTCCGGGCCGAGGCTGAACCGGATCGCCGCCTCGGCGCGCCATGGCTCGTCGGGCGCGAGCGCGGCGACCACGCGCGAGGGCTCGTCGACCCCGCTCGAGCACGCGGCGCCGGCGGACACATAGAGGCCCTCGAGATCGAGCGCCGCGACGAGGCGCGGTCCTTTCCAGCCGGCGAAGCTCACGTCCGTCACGGTCGCGACGCGCGGCGCGTCGGCCCCGTTGACCACCGCGCCGAGGGCGACGAGCTCGCGCTCGAGGCGATCGCGACGTCCGGCGATCGACGGCATCGCGGCGAGGCGCTCGGCGACGAGCGACGCGGCGACGCCGAACCCGACCAGCGCGAGCACGTCGGGTGTGCCGGCGCGACGGCCGCGCTCCTGCGCTCCGCCGAGCTGGCGCGCGGCGAGCGGCGCATCACGCGCGATCCAGAGCGCGCCCGCGCCGGGCGGCCCGCCGATCTTGATGCTGCCGAGCGCGACCGCGTGGGCGCCGAGCTCGACGACGTCGAGCGGGAGCTTGCCGAGCGCCGCCACCGCGTCGACCACCGTGCGGACGCCCGCCGCCCGCGCCCGCGCGGCGTACTCGGCGACGGGGAACACGGTGCCCGTCTCGTGGTTGGCGAGCTGGACCGCGAGCGCGCTCACGCCGTCGAGCGGGAGCGCGTCCGGCGCGGGGGGCCGACCGTCGGGCATCTCGAGCCATCGCACGTCGCGTTGCGCACACGCGGCGGCGATCGCGTGGTGCTCGATCGGCGTCGCGAGGATCGGTCCATCCGCGCCGCCGAGCACCGCGAGGTTGCAGGCCTCGGTGCCGCCCGAGGTGAGCACGACGTCGGCCGGGCTCGCGCCGACGGCGGCCGCGATCCTCTCGCGGGCCTCCTCGACGAGGCGCCTCGCCGCGCGACCCGGCGCGTGGGGGCTCGACGGGTTCGCCCACGCCGCGGCCCTTGCGCTCTCCATGGCGGCGCGCACCCGCGGGTCCACCGGCGCGCTCGCGTGGTGATCGAAGTAGAGCGACACCGTCACTCCGGCGGAGGGAGCGACGCCACGCTCAAGATCACCTCGGTCCCCCCGAGCTGGCAGCCGGCGATCTCGTGGCGCGGCGGGCTGTGGAGCGCGACGTCTCCGCCGAGCGCTTCCGCCACGCGACGCGCGAACGCGAGGCCGAGCCCGACCCCGCCGTGCTCGCGGGTCACCGATCCGTCCGCTTGATAGAACGCGTCGAACACGCGCTCGCGCGTCTTGGGATCGACGCCCGGTCCGTCGTCGGCGACGCGCAGCTCGAAGCCTCCGCCCGGCGCCTCGCGCGGCGCGATGCTCACCGCCACGCGCGCGCGAGGTGGCGAGAACTTCGCGGCGTTGTCGAGGATGTGCACGATCGCGCGGCGCAGCTTGTCGGCGTCGCCGATCGCGTCGAGGCCCGGGGGCGATGGCTCGACGAGCAGCTCCACGTCGCGCGCGACGAAGCGACCGCGCGCCTGCTCGATCGCGCGCGCCGCCACCTGCGCGAAGTCGTAGCGCTGGTGGTAGAAGTGCATGCGCCCCGTCTCGAGGCTGCTCACGTCGAGCAACGTGTCGATGAGCCCGCGCAGCCGCTCCGTCGACTCGGACACCGCGCGCAGGCTCTTCGCCTGCATGGGGGTCACCGGTCCGAGCTCCTCGTCGAGCAACAGGCGCAGGTAGCCGACGATCGGGGTCATCGGCGTCGCGAGCTCGTGGCTGAGGTTGCGCAGGAACTCGCGGCGCAGGCGCATCATCTCTTCGAGGCGCTCGTTCGCGTGCTCGAGCTCGACGACCTTGCGCTCGAGCCGCTCGACGATGCGCGAGCCGGCGATGCGGAGCTGTTGGCTCGCGCGCGTGCGCCCTCGCTCGCGATGACCGCGGAGGAACCGCTCGATCTGGCGCGCGAAGCGGCTCGCGTCGATCGGCTTCTCGAGGAAGCCGTCCGCCCCGACCGCGAGGCTGATCTCGCGGTCACCCTCCGCGGTGATCGCGACGATGGCGACGCCTTCCATCGCCTGCATGCCGCGCAGGCGCAGGGTCACCTCGTAGCCGTCGAGGTCGGGGAGATAGAGGTCGACGAGCACGAGGTCCGGAGGACGCTCGCTCGCGAGGCGGATGCCCTCGACGCCGCCCTTCGCCTCCTGCACTTCGTGACCCGCCGCGGTGAGCAGCTTCCTGACGAGCAGCCGGTTCGTCGGGTCGTCTTCGATGTGGAGGATGCGCGCCACGTGGCGCGATAGTAGCAGCGCGCTCGGGCAGCTCGGAGCTCGGGAGCGGTCGGCTCCGGAGGCTGCGGTGACGTCTCGGGTACGCGAACGGAGACGCCGAGACGTGCGCGCGCGCGAGGACGCTCCGCATGCCTTCGCCTCCCCGGATTCAAAGGTGCCGCTCCGGGAGCGCAGTCGGCATACTGTCCGCGCATGGCCTCGGATCTCGGTCGGCGGCTCGTCGAGGTCGGGTTGGTCACCCGCGGCCTCCTCGCCGACGTGCGAGCCGGCGCGCCAGCCCACGAGGGTGCGCTGGTCGCGGAGCTCGCGGGGCGCGGCGTCGCGGAGGACGGGCTCGCGGGATTCTTCGTCGCGGAGGGGTTCGGGCCGCTGATGACGCGCGAGGATCTCACCGGCGCGGAGGCGAACGCGCTCGGGCGCATCCCCGGCTCGATGGCGGCGGAGCTTCTCGCGATGCCGATCCACATGAGCCCGGCCGGGTTGGTGATCGCGATGGCGGCGCCGACGTGCACGCACTCGATGGCCGAGCTCTCGCGCGCCGCCGACGTGCGCGTGCTCGCGGCCGTCGCGCGGGTGAGCGATCTGCGTCACGCGCTCGCGCTCGCGTACCCGGGAGGTCGTCCTTCCGAGCGTCCGCTCGCGCGCGAGAGCGAGCCGCCGGTGCTCGAGCTGGTGCGGCGCAAGGACAAGAGCACGGGTTATCTCGGCTCGACGAAGGGCGCGGAGCGCGTGGGCGCGCGGGCGGTCGTCGGACCGGGGCTGATGGCGGAGGACTCCGACTCGGTGGTCCCGCTGGTGCGCACGAAGCCGGTGACGGCCGCCAAGCCCGCGAAGCCGACGCAGATCGCTCAGATCGCACTACGCAAGTCGCCTGGCGCAGCGCGCGGGCTCGGCGGGCTCGTCGACGTCAGCCATGCGGCGAGCGGCAGCCGCGGCGGTCCGCCGAAGCCGGGGGCGCGGGCGCTGCGGCCGCCGGCTCGGCTGCGCGCGCGCGCGAGCGCGAGCAGCCCACCGCGCGGGGAACGGCGCGCGGTTCCCCCACCGCCGCCGAAGGGCGCGCGGTCGAAGCCACCGATCGCGCCGGAGCCGACCGAGGAGCTGGAGCTCGACGCGCTCGTCCTCGCGGTGGACGCGGACCTCGCCGCCGCGGACCCCGACCTTCCGGCGCCGCGCGAGCGCGACTCGAAGCCCGCCGCGCGCGCGACCCTCGCGCCGCCGCGCCGATCCAAGCGCGCGAGCGCTCCGTCGGCCGAGCCCGCTGAACCGCTCCCCGTGGACGACGCGCCGCAGTCCGACGACCCGAGCGCGGCTGCGTCGGAGCCGAGCGCGGCGCGCTCGAACGATGTGACGGCGCAACCGGTCGAGGACGCCGTGAGGGGGCTGCACGACGACGTGAGCACGACCGAGCCCTACGACGACTCGGGCGCGGGGCTCAAAGACGAGCGAACGGACCATGGCACCGGCGCGGTCACGTCCGAAGCGGACGCGGGGCTCACGGACGAGCGCACGGACCATGGCGAGCGCGAGACCGGTGCGCTCGATGGGCACGCCGGGCTGATCGACGAGCGCACGGACCATGGCGCGGGCGAGCCCGGCGCGATCGTTGGCGACGCCGGGCTGATCGACGAACGCACCGACCATGGCGTCGGCGCCACCGGGGCGTTCGAGGAGGCTGTCGACGTGGGCCGCGCCGCGCCACCGAGCGAGGCGCCGGTGCGAGCCACGACGGCGGATCCAGGCGACGGACCCGCGCCGGCCGACGATCCAGGGGCTCGCTTCGAGAAGGTGATCACGCGCAACTTCGAGCGGCTCCGCCGCGCGGACGAGGGCCCGATGGTGGCGGTCGGCGAGGGCACCGCGCGCGCGACGTGGGCCAAGCCGACGGGCGACGAGCGGAGCGGAAAGTGGACGAGCGGGCGCGCGCTCATCTCTCCGCTCGGCGTGCCGGTGCCGGGGCCGACCGAGCCCGAGGCGCCCGGCGCGGAGCCGGCCGTGGTCGAGCGACCGCCCTCCGATCCGCCGGACTCGCTCGCCGCGGCGGTGATCGTCGGCGTCAGCGAGCGCCTCGCGGATCCGCCACCGGCCGCCCCGACCGACGAGGAGCTGCCGCCCGAGCTGAGCGTCGGTTCGCTCCGACCCGCACCCACGAGCGGCAAGAGCATCATCCCGCCGAACGAGGATCGTTGGGACATCGAGTCGCCGGAGAACCAGGTCGATCCCGCCAAGCTCACGCGGGTCAAGACATTTTCCCGCAAAGAGGTCTCGGAGCCCCGCCGTCTCGCGCTCGCCCGCGCGGAGTCGGCGAACCCGCCGCCACCGAGCGCGGTCCCGCCGCGCGACGTCTCGATCCCCGCCGCGCCTCCCCGGGTGCCCGACGTCGGGCGCGCCATCTCCTCGATCCGAGCGGCCGGGGACCGCGACGAGATCGTCAAGCTCGCTTGTGAGGCGGCCAGCCAGGTCTGCCGCGCGAGCGTGCTCCTCGCGCTCCGCAAAGGCGTGCTCAAGGGCTGGGAGGGCCGCGGCGCCGACGTCTCGGTCGACGCGGTGCGCAACCTCTGGATCCCCACCAGCACGCCGTCGATGTTCCGGGACGTGGTGAAGAGCAAGACGCCTTACCTCGGTCCGCCGGGGACCAGCGCGGCGGACGGTCTGTTCCGCGCCGCGCTCGGGAGCCGTGGGGCCGACGTCGCCCTCCAGCCCATCGTGGTCGGCGGCAAGCTCGTCGGGATCCTCGCGGCGGACGACGTGCGCCACGGTCCGCGCGGCGTGGAGAAGCTCGAGGAGCTCGCCCTCGCGGTCGGGGACGCCTTCGAGCGCATCATCCTGCGCAGCAAGCGCTGAGCCGAGGCGCCCGGCTACGCGTCGAGCAGCCGGAGCGCCGCGAGGCGCGGCTCCGCGCGGCCGTCCCGCACGTCACGCTCGAGCTCGGCGGCCAGCGCGGCGACCTTCGGATCCGCGCGCAGCCGCTGGCGCGCGCCGTCGTCCACGATGCGCCACATCCAGCGGACGTCCTGTTCGGCGCGCTGCTCGGCGAGCGCACCCTCGCCCTCGAGGAACGCGCGGTGGGCTTCGATCGCCGACCACAGCGCCTCGACGCGAGCGGGCGCGCGCGCGCTCAGCGAGAGGACCGGGGGCGTCCAGCCGGGGCGCTTCTCGCCGAGCAGCTTGATCGCGAGCGCGTGTTGGTGACGCGTCCGCTCCGCCGCCGCGCTCAGCTCGCCGTCCGCCTTGTTCACCGCGACCACGTCGGCGAGCTCGAGCACGCCGCGCTTGATCCCCTGCAGCTCGTCGCCCGAGCCGGGCAACAACAGCGCGACGAAGTGGTCGACCATCCCCTCGACCTCGGTCTCCGACTGCCCGACGCCGACCGTCTCGATGAGCACCACGTCGAAGCGCGCCGCCTCGAGCACCACCCTCGCCTCGCGCGTCTTCTGGGCTACGCCGCCGAGCGCCCCCCCGCTCGGTGACGGCCGCACGAACGCGCGCTCGTCGCGCGCGAGCTTGGCCATTCGCGTCTTGTCGCCGAGGATGCTCCCGCCCGAGCGCCCGCTCGACGGATCCACCGCCAACACGCCCACGTGGTGTCCGCGCTCGAGGAGCATCGCGCCGAGCGCGTCGATGATCGTGCTCTTGCCGACGCCGGGCGGGCCGGTGATCCCCACGCGGATCGCGCCGCCCGCGAGGGGGAGGAGACGCGACAATAGCGCTTGCGATGCTCCGCGATGGCCGGGCGCCTCGCTCTCCATGAGGGTGAGCGCGCGGCCGAGCGCCGCACGATCGCGCCGACGCACGCCCTCCGCGATGGCGTCGACGTCGAGCGCGCTCACACCGGGTCCGCGCTCGCTTCGAGCTCGCCGAGGAGCTCGTCCGCGGCGTCGGCGATGACGGTGCCCGGGCCGAAGATCGCGCGCGCGCCCGCGTCGCGGAGCGCCGCGTGGTCGGAGTCCGGGATTACGCCGCCGACCACCACGAGGATCTCGGGACGCCCGAGCGCGTCGAGCGCCTCGCGCAGCTTGGGCACGAGCGTGAGGTGCCCGGCGGCGAGCGAGCTGACCCCCACCACGTGCACGTCGTTCTCGACCGCCTGGCGCGCCACCTCGTCCGGCGTCGCGAACAGCGGGCCGACGTCGACGTCGAAGCCGAGGTCGGCGAACGCGGTCGCGATCACCTTCTGCCCGCGGTCGTGTCCGTCCTGGCCGATCTTCGCGACCAGCATCCGCGGCCGGCGGCCGGCCCGCTCCGCGAACGCCTTGCATCGCGCGCGGACGGCGTCGATGTGCTCGCGTGCCTCCGGGGTGCTCGACACCTCACCAGCATAGACCCCGGTGACGGTGCGGATCTCCGGCTCGTAGCGGCCGAAGACCACGGTGAGGGCCTCGGTGATCTCGCCGACCGTCGCGCGCCGGCGCGCCGCCTCGACGCTCAGCGCGAGGAGGTTCCCCTCGCCGCCCCGCGCGCACTGTGTCAACGCGTCGAGCGCGGTCTTCAGAGCGGCCTCGTCGCGCGAGGCCTTGAGCTCGGCGAGGCTCGCGAGCTGCGCGTCGAGCACCGCGCGGTTGTCGACCTTCAAGAGCGGCACCGAGTCCGGTCGCTCGGGCGGATAACAGTTCACGCCCACGATCTTCTGGAGGCCGGCGTCGATGTGCGCCTGCGTGCGCGCGGCCGCCTCCTCGATCCGCATCTTCGGGATCCCCGCCTCGATCGCGGCGGCCATCCCGCCGAGGGACTCGATCTCACGGAGGTGCGCGCGCGCGCGCGTCGCGAGGTCCTCTGTCAGGCGCTCGACATAGTAGCTCCCGCCCCACGGATCGATCACGCGGCTGGTACCGGTGTGCTTCTGCAAGAAGAGCTGCGTGTCGCGCGCGATCGTCGCCGCGAACTCGCTCGGGAGCGCGATCGCCTCATCGAGCGAGTTGGTGTGGAGCGACTGGGTGTGCCCCGCGGTCGCGGCCATCGCTTCGACGCACGTGCGCACGATGTTGTTGTAGACGTCGCTCGCCGCGAGGCTCCACCCGCTCGTCTGGCAGTGCGTGCGCAGGCAGAGCGAGCGCTCGTTCTTCGGCTCGAACGCGTGCATGAGCTCCGCCCACAACAGGCGCGCCGCGCGGAGCTTCGCGACCTCCATGAAGTAGCTCATGCCCACGCCGAAGAAGAACGAGATGCGCGGGGCGAACGCGTCGACGTCGAGGCCGGCCGCGACGCCCGCGCGGACGTACTCGAGGCCATCGGCGAGCGTGTACGCGAGCTCGAGGTCGGCCGTCGCGCCGGCCTCCTGCATGTGATAGCCGCTCACGCTGATGCTGTTGAACTTGGGCATGTGCGCCGACGTGTAGGCGAAGATGTCGGCGACGATCCGCATCGAGGGTCCGGGCGGAACGATGTACGTGTTCCGGACCATGAACTCTTTGAGGATGTCGTTCTGGATCGTGCCCGTCAGCGCCTCTTTCGCGACGCCCTGCTCCTCGGCGGCGACGATGTAGAGCGCCATGATCGGCAGGACCGCGCCGTTCATCGTCATCGACACGCTCATCGAGTCGAGCGGGATGCCGTCGAAGAGGATCCGCATGTCGAGGATGCTGTCGACCGCCACGCCGGCCATCCCGACGTCGCCGGTCACCCGCGGATGGTCCGAGTCGTACCCGCGGTGCGTCGCGAGATCGAACGCGATGCTGAGCCCCCGCTGACCGCGCGCGAGGTTGCGACGGTAGAACGCGTTGCTCTCCTTCGCGGTCGAGAACCCGGCGTACTGGCGGATCGTCCACGGACGCACCGCGTACATCGTCGTGTACGGACCGCGCACGAACGGCGGGAAGCCCGGCATCGTGCCGAGGTGATCGCAGCCGTCGAGGTCGCTCGCGTCGTAATGTGACTTGCGTTGGATCCCTTCGCCGAGCAGCGTCGCGCTCGCGGCGGGGAGCGCGGGCGGCGGCGGGGCCTTCGCGTCGTCGAACGCGAGCGCACCGAAGTCGAGCTCGGTCCTCATCCGCCCGCCTCCTCCGCGGTGGCCTCCTGGAGGAGCGAGTCCCTCCACGCCCCCGAGGTGAGCGCGGGACCCATCCCACCCTGGGACTCGATCCACCGCATCGTGTCCCAGCCTCGCCGCGCGAGCTCCTGCGTGAGGTGCTCGATCGCGTAGCTCCCCGCCGCGGCGTCGCGCACCGCGTCGAGGTGCGCCTCGTGGCGGAGAACGAGAAACGTGTTGCGGCTCAGGCGCTCCGCGCGCGGGCTCGGCTCGAACGGCGCGAGCGTGATCCGATCGGCCCCGCCGAGGATCGCGGAGAACCCCGCCACCGTGTCGCGGAGCACGTCGTCGTATGCCCGCGCCGGATCGCGATCCCGTAGCGAGGCGAACGCGTGGATCCGCATCGGGTCGGGGGACGCCACGCCGAGCGCGCCTTGGACTTTCGCCCAGAGCAGCCGCGCAGCGCGCAGCTTGGCGATGCTGACGACGAAGTCCGCGTCGACGCTCATCGAGAAGCGCATGCGCGAGGTGGCGTCCTCGAGCGAGATGCCATTGCGCTCGAGAATCCGGAGCTGTGCGATCGCCGTCGCCATCGCCGCGCCCAGCTCCTGCACCGCGTTCGCGCCGGCCTCGTGATGCGTCCTCGCGTCCACCCGCAGCGGCCGCGCGCCGGGCGGGGCCTCGCGCACGAGATCGGCGAACCGCCGCTCGAAGAACCCGAGCCCGGTGAGCGGCTCGCCCTCGCGGGCGACCCACGAGAACGGATCGCACGCCGCCTCGAGCGGCACCCCGAACGAGCGCAGGGTGTCGAGGAGATCGAGATCGGCGGGCCACACCTCGAGGTCGATCGGGACCGACGACGTGGCGAGCTGACCGGCGAGGTCGACGTTCGCGTCCCGCGCGGCGAGCGGACCGTGCTCGAGCCAGAGACGGTCCGCGCCGGCCGCCGCCGCCGCGCGCGCGGTCGCCCCGAGGGTGGTGTCCGCGTCGGCGGCGAGGAGCGCCTGGACGTACGCGGGACGCTCGCCCGCGCCGAACGGTCCGGGCGGGACCGGCTCGGCGTCCGGCACGTCGGTGTACAGCGGCTCGATCACGAGGCCGCCGGGCAGCCTCCGCGCGAGCGACTGGAGATCGAGTGATTCCTTGACGAGCTCTCGCGCGACGCGCTCCTCCCAACGCTCTCGCGTGGTCGGATCGAACGGGACGAAGCGGGGACCGCCGCTCATCGTCGCCTCCCGTCGGCGCGCGCCGCGTCGGTCATTCGTCCTCGTCGACCTCGTCGGGCTCATCGTAGCCGTCGTCGTCGGAGTAGCCGTCCTCGTCCCGGTAACGCTCGTCGTCCTCGTCGTCCTGCGCGTCGTCCTCGTCGTCCTGCGCATCGTCGTCGTCGTCGCCGTCGCCGTTGTCGTCGTCGCCGTTGTCGTCGCCGTTGTCGTCGTCGCCGTTGTCGTCGCCGTCGTCGTCGCCGTCGTCTCGACCATCGTCGTCGCCGTACGCGACGACGTCGTCGTCGCCCGCGTCGTCGTCGAAGCCCGACTCCGGCCGGTCGTCGTCGTTGCCGCGGTCTTCTCCGTCGTCGAGATCCTCGTCGGTCGTCTCGGCGTCGCCGCGGTCCTCGCTCACCGTCTCGCCCTCGGCGGCCGCGTCGTCGCCGCGCGCGTCTTCGTCCGCGTCGGCGGCGTCCTCATCGGCTTCGCCGGTCGCGCTCGACTCGTTCGCCACGCCCGCCTCGTGCACCCCGCCGCGACGACGACGACGACGGCGACGGGGACGAAGGCGTCGACCGCCCACCTCGTGCACCTCCTCGCGCGCG
>JBFWYI010000053.1:0-66938 GCA_050186575.1 Sandaracinaceae bacterium | reverse complement strand
CAAGATGCTCCAAGGCCAGCCTCCTTCTCCATTGCGGGATTGACCGCGTATAAAACCAGTGAGGCACCTATGGTGACCTCGGCGAGTAGGAGGCTGGCCACTCCATCCCTTCTGAATCGGAATCGGATTCGGACTCGGACTCGGATTCGGAATCGGAATCGGAATCGGATTCGGACTCGGATTCGGAATCGGATTCGGAATCGGACGCGGATTCGGTTCGCGATCCGATCGATCGCTACGGTGGGACGGGGCGCAGGCGCAGGCGGATCGTGGTCAGGCCGCTCGGGAGATCCACCTCCACGTCGTGCGGGAAGTAGCCTTCGGCGGTGATCGTGAACTGCCGGGGTCCCGGCGCGAACGATCGCGGGCGCCGCGCGAGCACCCTCGCCGCGCCGACGAAGCGATCCTCGACGTACACGCGCGCGGTCGGCGGATCGAGAAGGAAGCGGACTTGCGCTCGCTCCGGCGGGGGGCGCGCACCGGCGCAGCCTCCAGCGAGCGCGCCGAGGCACACCACGCCGAGGAGCGCGATCGATCGGCGGCTCAGCCGGCCCACGGGACTCCGGTGCGCCGACACGCGGCGCGCAGATCGTCGAGCGGGACCTCCATCGCGATCACCGCCCCGGCATCGGCGAGCGGGCGGACGGCTCGCTCGCGCGCGGCGCGATCGATCGCCGCGTGGACGGCCGTCGCTTCCGCCGCGCTCGCATGGACCTCCGCCAGCGCGTCGTCCGCCCACGCATGCAGGAAGCCCATCGCGCGGGCCCGCGCGGCTCTCCGTGCGCTCGCTCGCCGCGCCTCGAAGCGGCCGATGCGCTCGTCCGGAGCCCCCACCGCCGCCGACCACACCACCGCCGCTTCGATCCGCGGCGCCGCGTCCGACCATGGCGCCGTCAGCTCGCGCGGCACCTCTCGGTCCTGCGCGTGCGCCACCGCCGTCAGGAGCACGAGCCCCGCCGCGAGCGCGGCCATCGAGGATCGTCGGTGCGAGAGCGCGAGCACCCTACTCCCACTCGATCGTCGCCGGCGGCTTCGACGAGATGTCGTACACCACCCGGTTCACGCCGCGGACCTCATTGATGATCCGGTTGCTCGCGCGGGCCAGCATCGAGTCATCGAGGCGCGACCAGTCCGCCGTCATTCCATCGCGCGAGCTCACCGCGCGCAGCGCGATCGTGTACTCGTAGGTTCGGAAGTCACCCATCACGCCGACCGAGCGCACCGGGAGCAGCACCGCGAACGCCTGCCAGATGTGGTCGTACATCTCGGCGCGACGGATCTCGTCGATCCAGATCGCGTCCGCGTCGCGGAGGATCCGCAGCTTCTCCGCCTCGATCGCGCCGATGCACCGGATCGCGAGGCCCGGTCCGGGGAACGGGTGCCGCCACAACACGTGGTGCGGCATCCCGAGCGCCGCGCCGACCTCGCGGACCTCGTCCTTGAACAGCTCGCGGAGCGGCTCGATGAGCGCGAGCTCCATCCGCTCCGGCAGCCCGCCCACGTTGTGATGCGTCTTGATCAGCGCGCTCGGGCCCTTGAACGACACGCTCTCGATCACGTCGGGATAGAGCGTGCCCTGGACGAGGTGACCGACGCCCTCGACCTTCTTCGACTCCTCCTCGAAGACCTCGATGAACACGCGTCCAATGATCTTGCGCTTCTGCTCCGGGTCCTCGACGCCCTCGAGCTCCGTGAGGAACTTCTCCGCCGCGTCGACGTGGACGAGCTTGAGCTTGAAGTGATCGCGGAACATGCGGACGACCTCCGTCGCCTCGCCCTTCCGCAAGAGCCCGTTGTCCACGAAGATGCACGTCAGCCGATCACCGATCGCCTTGTGCACGAGCACCGCCGCCACCGAGCTGTCGACGCCGCCGCTCAGCCCGCAGATCGCCGCACCGTCTCCGACCTTCTGGCGGATCGCCTCGACCGAGCTGTCGACGAAGCTTGCGGGTGTCCAGTCGGCCTCGCAGTCGGCGATGGAGAAGAGGAACGCCTCGAGGATCTCCGGACCGCGCGGGGTGTGCGCGACCTCGGGATGGAACTGGAGACCATAGATCCGGCGGTCGGGGTTGCCGCACGCCGCGAACGGCGCGTTCTTCGTGCTCGCGAGCGGCACGAATCCGTCCGGCAGGCTCGCCACGCGGTCGCCGTGGCTCATCCACACGTCGAGGCTCGCGCCCGCGTCGAACGCCCGCATCACGCCGTCCGCGCGCTTCACCTCGATGGTCGCCGCGCCATACTCGCGCTCGTTCGCGGGCTCGACCTTGCCGCCGAGGAGGTGACAGAAGAGCTGCATCCCGTAGCAGATCCCGAGCACCGGGACGCCGAGCTCGAAGATCTCCGGATCGACGCTCGGGGCGCCGTCCTCGAACACGCTCGCCGGACCGCCGCTCAGCACGATGCCGTCGGGCAGGCGGCCGTCGCCGCGCGACGCGCGCACCTGGTCGAGCGTCAGCGTGCACGGGTGGATCTCGCAATACACGTGCTGCTCGCGGATGCGCCGCGCGATGAGCTGGGTGTACTGCGATCCGAAGTCGAGGATGAGAACGAAGCTGCGCTCACTCATGGTCGTCGATCTGTCCTCGCGCTCACACGCGGTAGTTGGGTGCCTCTTCGGTCACGACGACGTCGTGCACGTGGCTCTCGCGCAGCCCTTGCGGGCTCTGCTTGACGAAGCGCGCCTTCTTTCGGAGCGCCGCGATGTCGCGACAGCCCGTGTAGCCCATCCCCGCGCGGAGCCCGCCGACGAGCTGGTAGACCACCGTGCCGAGCGGTCCGCGATACGGCACGCGGCCCTCGATCCCTTCGGGGACGAGCTTGCCCGCCTCCTCGACCTCGGCCTGCCCGTAACGATCCTTGCTGCCTTGACGCATCGCGCCGAGCGAGCCCATCCCGCGGTAGCTCTTGTAGGTGCGGCCTTGGTAGAGGACGAGCTGGCCCGGGCTCTCGTCGGTCCCCGCAAACAGGCTTCCGATCATCACGACCTCGGCGCCGGCCGCGATCGCCTTCACCACGTCGCCGGAGAACTTGATGCCTCCGTCGGCGATGACCGGCACGTCGTACTCCGCCGCCGCGCGCGCGCAGTCGGTGATCGCGGTGATCTGCGGCACGCCCACGCCCGCGACGATCCGCGTCGTGCAGATCGAGCCCGGCCCGATCCCCACCTTCACCCCGTCGACGCCCGCGTCGATCAGCGCGGTGGTCGCCTCCGCGGTCGCGACGTTGCCAGCGACGAGCTGGACGTCCGGATGCTCACGCTTGGTCGCGCGCACGGCGTCGAGGACGCCCTTGCTGTGCCCGTGCGCGGTGTCGATCACGATCACGTCCACGTCCGCTCCGGCGAGCGCCGCCGCGCGCTCCATCCGATCCGGCCCGACGCCGATCGCCGCGCCGACCCGCAGGCGGCCGTGCGAGTCTTTGATCGCGAACGGGAAGCGCTCCGCTTGGAGGAGGTCCTTGATCGTGATGAGCCCGACCAGCTTTCCGTCCTCGCCGACCACGAGCAGCTTCTCGATCCGGTTCGCGTGGAGCAGCTCCTTGGCCCGCGCCTGATCGACCCCCGGCGGCGCCGTCACGAGCTCGCGCGTCATCAGCAGCTCGACCGGCTGCGCGAGGTTCTGCTCGAAGCGGATGTCTCGGCTCGTCAAGATCCCTACCGGATGTCCATCGGCGACCACCGGCAGCCCGGAGATGTTCTCGCTCCGCATGATGGCGAGCGCCGCCTCGAGCGTCGTCTTCGGCCCGATCGTGATCGGGTCGAGGATCATCCCGCTCTCCGCGCGCTTGACCTTGGCCACCTCGCGGGCCTGATCCGCGGGCGACAAATTCTTGTGCACGATGCCGAGCCCGCCCTCACGCGCCATCGTGACCGCGGTGCGCCACTCGGTGACGGTGTCCATCGCGCTCGAAACGACCGGGATGTTGAGCGACAGCTCGCGCGTCAGGCGCGAGCGCACGTCCGCCTCGGCCGGCAGGAAGTCGGCGTACCCCGGCAAGAGGAGCACGTCGTCGAACGTGAGCGCTTCCTTCAGCCGATCTTCGATCACGAGAGCCTCCCGCCCAGCCGGGCGCGTGGGGCGACGCTCCGGTGATCGGGCGGCGCCCCCGGTTGAGAGGCGCGGAGTATAGCGACCGGAGCCCGACACGACAGCCCCGCGAGACCACGGCGAGCGCTCGCTCACGCCGATCCCCCGAGCGTGGGAGGACGTACAGTCGTCTATCGTACGGCGGTTGGCCGTCCGTATACTCCCCCACCGTGCGCGCAAGAGTCTCGGGGGGCACAGTCTCGGGGAGCACCGGTTCGGGACCGGCCGGTGGAGCGCGTCGCAAGCGGCGAGACGATCGCTCGGCGCTCGTCGAGCGCGCGATCGCCGCGGGCACGGGGCTCGCCCTCTCGCGACAACGCGCCGACGGCTCGTGGCAAGAGCGCGCCGACATGGGCCCGTTGTCCACCGCGCTCGCGCTCGTCTCGCTTCGACGCGCCGACGCGCTGAGCGACGAAGAGCTGCGCGAAGGCACGCGTTGGCTCCGCGCTCGACAGCGCTCCGACGGTTCCTTCCCGTGCCGCCCGTACGCGGAGCTCGGCCACGCCTGCACGACGGCGGCGTGCGGTGCGGCGCTGAGCTTGTCCAAAGATCCCGTCGACCGCGAGGCCGCCGCACGAGCGCGCGAGTTCGTGGACGCGCACGGCGGAGTCGCGCACGTGCTCGAGGCCTCGATGGGGGGAGACGTCGCCGGCGTCATCCTCCGGATCGCGGGCGAGCTCGAGCCGGGCCAGCTGCCCACGATTCCGCTCTCGATCGTCCTCGTGCCGCGCCTCGTCGAGCAGCTATCGAGGCGCGCGACCTTCTACGGGCTCACGGTGATGATCGCCACGTCGCTCATCGAGCGCGGGCGCGTCGCCGAGGGCAGCCGCCCGATGATGAAGGCGCTCGTCGCGCGGGCGGAGAACGCGCGCGCGGTGGAGCTCCTCACGCTCTATCAAAACCGGAACGGCAGCCTGATGAACGTGGTGTTCCACACCGCGCTGCTCGTGCCCGCGTTGCTCGCCGCCGGGATACCACCGACGGACTCGCGGTTGGCATCCGCGATCGCGTGGCTGCGCGCCCGTGGTCAGCGATGCGAGGGCGGGCTGTTCTTCGACGTCTACGGCTCCGACGTCTGGTCGACCGCGTCATACCTGCGCGTCCTCATGCTCGCCGGCGTGACACCGTCGGACCCCGCGATCATCCGCGCCGTCGAGTGGCTGCTGGAGCAACAGTGCGCGCGCCCGCACCCGAAGTTGACGAACCCCAACGAGGGCGCACCGCGCGTAGGCGGTTGGGGCTTCCAGTCGGGCGAGGACGGCTACCCCGACTGCGACACGACCTCCACGGTGCTCGACGCGCTCGGACGCGCGCTCCTCGGGGGCACCGGCGCGCTGCCCCCGCGCCTCGCCGCGCGCGTCGTCGCGTCGATCGCCGCGGCGCGCTCGTGGTTGCTCGCCATGCAGAACCCCGACGGAGGCTGGGCGTCGTTCTTCTGGGGCCATCCGACGAAGCCCCCCGGCCCGATCATGACGCGCCCCATGCAACCTCGCTTCGCGTCGATCTCGCGGACCGATCCGATGGGCTGGGTGCGCGCGTTCGCCGAGATCTCCGAGCACGTGTCCGACTCCTCGACGGAAGACGTCACGTCGCGCGTGCTCGCCGGGCTCGCTCGCACCGGCTCGACGATGGACGACGTCCACGTGCAGCGTGGGCTCGACTTCCTGCACCGCCAGCAGTGCTCGTTCGGTGCCTTTTGGGGCCGCTGGAAGGTGAACTATCTGCCCGTCACCGCGTTCGCCGTCGCCGCGTTCGCCGCGCTGGGCGACGACATGTCGAGAGACGACATCCGTCGCGCGATCGACTGGTCGGTCGCACGACAGAATCCCGATGGCGGGTTCGGCGAGAGCGTCGAGTCGTATCGGGATCCGAGCATGGCCGGCCGCGGGACGACGACGGCAGCGACGACGGGCTCGGTGCTGCTCGGGCTGCTCGAGTGCCCGGAGCGCGCGCGCGACGCGATCGACCGCGCCGTGGACTACCTCGTCGCCACGCAGCGACCCGATGGCGCGTGGGAGAACGGCGACGCGGTCGCGACGCTGATGCCTCCCGATCTCTTCTACGTGTACGAGGGCGCGGCGAAGTACATCCCGCTCGAGGCGCTGGCGCGATACGCGCTCACGCACCCCCGCGCATGAGCGAGTCCTCCGTCCTCGACGCGGCGCGCGGAGAGGGCGATCCGCTCGCCGACGCGTGCGTCGACGCGCTCGGAGCGCGTGCGTTCGCGGTGAATGCTCTGCTGAGGCACGGCCATCGCAACGACGACCCGCTCCCGTCTGCGCTGCCCGCGGAGGTGCGCGATCTCTTCCTGCAAGTCACGCTGCCGGAGTGGACCGAAGCGTCGCGCATCACGGCGGCGCAGCGCTGGGCCGCGGAGAACATCTTTCTCGTCACCGCCGCGCTGTTTGCGGCCTCCCTACCCAGCACGTACGCCGCCGCGAAGGGAGCGCGCGTGCTCGCCGCCACGGGCCGGATGGGCCCGGCCGAGCTCGTCCGTCGCGTCAACGAGACCGCGCAGTTCGTGCTCGACGTCCTCACGCCCGGCGCGTTCGGGCCCGAGGGCGCGGGGCTCTCGTCGATCCGCAAGGTCCGACTGATCCACGCGAGCGTTCGGCGTCGGCTGGCTCGCGATCCGGCGTACGGCGACGAGACGCCGATCAACCAAGAGGACTTGGTCGGGACCTCCCTCGCCTTCTCGGTCACCGTCCTCGACGCGGTGAGAGCGCTCGGCGGGAGGGTCGAGGACGGAGTGGCCGACGACTTCGTCCACCTCTGGCGCGTCGTCTCGACCATGCTGGGTGCGCGCGACGACCTGCTGCCGCGCAGCGTCGCGGACGCGATCGCTCGACGTCGCAGCATCGCAACCCGGCAGAATCGCGCATCGGAGCACGGACGCTCGCTGATGGCGGCGCTGCTCGCGGGGATGGAGGCACACACGCCTGGCTTGCGGGACCTGCCGCGCTTGCTCGTCCGGTATCTCGTCGGCGACGCGCTCGCAGAGCTGCTGGGCGTGCCTCGCGCGACCTCCCCGCTCTCGTCGATCGCAACGCTCGTGTTGCGCTCCGGCCGCCCGAGCGGTGCGATCGTCCCGGGCCTCTCGCTGGTCGGGCCGCGATTCGGGAAGCCGCTGCTCGAGGCGGTCGTGGCAAAGAAGCTCTCTGGCGCGACCGCGTCCTTCGAGCTCCCCCGCTAGCGTTCAGCTTCCGGGTGCCGTCACGGTGAACGGCTGCGCCGCGTCGCTTGCGCCCTGCATGCGGACCTCGACGTGGAACGTCCCGGTCGACGCGCTCTGCGGGACCACCACGCGGAGCTCGGTGGGGGTCACCGCGACGACCTGCGCGCTGCGATCGCCGAGGCTCACCCGGACGAGGCCGCGACGATCGCCGAAGTTGGTCCCGCGGATGACCACCGCGGTCCCCGGCGGACCGCTCGTCGGCTCGAAGCTCGCGATGGCCGGCACGCGCGTGATCACGAACGGCTGCGCGGTGCGATCCTCGCCCGCGTTGGTGACCGACACGACGAGCGGACCGCTGCGCGCCTCGGGCACGCGCACGACGAGCTGATCCTCGGTCGCGCGGACGACCGGACAGTCGACGCCGGACACCGTCACGTGATCGTGGCTCACATCGGCGGAGAAGCCGCGCCCGTGGATCGTGACCTCGCTGCCAGCTCCACCGCTCCGCGGCGTGAACCCGTCGATCGAGACGCGGGTCGTGACCCGCAACGGATCGTGCGATCGTGCAGGACCGAGCCCCGCCACCGTGACCTCGATGGGTCCGGTGCTCACGCCCTGTGGCAGCTCGACGACGAGGTGATCGTCCGCGAGGTCGCGGGGCGTGAGGACCATCTCCCCGATCACGGCGCGCACCTGGCGGATGTCGGTGCCGAAGTGAGCGCCGCGGATCGTGACGCGGCCGCCAGGCGCGCCGAAGTCGGGCTCGAGCGCGGTGATCTCGGGTGGGAAGCGCACATCGAAGGACGTCGAGCTCGTGGCCCGACCGCCACCCTGGATGTCGACGAGCCAGCGCGCGCTGTGCGCCTCGCCGCGCGGCACCTCGGCCACGATCTCCGTCTCGCTCGCGCGCACCACCCGCGCGCGGTCGTCGCCGAGGTACACGCGGACGCGCCCGCGGCTGCGATGGAAGCCCGTACCGCGGATCGTGACTTGCGTGCGCGGAGGTCCCATCGCCGGCTCGAAGCTCGCGATGGACGTGCCGCCGCCGATCGTGAAGCTCGCCGTCGACGTGACCTCGCCCGCGTCGGTCACGCTGACGGTGAACGGACCGGTCGTCGCCGTGGTCGGGACGATCACCCGGAGCTCGGTCGGGTTCGCGTTGCGGACGACGACGGGGACGGTGCCGAGCCGCACGTGGTTCTCGCTGACCCGCGGCGAGAAGTTCTCGCCCTGGATCACGACCTCGGTGCCGGACGCGCCGCTCGTGGGCGTGAAGCCGGCGATCACGGGGGCGGGGGCGGCGGCGGTCACGCGGAAGCGCGGGCCTCGCACGTTGCCGCGCGCGGTGCGGATCTCGAGGTCGCCGGTCGTCGCGCCCTCGGGGATGGTCACCGCCCACCGGTTGGGGAGCCGGCTCTCGACGGGGAGCTCGGTGCCCCCGAGCCACACGGTTTGCATCGGATCGAAGTGGCGCCCGATCAGGCTGACGCGCGTGCCGACGGGCCCGGCGGTGGGCTCGAGCCGTTGGACGACCGGCATCGGTCTCGCGATTTGCGCGGACGCGATGGTCGCGGAGAGGAGCGTGAGGGCGGCGAGCGCGCCGCCGAAGAGGTGGGGGAGTCGGGTCTCTCGCATCGGGGCCTCCGGGCGGGGGGAGCGTGCGCACCGAGGGCGCCCTGGTCAAACGCCCGCTCGGGGGACGCGGGCCGGGGCCCATCGATTCACGCGGCGCTTGTGCGGGAACCGCCGTGCGCGGGGTCCGGCTCTCTGGTAGGTCCAGCCGATGCAGCTCCCCACCTGGGCCTCGCGCGCGCTGCCGCTTCCGGCGGCGCTCCGTCCTCCGGTCGACGTCCCCGCGGGGCTCCGCACTCCGCCCACCCTCTCCGGCGGCCTGCCGGTGGTCGGCCACACGGTGGAGTTCGTGCGCGGCACCATCCAGCTGCTCGAGCGGGCGCGCGAGGAGCTCGGCGAGGTCGCGGCGTTCGAGGTCGCGGGGCGGAAGATGGTCGCGGTGTTCGGCCCCGAGGCGCACGAGGCGGTGTTCCGCGCGCCCGACGAGCAGCTGAACCCCGCCGAGGCCTACAAGATCATGACGCCGGTGTTCGGCGAGGGGATGGTCTACGACGCCCCGCCGGACAAGATGAACGAGCAACTCAAGATGCTCCTGCCGGCGCTCAAGGACCGCCGCATGCGCACCTACGGCGAGACGATCCTCGCCGAGGTCGAGGAGAGCATCCAAGGATGGGGCGACGAGGGCGAGATCGACATCGTCGACTACTGCCGCGTGCTCACGAACTTCACGTCGTCGCGGTGCCTCCTCGGCGACGAGTTCCGCGAGGGGATGACCGACGAGTTCGCGCGCATCTATCACGACCTCGAGCGCGGCATCACGCCGCTCTCGTACATCAACGCGAACCTCCCGCTTCCTTCGTTCAAGAAGCGCGACCTCGCGCGGGTGCGGCTGGTGGAGCTCATCGGCAAGATCATCGATCAGCGCGCGGCGTCCGGGCGGATCGGCGAGGACTTCCTCCAGACGCTGATGGACGCGAGCTACTCGAGCGGCGTGAAGCTCAACCACGACGAGATCACGGGGATGCTCCTGAGCGCGATGTTCGCGGGGCACCACACGAGCTCGGTGACCACCGCCTGGACGCTCATCGAGCTGTGCCGCGATCCGGCGTACCTCCGGCGCGTCGTGGCGGAGCTCGACCAGGTGTACGGCGAGGGCGAGCCGACGACGTATAGCTCGCTGCGGAGCATCCACCTCACCGAGAACGCGGTGAAGGAGTCGCTCCGCCTCCATCCGCCGCTCTTCATGCTGGTGCGCGTGGTGAAGAAGGACTTCGTGTTCAAGGGATACTTCATCCCCGAAGGCACGTGGATCCTCATCTCGCCGACCGTCTCGCACCAGATCCCCGACGTGTTCGAGTACCCGGAGTGCTTCGACCCGGACCGGTTCGCCCCGCCGCGTCAGGAGGACAAGCGCGACTGGGCGTTCATCGCGTTCGGCGGCGGCCGCCACAAGTGCATGGGCAATGCGTTTGCCTTGCTACAGGTGAAGGCGATCCTCGCGACGTTGCTGCGCCGCTACGAGTTCTTCCTCGTCGACCACGACGTGAAGGGCGACTTCCACGGCCTCGTGATCGGTCCGTCCGAGCCGTGCCGGCTGCGCTACCGCCGACGCAAGACGGCGTTCGCGCGGGCGGGCGTGGCGACGGCGGAGGAGCGAGCCCGCGCCGAGGAGGCGCTCGCGCCGAGCCAGGACCAGCCGAGCGTCGCGCTGGAAGAGGTGGAGCGCGAGGATCGCGTGCAGCTCCACGTCCGGCTCGACCACGATCTCTGCCAGGGCCACGCGGTGTGCGTGGGCGAAGCGCCCGAGGTGTTCACGCTCGGCGACGACGGCAAGGTCGCGCTGAAGACGAGCACGCCGGACCCTTCGCTGAACGCGAAGGTGCGCGCCGCGGCGAAGTTCTGCCCGCAGAAGACGATCCTGCTCGACGAGCCCGCGACGGCGAGCCGCTGTCCGGTCCACGCGTAGCACAAGGCGACTTCCGACCTCCGAGTCCGATTCCGATTCCGAGTCCGAGTCCGAGTCCGAGTCCGAGTCCGAGTCCGAGTCCGAGTCCGAGTCCGAGTCCGAGTCCGAGTCCGAGTCCGAGTCCGTTTCCGTTTCCGATTCCGTCTCCGCTTCCGAGTCCGTCCGAGTCCGTTTCAGACTCCACGGATCGAGGGCGCCGTTACCGCGCTCCGCAGTCGGCGCAGTCGGTGCCTCGCTCGCACACGTCGTAGAGCGATCCCTCCGCTCCGTCGTCGCACTCGCCGTCATACGCGCTCTCGCACGTGTTCGAGCAGCCCGGACGATCCTCCTCCGGCACGCGGTGCTCGCGCGTGAGGAGGAAGCCGCCGACCGTCGCGCTGAACGGGTGGACGACGACGCGGTACATGCCCGGCTCGAGGCGGCGCGCGAGGCGGGCGTCGAGGCCGACGCCGCTGTCGTCGTCCTCCGCGATGAGCGTCTCGCCGCCCTCCATCACGAGGCCGTCGTGGAGCTCGATCATCAGATCGTGGTCCGAGTGCGTCGCGAGGATCACCAGCATCGGCTCGTCGAGCTCGAAGGTGTACGCGTTCGACTGGCAACCCACCGTGACTTCTCCATGAGTGGACACGCCCAACGGGGTGGCTTCGCCACACGGGTAGCGACCGTCGAGGCCGACCGTGTAGAGCGCGGCGACGCACGCGACGCCGACGACGACGAACGCCCACGGCCATGCGGGCACCGCGGGCATCCGCTGGAGCGGCACGAACGCGACGCGGGGCGGGGTGCGGCCGGATACCTTGCGCAACACCCACTCCAGCGGCCCCTTCGCAAAGCGCTGTCGATAGAGCACCGCGCCGGTCACCGAGATGAGCGAGAACGCGACCCACCACACCACCACCGGACCGAGCGCCATCTGGTCCTCGAGGTGGAGCGCCCACCGCGGCACGCCGACGCCGACCAGCGCGTGGAAGATGTAGATGCTCAAGCTGAGCTGCCCCGTCGCGACGAGGGCGCGGACCGAGGTGCTGCGCGGCCAGCGGACCGCGATCTCGTTGGCGAGCGCGATCTGGAACAGCGCGCTGCCGATCGCGCCGATCACGTAGAGCGGCGACGGGGACCACTCCGTACCCGCGAACCGCATGAGCGCGGGCTGATCGATCATCGCCTCGACGAGATAGCTCGCGAGGAGCGCGAGCACGGCGAGCAACGATCCTTGCATCAAAAGGCGCCGCCGGGTGCCCACGTCGTAGAGGTCGAGGCCGCCGACGTACATCCCGATGCAGAGGAACGCGAGCCACGGGAGGATCGGATGGATGCCCCAGCCGACCACGTCCTCGAACATGCCGAGCGGGGTGCGATAGGCGTCGCCTCGCGGGGCGTGGACGTCGGGGAACGCGAGGCGGAGCACGGGAGCCGCGAACGTGATCACGACGGCGAGCAGCGGGAGCGCCCGACGCGGCAGGTAGACGAGCACCATGGCCGCGATGGCCAGATAGAACGCGTAGAAATGGAGGATGTCGATGTACCAGACGAGGATCAGCAGGTTGCCCGCGACGAGCAGCACCAGCGACCGCAGCAGCAACGTCCGTTGCACGGCCCAGCGTTCGGCCCCACGCGCCATCAGCGTGACCCCGACGCCCGCGAGGGTGACGAAGAGCGAGCTCGCGCGGCCGCTCGGGAGCTGGGCCAGGGCGTGGAGGATCGCGGGCGCCCCGTCGTTCCAGTTCAGGAGGAAGACCTGGAAGTTGATGAGGATCATCCCGAGGATCGCGAACGAGCGCGCGACGTCGTAGCCGGTCAGGCGGACGGCCGACCGACCGATCGTCGCCCGATCCCCGCCGTCGCTCGGCGGCTCCGCTCCCCCCGCTGCCGCGCTGCTCATCGCGAATGCCCGTGGGCAGTGGGCACGGGCGGGCCTCGCTCTGTCAACGCCACATCGCGAGGGGGAACTCGGCGGCCGACGTCGTGTCTGGCATCCTGCTCCGATGTCCGGGCCGACCGAGAGGCTGCGCGCCGAGCGGGATCTCTATCGACGGCTCCTCGAGCTGGACGCCGCGTCGTCGCCCGGCCCCGACGGGCAGACCGACCCGCGCCCGCTCCTCGAAGGCGCGCTCCGCCTTCTCATGGAGGCGACGGGCGCCCGTCAGGGCTACCTCGCGCTCTACGGCGGCGCGCCGCTCGAGAGCGAGCCCGGCTTCTCGCTGGCGCACGACTGCAGCGAGGACGACGTGGCCGAGCTGCGCGGGCGCATCAGCAAGGGGATCGTCCGGCGCGCGCTCGAAGAGGGTCAGACGGTGAGCACCGCGGCCGCAATCGACGACCCGCGGTTCATGAGCCTGCCGTCGGTGACGCTCCGCGGGATCCGCGCGGTGATGTGCGCGCCGATCGGGAGCTCGAGGCTCGGCGTGCTGTACCTCCAAGGCCGCTCCGAGCCCGGCCCGTGGGGTGAGGAGGACCGCGCGCTCACCGAGCGCGTCGCGCACGAGGTCGCGCCGTTCGCGGAGCGGCTGCTGCGCGCGCCGGCGAGCGACCCGACGGCGAGAGAGCGCGCGTCGCTGCGCGGCCTCGAGCGGATCGCCGGGCGCTCGCGCGCGCTGGCCCGCCTCTTCGGTCAGCTCGGCTTGCTGGCTCCGCTCGACGTGACCGTATTGATCCGCGGGCCCTCGGGATCGGGCAAGACGCTGCTCGCGCGAGCGCTACACGACAACGGGCCGCGCGCGAGCGGACCGTTCGTCGAGCTGAACTGCGCGGCGCTGCCCGAGACGCTGCTCGAGAGCGAGCTGTTCGGCGCGGAGAAGGGCGCCCACTCCACGGCGGACCGCGCGACGCCGGGCAAGGTGGCGGCGGCCGAGGGCGGCACGCTGTTCCTCGACGAGATCGGCGAGCTGCCTCTCGCATCGCAAGCAAAGCTGCTCACGTTCCTCCAGTCCAGGACGTACTTCCGGCTCGGCGCGAGCGAGGCGTCGCACGCCGACGTGCGGATCGTGGTGGCGAGCCACGTCGACCTCGAAGCGGCGGTACGCGAGCGGCGCTTCCGCGAGGACCTCCTCTATCGCATCGCGGTGGTTCCGCTCGACGTTCCTCCCTTGAGCGCACGGCTCGAGGACATCGAGCCGATCGCGGACGCGGTGATCGCCGGCGCGTCCGACCGCCACGGCATGCCGCGGCTCGCGCTGGCTCCGAGCGCGCTCGCGACGCTCGTCGCGTCGGAGTGGCCGGGACAAGTGCGCCAGCTCGCGAACGCCGTGGAGGCGGGGCTGATCCGCGCGGTCGGCTCCGGAGCGACGCGCATCGAGCGCCATCACCTGAGCGGCGCGGACCCCGACGCGACCGGCGAAGCGACGACGTTCCACGACGCGACGCGCGCGTTTCAGCGCGGCCTCGTCGAGCGCACGCTCCGCGAGGTGGACTGGAACGTCTCGCGGGCGGCCGAGCGGCTCGATCTGTCGCGCTCGCGCCTCAACGAGCTCATCCGCGCGTTCGCGCTGAGCCGGCCGGGATGAGCGAAGCGGCGGCGAGCGAGCGCCCGATCATCGAGGGCTACGAGCTCGTCGGCGATCTCGGCAGCGGCGCCGCGGCGCGTGTCTACGAGGCTCGCGATCGTCGAGGCGCCACGGTCGCGATCAAGGTGCTGAAGGACGCGAGCGACGACGTGGCGCGCGCGCGCCTCTCGCGCGAGGCGGAGCTGTTCCGCGCGCTCGATCATCCGGCGCTGGTGCGGGTGCACGACAGCGGCGTCTCCGACGATGGCCGGCCCTACCTCGTGATGGAGAGGGTCGACGGCGCGACGCTGCGCGAGCTCGTCGAGGCGGAGGGACCGCTCGGCGCGAAGGAGGCGTGGGCGCTCGTGCGCGAGATCGCGCAGGCGCTGGCCCACGCCCACGCACGTGGCGTATTGCATCGCGACTTGACGAGCTCCAACGTGCTCGTCGGCCCGCGCGCGCGGCCCAAGCTCGGCGACTTCGGCCTCGCGCGCCGCGCGACCGACCCCGCGATCAGCGCGGCGGGGACGAGCGTCGGGACGCCGCGGTACATGGCGCCCGAGCAGTGGTGGGGCGCCGCGATCGACGAGCGCACCGACGTCTACGGCCTCGGCGCGATCCTCTACGAGGCGCTCTCGGGCCGCGCGCCGTGGGAGGACGAGGACCCCGCCGAGCTCGTGCACAAGGTCGCCACCGCCGCGCCCCGCCCGCCGAGCGCGCGCGGGGCGGCGCTCGCGCCCGAGGTGGAGGCGTTCGTCATGCGCTCGCTCGCTCGGCGCCCCGAGGAGCGCCCGCGCGACGTCGAGACGTTCGTCGCGGACGGCGACCGCGCGTTCGGCCGCCCGCGGACGCATCCGATCGACGCCTGGATCGCGCTCGGCGTGCCGTGGTTGCTGCCGCTCCTCGCCGGCTACGCGGGGACGCTCGATCCGACGCGGTGGTTCCGCGAGGCGGGCCACGGAGGGGTCCTCGTCCTCGTCGCGTTCGTGGTGTGCGGCCTCCTCGCGGCGCGTTGGCCTCCCGCGCGGACGTTCGCCCCCAGCCTGCCGGTGCTCCTCGGGGCGCTCGGGTTCGTGACGGGGATGGCGAACGTCGAGCGCGCGGTGGCGGCGACGGCACCCGAGCTGCGCCTCGGCATCTTCGGGCTCGGCGCCGCCGAAGCGAGCACGTCGTATTACCTCGGGGCGACGGCTGCCGCCTCCATCCTCGCGATGGTGGCGCTGCGGATCCCGAGAACGGAGCGCGCAGCGCGGCGCGACTACATCGCCGCGCTCGTGCCGTTGGTGGCGGGAGCGTTCAGCCTCGACATCGCGACGCTCCTCGTGGGCGCGCTCGCCGCGACGCTGCTCGTTCGCGGCGCGGCTCTGCGCGCGGAATCCGCCGGCGCTTCGCTCGGCGCGGTGCTCGCGCTCGGGGTCGCCGCGCGCGTGCGCTCCTTCAGCGACGCGGCGCGGGTGTTCGTCGGTGACCACGATCGAGCGGCCCGCGCGGAGCTCCTCGCCGAGGCGGATCGCGCGGCCACCGCGGTGCTCGCGGTCACCGTGGTGAGCCTCCTCGCCATCCTGCTCGTCGGCCGCTGGCGGGGGGTGCGCGCGTGGTCTCGCGCGAAGGTCGCCTTGGGCGCAGCGGGCCTTGCGATGAGCATCGCGTCGCTCGTCGCGCCGTACGCGGTGACCTTGGAGCGTCGCGCCGATCTGCGCGCGGAGCTCGCTCGGCATTTCGCGCTGTGGAACGAGCTCGACCTTCCTCACGCGGACGCGCCTCACCCTGGTCGGGTCGGCCTGACCCTGAGCCTCGGTCGACGCCACGTCGCGCTCGACAGCGAGCCGGTGATGCTCACGCGCGCGCTCGAGACGCAGAGCGAGGCGACGGAGCTCGTGCTCGCGCAAGCGATCGGCGCGCGGCTCGCCCCCGACGCGGCCGCCCCGGAGCTGGTGGTCGCCGCGGATCGATCGTCGAGCGTCGCGACGCTGCGCCATGCGCTCCGCGCCGCGTACGCGGTCGGCGTACGGCAGGTGGATCTGTTGACCAGCCCCGGCGCGCCGCTCCGGCGCTCGCCGTCGGCCCCCGCGGAGGCGCAGCTCGTCCTTCCGAGCGATGTCCGCTCCATGCGGATCCGACTCGAGGAGGGGACCGAGGTGACGGAGGAGGCGCGCACGGTGGAGGAGCTCGCTCGTCGGGCGCCGCGGACGCTGCGCGTCGGGCGCTGACTCGGCGGGGTGGAGGTCGCGATCTCCGACTCAGCGTTTCTTGCCGAGAGACGAGGAGACTGGGAGAGGAGGAGAGTGCGTCCGCTCCGCGGACGCGGGAGCAAGATAGTTTTCCGATTCCGATTCCGATTCCGATTCCGTTTCCGATTCCGTTTCCGATTCCGATTCCGTTCCGATTCCGATTCCGTTTCCGATTCCGATTCCGTTTCCGATTCCGTTTCCGATTCCGATTCCGATTCCGTTTCCGATTCCGTTTCCGATTCCGTTTCCGTTTCCGATTCCGTTTCCGTGTCCGATTCCGTTTCCGTATGCGATTCCGTTTCCGTGTCCGTGTCCGTGTCCGCCCGCTCGTGTGGCCCCTCCCCCGGACGCTCGCTCCCGCCCACTGGCCGGGATGGCGGACACCCGTCGCGCCAGCCGGCCCGCGCGCTTCGTGGCACGCCGCGTGAAGTAGCGACCGAACGGAGGTGACGACATGCCGACGTTCTTCGTAGAAGGTGGATACGCGATGTGGATGACCCTGATCCTGTTCCTCGGCGCCGGAGCGCTCGCGTTCGTGCGGCGCGCCGACTTCGGTGAGCGGATCGCCCTGAGCGGGGCCGTGCTCACGGTGGCCAGCGGGCTCGCGGGGCTCTCGACCGGCCTCTACACCACGGTCGCGTACGTCTCGACGCTCGCCGCCGCGGAGCAGGCACACGTGCTCGGCGTCGGCATCCGCGAGTCGGTGCACAACACCCTCTTCGCCGGGATCCTCGCGGCGCTCCTCGTCTTGCTCGGGCTCGGCATCGGGCTGACCCGCCGCACCACGGCCGCGACCTGATTCGAGGTCGAGGCCACCCTCGCAATCGAGCTTGCGCGCCCGATCTCGCCGCTGCCCCGCCGCCGCCCGAAGGTGGCGGGGCGAGCGATCCGGGGCGTATGCTCGCGTCGAATGCGCCGTCGTTCGAGCATCATCCCGGACGCCGTCAACAAGCTTCGCTTGTTGAGCCCAGATGAGCACGCGCTCGCGGCCGCCGGTCGCATCCTCGACGACTGCCTCCTCGCCGTGCCGGAGGCTCCGATCCTGATGGCCACCGAGGACGAGCACGCCGAGCTCGCCGCCGCGATCCTCATCGCGTGCGACGAGCGCGACCTCGAGTGCGACCCGGTCTTCATCACCCGGGAGAGCTCGGTGGACGACGCGTTCCTCGGTCGGATGCGCGTCCGCGTCGGGCGCTACCCTCGCTCCATCCTCTTGTGCAGCTATCGGATCGATCGACGGCTGCGCGCGATCTTCACCGAGATCGGGACGACCCAGCGCCGCCACGCGCACCTCCTCGGCATCAACGAGGCGATGCTCAAGCAAGGTCTGCGCGCGGACTACCGCGAGGTGGAGCGCAACGGGGCGATGCTCCTCGAGAAGCTCGGCACGACGAGCGTGATCCGCGTCCAGAGCCCCGCCGGCACCGAGCTCGTCGCGCGCCCCGACCCCCGAGGCGTCTGGCACAACCAGAGCGGGATCCTCCACTCGCCGGGGTGGACGAACCTGCCGGCCGGCGAGGTCGTGACGTGCCCGCTCACCGTCGACGGAGTGTTCGTGCCCGACGGCGGCCTCTATCTCACCGACGGCACCGCGATCGACAAGGCGGAGGCGAAGCGACTGAAGGTCCACTTCGAGATGGGCCGCGTCGCCGAGGCCGAGGGGCCGCCGGATCTCGTGGAACGGCTCATCACGCACCTCGACTCGGGCATCGACGGGCGACGGGTCGGACAGATCGGCTTCGGGACCAACACCGGCGTGCTCGCGCCGATCGGGCTCGTCGCGCAGGACTCCAAGCTCCCGGGCTTCCATCTGACGCTGAGCTACACCGCCGCGCAGTGCACCGGCGCCTCGTGGTGCGGAAACCTCCTCGTGAACCTGCTCCAGCGGCGCGCCGACGTGTGGATCGATTCCGAAGCCGTCCTCAGCGGCGGACGCTTCGTCGGGTTCTAAAGACTCGCCCTCCCCGGCCGTTGTCTCTGCGTCGATGATCCGTCACGCACTGCCCACCCGCGACGAGCACGCTCCGGAGATCGCGGAGCTCACCGAGCTCGTGTACTCGAGCCGCGCCACGCGACGCCTCAGCTCGACAGAGCTGGAAGGAATCTTGACACAGGTTCGCGCTCGGAACGCGGAGCGAGGGATCACCGGCGTGCTGCTCCACCACGAGGGGTCGTTCCTCCAGGTCCTCGAGGGGCCCCCGCTCGAGCTCACCGAGCTCTTCGCGAAGATCGGTCGGGACCCGCGCCACGACGGAATCGTGCTGCTACGGCGCCGCCCGATCCGCGAGCGACACTTCGCCTCATGGTCGATGGGCTTCTGCGAGGACGCGTCGTCCGCCACGCACACGTTCGGGCCCGCGATCAACGGCTACGTCGACTTCCTCAGGTCCGGATCGCTCGATGTGCTCGGGTCCGGCTCGTCCAACGTCCTCCCCATCCTCGAGGGGTTCCGCGAGGGTCGCTACCGGCGTTGACCCACGGCTCGTCCGTGCGATGTCTCAGGGACGCGTCGCGCCATCGGGCGCAGCGTCGAGCCGAGCATCGAGGAGGCGAGCATGACCGATCGCGTGGTCCGCGCAGCGCGCGGGACCGAGAGGAGCTGCAAGGGCTGGCTGCAGGAGGCAGCCCTTCGCATGCTGATGAACAACCTCGACCCCGAGGTGGCCGAGCGGCCGCAAGATCTGGTCGTCTACGGCGGCACGGGGAAGGCCGCGCGCTCGTGGGAAGACTTCGACGTGATCGTGCGCGAGCTCCGCGACCTCGAGTCAGACCAGACGCTGCTCGTCCAGAGCGGACGGGCGGTGGGCCGCTTCCGCACCCACCCCGACGCGCCGCGGGTGCTCATCGCGAACAGCCTGCTCGTGCCGGCGTGGGCGAACTGGGACGAGTTCCGTCGCCTCGAGGCCGAGGGCCTCACGATGTACGGCCAGATGACGGCGGGCTCTTGGATCTACATCGGCACGCAAGGGATCTTGCAAGGCACCTACGAGACGTTCGTCGCGGCGGGCCGGCAGCACTTCGGCGGTGACTCGCCGTGGGACGGCCGCTGGATCCTGAGCGCGGGGCTCGGAGGGATGGGCGGCGCTCAGCCGCTCGCCGCGACGATGGCCGGGGCGAGCTTCCTCGGCGTCGAGATCGATCCGGAGCGCGCGGCACGACGCGTCAAGACGCGTTACGTGGACCGGCTGACTCACGACCTCGACGAGGCGCTCGGCTGGGTGCGCGAGTCGTGCGAACAGAAGCGCCCTCTGAGCGTCGCGCTCGTCGGCAACGCGGCGCACGTCTATCCGGAGCTCGTGCGGCGTGGCGTCACGCCGGACTTCGTCACCGAGCAGACCGCCGCACACGATCCTCTCGTCGGTTATGTGCCGACCGACCTCACGCTGGACGCGGCGAGCGAGCTGCGCGCCCGCGATCCCGAGACCTACGTGCGGCGCGCGCGCGAGGGGATGCGCCAGGAGATCGAGGCGATGCTCACGATGGTCGAGCGCGGAGCGTTCGCGTGCGACTACGGCAACAACATCCGCGAGCAGGCCAAGCTCGCTGGCGCGGAGCGCGCGTTCGAGATCCCCGGGTTCGTGCCCGCGTACGTCCGCCCGCTCTTCTGCGAGGGCAAGGGACCGTTCCGCTGGGTCGCGCTGAGCGGGGACCCCGAGGACATCCGGGTGACCGACGAAGCGATCAAAGAGGTCGTGCCCGGCGACGCCGCGCTGCATCGCTGGATCGATCTCGCGGCCGAGCGCGTCGCGTATCAGGGTCTGCCCGCACGTATCTGTTGGCTCGGCTACGGCGATCGTCACCGCGCCGGGCTCGCGTTCAATCGCCTCGTGCGTGAGGGAAAGGTGAAGGCGCCGATCGTGATCGGGCGCGACCACCTCGACTGCGGATCCGTCGCGAGCCCGTACCGCGAGACCGAGGGGATGCGCGACGGCTCCGACGCGATCGCGGACTGGCCGATCCTCAACGCGATGATGAACGTGGCGGGCGGCGCCACGTGGGTGAGCGTGCACCACGGCGGCGGCGTGGGGATCGGCTATTCGATCCACGCGGGCCTCGTGATCGTGGCCGACGGAACGAAGGAGGCCGACGCGCGGCTCGAGCGCGTGCTCACGAGCGATCCGGGGATGGGCGTGATCCGCCACGCCGACGCCGGCTACGAGAAGGCGGTCGAGACGGCGCGCGAGCGCGGCGTGCACATCCCTCGCGCCGACGTGCGGTGATCGGATGTCGCTCTGCATCACTCGCGCGCGCGTGGTGACGTGCGACGGCCCCGACGGATCCTCTCCTCGAGAGCGCCTCGCGATCCTCGAGGACGCGGCGGTCGTGATCGAAGGCGACCGCGTCGCGTGGATCGGATCGAGCGCGGACGCGCCGCCCGCCGACGACGAGATCGACGCGGAGGGCCGAGCGCTCCTGCCCGGGCTGGTCGATCCGCACACCCACCTCGTGTTCGCAGGAAGCCGCGTGGACGAGTTCGCGCGCAAGATGGCCGGCGAGGACTACCGCCGCATCGCGGCGGAGGGCGGCGGGATCAAAGCGAGCGTCCGAGCGAGCCGCGCGGCGAGCGACGAGACGTTGTTCGAAGCGACCCGCGCGCGAGCCCTCGCGATGCGGACGCACGGCGTCACCGCGATCGAGATCAAGAGCGGCTACGGGCTCAGCGTCGAGCACGAGCCGCGGCACCTCGCGGTCGCGCGTCGCGTGGGGCTGCAAGGCGACGTGCTGGTCACCACCTCGCTCCTCGCCGCGCACGCCGTGCCGCCGGAGCGCGCCGACGACCGCACCGGCTACCTCGACGAGATCGTCCACGCGATCCTTCCCGAGGTGGCGGCGCGCGGGCTCGCCGATGCGTGCGACGTGTACCTCGACGAGGGGGCGTTCCGCCGCGACGAGGCGGAGCGCGTGCTGCGGGCGGCCGCGCACCTCGGTTTGCGCACGCGCGCGCACGTCGGTCAGTTCGCCGACCTCGGTGGCGCGGAGCTCTGCGCCGAGCTCGGCGCGCTGAGCGCCGATCACCTCGAGCAAGTGTCGGACGCGGGGCTGCGCGCGATGGCGGAGGCGGGGGTGACCGCGGTGCTGCTGCCGGGCGCGTGGCGGACGCTCCGCCAGACCCCGCCCGACGCCGGACGCATGCGCGCGCACGGCGTGCGCATCGCGGTGGGCACCGACTGCAACCCGGGCACGAGCCCGAGCCTCGATCTACCGCTGATGGCCGCGCTCGCGGTGCGCGACGCGGGCCTCACTCCCGAGGAGGCGGTCCTCGCCATCACGGCGGACGCGGCGCGCGCGGCGGGCTTCGCGGACGCGGGCCGCATCCGGATCGGCGGCCCCGCCGATCTCGCGATGTTCGACGCCGACGATCCGAGGGCCCTGGCCTACGTGCTGGGCGGGCTCGAAGCGCGGTTGGTCACCGTCGCTGGACGGCCCGTGCATCGAGCGGCGCTCGGACCGCGCGTCTGGTAGATTCGCCGCACTCGAGCCCCGGACGAGCCGTGAACATCGACTACGACCTCGCTTTCGAGAAGTACAACGGGCGCTACGCGGAGCACCTCGGCGACCGGCCGGTCGGCGCCTACGCGAAGTTCAACAAGCACATGATCAAGCGCCTCGATCGGGGCGAGTTCAACGAGCACCTCGACAAGTACGTGCAGCTCCACGGCGCGTGCAAGCGGATGCTCGACGGCGGGTCCACGATCAGCGACGCGCTCGTGCACGACTTCGAGGAGGCGGCCGCGTGGGTCGCGGTCGAAGCGCCCGACCTCTACTCGATGTTCCGCGGCGAGATCGGCGACTCGCGCATCGCGGCGCCGACCAAAGACTGACGCGACCAAGACTACGGTCTCAGTAGCCCTTCGGCAGGCCGTCGAGGTCGGCCGTGTCGAGCGCGTACCGGATGAGCGCGCTCCGGCTCATCTTGCGATGCCCCTGCCGCTTGAGCTGCTTCACCTTCTCGTCGAGGCGCTCGAGGTCCTCGCGGTAGAGGCTGATGCAGATCACCTTGTAGGGGAGCTCGTCCGGCTCGGGGCTCGGCTTCTTCGTCTTGGATCGCCGCGGCGGGTCCGGCGCGTAGAACCCCGCCTCCAGCACCTCGCGCACCTCGTCTCGGTCGAATACGTCCATGACCGCCCCCGCTTCAGCCCGCCAAGCGCGACGCTCGGCGCTCCGTTGAGTCTGTGGCCGCCCGCTCGATCATCTCGAGCGCATCCGTCTCGACCAAGCTCGCGTCGCCGCGCAGGCGGGTCACGTGCTCGACGAGCGTCAAATAGTCCTTCGCGCCGTGGCTCGTCGGCGCGAGCTCGAAGATCGTCTTCTTCGTGCTCGGTGCCTCCCGCAGGCGCGTGTTCACGCGGATCGGCGGCAGACAACGTTCCTTGAAGTGGTCATACAGCGCGCCGAGCGCGTCGCGGCTGATCCGATTGCGCACGTCGTAGAACGTCGGCAAGACGCCGAGCATCTGCACCGGATGCTTGAGGAGCTCTCGCACGCTCTTCAGCGTCCGCAGCACTTGGCGCACGCCGATCAGCGAGAGGTAGTCGCACGCGACCGGTACGAGCACGCTGTCGGCGTAGACGAGCGCGTTCTGATTCATCAGCGAGAGCGCGGGCGCGCAGTCGAGGACGACCACGTCGTATCCATCCGCCGCTACGCCGAGCCGGTCGCGCAACACGCGGTGCCGGTTGGCCCGCTGGGCGAGGAACAGCTCGGCCGCCGCGAGCAGCTCGTTGCTCGTGAGCACGTCGAGGTTGTGCCGGACGGGGACGACGCAGTCCTCCGCCGGCGCGCCGCTCACCAGCACGTGATAGAGCGTCCGCTCGCCGCGGATCCCGAGCGAGGCACCCACGTTGCCCTGGCCGTCGGCGTCGATCAACAACACACGGTTGCCTCGCTCGGCGAGGCCGGCCGCGAGGTTCACCGCGGTGGTGGTCTTGCCGGTGCCGCCCTTGTGGTTGAACACCGCGATCCGACGCGGGCCTTCGTTGGCGCGACCCCCCGCCTTGCCGAGGCGGAACACCCCCGCCTGCGCCGCGCTGCGGCACTGCGTAGTGCAGTAGTAGATCGTGCGATCGCCCTTGGTCTCGACCTGGAACGGGAACTCGAGGACGAATCGCTTCGCGCAGACGTCACACGACAGCGGCAGGTCGTCGCTCGGCCCTCGCTCGAGGGCGCGCTGTAAACACGTCTGCGAGCAGAACGCGCTGAACACCCCATCTTGCTCGCGGAGCTGGTATCGAAACTTCACCTCGAAGCTCTGCGCGCAGACCGAGCAGCTCGACATCGATTCAGCCACGTTGCCTCCTCGAGTCGACCGATGCCGGAAGCGGCTCCGCGCGTCAAAAAAGCCGCAGCCAACGCGGGACCGGGCAGGTGTACCGTGGCGGCCATGAACGACTTCGAACGCCGTCATGTGGTGGTCACCGGGGGCAGCGGCGCGCTGGGCACCGCGGTGTGCGCGGAGCTCATCGGGCGAGGCGCCCACGTCCACGTCCCGGTGTTCGCTCCGCGTGAGCTGGACCGCTTCCCCTACCGCAACCACGAGCAGGCCAGCGTGCGCGCCGGCCTCGATCTCACCGTCGAGGCCACGGTGGAGCGCTACTACGCCGAGCTCCCGAGCCTCTGGGCGTCGATCCACCTCGCGGGCGGGTTCGCGGGCTCCTCGGTGGTCGACACCTCGCTCGAGGGGTTCCTCGAGCTGATGAACCGGAACGCGGTGACCACGTTCCTCGCCTGCCGCGAGGCGGTGAAGACGATGCGTCGCACCGGAGGCGGCGGACGGATCGTCAACGTGGCCTCCACCTCCGCGTTGTCACCGAGCGCGGGGACGGTCCCGTACTCGTCGTCGAAGGCGGTGGTGGTCGCGCTCACCCGGGGGCTCGCGGACGAGGTGCTCGGCGAGGGCATCCTCGTCAACGCGGTGGCGCCCACGATGATCGACACGCCGGCCAACCGGGCCGCCATGCCGAACGCCGATCGCGCCGGCTGGTCCGCTCCGGCGGGGATCGCGATCGAGGTCGCGCACCTCGCCTCCCCCCGAAATTCGGTCACGCGCGGCGCGATCCTCCCCGTCTAGCGTCCCGGACTTCGCACGAAAAGAACCGGGGGCCCGGTGCCTCGGGATCCGCGGTGTGGTACGGGACCTCGGTCTCGGGGGCGGGGTGTCCCCTTACTTCTTTGGGAGAGCCAGGATGACGAAGAAAATCACACGCTTGGTGATGGCGCTGACCCTCGGGTCGTGCCTCGCCGTGGGCTGCGACGACGGAGGCAGCTCCGACGCGGGAACCGATGGTGGCGCGGGTACCGACGCGGGGATGCGCGACAGCGGACCTCCTGGGGCGAGCTGCTCGGACGGCATGCGCAACCAGGACGAGTCCGACGTCGACTGCGGCGGCGTGTGCGGCGCCACCTGCACCCCGACCGAGATGTGCGGCGACAACGGTGATTGCACCACCAACATCTGCATGGGCGGCACGTGTCAGCCGATGACGAGCTGCACCGACGGCACGATGAACGGCACCGAGACCGACACCGACTGCGGCGGCACCATGTGCAACCCGTGTGACGACGGCGAGATGTGCGCCGCCAACACCGACTGCACGAGCGAGTTCTGCGACGCGATGGTGTGCACCGCGACCGTCTGCGGCGACGGCACGGTCCAGGGCGTCGAGACGTGTGACGACGGCGTGGACCCGCCGGTCGACTCCGCGACGTGCGATGACGACTGCACCGACGCGATGTGCGGTGACGGTCACGCCAACACCGTGGCGGGCGAGGCGTGCGACGGCGACGGCGCCGGCATGGGCGGCGAGACCGCGACCTGCGACACCGACTGCACCGCGGCGATGTGCGGCGACGGCGTCGTGAACGCGGCGGCGAGCGAGACCTGCGACGGCGACGGAGCCGGCGCGGGCGGCGAGACCGCGACCTGCGACACCGACTGCACCGCGGTGATGTGCGGCGATGGCGTCCGCAACGCGACGGCCGGCGAGCAGTGCGACGACGGCAACACCGACGACACCGACCTCTGCCACAACGACTGCACGCTCAACGCCGGCCCCGTCGACATCACGGCGGACGCCACGTTCGACACCAGCACCGGTGAGCTCGACGGAACCGTCGTCGCCGAGTGGGACGCGGCGAGCAACACCTGGTTCGCGAGCACGTTCACGATCGCGACCACCGCGACCCTCACCGTCACGGGCACGAACCCGTTCCACGTGAGCGCCACGTCGATCGACATCAGTGGCGCGATCGACGCGTCGGGTCAGGATGCGGAGCTCGGGCCCGACTGCAGCACGGTCGGCTTCACGCCCGGTGCTCCCGGCGGCCCCGGCGGCTTCGCCGGTGGTGACGGCGGACCCGGCAGCGACTCCACCGGCCCAGCGGCGACGCACGACGGTCAACCCGGCATGGGCCCGGGTGGCGGACAGCCCGGAACCGTCGACGTCTCCGGCGGCGGCGGCGGCGGACATCGAGGTCCGGGCGCCGACGGCGCGGGCGCGAACGGCGGAGCCGGCGGCGCGGGCTACCAGGCGTACGTGATGGGCGTCGGCGGCTCGGGCGGCGGTGGCGGCTCGAGCGACGACGACGATGGCGTGGGCGACGACGCCGGCGGTGCGGGCGGCGGTGGCGGTGGCTACGTCGAGCTCGAAGCCGCGACGATCGCCATCTCGGGCAGCGTCGACGTGTCCGGCGGAGACGGCTCGGAGCCGTACTGCTCCACCACCGACGGTGGCAGCGGCGGCGGCGGAGCCGGCGGTGTCGTCGTGCTGGCCGTGGCGTTCACGGGCGGCGGCTCGATCGACGTGGACGGCGGGCTGGGCGCCGCCGGCTCCCCCGGCGCCGGCGGCGACGGCGCCAGCGGCGTCGTGGTCGTAGAGACCGGCACGTGCACCGACGGCGTCCTCAACCTGGACGAGAGCGACGTGGATTGCGGCGGCGTCTGCGGGACTTGCGCGTTCCTGACCCACTGCTTCGCGGACGCCGACTGCGTGACGGGCGCCGCGTGCAACGGAGGGGTCTGTCAGGGCAGCACCTGCGGGAACGGAGCGATGGACGGCATGGAGACCGACGTCGACTGCGGCGGTCCCGAGTGCGTCTCGCGCTGCTTCCCCGGTCAGACCTGCGCGGCGGGAACGGACTGCCTGAGCGGTGCGTGCTCGACCGCGATGTGCGAGCTCGGCGCGCTCATCTACGACGACTTCGAGGCCGCGACGCTCGACGCGCGATGGACGACGAGCGGAGACGCAGACTGGTTCCCGAGCACGACGATGGCGCTCCGCGGATCGCAGTCGGCCGAGAGCGGCGACATCACCGATTCGGAGACGACGAGCCTGGGGTTGGCGGCGATGACGTGCGCGGCGGGAGCGACCGTCACGTTCACGTACCGCGTCGACTGCGAACAGGACTACGACTTCTTCGTCTTTACGGTCAACGGCTCGACGCCCACCGGCTGGACCGACGCGACCGGCATGGTCCCAGCGACCACGGTCACGATCGATCTACCCGTGGGAGCCGTGGCTCTCGACTGGTCGTACGAAAAGGACAACCTCTTCAGCGAGGGTGCGGACAGCGCATGGCTCGATGACGTCGTGATCTCGGGGTGCACGATTCCCTGACATCGAGCAGCGGAGCGCCCTCGCGGCGCTCGCCCGAAAAACGGCGAGGAGCGTGCTCCTCGCCGTTTTTTTTGGCCTGAGCGGCCACACGCGGCGCCTCGTGTGATATGGGACCCCGACACGGGCGTGGGTGCTCGCACTCGACAGGGAGCTTGTCCATGAGTAGGAGAGTAAGACTAATTGCGGCACTCGTCGCCCTGAGCGTGGCGGGTTGCGACGACGGCGGCGGATCCGACGCGGGCGGCGGTGACGCTGGGATGATGGGGACCGACGCGGGGATGCGCGATGGCGGCCCGCCGCGCGCGACCTGCAGCGACGGCATGCGCAACCAGGACGAGTCCGACGTCGACTGCGGCGGCGTGTGCGGCGCCACCTGCACCCCGACCGAGATGTGCGGCGACAACGGTGATTGCACCACGAACATCTGCATGGGCGGCACCTGCCAGCCGATGGCGAGCTGCTCCGACGGCACGATGAACGGCACCGAGACCGACGTCGACTGCGGCGGCACGATGTGCAACCCGTGTGACGATGGCGAAGCCTGCGCCGGCAACACCGACTGCATGAGCGGCTTCTGCGACGCGATGGTCTGTACGACCACCGTCTGTGGGGACGGCACCGTAGAGGGCGCGGAGACGTGCGACGACGGCGTGGATCCGCCGGTCGACTCGGCCACGTGCGATGACGACTGCACCGACTCGATGTGCGGTGACGGTCACGCCAATACGGTGGCCGGCGAGGAGTGCGACGGCGACGGCGCCGGGATGGGCGGCGAGACCGCGACGTGCGACACCGACTGTACGGTCGCGATGTGCGGTGACGGCGTCGTCAACGCCGCGGCCAGCGAGACCTGTGATGGCGACGGAGCCGGAGCCGGCGGTGAGACCGCGACGTGCGACACCGACTGCACCGCGGCGATGTGCGGCGATGGCGTGCGGAACGCGACGGCGGGCGAGCAGTGCGACGACGGCAACACCGATGACACGGACGTCTGCCACAACGACTGCACGGTGAACGCGGGCCCGGTCGACATCACGGCGGACGCCACGTTCGACACGACCACGGGCGAGCTCGACGGAACGGTCGTCGCGGCGTGGGATGCTGCAAGCAACACGTGGTCTGCGACGACGTTCACGATTGCGAGCGGCGCCACCCTCACCGTGACGGGCACAAACCCCTTCCACGTGAGCGCGATGTCGGTCGACATCAGCGGCGCGATCGACGCGTCGGGTCAGGATGGGGCCACGGGACCGACGTGCAGCACGGTCGGATTCGCGAGCGGTGGCGCCGGCGGCCCCGGCGGCTTCGCGGGCGGTGACGGCGGACCGGGGAGCGGTACGAGCGGGCCGGCGCCGACCCACGACGGCACGGCGGGCATGGGACCGGGCGGCGGCCAGCCGGGTACGGTCGACGTCTCGGGCGGCGGAGGCGGCGGCCATCGCGGCTTCGGCGAAGACGGCGCGGGGACCAACGGCGGCGCGGGCGGCGCTGGTTACCACGCGTACCTGATGGGCGTCGGAGGCTCCGGCGGCGGCGGCGGCTCGAGCGACGACGACGGAGGGAGCGGCGACGACGCGGGCGGCGCCGGCGGCGGCGGCGGCGGGTTCGTCAGCCTCGACGCGACGACCATCGCCATCTCCGGATCGATCGACGTGACGGGGGGCGATGGCTCCCAGTCGGCCTGCTCGTCCTTCGATGGGGGCAGCGGCGGCGGCGGATCGGGAGGCGTGATCGCGCTGGCGGTAGCGTTCACCGGCGGCGGCACGCTGAGCGTCGATGGCGGCGCCGGCGCCTCGGGCAGCCCAGGGTCGGGCGGTGATGGCGCCGACGGGCTCGTCGTCGTGCAGGCCGACACGTGCACCGATGGTGTCCTCAACCTGGACGAGACCGGGGTCGACTGCGGCGGATCATGCGGTCCATGCGCCGCGCTCAGCGGGTGCATCATCGACGGTGACTGCATGGGCACGGACGCGTGCGCCGCGGGCGTCTGTCAGGTCGCGACCTGCTTCGACGGCACGATGAACGCGATGGAGACCGACGTCGATTGTGGCGGCTCGGACTGTGTCGCGGGCTGCGACGATGGCCTCGCGTGCACCGCGGGCACCGACTGCGCCAGCATGGCCTGTGAGTCCAGCCTCTGCGTGTCGTGCGGCGATGGGCTCATGAATCAGGACGAGACCGACATCGATTGCGGTGGAAGCACCTGCGGGGTGTGCGACGACGGGCTCGCATGTACGGCCGGCGCAGACTGTGACAGCGGGACGTGCGAGTCGAACGTGTGCGTCTCGTGCAGCGACGGCGTCATGAATCAGGACGAGATCGACGTCGACTGCGGTGGCGCCACGTGCGGCACGTGCGGGGACGGGCTCGCGTGCCTGGTTGGCACGGACTGCGACAGCGGGACGTGCGAGTCGAACGTGTGCGTCTCGTGCACCGACGGCGTGATGAACCAGGACGAGACGGACGTGGACTGCGGGGGCAGCACGTGCGGCGCGTGCGCGGACGGAAACGCGTGCGTCGCGGGCAGCGACTGCTCGAGCACGATGTGTGAGGCGTCGGTCTGCATCTCGTGCGGCGACGGCGTGCAGAACGGAACCGAGAGCGACATCGACTGCGGTGGCGCGGCGTGCATCGCCTGCTTCCCTGGTCAGAGCTGTGCGGCGGGAACGGACTGCCTGAGCGGTGCGTGCTCGACCGCGATGTGCGACCTGGGTGGGCTCATCTACGACGACTTCGAGGCCACGACGCTCGACGCGCGGTGGACGACGAGCGGCGACGCGAACTGGTTCGCCAGCGCGACGAGCCCGATCCGTGGGCTCCAGTCCGCGGAGTGCGGAAACATCGCCGACAGTCAGTCCACGAACCTCGACCTCGCGGCGATGACCTGCGCGGCCGGGGCGACCGTGACGTTCACCTATCGCACGAGCACGGAGGCCACCTACGACTTCCTGCGCTTCCGCGTCAACGGCTCCGCGCCGACCGGCTGGACCGACGTGTCCGGGACCACCGGACCGACGACGGTGAGCATCGCTCTTCCCACGGGCGCGGTCGCTCTGCGCTGGATCTATCAGAAGGACATCAGCCTCAGCGTCGGCAGCGATACGGTCTGGATCGACGACGTCGCGATCTCGGGGTGCACGATCCCCTGAGCCGATTCCGGACATCGCGGGACCCTCGCGGTCCACGAATGAACCGGCGGGGAGCGGCGCTCCTCGCCGGTTCTTCGTTTCCTGTGCGTTCCCGCCCAGTCCGGCTCCGATCCCCTCTCGGCGACGGGCCTGGGTCGTGATAGGCGACCCGCCGTCGTGGCGCGAAGGGTGCGCGCCACCGAACAGGAGCTTCGGGATGAGACGGATTTCAGCGATGGTGCTCGTGACCGCATTGGCGGTCGCGGGCTGCGACGACGGGAGCACTTCGGACGCCGGCGGCGGAGACGCCGGAATGATGGCGGACGCGGGGATGCGCGACGGCGGACCTCCCGCCGCGAGCTGCTCCGACGGGATGCGCAACCAGGACGAGTCCGACGTCGACTGCGGCGGCGTGTGCGGCGCGACCTGCACTCCGACCGAGATGTGCGGCGACAACGGTGATTGCACCACCAACATCTGCATGGGCGGCACCTGTCAGCCGATGGCCAGCTGCACCGACGGCACGATGAACGGGTCCGAGACCGACGTCGACTGCGGCGGCGCGATGTGCAACCCGTGCGACGACGGCGAGGCCTGCGCGGCCAACGCCGACTGCATGAGCGGATTCTGCAACGCGATGGTGTGCGCCGCGACCGTGTGCGGCGACGGTACCGTCCAGGGTGACGAGGACTGCGACGACGGATCGGGCGGGACGCCGATGGAGACGGCGACCTGCGACGACGACTGCACGACCGCGATGTGCGGTGACGGCGCCGTCAACACGACGGCGGGCGAGGCCTGCGACGGCGACGGAGCGGGCACCGGCGGCGAGACCGCGACGTGCGACACCGACTGCACCGCGGCGATGTGCGGCGACGGCGTGGTCAACGCAGCGGCGAGCGAGACCTGCGACGACAGCGGGGAGAGCGCGACCTGCGACGACGACTGCACGGCCGCGATGTGCGGCGACGGCGTCCACAACATGACGGCCGGTGAGGAGTGCGACGACGGGAACACCGTCGACACCGACGCGTGCAGCAACACGTGCACGTCGAACGGGCCGGTGATCAACGTCACCGCGAGCACGACGTTCGACACCGACACCGGGATGCTCGGCACGGCGGTCGCGATGGGCTGGAACGCGACCAACCACGCGCTCGAGGTGAACACGTTCGCGATCGCGCCGGGAGCGGTGCTCACCGTGACCGGCAGCCAGCCGTTCGTCGTCTCGGGCAACACGATCAACATCGAAGGGACCCTCGATGCCTCCGGCCAGGACGGCGTCGATGGGCCGGTGTGCAGCACGGCCGGTCCGGGCGGAGCCGGCGGGGCCGCGGGTCCCGGCGGCTTCGCGGGCGGCGCGGGCGGCGGCGGCGGCAGCCCCGCGGCGATGCTGAGCGGAGTGCCGGGCGGCGGCCCTGGCGGCGGTCAACCCGGCTTGCTGGACTCCGCGGGCGGCGGCGGCGCGGGCCACCTCCGTCGCGGTCTCGACGGCGACTACGACACGGTCCAGGCGAACCGCGGCATCGGTGGAAACACCTACGACGCGACGGTCGCGCGCATCGGCGGCTCGGGCGGCGGCGGCGGCAGCTCCGACGACGACGGAGGCATCGACGACGACGGCGGTGCCGGCGGCGGCGGCGGTGGCGGCATGGTCGAGCTGATGTCGACGGCGGCGCTGACCATCACGGGCACCATCGACGTGAGCGGCGGCGACGGCGGCACCAACTTCA
The DNA here is from genome assembly GCA_050186575.1 of Sandaracinaceae bacterium. Classification (GTDB taxonomy): domain Bacteria; phylum Myxococcota_A; class Polyangia; order Polyangiales; family Sandaracinaceae; genus JAUHXR01. The sequence continues at coordinate 34,953 of JBFWYI010000053.1, read as the reverse complement.
ACTGCTCGGGCAATAGCGGCAGCGGCGGCGGCGGCTCGGGCGGCCTCCTCTGGCTGCACCCGGGGGCCGGCTCGTCCTTCGGCTCCGCGACCTTCGCGGTGAGCGGAGGCGCGGGCGGCACCGACTCCTTCGCGGGCGGTGACGGCTCCGACGGCGTGGTGCTCATCGACGGCGGCTGCAGCGACGGCATGGTGAGCGGCTACGAGTCGGACGTCGACTGCGGCGGGTCGTGCAGCGCGCGTTGCGCGGACGGCTCGGCCTGCAACTCCACGGCGGACTGCACCGGCGCGAGCTCGTGTCTCGCCGGGACGTGCTCGCCCGCGACGTGCGCCAACGGCGTGCTCGACACGGGCGAGACCGCGATCGACTGCGGCGGACCGGTGTGCCCGGCGTGCTCCTGCACCGACGGGCTGCGCAATCAGGACGAGACGGACATCGACTGCGGTGGAGCGACCTGCTCGCCCTGCGATGACGGTCAGATGTGCGCGATCGACAGCGACTGCACCGACGCCTGCGACGGCGGCGTGTGCGTGTCGTGCTTCGACGGCGCGCAGAACCAGGACGAGACCGACGTGGACTGCGGCGGTGCGACGTGCGGTCCGTGCGCGACCGGCGAGATGTGCCTCGTCGGCAGCGACTGCGTCGGGCTGACGTGCGACATGGGCGTCTGCGCGATCTGTGGCGACGGCGTCGTCAACACCGGCGAGGCCTGCGACACGATGGGGCCGTCGTCGACCTGCGACGCGGACTGCACGCTCGTCTCCTGCGGCGACGGCGCGACCAACTTCCCGGCGGGCGAGCAGTGCGACGACGGGGCCATCGTGCCCGGTGACGGCTGCAACGCGACGTGTCAGCTCGAGGCGCGACCGATCGCGGCCTCGGGCATGAGCGTCACGTTGGCGGGGAGCATCGACGCGGGCGACGCACGCTGGACCCGCCCGTCGGCGTCGTGCGGGGCCGGCTTCGGCACCAACTTCGCGCTCGATGTCTACGCGATCACGAACACCACCGGAGCGATGCAGACGCTCACCATCACGGCGACGTGGATGGGCGACGGCTACCTCCACATCTACCGCGTGCCGCTGGACATCACGACGCTGACGTCCTGCGTCACCGGCAACGACGACTTCGGAACCGTCCTGGCGAGCCAGATCACCGGGCAAGTCATCATGCCGGGCGAGACGCTCTACGTGATGGCGTCGACGTACAGCGAAGGGGCGCTCATCGGCCCGTACACGATCGACGTCGCGACGAACTGAGCCACGCGCTCGAGACCGATGGACACCGGCGGGAGCTCTGCTCTCGCCGGTGTTCGCGTTTCTTGATGGATCGAAGCGCGGGTTCTCCCCCCTCGGCGGAGCCGCGAGGGTGTGATAGGAAGCCGGACGGTCGGGCGCGGGGTGCCCCCACCGGACGGGAGCTCATCGATGAGGAAGACTTCAAAGATCCTTGCGCTCGTCGCGGCCATCGCGGTCGCGGGGTGCGACGACGGCGGCGGCGGCGACGCGGGGGGCGGCGACGCCGGCCCGATGGGCGACGCGGGCATGCGCGACGGCGGTCCGCCGGCGGCGAGCTGCTCGGACGGCATGCGCAACCAAGACGAGTCCGACGTCGACTGCGGCGGCGTCTGCGGCGCCACCTGCACCCCGACCGAGATGTGCGGCGACAACGGTGATTGCACCACGAACATCTGCATGGGCGGCACGTGTCAGCCGATGGCGAGCTGCTCCGACGGCACGATGAACGGCACCGAGACCGACGTCGACTGCGGCGGCGCGATGTGCAACCCGTGCGACGATGGCGAGGCCTGCGCCGCGAACACCGACTGCATGAGCGGGTTCTGCGACGCGATGGTCTGCACGACGACCGTCTGCGGCGACGGCACCGTCCAGGGCGCCGAGACGTGTGACGACGGCGTCGATCCCCCGGTCGACTCCGCCGCGTGCGACGAAGACTGCTCGGCCGTGATGTGCGGCGATGGCCACGCCAACACCGCAGCGGGCGAGGTCTGCGACGGGGACGACGCGGGCACCGGCGGGGAGACGGCGAGCTGCGACACCGACTGCACGGCCGCGATGTGCGGCGACGGCCTGGTCAACACCACGGCCGGCGAGACGTGCGACGGCGACGGGGCCGGCGCGGGCGGCGAGACGGCGAGCTGCGACACGGACTGTACGGCCGCGATGTGCGGCGACGGCGTCTTCAACGCGACGGCCGGCGAAGAGTGCGACGACGGGAACACCGTCGACTCCGACGCGTGCAGCAACACGTGCATGGTCAACGCGAGCATGGTGACGGTGTCGACCGACGCGACGTTCGACACGGACACCGGTGAGCTCGACGGCGCGCCCGCGCCGGGATGGAGCTCCGGAACCCACACGTGGGTGACCGAGGGCTTCGTGGTCCAGGCCGGCGCGTCGCTGTCGGTGAGGGGCAGCCGACCGTTCGTCGTGACGTCCACGACGTCGATCGACATCGCGGGCGTGATCGACGCCGCGGGAGAGCCCGGCGGCGAGGGCGCGGACTGCAGCGTGGTCGGCGCGGGGGTCGGCGGCGCGGGCGGGCCGGGCGGCTTCGCCGGCGGAACCGGCGGCGAAGGCGGTAGCCCCGCGGTGACGCTCGATGGATCGCCGGGCTCCGGCCCCGGCGCCGGGGGAGCGGGGACGGTCGACGGCTCGGGCGGCGGCGGCGCTGGACACCGGATCGCAGGGACGGCGGGCGGAGGCCTGACGCCCGGGGCCGGCGGAGCGGCCTACGACGCGTTCACCATGCGCGTGGGTGGCTCGGGCGGCGGCGGCGGTTCGTCGGACGACGACCTCGGCATGGGCGACGACCCCGGAGGCGGCGGCGGCGGCGGCGGTGGCTTCGTGGAGCTGACCGCCACGAGCACCCTCACCGTCACCGGATTCATCGCCGCGGGCGGCGGGGCCGGCGGCGGGAGCCGGTGCTTCGGCGGAGGCGGGGCCGGCGGCGGCGGATCGGGTGGCGTGATCCACCTCGTCGCGCCGACCGTCGTCACCGGCGCGGGCGACCTCGACGTGAGCGGCGGCCTCGGGGGACGCGTCGACGCCGACGGCGGTGACGGTTCCGTCGGCTTGATCTTCATCGGCGGGACCTGCTCGGACGGCGCGCAAAACCAGGACGAGACCGACGTCGACTGCGGCGGCTCCTGCGGCGCGTGCGGGTCGGGCCTCGCGTGTCTCGCGACCACCGACTGCGCGTCCGGCGCGTCGTGCACGGGCGGCCGGTGCCGGCCCGCGAGCTGCGGAAACACGACGCTCGACGGGACGGAGACCGACGTGGACTGCGGCGGCTCGGTGTGCCTCCCGTGCGCCAACACGCGCGCGTGCTCGGTCAACACCGATTGCGTCTCGGGGCGCTGTGCCTCCGGGAGCTGCGCGCCCGTCGGTGAGGCGTGCGCATCCGCAGCGACGCTGCACGCCGGCATCAACGCCGTGACGTGGACGGCGTCGACGAACGACTACCTCACCACCGCGCCGTCCTGCACCCCGACGTTCGCGGTCCCCTCGGGACCGGACGTGGTGATGTCGTTCACCGCGACCACCACCGGTGTCATGACGTACTCGATCGCCAAGCCCTCCGAGACGACGTGGGCCCTCGCCGTCAGCTCGGCGGCGTGCGGGACCGTGACCGAGCTCTCGTGCGCCGCGCCGTACGAGCAAGACCGGCTCACCGGCTCGCTCGCGATCACCTCGGGTACGACGTACTACTTCTATTTGGTCGCGACCGACGACGGGCTGTTCCCGCTGAGCGCGACGCTCGACGTCCGGATCAACGAGATCTCGTTGTCCGGGGCGACGACCTTCGACGACTTCGAGGCCGGGCCGCCGCTCTCGTCCGACTGGACGACGGGCGGCGACGTCCCGTGGTCGGTGTCGTCCACCATGCCGCTCGCCGGCTCGTACTCCGCGCAAGCGGGCTCGATCGTAGACCTCGAGACGAGCACCCTCGCGTTCAACGTGGCGTGCGGTCCGAGCGGCGCGGTGATCTACGACTATCGGGTGAGCAGCGAAGCCGACTACGACTTCTTCAACGTGTTGATCGACGGCGTCGCCGCGGCCAACTTCACCGGCGAGATGATGGGAGCCAACCGCGCCGAGGGCATCGCGCCGGGCGCGCACCGGATCTCGTTCGAGTTCACGAAGGACGACATCGACCTCGATCCGGTCGGCTCCGACACCGCGTGGCTGGACAACGTGCGCGTCTCCGGCTGCGTCGCGTACTGATCCGAGCGGACGCCGGCACGCCGCAGCCTCGCGCGGCGTTGCCGGCGCTCGACGACCGCCTCACGGTTCTCCCGCGGTGGACTTCTCCGATCGCACCGAGCGCACCGCGGACTTCCGCGGGATCGCGGCGCCCCAACCCTCGGCCAGCTTGGTCGCGCAGGACCGCGAAGGTCCGCGCGCCGCCCAGCTCACGTTCCCCTCGAGCGTCACGATCGGACGCAGCCAGACCGCCGACTTCCAGCTCGTCAACGAGTCTGTCTCACGCACTCACGCGCGGGTGGTGTGGGATCACGAGGGCCTCTTCATCGAGGACCTCGAGTCGCGCCACGGCACCTATGTCAACGGAGCTCGCATCGAGCGAGCGCGCCTGACGGCGGGGGACATCGTCCGCGTGGGCGACGTGCTCGTGTCGGTGCACGCGCGCTTCCCCTCGAGCGCGGGCCCCGACGAGGATGGCCCGCTGACGGACGACCGTCGCTTTCGGATGTTCGTGCGCTACGAGCTCGATCGGGCTCGCGCGCTCGGCGGCGGGTTCGCGGTGCTGTTCCTCCGCGCTCCCGAGGCGCCGCCAGGTTGGCAGGACAGCGCGGCGCGCGTCCTCTCCGGCGTCGACCGGATCACCGCGTATGCGCCGCAAGCCGCGCTGCTCCTCCTACCCGGAGCGAGCCGGGCGCGCGCCCGCGAGGTCAGCGCCAACGTCCAGGTTCAGCTCGGCCTCGTCTCGATGAACGTCGGCGTCGCGACCTACCCCGAGTCCGGGACGAGCGCGGAGCGCCTCATCGAGGCGGCGCGTCGCGCGAGCGACGGCGGCGCGGAGCCCCACCCATCCGAGCGATTCGTGATCGCGAGCGCGTCGATGCAGCGCGCGGTCGCGCTCGCCGAGCGCGTGGCGAAGCTCGAGGTGCCCGTGCTCATCCACGGAGAGACGGGCGCTGGCAAGGAGCTGGTCGCGCGGCGCATCCACGCGGCGAGCGCTCGCGCCGAGCGCCCCTTCGTGGCCGTGAACTGCGCGGCGATCGCCGAGGCGTTGATCGAGTCGGCGCTGTTCGGTCACGAGCGAGGCGCGTTCACCGGCGCCGAGCGGCGGGCGGAGGGGCTGTTCGAGCAGGCCCACGGAGGGACCCTGTTCCTCGACGAGGTGGGCGAGCTCTCCGAGCGAGGACAAGCCGCGTTGCTCCGTGCGCTCGAGGTCGGGACGATCCGACGCGTCGGCGGCGCCGAGGAGATCGCGGTCGACGTCCGCGCCGTCGGGGCGACGCACCGGGACCTGTTCCGCGAGCAGGAGAGCGGGCGCTTCCGTTCGGACCTCTACTTCCGGCTCGCGGGGTTCGTGATCGAGGTGCCGCCGCTCCGCGAGCGGAGCGACGATCTGCGCGCGCTCATCGAGCGGTTCGTCGGGGAGCTCGAGGAGCAGGGCCTCGCTCGGGAGGTGAGCCCCGCTGCGCACGCCGCGCTGCTCGGGTACGGATGGCCCGGCAACGTGCGCGAGCTGCGCAACGTCCTCCAGCAGGCCGCGCTCACCAGTCAGGATGGCGCGATCGACGTGGACGACTTGCCGGGACGCCTCCGCGCCCCGCCCGGCGACGTCGCGGCCGCGTTCGAGCACGACTCGGCGCAGGAAGAGCTCGGGTCCGACGTTGGCGCGGATCTCCGCGCGCGCATCGAGGCGTTCGAGCTCGAGCAGATCCGAGCGTGCCTCGAGGCGTGCGGCGGCAATCAGACCGAGGCGGCCAAGCGGCTCGGGATCCCGCGCCGGACCCTGGTGCACAAGCTCAAGCGCTTCGGGCTCACCAAGGGATCGTCGGACTGAGCAACCGGTGGCTCTCCGAGTAGAGCAACCGATGGCCCAGGCCCCCGTTCCGCGCGCTCGTCCCGCGCTGGGGCCGCGCCCGCCGCGTCTGGCACGAAGCTCGCTGTGTCGCGGCGCATGCACACGACACGCTCCGCCCTCGCCTCCCTCGTCCTCGTCGTCCTCGCGCTCGCCGCGAGCGCCTCCGGCTGCGCGCTCGGCGTGGGCGAGGACGTCGATCTCGATCTGAGCGACGGCGCGGCGCTCGGCACGCGCGGCGACGGGTTCTACCTCGGCTGCTACGCGAGCTACTCGCCGCACGTGCTGCCGGATCGCGTGCCCGGCGACGACTACACGCCCGAGACGTGCGCGGCCGCCGCGCGCGCGGCCGGCCAGCCCTACGCCGCGCTCGAAGCGGGAGGAGAGTGCTGGATCGGCCCGAGCCCCGCGAACAACCGGGTGCGCACCGAGTCTTGCTCGGCCCGCTGCCGCGCCGACGCCGACGAGTGGTGCGGCGGCACCTCGCGAGGCAACCCCGACCACGACGGTTGGGTCTCGGAGTATCGCCTCGCGAGCCTCTACATCGCGAACCCGCTCAGCGGCGGGATGTGCACCGCGGACGGCGACGTGTTCCTCGAGTGCGCGTCGAGCGAGTGTGCCGGCCGGTGCCAGCCTTACGAAGGATCGGCGGTGGTCGGACGCGACGCGGCGACGTTCACCTGCGACCCGTCGATCCGCGGCAAGCAAGCCGCGTTCGTCGAGGTCAACCGACTCTGCAACCGTCTCTTCGGTGAGGATTGCTGCTGCATCCAGTACGTCCGCGGACGCGTGCTCGTGGACTGCAACGGTTGGTGGGCGGTCGGCTATCCGCGCCGAGCCTCCTCGCCGCCCCCGCCTCCGGCGTGCACGCCGACGAGCACCTGCGAGAGCGCCAACGCGGTGTGCGGCATGCACTACGATGGATGCGCGTGGGTCGACTGCGGGAGCTGTGGGGAGGGCGAGACCTGCTCCGCCGATCAGTCGATGTGCGAGCCGCCAGTCTGCGTGCCCGCCACGAGCTGCGCGGCGGAGGGTCGCTCCTGCGGTGCGATCGACGACGGCTGCGAGTGGGTCGACTGCGGGAGCTGTGGAGCCGGCGAGCGCTGCACCGACGGAGCGTGCGTGGCCGACGCACCGCCGCCTTCGATCGCGGCGGTGGTGAACGCGGTCACCTACGGGAACGACATCGGGCCGGGCGATGCGCTCGGCATCTGGGGGGAGCGCTTCGCGGAGTCGGGCAACCAGGTCACGCTGAGCGCGAGCTCGCGAAGCCTCACGCTGGGCGCCGGCTCGCCGTGGTTCTACGAGAGCGTCGGACAAATCAACGTGCAGCTTCCATCGGACTGGCCGCACGAGCTCACCCGGGTCTCGGTGCAACGCCCCGACGGCGCGCGCTCCGGCGAGCGGGGGATCGCCGTGCGTTGACGGCCGGCCGGATCGGCGCCTCGGACCTCTCGGGGGAGCTACGGGAGTACGACGTCGTGCAGCACGACCGGGCCGATCGAGTCCATCACCACCGGCGTCCCGTCGCGCGTCCCGAAGCGGACCGAGCTCGACTCGCCGCGATAGCGGAGCGGGACCCCGAGCGCCAATGCGTCGGATGGATTGACGACGTCGAGCACCTCACCCGTGATCACCGTGACGCCGGTCGAACGCATCAGCCCTAGCGGTCCGAGCAGCCGGTGCGTCCCGTCGTTGATCCCCGCCCCGTCGAACACGACGAGCACCCCGCCGCGACGCAGGAACGTCCCGAGAGCGGCGCCCCAGAGGCGCGCGAGGTCTTTGATGCGATCGGACTCGGCGCCCGACTGCGCATACACCACGAACGCGTCCGAGCTCGCGAGCCGCAGCGACACCTCGTCCGCGACCACCGGCTCGCGCGTCCACGTGCGCCCCGTCTCGTCGGCGACCTGGTCGATCGCCGCATCGGTGCCCGCGATGGAGCGGCTCGTCGCGTCGCCCTCGTAGACGAGCACCCGCGCGGGGCTCCGCGGAACGAGGAACACCGCGTTGCCGGCGAGGCGGTTCATCAGCGGGCGGCTCACCACGTAGTCGTGACCGATCACCACCACGTGACCGGCGAGCGGTCCCTGACAGACGCCGTAGGCGCACACACCCGAGGGGCACTGCGTGCCGCACGCTCCACAGTGATCGGGGTTGCTCCGGGGGTCCACGCAGATCCCATCGCACTCGGCGAGGGGCGCGCCGCACTCGTAGACGCACTCGCCGAGCGCGCACACCTCTGCGAAGCCGCACGCCGCGCCGCAGCCGCCGCAGTGCCGCCGATCGGTGTCGGGTCGAACGCACTCGCCCGAGCACGCGAGCTCTCCGAGATCACACCCCGGCGGCGGTCCCGCGTCCGCGGGAAGCCCCGCGTCGGGATCCAACACGTCGCCGTCCGCACCCCCTTCACCCACCTGGGCGGGGCCCGCGTCCATGCGATCGTCCACGCACATGCCGAAGCGACACGCCTGCTCGTCCGCGCACGCGACGTCGCACGCCCCGCAGTGCAGCGGGTCACTCGACAGATCGACGCACACGTCACCGCAGAGCGTGAGATCGGCGCGGCAGTCCGAGCCGACGATCGAGCTCTGGCAGCCGACGAGCGATCCGAGCGCGGCCGCCGCGACGCACAGAGCAACGATACGTGCGTTATTCATGGGTCTCCTCCACCGCGGGCTCGCGCGCGCGTCGTGCGGCTTCCCGCTCCTCTGCGGCGAGCGCCGCCTCCGCGTCGCGCTCTTCGTCGGTCAGGTCGCGTCGCTCGATCACGGCGAGCTCGACGCGTCGGTTCAGCTGATGGCCGGCCTCGCTGTGCGCGTCCACCGCGGGGCGCGTGTCGCCGTAGCCGATCGCGTCGATCCGCGACTCGTCGATCCCGGCCTCGACCAGCGCGTCACGGATCCGCTGCGCGCGCAGCTCGCTCAGGAACTGGTTGCCTTCGCGCGAGCCGCGGATGTCGGCGTGGCCCTCGATGCGCAGGCGCGTCCACTCCGGGTGTTGGCTCGCGAGCTGGACCACCGCCTCGAGCACCGTGCGCGCCTCGCGTCGGATCCGGGCGCGGGAGAAGTCGAAGAACACGCGGTCCTCGAACACGATCCGATCGTCGATCATCGTGATGAGGCCTTCGTCCGGGCAGCCATCGCGATCATCGACCCCGTTGATGACCTCGGGCTCGTTCGGGCACGCGTCGTGGACGTCCGGAAATCCGTCGTGGTCGTTGTCGGGGTCTGGGCAGCCGTCCTCGTCCATGAACCCGTCGTGATCCTCGGGCTCTCCGGGGCAGCGATCGTCGGGGTCGAGGATGCCGTCGGCGTCGTTGTCGTCCTCGGGACAGCCGTCCTCGTCCTGGAATCCGTCGAGGTCCTCGGGGACCTCGGTGCACATGTCGATGTCGTCGAGGATCGTGTCGCCATCGCGATCGCCGATCAGCGGCATCTCGGGCTCGGGCGGCGGGTCGCGGCGATCGAAGAACGTGAGCTCGAGCCCCGCCATCAGCACGTGCGAGGGGCGCCCGTCGAGCTGCCCGTCGAGATCGAACACGGTCAGCCAGCGCACGTAGGGGACGAGATCCACGTCGTCCACGGGAAAGCCCCACCCGAGCGCGCCCTCCGCGCTCGGGGCGAGGGTGCCCCCGGTGAGCACGCCACCGCCGCCCAGCTCGACGAGGAGCCCGTCGCCGCGCGACGCGCCGGGCATGACGGGAGCGAGCGGCCGCATCCGGAGGGAGAGGCCGAGCCCATAGAGATCGCCGACGCCGGGGTTCGCCAGCGTCGGATCGATCGGCGCGGGGCCGTCGGACAGGAAGCCCGCCCGCGCCCGGAGGCCGATCTGGAACAGCTCGGTGGGCGCGTAGTAGAGCGCCACGCTCGCCGCGCCGCCGGTCTCGAAGCGCTCGGAGACGGGCGCCAGCGCGGGGATCGCGACGTCGGCCTCGACCCCCAGCAGCCACGCGTCCTGGGACTGCGCGCGATCCGGCGCGAGCAGCGCGATCACCGCGAGCGCAGTCGCGAGACGGATGAGTGAGGTCTCGGAAACCATCACTCGCGAGTACGGCCGACGACCGGCTTAACTTGAGACGAGTCGGGCGCCCCGGGGGCGGCGTGGGCGAGCCGCTACGCGTAGGTGACGACGGCGCGGATCGACTCGCCCTCGTGCATGAGATCGAACGCGTCGTTGATCTTCTCGAGGGGCATCGTGTGGGTCACGAGAGCGTCCACCTCGATGCGTCCGTCCATGTACCAGTCGACGTACTTCGGGACGTCGGTGCGCCCGCGGCATCCACCGAACGCGGAGCCGCGCCACACGCGGCCGGTCACGAGCTGGAACGGCCGCGTGGCGATCTCCTGGCCCGCGCCGGCCACGCCGATGATCACGGACTCGCCCCACCCCTTGTGGCAGCACTCGAGCGCCTGCCGCATCACCTGCGGGCTCCCGATGCACTCGAACGAGTAGTCCGCGCCCCCGTCGGTAAGCTCGACGATCGCGGCGACCACGTCCTTGACGTCCTTCGGGTTCACGAAGTGGGTCATCCCGAACTTCTCGCCCCAAGCCTGCTTCGCGGGGTTGAGGTCCACGCCGATGATCTTCGACGCGCCGACCATCTTGCAGCCCTGGATCACGCTGAGCCCGACCCCGCCGAGCCCGAACACGACGCAGTTGGCGCCGTACTCCACCTTCGCGGTGTTCAGCACCGCGCCGACGCCGGTCGTCACCCCACATCCCAAGAGACACACCTTGTCGAGCGGCGCGTCCTTGCGAACCTTCGCCACCGCGATCTCCGGCAACACGGTGTGGGTCGCGAACGTGCTGGTGCCCATGAAGTGGTGGATCGACGTGCCGCCGGCGGAGAACCGGCTCGTGCCATCGGGCATCAACCCCTTGCCCTGGGTCGCGCGGATCGCCTGGCAGAGGTTCGTCTTGCCGCTGAGGCAGAACTTGCACTGCCGACATTCCGGCGTGTAGAGCGGGATCACGTGGTCGCCCGGCGCCACGGACGTGACCCCGGCGCCGACCTCGAGCACCACGCCAGCGCCTTCATGCCCGAGGATGGAAGGGAAGATCCCTTCCGGGTCTGCACCCGACAGCGTGTACGCGTCCGTGTGACAGACCCCGCTCGCGGCGAGCTTCACGAGCACCTCGCCCGCTCTGGGACCGTCGAGGTCGATCTGCTCGATCCGGAGCGGCTCGTTGGCGGCATACGCGACGGCGGCGGTGATCTTCATCCGCGGCAGCCTACCAGGACGGGCGCGCGAGCTGAACCGCGGACACCGGCCGTCGAAGCGCGGGACCGAGGCGCAAACTCGAATTGCGATCATAGAGGCGCCGGCCGGCGCCGCTCAGGGGAGCCGCGCCCCTTTCGGCCGCTTGCGAACGTAGGGGCGGACTGACACGATGGCTCGAAGGTTTTGGCCAACCAGGAGAAGACCGATCGCTTCCGCCCGGTGTTCGAGCCGGAGGACATCTTCGATCGCTTCGTGAAGAACGCCAACGCGAGCACGGAGCCCGTCCGCGCCCGCGAGGACGAGCCGACCGGGCGCGTCGAGGGTGAGGAGCCCGCCAAGGGTCGCGGCGGTCCGCCGAGCTGGGACCATCGCATCACGGTGCTCGATTCGAGCGCGGCCACGCCCGTCCTGCCCGCCGAGGCGGGGGGCGAAGACGCGAGCGCGCCGCGCGACGCCGATGCCGCGAGCCCGTCGGAGGAGGAGCGAACCACCGAAGGTCCGGCGCTCGCGCCGCGCGCGGCGTTCGTCTCCGACGTCCTGTCCGACGACGAGAACGAGACGACCGAGCGCCCCTCCGCCCCTCCGGCCGAGCCGAGCGAGAGCCTCCAGCCTCGGATCGCCGAGCCTCCGATCTCGCCGCGGATCCCCGTCCCGGCCCGACCGACGCCGAGCGTGCACGCCGCCGTCACGGTGGTCGGCCCCGAGGACGCCGATGCGTCGACGAGCGCGCACACCGCGAAGACGCGGGTCGGTCCGGCGGCTCAGCCTGCCGGCATCCACGAGGCCACGACGCGGCGCGCGCCCACGGGGATCAACGATCAGGTGACGCGGGTCGCGTCGAGCCCGCTCGCGAGCCGCCCCGCCGCACGCGGTGCGACGGAGGACATCTCGCCGGCCGCCCATGCGCCGACGCCGGTCCGGACGGTGGCCGAGGAGGATCGCGGGACCGTCCGCGTCGCGTCGCCGTACGCGGTGGAGACGAAGTCGCGCGAGCTGCCGGACGTCGACGTCGACGAAGACATCGCGACGCGCGTCGCGCCGAGCCCGCTCCTCGGTCGATCGCCGACGCCCGGTCGCCGGGATCGCATCACCGCGCGTCCCCCCGCGCGCGCGCTGCGCCCGCCGTCGCGCCCGCCGGACCCCGACGTCGACGATCGTACGGTGCCGAGGGCGAGCCCGCTCCCGTCGGGATCGCTCCCTGCGCGGACCTCCGAGCCGCCCCCGCTTCCGCGCCGATCCCGGCCGCCCACCCTGACCGAACCGATCGACGACGTCACGGACAGCGGTCAGCACGTGTTGCTGCTCACCAAGCGCAAGCGCCCGAGCGAGATGCCAGAAGAGCCGGGGGCCCGCGAGGCGATCGTCCCCGAGGCGAGCCCCGCGACCGAGCTGAACCCGGTGCCTCCGCCCGACTCGGAGATCCCCGCGCTCGATCACGACATCCTCGCCGACCTCAGCTCCACCACGTGGAAGAGCTTCGTCGCTGCGCGCGGTCAACACACCATGCGGATCGAAGCGGAGAAGGTCGTCCCCGACGTGCAGGCGGCGCGCGCGCGGACGGAGGGTACGGCGGTCACCGAGGGCGGCGAGGACGGTCAGATGCCGACCCGCCAGCTCGATCAGATCCTGAGCGACATGGCGGTCCTGCTCCGCTACGGCCACGAGGGTCAGGTACGCGAGCGCCTCAGCGATCTTCACCGCACCTACCCCGAGGACCTCCTCTTGCTCCGCGCGATCGCGGAGTTCTACGTGTCCCACGACCTCCGCGAGCCCGCGCTCGACGCGCTGTTCTTCCTCGCCGGCGGCCTGTTCGAGCGCCGCAACGTCGAAGGCATGCGCGGCGCGCTCGAGCAAGTCCTCGTGCTCGATCCAGGCAACGAGCGCGCGGAGCGCCTGCTCGGTCTCCTCGAGAAGCGCGTCGACGAGCGCGGCTGAGTAGCGCTCGACGCGCTCTCAGCGCGGCGGCAAGCAGCGCTCGACCCCACGCGGGTCCGCGCGGCAGGTGAGCTCCGAGACGCACGTCGCCCCCGCGCAGGGCGCGCCCAGATCGGTCGACACCGCGCAGTGTCCGACGCGCGCCTCGTCGCCGTCCCCGCGATCGGCCGCCGTCACGCACGGCAGCCCGTTCGCGCACGCGTGCTCCGCGTCGCAGCGCGCCCCCACCTCGCCCTCCCGCATCGAGCCGGGGCGGCACACCACCGCGCGGCCCTCGGGCCGGAGGCACGTGCCGTCGCAGCACATCTCGTCGTCACGGCAGGTCATCGCACCGCAGCTGGCGCCGCGCGGTCGATCCTCGCAGCGACCTCCGTCGCCCCCCATCGAGCCGACGCACAAGAGCCCGTCTGGGCATCGCGCGCCCCCCGCGCCCAGACACGTGGCCGACGCGTGCGGGCATTCGCAGCGGCACGCGCGCCCGTCTTCACCGCACACCATGTTGCACCCGGGCTCACAGCGCGGACAATCGACGAGCACGTCGAGCTGACCCGTTGGACAGGGGCAACACCCGTTGTGGGTCGTGGGCCCGTCGCAGCGCTCGGCGCACTCGTACGGCCGGAAGCACTCCATCACGTGGCAGTCCGAGCCACCGCCGGAAGAGGGCTCCGGGTCGGTCGAGGGGTGCGGCTCGGAGCCGCACGCGACGGTGAGCCCGAGGAGGGAGAGGACCGCGAAGGCGTTCTTCATCGTTCCGCAGGCTGTCATGGGCCGCCACGCCCCGTCACCTGATCCGACCGCGCCCGACCCATCGTCGGTCATGTCCATACAGCACGCGATATGCCGGAATCGTTGCGCTTCGTGCAATGACGGGTGTAATGGCGGGATGGACCGTGCGACTCGCCTCCGCAGCCTCTGGAGCTGGCTCCCCGCGTTTCGCGCCGTCGCCGAGACGCAGCACCTGCCGACCGCGTCGGACTCGCTCCACGTCAGCGCGTCGTCGCTCTCGCGGACGATCCGGCTGCTCGAGGAGGACGTCGGTCAGCCGCTGTTCGATCGCGTCGGCCGACAGCTCGTGCTGAATGGCGCGGGCGAGCAGCTGCTGCGGAGCGTGCGCGACGCGATGCGGCGGGTCGACGACGCGATCCAGGAGCTCGGGCCCGGGCGCTTCGTCGGGCGACTCCTCATCAGCGTACCGGCTCCCTTCGCCGCCACGTACGTCTTACCGGCGCTCGCGGAGGTGCGCGCGCTCCACCCGAAGCTCCTGCCGAGCCTGAACAGCTTCCCGCAGGAGCGGCTCGCGGAGATGCTCAAACAGGGCGATCTCGACCTCGCGATCTTCGACGGCGAGATGTCCGACGACGTGCTGACCGTCGTGCGGCTCACCGAGATCACCCACGGTCTGTTCTGCGGGCCGCGCCACCCCCTCGCGACGATCGCGCGACCCACCCTCGCGCAGATCCAAGCGCATCCCTTCGTCGCCCCGGCGCCGATCCCCGGCGGTCGCGTCCCCGACCAGTGGCCGCCGCACCTCCCGCGCACGATCGGCCTCGAGGTGAACCACATCCGGGTCGGCATCGAGGCGTGTCAGGAGGGATCGTTCCTCGCCGTCCTGCCGGTGCCGCTCGGCGCTCAAGCCGGCCTGGTGCGGCTCCCCGCGCGCGGGATCGGCACGAGCTCCCTCTGCGCGATGCACCGCGAGACGCTGGGCGATCCGGGCCCCGTCGACGCGATGGTGACCGCCCTCCGCCGCCGCAGCCGCGCGGTCTGATCCTCCCTCCGGCGGGCCTATCGTTCGCGGATTTCGAACGGTTCGTTCGAATCATTGTGCCGAACTCGCACTAACGAAGTCGGCGCGGAGGGCGTAGAGCGCACGCGAAGGCCCCACAGCGGGCTGATTCACGGATGGAGATGAACATGGTGATGCGAAAGAACTTGCTCGAGATCGTGAAGATCGCGGCGGTCGTAGGCGCGGCGATGGCCGCGGGTGGATGCGACGACGGTGGGTCGACCGGCGACGCGGGGTGCGCGGGCTGCCCCGCCGACTCCGGGTGCGCGGGCTGTCCGGGCACGGACGCCGGATGCGCGGGCTGTCCGGGGACGGACGGCGGTTGCGCGAGCTGCGGCGCGGCGGACGGAGGCTGAGGTGCGGCCGGCGGGGGTCGGGATCGGGCTACGGCGTCCGCTCGCGCGCGATCTGTGTGCGAGCGAGCGGCGCGTCGACTGGCTGGAGATCATCGTCGAGAACTTCCTCGGCAAGCCCGGCCCCTTCGCCGCGCAGCTCGCCGAGCTGCGTGAGCGGCTCCCGATCGGCGCGCACGGCGTCTCGATGTCGCTCGGCGGGCCCGACCCGTTCGAGCGGGCGTTCTTCGAGGACCTGCGTACGCTCCTCGAACACACCGGGTGCGAGCGCCACACCGAGCACCTGAGCTTGTCGCGGATCGGCGACTACCACGCGCACGATCTGATCTCGCTCCCGTACCACGAGGACGCGGTGCGCTACTGCGCGGCGCGCATCCGAGAGGCAGAGGACCGGCTGGGCCTCCCCGTCGACGTCGAGAACGTGAGCACGTACGTGCGCATGCCGGGCACCGTGCTGTCCGAGGGCGAGTTCGTGAGCGCGGTCGTCGACGAAGCGGACTGCGGCCTCTTGCTCGACGTGAACAACGTGTTCGTCAGCGCGATGAACCACGGCGAGGATCCCGACGCGCTCCTCGACGCGCTGCCGCTCGAGCGCGCGACCCGGATCCACGTCGCCGGGCACCTCGTCCGCGAAGGCGTGCGCATCGACGACCACGGCCATCCCGTGTGCCCGGAGGTGCTGGCGCTCCTCGCGCGGGCCATCCGACGTACGGGACCGATCCCGGTGCTGCTCGAGTGGGACAATGAGATTCCCTCACTCGACCGCGTGCTCGACGAGGCAGACCGCGTGCGCGCGGTGGTCGAGCGCGCGCTCGCGAGCCGCGCCGACGAAGGGAGGGCGGTCGCGTGACCGACGTCCCCACGAGCGTGTCCCGCTTCCACGAGGCGATGCGCGCCGCGCTGCTCGGCGAGATCGGACCGGCCGAGCTGGAGCAGCGCGCGGGCGGACCGTCGAGCTCGCGCTCGCGGCTCGGGCTCGTGGTGCGGATGGTCCACGCCGGGCACCGGTCCTTGATCGAGCGCGCCTACCCCGCGACGCGACGAGCCGCCGCCGGCGCGTTCGACGACGCGGTGCGCACGCACCTCGCGCGGCTGCGCGGCAGCGAGCGCGACTATCCGGCCCTCGCGCTCGGGTTCCCCGACGCGCTCGAGCAGACGTGGGCTGACCCGCGCTGCGTCGAGCTCGCGGACTGGGAAGAGTCGTTGCATCGGCTGCGCGTCGTCGGCGCGCCGACCCCGCATACGTGCGAGCGGGGGCCCGTGCTCGCGCGGCAATATACGTTCGACGCCCCGCGCTGCGCGGCGGCGCTCCGCACCGACGAGGGGGACGAGGCTCGCTCGCCCGCCGACTGGCCGGAGGCGATGACGTTCGTGTTGCTGCATCGCGATCCGGACCGCGGCCGACCCATGTGGTTCGCTCCGAGCGCGCACCATCTCGCGGCGCTCGCGGTCGCGCGCGGCGAGATGAGCCCCACCGCGGCGGCGGCGGCGATGGGCGCGACTGCGCTGCGCGACGCCCACGACGATCTCGTCGCCCGCGGCGTCCTTCGAGGCGTGAGCCGATGAGCCGTGCGTCGAGCGTCGCGATCGGGCTCGGGGTGTCGCTCGCCGCGTTGGGAGCGGCGGTGGCCGCCGCGTCGTGGTCGCACGGCTCGGCGTCGCGCGCGCGCTTCGTTCCACCGGCGGTCCCCGACGATGCGATCACCGCGCTCGCGATCGACGATCCGGAAGACCACTGGGCGCGCGCCGGCTACGTCGAGCTCGTCCCCCCGATGCTCGCTCCGACCCGGCGCGACGGCGGCAGCCGCATCGAGGTGTGGCTTCGGATCCCAAGTGGCGCGCGCGTCGACGTCGATCCGCAAGGCGGCCTGCGTCTCCCCGAGGGCGCCGAGGCGGATCGCGTCGAGCGCCTCCGCGCCGGAGGCCGGTTCGTCGTCGGCGACGTGCGCGGCGCGGCGATGGGCGCGGACGGACAGCGCCGGCTGCGCCTCCTCCGGCCCGAGCACCCCGGACCCGGCGCGCGCCTCGTGGGCTACGCGTGGCAGGAGGAGCGAGACGACCTCGGCCGCTTCGCGCATCGCGCGCTCGCGGACCTGATGCGCGCGGGCGGGGGCACCGCGGAGACGTTCGATCCGCAGGCTCGCGAGCGCGCCGCGGATCTGTTGGCCGCGCGCAGCGACTGCGTCGCGTGTCACGCGCGAGGACGCGATGCGCGGACGTTCGCGCACGAAGGCGCTCCGTTCCGCGCGACGGACGCCGACGGCTGGTACACGATGCAAGCCGTGCTCACCGACGCGGCGCCGCTCGAGCGCTACCGCCCGCTCGAGCGGAACCTCGATCGCCCGTTCGTCACCGTCACCTGTCCGAACGGTGGCCTCGGCGCGCACGACGGGCTCGCTCGCTGCGCGGACGGCGCGATCCCGGTGGGTCGCTACGACGTGCGCGCGGCGCGCCGGGCCGATGATCCCCACGCCGCGCGCGTGTGCGCGTCGCGCCGCTACCTGTGGGAGCGGATGACGGCGGCGGCGAGGGAGCGCTACGCCGACGCGGCGAGCGCATGTGGACTCTGAACGAAACGTTGACCGCGAGCTCGCGGTGGAGGGTAACCGGATGAATGAGAGTGGCTCGATCTGGATCGTCGCTGCGCTGGGGATCTCGGCCGTCGGATGCGGGGGACCGCTCGACGCGGACGCGATCGAAGCGCGGCTCGTCGACTTCGACACCGCGGGCGATTTCACGCGCGTGAACGCGACCTCGTTCCCGTCTCAGCATCAGGCGAACACGGTGAACATCTGGGTCTCGTCCGAAGGCCTCGCGACCTACCTCGGCGTCGACCCCGACGACACGACCGACTCGGTCGAGGCGTTCCCCATGGACACCATGATCGTCAAGGAGATGCTCGACGAAGGAGGCGCGCGCGCCGGCCTCACGGTGATGGTGAAGGGGGCGCAAGGTGGTGTGCCTACCACGGCGGGCTGGTGGTGGGGCCGGTTCAGCGCCGACGGCACCCTCGAGCAGGGCGGCCGCGTGCAGTTCTGCATCGACTGCCACCGGGACAACGAGCTCGAGCGCACCGACTGGGTCCGCGGCGTCCCGATGGACAACCGCTGACGCGGATCCGCGGGAGAGAGCTCAGCCGAGCTCGAGCTCGCGCATCTTCCGCCACAGGGTCTGGCGGCTCATGCCGAGCATCGTGGCCGCCTCGGCCTTCCTCCCTCCCGCGGCGCGGAGCGCGTCGGCGATCCTTCGACGCTCGAGGCTCTTGAGCTCCAGCGCGTCGGCGTCGATCGGGGGTCCCTCCCCGCGCAGCTCGGGCGGGAGCTCTCGCAGCCGGAGCGTGGGGCCCTCGCCGATCGCGAACGCGAGCTCGATCGCGTTGCGCAGCTCGCGCACGTTGCCCGGCCAGGGGTGCGCGAGCATCGCGTCGCGCGCGCGCGCCTCGAGCGTCTCGACGTGGCGCTGTCCTCGCGCGTTGAGCTCGTCGATGAAGTGCCAGGTGAGCCCCTCGATGTCGTGGACGCGCTCACGCAGCGGCGGCAGGAACAACGGCACCACGCGCACCCGGTACATGAGATCGGCGCGGAAGCGCCCCGCCTCGACGTCACGCCGCAACGATCGATGCGTCGCCGACACGAAGCGCACGTCGGCGCTGTGCGGCTCGGTGCTCCCCACCGGGACGAACGTCCGCTCCTCGAGCGCCCGGAGGATGCGGGCCTGGATGTCGCCCGGGAGATCGGCGATCTCGTCGAGGAAGAGCGTCCCGCCGTGCGCGGCCGCGAACAGCCCTGGGCGATCGGAGACGGCCCCGGTGAACGCGCCGCGCACGTGACCGAAGAGCTCCGAGCTCAACAGCTCGGATGAGAGCATCGCCGCGTTGATCGCGCGGAACGGCTTCTTTGCGCGCGGGCCGAGATGATGGATCGCGCGCGCGACCAGCTCCTTGCCCGTCCCCGTCTCGCCGCGGATCAGCACCGGCGCCTCCGTCCGCGCGACGCGACGCACGAGCTCGAACAGCTCGTCCATCACCGGGGAGGCGGTGACCATCCCTTGGAACGTGCGGAGCGGGGGGCGTTGTCGCGCGACGCGGGACACGGGGCGATCCTGCTCGCGTTGCAACGACGTTGCAACCTCGGCCCGATGACCGCCCTGTGCGCGCCCCGATTCGTGCGGGTTCGGAGGGCAGCGGGCGCTGGCCCGGCTCGTGCCGGACGTCGCGCACCGAGGGGACGATCATGATCTTCCGCCAGCTCTTCGACGCCGGGACCTCCGCGTACGCGGCATGAACTACGGCTTCGTCATCGACAACCGATCTTGCATCGGCTGTCACGCGTGCTCGACCGCTTGCAAGAGCGAGAACGACGTCCCGATCGGCGTCTATCGCACGTGGGTGAAGTACACCGAGACGGGCACGTTCCCCGACACGCAGCGTCACTTCCAGGTCACGCGATGCAACCACTGCGCGAACCCGCCGTGCGCCCGCATCTGCCCGACCGGCGCGATGTACCAGCGCGACGACGGGATCGTGGAGTTCGACTCCGACGCATGCATCGGCTGCAAGGCGTGCATGCAGGCGTGCCCGTACGACGCGATCCACATCGACCCCGCGCTCGGCACCGCGTCGAAGTGCCACTACTGCGCGCATCGCGTCGAGGTCGGCCTCGAGCCGGCCTGCGTGGTGGTGTGCCCGACCCACGCGATCCTCGCGGGCGACCTCGACGATCCCGAGAGCGAGATCGCGAAGGTCGTCGCGCGCGAGAAGGTCTCGGTGCGCAAGCCCGAGCAGGGCACCGCGCCGAAGCTCTTCTACATCGACGGCGCGGCGGTGAACCTGGTCCCGACCGCCGGCGAGCGCACGCCCGAGACGTTCGTGTGGGCCGACGTGATGCCGCTCCATGGCGAGAAGCGCAGCGCCGAGTCGCGGCCGAAGAAGCGCCTCCCCGTGATCGGCGGCTCCGGCAAGTCCACTCCCGAGGGCACGCCGCTGCGTGAGGGCCAGACCCAGGGTCTTCCCGCGGCAGGACCGCTCCAGCTCCGCGGCGGCTCCCAAGCCGCGCACATGGTGCAGACGGGGTACAACGCGCAACATATGATCCCGTGGCACTGGCCGGTGCCCGCGTACCTCGTGACGAAGTCGATCGCGGCCGGCGCGTTCCTCGTGCTCGCCATCGCGCTCCTGTTCGGCGTGGCGTCGTTCGAGCCGATGGTCGCGATCGCGACCGGAGCGATCGCGGTCACCTTCATGAGCCTCACCACCGCGCTGCTCGTGTACGACCTCGAGAAGCCGCTCCGCTTCCTCTACATCTTGATGCGGCCGCAGTGGCGCTCGTGGCTCGCGCGCGGCGCGATCTTCCTGATCGGCTTCTCGACCGTCGCAAGTCTATTTACGGCCGCGGAGCTCGGCGCGCACCTCGGGTTCCTCCCCGCGAGCCTGGCGGAGACCGCGCGCCCGTACCTCCTCGGGAGCGGCGCGCTCCTCGGGATCGGCGCCGCGATCTACACCGCGTTCCTCTTCGGTCAGGCCGAGGGCCGCGACCTCTGGCAGAGCCCGCTCCTCCCGTTCCACCTGTTCGTGCAGGCCGTCGCGATGGGCGGCGCGTCGCTCCTCGTGGTCGGCGCGTTCTTCGACCTCGGCGAGCCGCTCGCCACGTTCGTCCGCCATACCTTCGCCGGCGCGCTCGCGCTGGACCTCGCGGTGACGCTGCTCGGCGAGCTCGGCATGCCGCATCCCTCCGAGATCGCGGCGCGCGCTGCGCACGAGATCAGCCACGGCCGGTACCGCACGCTGTTCTGGGGCGGGAGCGTCGGCCTCGGCCACCTCGTCCCGCTCGCGCTGCTGTTCGTCCCGGCGGACGCCCCCGTCCTCGCCGTCGCAGGCCTCGCCGCGATGGTCGGTCTCTACTGCTACGAGCACGCGTTCGTGATGGCGCCGCAGGAAGTCCCCAACAGCTGAGACCGACACATGAGCACCCGCTACGCCAGCACGCTCGACTTCTTCGGCCGCCTCCTCGCGTTCGGTCGCGAGGACGAGCGCGTGCCGGCAGCCCCCAAAGCGAAGCCTGAAGCCCAGCAAGAGAAGATGCGGAAACCGACGTTCTCTCCGCAGGACGCGAAGCCCGTGAAGCTCACCACCGTCGAGCAGTCCGACGGGCGCATGTCGCAGTACCCGCCGCCCGACATGTGGGACGACTGGGTCGAGTGGGACGCGAAGGCGTGGCCGCGCCGCGTCGCGCGCCGCTATACGTTGGTGCCGACCATCTGCTTCAACTGCGAGAGTGCGTGCGGCCTCCTCGCCTACGTCGACAAAGAGACGTACGAGATCCGCCGTTTCGAGGGCAACCCCGCGCACCCGGGGAGCCGCGGGCGCAACTGCGCAAAAGGCCCTGCCACGCACAATCAGATCTACGACCCCGAGCGCATCCTCTATCCGCTCAAGCGCGTCGGCGCGCGCGGCGAGGGCAAGTGGAAGCGCGTGTCCTGGGACGAGGTGTTGAACGACCTCGCGGCTCGCATGCGCGAGAGCCGCACAAGACGTCGTGACGGCATCATGTACCACGTGGGTCGTCCCGGAGAGGACCACTTCACGAACCGCGCGATAGAGGCGTGGGGCGTCGACGGACACAACTCGCACACCAACATCTGCTCCGCGTCGGCGCGCGCCGGCTATGCGTTCTGGAGCGGCGGAGACCGCCCGAGCCCCGACTACGCAGACGCCCGCGCGATCTTGCTCGTCTCGGCCCACCTCGAGAGCGGCCACTACTTCAACCCGCACGCGCAGCGCATCATCGAGGGCAAGCACAAGGGCGCGAAGCTCATCGTGCTCGACCCGCGCCTCTCCAACACCGCGGCGCGCGCCGACGTGTGGCTGCCGACGTGGCCGGGCAGCGAGACGTACGTGCTCCTCGCGATCGCGAGCCACCTCTTGAAGCGCAAGACCTACGACCGCGAGTTCGTGCGGCGCTGGGTCGACTGGAAGGGGTTCCTCCGCGCGCTCCCGAGCTTCGCGAAGGACGCCAGCCTCCGCGAGAAGGCGAGACACCATGTCGACGGCACCTTCGAGGACTTCGAGGCGCTGGTCTGCGAGCTCTACGCGGAGTTCACGTTCGAGCGCGCGGCCGACGAAGCGCAGATCCCCATCGAGCGCATCGCGCAAGCGGCGGAGGCGGTGGAGCGGGCCGGATCGCGACTTGCGGCTCACACCTGGCGCGCCGCGACGATGGGCAACCGCGGGGGCTGGCAGGTCGCGCGCGCGCTGTTCTTCCTCAACGTGCTCACCGGCAGCGTGGGCACGAAGGGGGGCACGTCGCTCTACAGCTGGAACAAGTTCGTCCCGAAGACCTTCTCGACGCCCGAGACGCTCGAGACGTGGAACGAGCTCCACATGCCGCACGAGTGGCCGTTCGCGATGTACGAGATGTCGTTCCTCTTGCCGCACTTCCTGAAGGAGGGCCGCGGCGACATCGATGTCTACTTCACCCGCGTCTACAACCCGATGTGGATCAACCCCGACGGGTTCACGTGGCTCGAGGCGCTGCGCGACGAGGATGAGATCAAGTGTCACATCGCGTTGACGCCGACGTGGAACGAGAGCGCGTGGTTCGCGGACTACGTCTTGCCGATGGGGCACTCCGGTGAGCGCCACGACCTGATGAGCCAGGAGACGCACGCTGGGCAGTGGATCGGCTTCCGTCAGCCGGTGCGCCGCGTGGCGATGGAGCGCGCCGGCAAGAAGGTTCGCTTCACCCACGAGGCGAACCCCGGCGAGGTGTGGGAGGAGGCCGAGCTCTGGATCGAGCTCAGCGCGAGGATGGACCCCGACGGCAGCCTCGGGATCCGCAAGCACTTCGAGAGCCCGTATCGACAAGGGGAGATCGTCACGGTCGACGAGTACTTCCGTTGGATCTTCGAGAACGCGGTGCCGGGCTTGCCCGCCGCTGCGAGCAAAGAAGGGCTCTCGCCGCTCGGCTACATGCGGAAGTACGGCGCGTTCGAGGTGATGCGGGACAACTATGTCCCGTACGAAGCCGAGGTGACCGAGGGCGGCGTCGAGATCGACGGCGTGCGCCGGAGAGGCTTCGAGACGCCGAGCAAGAAGCTCGAGATCTTCTCGAGCACGCTGTCGGAGTGGGGCTGGCCGGAGCAGGAATACGTCTTGCCGTGGCCGCTCGAGAGCCACGTCTCGCCGCGCAACGTCGATCGCGAGAAGGGCGAGATGCTGCTCCTGCCGACGTTCCGGCTGCCCACGCTCATCCACACGCGCAGCGCGAACGCGAAGTGGCTCTACGAGATCAGCCACAAGAACCCGGTGTGGATGCACCCGAGCGACGCGGAGCGGATCGGCGTCGCGACGAACGACCTCATCCGGGTGGAGACCGAGATCGGCTGGTTCGTCGATCGCGTGTGGGTCACCGAGGGCATCAAGCCCGGCATCATCGCGATGAGCCACCACCTCGGGCGCTGGCGACTCAAGGAGCACGAGGGGATCAACGCGGGGATGAGCAGCCTCGCCGAGCTCGACGAGGACGACGGCGAGCACCGCTTGCGGTTGATCCATGGCGCGCGCGCGTGGAAGTCCGACGACCCCGACACGAGCCGCATCTGGTGGGAGGACGTCGGTGTGCATCAAAACTTGACGCACGCGGTCCACCCCGATCCGATCTCGGGCGCGCACTGCTGGCACCAGAAGGCGCGGTCGGTGCGCAGAGCGAAGCCGGGCGAGAAGCACGGCGACGTGTACGTCGACACGAAGCGGTCGATGGAGGTGTACCGCGAGTGGCTGGCGCTCACGCGGAGCGCCGTCGATCACAGCCCCGACGGGACGCGACGCCCCTACTGGCTCAAGCGGCCGCTCAAGCCGACCAAGGCGACCTATCGGCTGCCCGAGAAGCCCTGGGGGCGGAGCTGATCGCGTACGATGGACCGCGAAGTGGATCCGAGAGCTCGCGAAGCCGAGGCCCACGCCTTGGCCCGGAGCCGCGCGTACTCGTTGCTCGCACGGCTCGTCGGCGCAACGCCCCAATCAGCGCGCGCGCTCGCCGCGGCGAGCGCCGATCCCGGCATGCGCGCCGCCATCGCGTCGTACGCGGATCCGGATCAGCTCGCCGCGGATCACCAGCACGTGCTCGGCTTTTCGTGTCCGCCGTTCGAGTCGGCGATGCTCGACCCGGACGGCCAGCTCGGCCGCGAGACGAGCGACGCGCTGCAGAGGACGCTCGCCGCGACGGGCGTCGTCTCTGGCCCCGGCGGCGAGGAGCCGGACCACCTCGCGACCCAGCTCTACGCGCTCGCGCTCCTCGCGGGCGCCGAGGCGGACGCGCTCGAGGACGGGGAGCTCACGATCGCGAGCGGGCTCCGCGAGCGCGCGCGACACCTCCTCGACGCCCACCTCCTGCGATGGCTCCCCGCGTACGCGTCGGCGGTGCGCCGCGCGGATCGCCCGTGGCCGAGCGCGCTCCTCCACACGACCTTGGAGGTCGTGCTCGAGCATCGGAGCGGCCTCGGACCGATCGACGACGACGACGCGGCCTTCGTGCTCGCGCCCCTCGCGCTCTCGCTCGACGAGGACGCGACCGGGCTCGACGACATCGCGCGGGTGCTCGCTCGACCCGCGCGCGCGGGGGCTCTCCTCTCGCGCGACGACGCGGCGCGCCTCGGCCGGGCGAGCGCGACTCCGCGCGGCTTCGGCGACCGCGCCACGCTGTTCGAGAATCTGTTGCGCGCCGGCGCGCAGCTCGGCTCGCTCGAGCACGTGGTGGACTCGCTGATCTCGCTCCTTCGCAGCACGCAAGCGGAGCTGTCGGACGAACGCGTCCGCGACATCCCCCCGTGCCTCCGCGATCCGTGGCGGACGCGCGTCGATGAGACGTGCGCGCTCCTGACGCGCCTGCGCGATGCGAGCCGTGGCGCGGGCTGAGCACGCCACCGTCCGGGCCGAGCCCGACGACGACGACGAGGACGCCGAGCTCGAGCGCGACGTCGCGTCGTCCGAGTCCCCGCCGCGCGCCGAAGGCGCCACGCGCCTGAGCCTCTCGACGACGCTCCGAGCCGACGTGATCGCGGGTCTCACCGTCGCGCTGGTCGGCCTCCCCCAGTGCCTCGCCTACGCGATGATGAGCGGGCTGCCGCCCGCGTATGGTCTCGCGACGGCCGCGGTGCCGGGCCTGCTCGCGGCGATCGTCGGCAGGAGCGCGCAGGTGATCACCGGGCCGACCAACACCACCGGCCTCCTCATCCTCGCCGCGCTCGGCCCGTGGCTCGGGGAGAGCGGCCTCCTCGAGCCGGCCGGGTTGCCCGCGCTCGCGACCCTCGTCCTCCTCGCCGGGGTCGTCCGGATCGTCGGCGCAGGCTTCGGCGGCGCCCAGCTCCTGCGCTTCCTCCCCGAGTCGGTGCTCGTCGGCTTCACGGCCGGCGCGGGCATCCTCATCGGCGTCATGCAGCTCGACGAGGCGCTCGGCGTACGCGGCGTACGCGGCGGCAACCTCATCGGAGAGCTCGCGGGGATCGCCGACGCGGTCGCGTCGCAGGGCGTCGCCCTCCCCGCCATCGCGCTCACCGTCGTGACCGGCGCGCTGATCGTGGCTGGAAAACGCTTTGCGCGCTGGCCGATCGCGCTCGTCGCGGTGCTCGCGGCGATGGGCGGGAGCTGGGTGCTCCACCTCGACGCCTCGGTCGGGCTCCCGCTCGTCCGCGATCGGTCGATCGTCCCGAGCGGCTGGCCCCCGTTCGCGATGCCCGACCTCTCGTACGGCACCGTCTCGCAATTCCTCTTGCCGGCCGTCGCGATCAGTGTGCTCGGCACCCTCGAGCTCACCGTGGCGGCGCGAGGCGGCGGTGCGCGGCCCGACATGAAGCGCGAGCTCTTCGCGCAGGGCGTCGCGAACCTCGGAGGCGCGTTCCTCGGCGCGTTCCCCGCGTCCGCGAGCCTCACCCGTTCGGCGCTGCTCCGCCTCGGCGGCGCAGAGACACGCGTGGCCGCCGCGGCGGCCGCGCTCATCGTGGTGCCGATCCTCTTCCTCGCCGGCGAGAGCGTCGGCTACATTCCGCAAGCGAGCTTGGCGGGCGTCCTCCTCGTCACCGCGTACGGCATGGTCGATCGCGCGCGGATGAGGCGCATGTGGAAGACGAGCCTCGTGACGCGCACGCTGATGGTGCTGACGCTCGGCTCGACGCTCTTGCTCCCGCTCGAGTGGGCGATCCTCATCGGCACCGGGGCCGGCCTCGTGATCCACGTCGCGCGCACGAGCGAGCCGCGCATGCGCCTGCTCGTCCCCGACGGCGAGCGACTCGTCGCCATGCCCGAGGGCAGCGCCCCGAAGACCGTCGTCGTCGAGGTGAGCGGCAACCTCCACTACGCCGCGGTGCCTCCGTTCGCGCGCCGCATGCGCACGACGCTGCCGACGAGCGCGACGCTGGTCATCGTCGATCTCTCGCACGCTCACGAGCTCCGCTTCGCGGCGATGGTCGCGCTCGAGGAGCTCGGCAAGGAGCTCGAGGGGCGCGGCGCGACGCTTCACCTCGCGGGGGTGACGCCGCGCTTCGCGCGGGCCCTCGACGACGCGGGCAGCCATCTGGTGGTGACGCTCGAGGACGCGGATCCCGGCGCGAGCGTGCACAAGGCGTTGGCGGCGGCGAGGGTGATGCGCCCGAAGCGAGAGGACTGATCGATCAACCCAGCAATCTCGATGGGCTCATCGAGCTGCGATGACGACTTCCGCCCCTCGGTTGCGCCTATCGAGCTCCCGAGCGGCGAGACCGTCCCTCTCGAGGCGATCGACGTTCGGATCGCGATCGACGCGGTGTGCTTCGATCCATCGGCGTCGCCCACGGCGGGGGACGGTCGACGGTGACGGTCGACGGTCGGCGGTGTGCGGCCGGTCTGTGCAACCGGTGACGGTCGACGGAGGAGCGGTCGATGGTGCAGCGTGTGACGATCGATGGCCCGATGCGCGCCGGGTGGCTCGGATCGAGCGTAGGGAGACCGACGAAGCGCGAGCCAGACGCCCTCGTGCGCTCGTCAGGCTCCCGACTCGAGAGGCTTCGCCGGGCTTTGAAGACACTCCCAGGTCGCCTGTCCCGGGATCAGGGCTCGCCGCGATAGGTCGCGGCGTCGATCCCGAGCTCGGCCAGCCATCGATAGATCTGCCGTCGATCGCGGCCGAGCTCACGGGCGACGCGGGCCACGTTCCCTCGGTGATCGCGGAGCGCGGCGATCAGCGCGTCGCGGTCCACTCCGCGGAACGCGCTCGCGTCGACGCCGTGCCGAGCGAGCGCGCGGTGGAGCTGGTGTCGGGAGAGCCCGAGCCGGGCGGCCGCCGCCGCGACGTTGCCCCTCTCCGCGGCGAGCGCCGCGCGGAGCGCCCCGGGCTCGCCGTCCGAGGCGTCGGGCACCCCCGCGTCTAGGACGCGCGCCGGAAGGTCGCTGCGCTCGAGGAGCGAGCGACCCTCTGCGGGGCGAGCGCTCGCGAGGACCTGCTCGAGCTCACGCACGTTGTAGGGCCACGCGTAGAGGATGAGCGCCTCGAGCGCGTCGGACGAGAGCCCGACGCCCTCCGGCCCGAGAGCGCGCGCGAGCGACGGGATATCGGCGCGCCGCTCGCGCAGCGGCGGGACGCGCAGGCGTGCGCCGTCGAGCCGCGCGTAGAGATCACCGCGGAAGCGGCCCGCCGTGACCTCCTCGGCCAGCGCGCGGTGGGTCGCGGCGACCACGCGCACGTCGACGGGCACCTCGAGCTCACCGCCGACCGGGCGCACCGCCCGCGCGCTCAGCGCACGAAGCAGCTTTGCTTGCAATGGTGCGCTCAGCTCGGCGATCTCGTCGAGGAAGAGGGTCCCACCGTGAGCCGCGCGAAAGAGCCCTGCGCGCGCGTCTGCCGCGCCGGTGAACGCGTGCCGCTCGTGGCCGAACAGCTCCGCCTCCGCGAGCGCGTCCGGCAGCGCGGCGACGTTGACGGGCACGAAGCGGCCCGCCCGCCCGCTCGCGTCGTGCAGCCCGCGCGCCACGAGCTCCTTGCCCGACCCGCTCTCGCCCTCGATGAGCACCGGCACCTCGAGCGGCGCCACGCGGTCGATGGCGTCCCGCAGGTCCGCGAGGGTCGTGTCGGCGCCCCGCAACGATCCTTCCGATATCTCCTCGGGGACGCGCGCCGAGCGACCGTACAGGAGGAGCACGCCGCCGATGCGGATCAGGTCCCCATGCTCGAGCTGATGCTCCGTCACCCGCGCGCCGTCGACGAACGTCCCGTTCTTGCTCGACGCGTCGACCAGCACGTAGCCGCCGTCCCACGGTCGTATCTCCGCGTGCTCACGCGACACGAGGTCATCGTCGAGGGCGAGCGGTGAGACGACATGACCGCGTCGCCCGATGCGCAGAGGCGCCCGACCGAGCACGATCGGTGCGCGCCAGCCTGCGTCGACGCGCAGCACCCACCCACGCAGGGTCGGCGCGCCCGATCCGCGCCCGCGCGGGTCGGTGGCCGTCCGATCTCTCGTCCCGTCCGGACCGCTCACTCTCTGCCGCCTCCCGCAGGATATCCTCTCTGCGGATGGGGTCGGGATCCACCTCGTCGCTGCGTCCGGGGGCGCGCGTCGATCGGTACGAAATCGTGTCCGCGCTCGGCGCCGGCGGGATGGGCCGCGTGTTCGTCGCGCGCCACGTCCACCTCGACAAGCGCGTGGCGCTCAAGCTGCTGGCGCCCGGTCGCGAGAACGACGCCGACGCGTACGAGCGCTTCCGGCGCGAAGCGCAGGCGCTCTCCGCGCTTCGCCATCCGCACATCGTCGAGGTCAGCGACTTCGGCGTCTTCGAAGGTGCGCCGTTCCTCGTTATGGAGCTGCTGTCAGGACCGAGCCTCGCAGATCGCCTCGACGAGGGCCCGATCGGCGTGACGGAGGCGGTCCAGATGATCCTGCCGATCCTCGACGCGCTCCAGCTCGCGCACGATCGGGGGATCATCCACCGCGACGTGAAGCCGCAGAACCTGGTGTTCGCGGACGCGCATGCGTCTCCCGCACGCCTCACGCTCGTCGACTTCGGGATCAGTCGGTGGATCGATCGGACGACGCTCACCGCCACCGGTCAGATGATCGGCACGCCACGATACATCGCGCCCGAGCAGCGCGAGGTCGGTGGCGCGGTGGACGGACGCGCGGACGTGTACGCGGTGGCGATGGTGCTCCACCGGATGATCGCGGGACGGCTGCCGGGAGAGCGCGACGCCGCGACGACCGCACCGGCGCGGCCCGAGCGCGCGAGCGCGGATCACCTCGGCCCGATCGGGCCGGTGATCCGCGACGCGCTGTCCGCCGATCCGGAGCGGCGTCCACCATCGCCGAGCGCGTTCAAGGAACGTTTATTGTCGGCATCCGAGAGGCCGCGCGCCGGCGCGACGAACGCGCGAGGTCGCACGGGCGTCCTCGTGGCGCTGGCGATCGGCGCGCTCCTCGGCGCCGCGGTCGGCGTGCCGATCCTGCTCTCCACGACGCGATCCCCAGCGCCCGACGCGTCGATTGAGCCGCGCACGACGCCCCCTCGAACCACACCGAGCGTGCCTCCGCGCGTCGAGGTCGACCCGCCGACCGAGGACCCTCGGAGCCCCATCGAGCCTGTCACGCCCGACCCGGTGCGCGTCCGGCCCCACGTCACCCGGAGCGACGAGCGCTCGGCGAGCGCGCGCGATCCGAGCCCCGAGGCCGAGCGCGGCGAGCGTAGCGGCATGACGGCCGCGTCGCGCGGGGACGCGACGGAGGATCGCGAGCGGATCGTCCGCGCGTGTGAGATGCGCTGCGAGCGAGACCGCATGGAGTGTGCGCGCACGCGCACCTCGCGGGAGTGCTTCGAGGACGCGTCGCGCTGCCGCTTCGCGTGCATCCAGCCCTGAGTCGGGGACGAGACGGATCGCGCGCCGGGCGCACATCGCGCGGGCCTCCCGCGCACCCCGTCACGGTCGCGCGCCGCGCCGCGCGCGCGGTGTGATTGGCACGGCCATTCCAGTGCGTGCCCGCCGGAGGTGGGTATGCGAACGGTTCGATCGATCGGGCTCCTGTGGATGTGGGCGACCGCGTGCATCGGCTGCACGGTCACGATGGAGATGGGAGAGGTGACGCAGGCGGTGGGCGCAGACGCCGCACCCGAGAGCCTGGGCGACGGGGGGCCGGGGCCGGAGCGCGAGCGGATCGTGTTCGTGAACGAGCGTGACGAGTCGCTGCCGTTGTGCCCCTACCACCACGATCCGGTCGGCGCGCCGATCGAGCCCGCGGTGCCTCCGCCCGACGCGGGGAGCGCGGGAGGCGACATCATGACGCCCGAGGAGCCGGCCGGCGCGGCTGATCGATGCGAGTGTGCGATCTGGAACGGCGAGGAGTGGGAGCGCGCGCCGAGGGACAACACCCAGAGCGCGTGCGAGCCGCCGCTGCCCGAGACGACGATCGTCGTCTGCGAGGCGGGTACCAGCTCCGGCATGATGGTCCGGATGTGCGCAAGCCCGGTGGACGCCATGTGCGCCCCGCCCGCGCTGACGCGCGTCTCGGCGGACAACTTCGGTGAGGGCAACGCGCGCTGCAACGAGCTGCCGGCGACCCCGGAGGGCTGTCAGCAGGTCACCTACGAGGGGGTCCGCCGCGAGGCCGAGTCCTGCGACCCGTGTCAATACGCCTCTCCGGCTTCTCCGCCCGACGACGCCGAGCCGCACACCGCTTACTACCGTTGGGTCACGAGCTGCGAGCCCGTGTGGGGCGACCGAATCCGTCAGATGGTCGAGCAGCGTTGCCACCTCGTGACCCACACCACCTGGGGGCGACCGGGCCAGGATGGCGTGACCGTCAACAACTATTGTGAGCACTTCGAGAGCCCCGCGTGCCCCGACGTCACCTGCAACCGGACGGTCGTCTCGGCGGCGAGCGGCTGCCAGGAGGCCACGACGTACTACGGGACGTGCATCCCGAACGGGACGGATCCCTCCACGCTGCCCGCGCCCACCAACCCCGCGTACTGGCCCACCGTACGGCGACTCGACGCGTCGGATCCGGACGCGGGCGCCTCGGACGCGGGGACTTCGGAGGCGGGCACCCCGGACGCTGGGATTTCGGACGCTGGCATTTCGGACGCGGGGAGGTCGGACGCGGGGAGGTCGGACGCGGGCGCGGCCGATGCGGGCGCGGCCGATGCGGGCGCGGCCGATGCGGGAGCCTGAGACCCACCGCGGAGGTCGTGCCTGGTGGTCGCACACCTCGTTGCGCCCGGCGCGGCCCGCACACCGCCGACACGCCCGCGCTGGCGCGCGCACATCGCACGCGCATCCCGCGCACCCTGTCACGTCCGTGCGCTGCGCGGCGCGCGTGGGGTGAGTGGCACGCCCCTTCCAAGGCGAGCCCGTCCGGAGGTGGGTATGCGAACGGTTCGATCGATCGGGCTCCTCATGATGTGGGGGACGGCGTGCGTCGGTTGCGCGATCACGCTGGAGGATGGAGCGGTCACGCAGGAGGTGGTGGCAGACGCGTCGGTCGGCGACGGTGGCGCGCCCGCCGAGGCGTCCACCGCGTGGATCGACCGCGAAGCGCTCCGCTCGCTCGGGGTCGAGGCGCTCGTCCCGCTCGATCCGCGCTGGACAGCTCTGCAATCGTCATTGACGCCGCCCGGACGGGTCACGGCGTGTCGCTCCGCGAGCGACTGGAACCTCGATGGTCGCGTCGATCGTAGCGACCTCGTGCTCTTGCTCCATCTCCCCGTGCCGAGCCGCGGCGAGGCGCTCGGGCGCCCTCTCGTCGCGGTGGGTGACGCCGACGAATGCGTGCCCGGCGCCGTCGCGGCGAGCCGGCGCGAGGTGCGTCCGGGTTGGACCGTGCCGATCGTGCTGCGCGACCTCCCGGACGACGGCGTGCATCTCAGCGCGTTCGCGGCGGACGGCGCGGAGATCGCGGTCGCGGAGACCGCGCTGCGAGCGCTCGATCGGTCGGGCTACGTGGGTCGCGCGTTCGCGGTGGACATCCCGACCGACGATCCGCCCTCCGTCGTGTACGCGACGTGGCGCGTCGCGGGGGTGTGGATGTCGCACGGAATGATCGTGGACGAGCACGCACCGGACTGGATCGCTGACGCCGAGCTCGACACGCCCCCGCCGAGCGCGAGCCCCGCCGCGGGCGCGCCGGACGCGGGCGCGCCGGACGCCGGCGCGCCCCCGACCAGGGCCGACGCCGGCGTGCCCCCCGATGCGGGGCCCGATGGCGGACCCGACGCCGCGATCGATGCGGGCGCCGACGCGAGGATCACCGAATCCGAGGAGTGTCCACAGCGCGGGGATGGCTGCGCCTTCTTGTGGATCGACTACTTCACTCCGTCCGAGCTCGAGGTCCCTCGCGGCGAGCGGGCGTGGACGGATCCGGCGCGCGCGTTCACCGACATGAGGTGCGACGTCTACCAATGGCACGCGCGCGACCACGGCGTCTTCGAGAAGCCGGACCCGCCGCCCGACCCGGTGATCATCGAGGACCGTCGCGGTCGCGTGATCTACTCGTCGCTCACCAGCCAGAGCCCGCAGGCCCGCCGCTGGCGCGACGACTTCGCGGCGGCGCGAGCGCGTCTCGCGGATTGGATGCGGCGGGTACCCGGCGCGATCGCGGCGCGCGACCGCGCGATCGCGAGCTACCGAGACCGCCTCCGCGCCGGCGCGGAGAGCGCCTACGAGCTCGTGACCGCACACGGCAGCAACTGGGCCCACAAGCTCGATCGCTCGGGCAGCGCGTGCGGCTACTGGGGCACGCGCCGCGCGTGGGGGGACTACGCGGCGACCCCCCCGCTCGTCGACACGCTGAACCGTGCCGACTTCGTCCAAGGAAACTACGATGCGGCCCTCGAGCACGTGTGCTCGCGCTTCATGATGGACCTGAGCTGCAGCTCCGGCTTCTCCGTCATCGCGAACGCGTACGCGAACAACACCGGCACCGCGAGCTGCACCTCGCGCGACGCGCCGACCGACACGCACCCGCGCCACGCCGGCTATCGATCGGACGCCGCGTACAGCGCGGGCGGCCTCGTCCCGTGCACGTTCGAGAACGTGCGTGACGCGCTACGCGCGCTCGACGGCGCGGCGTCTTCGGGCGAGTTCGGGCTCACGCCGATCGCGTCCGTGTACACCGACGGGGGGAACGCGCATCCCGGGGGGAGCTACCTCTGCCGAGGGATCGCGTACTCGATCGCGGCGCCGCGCTGAGCTGGCGGAGGCGAGCGCGCGCGATGTGCTGGATGCGACCGCATGGCCCTGACGCGATCCGGCCGCACGGTCGCGCTCGCGGATTCCCGATAGGCTCAGGCTCGGCCTCGATGACGACGTCCGCGCCCAGGCTACGTCTGACCCATGCCGAGTATCTCGAGCTCGAGCGCACCAGCATCGAGCGCCACGAGTACCTCCGCGGGGAGGTGTGGGCGATGGCACGCCTCAGCATTCGCTGCGCGCGGCCAACGTGATCGGTGAGCTCCGGAACCAGCTCGGTGGACGATGCTCGGTCTACACCTCGGACACGAGGGTCCGGATCGAGGAGACCGACCGGACGACCTATCCGGACGTGACCGTCGTCTGCGGACAACGATCCGTGCCTCCTACGGACACGGACGCGATCACCAACCCGATCGTGCTCGTCGAGGTCCCCTCGGAGTCGACGGAGGCGATCGACCGCGGCGAGAAGTTCGCTCACGTCCGGCTCCCGTCGCTGCGCGAGTACGTGATGGTCGCCGATGATGCGCCCCGCATCGAAGTCTATCGACGCGACGCCGAGGACCGGTGGGTGCTCAGCGAGTTCCGGCGCGGGGAGACCGCCGTTCTCGAGTCGATCGAGGTGCGGCTCGATGTCGACGCGGTGTACTTCGATACGTCGGCTTAGCCGTCGACTAGGGACGGTCGACGGGGGGATGGTCGACGGGGGACGGTCGACGGGGGACGGAGGACGGGAACGGTCGACGGGGACGGTCGACGGGGGACGGTCGACGGGGGACGGTCGACGGGGGACGGTCGACGGGGGACGGTCGACGGGGGACGGCGACGGGGGACGGTCGACGGGGGACGGCGACGGGGGTTGAGACCGCCAGCGGCAGTGACGAACCGACCTCACTCCGGAGACTGCAACCTCCCTTCCTATCCCCGCAGGGATCGCGTCCATCACGTGCGCGCGTCGCTCATCAAGCTGAAGCGCAGCCGGCGCTAGCCGCACGAGCAACTCCGGAGCGGCGTCGCGGCCGCTCCGGAGTCGCGCCGCGCTCAGTGCCGCGGATGCTGACAGCGCCAGAGCTGCGCCGCGATCCCATCGGCGAGCCGATGCGCGCGCTCGCCGCCGTCCAACACGCGGAACGCCCACGCGACCTGGAGATGCGCCTTCACCTCCTGCGCGGAGCCGTACGCGGTCTCAAACCGCTCGCGCTGATGACCGCCACGACGATGCAACCCCTCGGCGATGTTCGCCGCCACCGACTGTCGACGGCCACCGAGATCCGCAGGAATCGGACGCGAAGGGAGTCGGGAAGTCCTGTCCGCACCGGGTGAGTGCGTAGCGTAGCGACGGCTCGAGACGGAATAGGAAGAGGGCCTGGGTAGGCGCC
>JBFWYI010000052.1:0-66989 GCA_050186575.1 Sandaracinaceae bacterium | reverse complement strand
GCCTCGACGATCTCGCGGCCGCCGTTGACGACCTGGAACACGCCCGGCGGATAACCCGCCTCGCGCAGGAGCTGACCCGAGAGCTCCGCGGTGAGCGGCACCTTCTCCGACGGCTAGAGGATGAAGCAGTTCCCGAGCGTGATCGCCGTCGGATACATCCACATCGGGACCATCGCGGGGAAGTTGAACGGCGTGATGCCCGCCACCACGCCGAGCGGCTCGCGCCGAAGCTCGCAGCTCACGCCGCGCGAGACCTCGAGGCCCGCGCCGTCGTCCATGTTCTGGAGGCTCGTCGCGAACTCGATGATCTCGACACCCTTGAGCACGCCGGCCCTCGCCTCGGCCACCGTCTTGCCGCACTCCGCCGCCGCGAGGTGGCTGAGGTCGTCGATGCGCTCGAGCACGATCTGACGGAACCGGAAGAGCAGCTCGGTGCGCTCGCGGATCGGCGTGGTCTTCCACGACTCGAACGCGCGCTTGGCGACCTCGACGGCGCGGTTCAGCTCGTCGGGGCCCGACATCGGGACGGTGCCGATCGCCTTGCCGGTGTACGGGCTCACCACGTCGACGCGCTTCGCGCCCACGGGATCGGACGGCTCGTTGCCGATGAGGTTGTTGCAGTGGATGGGCTTCTGCGGGAGGTTCACGAGCTGGGTCACGTCAACACCTGTGTCGGTTCGAGGGTCCGAGATCGCGCGCGGGAACGCCCGGCCGATCGCGATCCATTGCCACGATCGCGGCGGGGGGTCGAGCCGGCGGGGAACGGGGGCAGGAGCCGGGAGCCGGAGCGGGAAGCGCGTACGTCGACGTGCACATGGACGTGCACATGGACGTGCGCGCGCACGTGGACGAGCACGTCCCGGCGCCATCCGCGCCGACGAAGCCTGCTCAGCGGGCGAAGCGTTCCCAGGCGCTGGGCAACGGACCGCCGAGCAGCCGCTCCGCGCCGGCGCGGTCGAGGACGACGAACTTCAGCTCGCTCGTGTAGACCTCGGCGCCCTCCTGCTCGAGCCGCACCTCGATCCCGACGACGCGCGAGCCGGGCTTCACGATGCGACCGCGACCGATCACCTCGCGACCGATCCGGACCGGGCCCTTGAAGCGACAGCTCATCTCGGCCGTGAACGCGAACTTGTCGAGGAGGCCGATCACCGTCCACGCGCCGAGCTCGTCGCCGAGCGTCGCGACGAGACCGCCGTGCATGATCCCCGGCGGGCCCTGCATGCGATCGGGCGGCACGAACCGCGTCTCGATCACGTCGCCGTCGCGGCGGAACGTGAGGCGGAGGCCGGCCGGATGGTCGGGCGCGCAGCCGAAGCACGGTTGACCGGGTCCGAAGATCGAGCCGTCGAGGATCGCGTCGTCCATCGCGCGCACCATCGCACGCGGCGACGGTCGGGTCCCGCCTCGCTCAGATTCGATCCGGCCCCGCGAGCGTCGAGTTAGGATGCGGCGCGATGACCGAAACGCTGACGTTCGCGACGGGTCCGGTGATGCTCGACGACGACGGCGAGGAGCTCCGCCTCAAGGTCGCCGATCGGCTCGCCACCGAGCTGGGCGAGCCGGTGAGCGCGAAGGCCTGCACGAGCTACGCGGAGCTCGCCGAGCTGTGCGCGAACGAGGCGAGCTTCGTCGCGTGGCTGCCGCCCGCCATCTTCGTCCGCGCCGACGAGCGCGTCGGCCTGCGGCTGCTCGCCGAGGTCGAGCGTCTGAACGGCTCCGGCTACCGCGGCGTGCTCTTCGTGCCCGCCGACTCGACGATCAACCGCATCGAGGACCTCGAGGACACGCGCGTCGCGTGGGTCGATCGCGATTCCTGCGCGGGCCACCTCTACCCGAAGCTCGAGCTGCGCGAGCGGCGGCTCGAGCCGAAGTCGCTGTTCAGCGCGGAGCGCTTCGAAGGGAGCCACCTCGCGGTGGTGCGCGCTGTGCAGGAGGGAAGGGTCGATGTCGGTGCGACCCACGCGCAGACGAACGTCGGCAAGGACAGCGTGATGCTCGCGGGGTGGGCGCCCTACGTGGGGCTCGACGCGATGCGGCCGGTGCTCGTCACGCGCGCGATCCCGGCCGACGCGATCGCGGCGCCGCGAACGCTCGACAAGGGCATCGCCGCGCGTGTGCAACGCGTGTTGCTCGCCCTCCACGAGACGGACCCGGATCTGCTCGATGAGCTGTTCGGAGCCACGAAGCTCAAGGGCGGCGATCCCGCGCACTACGAGCCGGTGCGCGCGGCGATGAAGTAGCGCGCGGTCGAGCGCGCGTCAGTTGGTCGCGCGCGGGTGGAGCGAGCGGGCGGCCGCCACGAAGCGCGGACGCCACGTGGTGAGCTGCGACGCGTCGGCGCTCCCGCTCAGGAGGAACGGCACGCCCTGGTGGAAGAGCACCGCCACGTAGGTGACCACGCGCGGGCCTTCGCTCGTCGGCGCGGTCGCGAGGCGCTCGCAGCCGCTCATCTGACCGTCGTCGATCTCGCCCTCGAGCTCGATGTCGCTCGACGGGACCGGGACGAGCTGCGCGACGATGCGCGGACACGCGGCGTCCGCCTGATCGGGCGGGACTTGCAGGGGGAGCGGCGACACCGTGATCACGGGCTCGCCGGCTTGGGGCGGGAACTCGCCGTTCGGCTGCACCATCACGAGATTTGCGTTGGTACGGCGGCTCAGCGCGAGGCCGGGGACCGGGTCGAGCGTGATCCCGAGCGCGGCCGACGCGTCGAGCTCCGCCTCGCGATCCCACTGCACGGTGCGCAGCGCCTCGCGCAACACGTCGCGATAGCCGCGACCGCGGCTCGCCTCGTAGGTCGCGACGATCCCGAGCCCGCGGTGCCCATCGTGCGCGAGGAGCCACACGCGCTCGAGCCGCGCGCTCTCTGCCCGCACGACGTCACGCCCGAGCCGCGCCTCGACGCCGCCGATGCGGATCTCCTCGACCTCCTCGGGCTCGGGCGCGCTCTGCCCGCCGGCGTAGCGCACCGCCTCGATGAGGCTCGGGGCGCCGACGGCGACCGCGACGGAGACCTGGATGCGCTGTCGCATCGCGACGAAGCCGCTGCCGAACGGGATGCGGTCCGCGCCATCCGGAGGGCGCAGCGTGACTCCCGTGCCCGGGAGCACGGTGGGCTCGCCGAGGGTGAGCGGCTCGGTCTCCTGCTCGCGGAGCATCGCGGTGTCGACGAACCCGTCGTCGTCGTCGCCGTCCGCGTCGTCCTCCTCGTCGGTGATCCGATCCTCCTCGTCCTCCGCCGCGAGCTGCGCGGCGGTCGGGCGCGACGCGGTGGTGCCGCCGCCACACCCGGCGAGCGCGAGGATCAGACCCACGCCGAGCGCGGGAACGCGCACCGGGATCGGGGGCAGGGATCGGAGAGAGGCGTCGGTGATATCCATGGGCGCCCGGAGGCTAGCCGAACGTCCGCCCCCAGGCCCGTATTCGGACGAACTAGACCCTCGCGACGGAGATCGCGACAGGTTCAGATCGACGCCCTCGAACCCGATCTCGACCCTCGGCGCTCCTCGACGATACTCCGGCATCGCCTCGTCCCGCCGAGGGCCATCTCGCGCCCGATCATCGACGCTGAACCCATCGCGATCTCCGTCGCGAGGGTCTGGGCGTGGGCGTCGCTCATGGCGCGTGCTCTTTGGCGAGGGCGATGAACTCCTCGAGGCTCGGGAGCGCGGGGAGCTCCGCCCCCGCGAACGTGAACTGGCGACGCCGTCGCTCGACCCGGGCGGACGCGACCACCGTCGTGTCGGGGGCGAGCTGCTTCGCTTCGGCGTGGCTCGGATCGAGCGCGAGGACCTTCTGCGCGCATCGTCGCGCTCCACTCGCGAAGCCGGCCTTCGCGTAGAGATTGCCGAGGTCGATGTACGCGTCGATCTCGGAGGCGTCGGCCGGGCCCTCGTCGACGAACGCGGTGAGGAAGCGATCCGCGTCGAAGTCGAGGCGCTCGAGCTCGCGGCTGACCTCCACGAGCTCGAAACACGCCTTGCGGTAGCTCGGGGAGTCCGTCTCGACGAGGAGGAGCTCGACGCGCGCCTCCTCGAAGCGGCCGAGCTCGCGCAGACAACCGCCGGCCTGGTAGTGGATGCCCAGCTCCATGAACCACGCGAGCGCGCGCTCGAGCTGACCCGCGTCGCGGGCGATGCGCGCCGCCGCGCCCTTGCGACCCGCCTGCACGTGCTCCTGGATCGATCGCTCGATCGCGGCGGCGTCGGCGTCACGCCAGCCGTCGGCGCGGCTGCCCGCATACTCGGTCACCTTCTCGCCGGACGCGGACAGGCGCGCGTCGTCCCGCGGAGTCGGCGTCGCGCGCGCGGCCTTGGCCACCTCGCTCGTCGGGGTGACGGATCGTGCAGCCGGCACGGTACGTTGCGGATGGATCGGGTCGCTCGTGATCACCGGGCGCGCCGCTCGCTCCCCGACCGGGTCGCTCGTGATCACCGGGCGAGCCGGTCGCTCCCCGATCGGGTCGCTCGTGATCACCGGGCGCGCCGCTCGCTCCCCGATCGGGTCGCTCGTGATCACCGGGCGCGCCGCTCGCTCCGGGGTCGGGTCGCTCGTGATGACCGGGCGTTGCGGCGCATCGCCGGTCGGGGCGCGGGGGGCGGTCGGCTCGCGCGGGACGTCCTCGATGCTCGGCGGTGGGCCGGGCGCGCGCATCCCGCTCGGCACGCGGACGGATCCACCATCCATCCGCATCGGGCTTCGCAGGGACCCCGACCGCGCGGCGGAGTCGGCGCTCGGCGTGCGCAGGGACTCGATGAGCTCGGCGCTCCCCACGATCGGCCTTCGCAACCCACCTTGCGTGCTCGTGGCCGAAGGAGCACCGGCTCGCTCCTCCGGTGGGCCGCCCGGCGGGCGCTGCGGAGCGCGGAACGAGCCGCTCGCGGTCGGCGGTCGCAACCCCGAAGACGGCGCGCGAAGCGACGACGAGGGGGCCGAGCGGGAGGGTGCAGCTTCCTTTGCGACGCTCGAGGCCGTGGCCGACTGGTCGGTCGGCCGGTCCGGCGCCGCCGGCGGAGGACCGGCCGCCGCGAGCGCGTCGTGGATCTGCTGCGCGAGCTCCGGCCGGAAGCTCTTGAAGAACGCGGCCGCTTGTTTGGCCAGCTCGCGCTCCTTCGCGGGCAACGCGCCCACCCCCGACGCCTCGACGCCGAGCGCCTCGAGGATCGCGTGCGCCGCGTCCTCGAGCCGCCCTCGCATCGCGAGCACCCGCGCCGCGTCGCTGGCCGCGCGCGCCGCGATGTACGCCTTCGCTGCGCCGTCGACGTCACCCTGCGCCTCGAGGGCGCGGCCCCTCTCCAACGGATCGCTCATAGCGCGGCCGCCCTCGCCTTCTCGAACATCGCGCGGAGAGCGTCGGGGTCGTTCGCGTGACGCAATGCTTCTTCCTCCTCGACACGCGACTCGGCGACGAGGCGCGACAGCGAACGCTCGAGGCTCGTCATGCCGGAGCCGCCCTCGCCTCCGCCGGAGAGATACGACTCGATCTGGTGGATCTTGTCCTCGCGGATGAGATGCGAGATCGAGATCGACTGGAGCAGCACCTCGATCGCGATCACGCGGCCCTGCCCGCCGGCGAGCCGACACAGCCGCTGGCTCACCGCGCCGCGCAGGAGCATCGCGAGCACCTCGCGGACCTGCTCTTGGAGATCCGCCGGACACGTGCCGAGGATGCGGTCGATCGCCTTCGCGGCGGAGCCCGTGTGGAGCGTGCCGAACACGAGCACGCCCGCCTCCGCCGCGGCGAGCGCGAGGTGCACGGTGTCGAAGTCGCGCATCTCGCCGACCACCAGCACGTCGGGCGCCTCGCGGAGCGCCGAGCGCAGACCGGCCGCGAACGAGCTGACGTGACTGCCGACCTCGCGCTGCGTCACGAGGCCCTTCTTGGGCACGTGCACGAACTCGATCGGATCCTCGATCGTGATGATGTGCCGTTCGCTCGTGGAATTGATCTTGTCGATCAGCGACGCGAGGGTGGTGGACTTGCCCGAGCCGGTCGGCCCCGTCACGAGGACGAGGCCGTTCGCGTGCTCGGTGAGGTTCGAGACGGCGGACGGCAGGTTGAGCGTGCTCAGCTCCGGGATCGCGTGCGGGATGTAGCGGAACACCGCGCTGAGGCCTTCGTACTGGCGGCACACGCTGATCCGGAAGCGGCCGACCTCCGGGATCTCGTAGCCGAGGTCGAGCTGCTGCGCGTCGCCGAGCTCCGCGCGCTGATCCTCGCTCAGGATCTCGTCGAGGAGCGCGCGCACCTGGAGCTCGCTGAGCACGCGATACGGCAGCGCGAGGAGCTCGCCGTCGTGCCGCACCATCGGCACCTTGCCGGCGTGGAAGTGGAGGTCGCTCGCCTTCTGGTCGGCGGCGATGCGAAGGAACGTCTCGAGGCGCGGCGTGCTCAACCGCCGGTCTCCGACGTCACGCTCGGTCGCGGTTGGCTACCGCTCGCCATCGGGCTCGGCGCCGCGACCGCGGAGGTCGTCTCCTCGTCGGCGCGACGGATCCCGCGCGCCTCCGCGGTGGCCTCGTGCGCGTCGAGGAACTCGCGGAACGCGTTCTTGTCGAGCGCCTTCAGGAGCGCAGCGTCCGGCCCGACGATCCCGCCCGTCACCAGGCTCATGAGGTGGTCGTCCATCAGCTGCATGCCGATGTCGCTGTGGGTGCGGATCACGCTCGGGAGCTGGAAGCTCTTGTCCTTGCGGATGAGGTTCGAGACGGCCGCGTTGTTGATCATGATCTCGCACGCGAGCACGCGCTTGTCGGGCTCATCGATACGTCGCAAGAGTTGCTGACACACCACCGCGCGCAGCGACTCCGCGAGCATCGAGCGGATGAGCGGCTGGCGCGCCGCGGGGAGCGCGTGGATCATGCGGTCGATGCTCGTCGCCGCGCTCGTCGTGTGCACGGTGGCGAACACGAGGTGCCCCGTCTCCGCTGCGTTGACCGCGAACTCGATCGTCTCGCGATCGCGGAGCTCGCCGACCAGCAGCACGTCCGGATCCTGACGGAGCACCGCGCGGAGCGCCTGGGCGAACGAGGTGGCGTGGGTCCCGACCTCGCGCTGGTTGATGAGGCTCTCGAGCTTCGGGTGCAGGACCTCGATCGGATCCTCGATGGTGACGATGTGCTCGCCGTGGTGCTGGTTGATGTAGCCGATCAGCGCGGCGAGGGTGGTCGACTTGCCCGAGCCGGTGGGGCCGCCGACGAGCACGAGGCCGTTCGGGTAGTCGGCGAAGCCCTTGATGATGTCGGGCAGACCGAGCGCGTCGAGGTGGGGGACGTTGCCGCTGATGCGCCGAAACACCGCGGCGAGGCCGTGGCGCTCGCGGAACACGTTGATCCGGAACCGCAGGCCGAAGCCGGGCACCTCGTAGGACAGGTCGACGTCCTCGCCATCGGCGAGCGCCTTGCGCTGCGCGACCGAGAGGATGGGCAACAGCATCCGCTCCATCTCGTCCGCGTTCAGGACGCCCTTGCTGATCGGTTCGACGTGGCCGTGGTGCTTCACGTACGGAGAGCGACCGGGCGCGAGCAACACGTCGTCCGCGTTGCGGCGCGCTGCCGCGACGAGGAGGCGACCGAGCAGACCGACCGACGCGCTGTCGTGGTCGGACTCGGAGATCTTCCAGCGCTCGAGCAGCTCGCGCGCGAGCTTGGCTACGGAAGCATCCTTGTCCTCGCGGCAGGCTTGGACGTAGAAGCTGGCTTCGCGGCCGCGCTCGAGCGTTCCGAGGCAGCTCAGGATCGTGTAGCGCACGCTCGGGTCGTCGTCCGAGGTGAGGTCGGCGCGCGCGAGCAAGCTGTCCTCTGCGCCGATCGTCATCAGCGCCTCGAGCCCGGCCACCCGCAGATCCGGGCGGTGCTCGATGGTCGCCTCGATGTACGCGATCGCCCGCGGATCGCGGAGCTCGGCGACGGCCTGGAGCGCCTGCTCGCGCACCCACCAGTCGTCGTCGGTCACCGCGCACTTGAGGAGCGTGCCCAGCGTCGCGGGATCGCGGAGTCGAAGGAGGCCGTAGAGCGCGTAGCGGCGGATCACGGGGTTCGGATCGTCGAGGTACGCGATGAGCTCGAGGGCGAGCCCGCCGACGTCCATCTCGACCAGCGCGTCGAGCACGCGCTCACGGACCCACCAGCTCTCCTCGCGCAGCGCCTTGAGGAGCTGCGCGGTGAGCTCCTCGCTCGGCGTCTTGACGGTGCTCGCGATCTGCGTCGCCGCGCGGCGCACCTCGCTCCGCGGGCTCTTGAGCAGCTGTACGAGCAGCCGAGCGAGGTCGATGCCGTCTTTGTCGCCGAGGCGGTGGAGCGCCTCCGACGCCGCGCGATGGACCGGTCCGTCGGGGAGGTGGAGCGCGTCGACGAGCGGCTCGACCACGTCGTCGTTCGAGATCTTGTCGAGCGCGCGCACGATCGCGAGCTGGACCGCGGACGGCCCATAGCGGAGGCGGGCGCGCAGGAGCTCGACGGAACGCCGGCTCGCCACGTTGCCGAGCGCCTCGACGAGCACCGGGGAGACGTCGCTCGTATGGATCTTCGGCGCGAGGGCGTCGAGGAAGCGCTCCTCGTCCGCCAGGGCGGCGAACGACTCGAACGCGGCGGCCGCAACGCGACTGTCTTTGTCGTCGAGCGCCTCGATGATCGCCGCGATCGCTTGGTCGACCGCGGCGCCCATCAGCTCCGGATCGCCGAGGTACTTGAGGGCGAGGATCCGCTCGGGGGTGGTGCCGGCCCGTACGACACCGCGGATGAGGTCCATCGCGCGGTGGCGCGCCTTGGGCACGAAGATCTCGAGCGCCTCTTTACGCCCCGCGAACCCGGCCGCGCGGACGCGTCGGGCGAGATCCTTGAGGGACGAAGGGCCGCCGATCTCGACGAGCACGGCGGAGGCGATCGCGCGCACCCGCGGGTCGTTGTCGCCGAGCGCCTCCGAGAGCGCGCCGTGGCCATCGACGTCGTTGACCTTGGGGAGCAGCTCCTGGATCACCGCGCGCAGGAGCGGATCGCCGGGCGCGATCGACTTCGCGAGCGGGGCGAACAGCGACGGATCCGCCGACCGGAGGACGGCAGCGCGGAAGATGGTGCAACGATTCTTGTGGAGCGCACCGTAGCGCTCGATCTTCGGGTCGAGGAGGACCTCGAGCATCTTCTCGACGTCGCGGCGTCCGAGCGGCACCACGCGCTCGACGTACTCGCGGAGATCGTCGACGGAAGGCCACGTACCGTCCCGAAGCTCGCGCAGGGTCTTG
Source organism: Sandaracinaceae bacterium (assembly GCA_050186575.1). Classification (GTDB taxonomy): domain Bacteria; phylum Myxococcota_A; class Polyangia; order Polyangiales; family Sandaracinaceae; genus JAUHXR01. The sequence goes on along the minus strand of JBFWYI010000052.1, from coordinate 57,747 downwards.
CGATCCACCCCCATCCGACGCGCCCAGGATAGCCCTCAACCCCGCCTACCGAGAAAGGAACGGCGAGCCCGACTCGCGCGACGGGCGATCAGTACGGCGCGGGGACGCCGTAGAGGGCGACCGGCTGGCCCGGATCGTCCTCTTCACCGGAACCCCCGTTGTCGCTGCCCATGTCGTCGTCGCCGCTCATGTCGTCGTCGTCGTCGCCGTTCATGTCGTCACCGCCCTGGCCGTCGTCCTCGCCCCCGCCGGTGTCGCCGGGGTCGGGCTCGTCCGAGCCGCCGTTGTTGCACGCGGCGACGGTCACGCTCGCGAGCCCGAGGATCGCGGCGCGGCCGAGGTTCTTCCAACGGCGTGGGCGGGCGATCGAGACCACCGAGACCTCCTCGCCGCAGAACGGGCAGTGGGTTTCGCTCCCGCGAAGGTGGCGGTCGCAGGATGTGCAGGGCTGAAGTCGATTCATGGGCTCCTCCGACGGTTGGCAAGAGAGAACATTCTCGAGCCGACCGATCGCGCGCGGCCGGGATGCTGCCACACGTCGTGCCGCATCACGCGCGCCGCCTTCGCGACCGCGTTCATTCCACGTAGGCCGTCCCGTAGAGCGACACGGTGCTCCCCGGATCGTCCTCGTCCCCCGAGTCCGAGCCCGCGTCGCCGGGGGAAGACGGGTCCGAGCCGTCGCCGTCCTCGCCGCCGCTCGTGTCGCCGGGATCCGTCGTGTCGGCGCCAGCGTCGTGGCAGGCCACCGTCGTCACGCCCGCGAGCCCGAGGATCGCGGCGCGCCCGAGGTTCCTCCACGCGCGCGGAGGGACGATCGAGACGACGCGTACCTCCTCACCGCAGAACGGGCAGTGGCTCTCGGTGCCTCGGAGATGACGGTCGCAGGACGTGCATGGTTGGAGTCGTCGCATGGGGGCCTCGGACGTGCGCCGCGAACGAACGGTCTCGCTTCGCGTCGGCGACGCGCGATTCCGCGCGCGGCGTTCGGGGAGTCGAGGCGCTATCCTGCCACGCTTCGTGGAGCCTCCGGACGAACCTTCGATCGACGACGAGCCACGCCCGGGACGGCTCGCGCGCGCGCTCTCGTTCCTGCGCGCCCATCGGCGGCGGTTTCAGCTCGCCGCGATCGCGGTGTTCGTCGTCGCGGTGTCGCTCGAGCTCAACGCCGCGTACCCGCGCGAGGTCGCGGTCGCGATGCGGTTCCCGGACGCGGCGGAGGTCCGACGCGCCGAGGTCGAGGTCCGCGACGGTGAGGACCTCGTCCAAGAGGTCACGCTCTCGTTCGCGAACGGCGCCCCGCGCGAGGTGCGCGACGCGTTCGAGCTGAGCCCGGGCGAGTACGCGCTCGAGGTGGACCTCACGTTCCGAAGCGGCGAGAGCCGGGTCCTTCGCGGCGAGCTCACCGCCCCCGCCGACGGCGTCGTGCGGGTCGGACTGCGCTGACCCGCGCGCGTCCCACCTTGATATGCTGCCGGCGTGACGCATCCCCAGGCGCGCACGGCACACGTCGGCGACCCACGGATCCTCGAGCTGTCGCGGTGTGCGCTCGTGGTGCTGTCGGGCGACGACCGCGGGCGCGAGCAGATCATCCAGGGGGACATCTTCCGCATCGGCAAGGCGCGCGAGAACCAGCTCGTGCTCGCCGACGAGACGGTGTCGCGCACGCACTGCGAGATCGTCCGCGAGCAGAAGGGTTACCTGCTCCGCGATCTGGGCTCGACCAACGGCACGCTGCTCGATGGCGCCGAGATCAAGGAGGCCTGGCTGAAGCCGGGCGCGGTGATCACGGTCGGCAAGGTCGAGCTCAAGGTCCGCCCGTTCAGCGAGCGCATCGAGATCCTCCCGAGCAAGGCCACGCAGTTCGGCGAGGTAGTGGGGCGCTCGGTGGGGATGCGATCGGTGTTCGGTCTGCTCGAGCGGCTCGGCCCGACCGACGCGACGGTGCTGATCGGAGGCGAGACGGGGACCGGCAAGGACGTGCTCGCGCGATCGATCCACGCGATGAGCCCGCGCAAGGACCGGCCGTTCATGGTGGTCGACTGCGGCGCGGTGGTCGGCTCGCTGATCGAGAGCGAGCTGTTCGGCCACGAGAAAGGGGCGTTCACCGGAGCGCAGAGCGCGCGGCAGGGCGCGTTCGAGCTGGCGCACGGCGGGACGCTGTTCCTCGACGAGATCGGCGAGCTCCCCCTCGATCTGCAACCGAAGTTGCTTCGTGCGCTCGAGACGCGCTCGTTCAAGCGGGTGGGCGGCAACCGCGAGCACGCGGTGGACATCCGGGTGATCGCGGCGTCGAAGCGCAACCTCAAGATGGAGGTCGAGCGCGGCAAGTTCCGCGAGGACCTGTACTTCCGCCTCGCGGTGGTGCCGATCGAGCTCCCGCCGCTGCGCGAGCGACGCGACGATCTCCCTGCGCTGGTCGAGCAGCTGCTCAAGCACATCGCGTCGAGCGACACGTCCGGCGCACCGCCGCTCACCATGAGCGAGGCCACCCTCGACACGCTCGCGAGCCACGACTGGCCCGGCAACGTGCGCGAGCTCCGCAACGTGCTGGAGCGCGCCGCCTACCTCGCGCGCGCCTCGGGCGCCCAGCAGATCACGCAAGGGTTCGTGCCGTTCGCCGGCTCGGCGCCCGACGCGGGGTCCCAGGACGGCTGGCCCGCGTTCGACCGCGAGAAGAGCTACCGCGACACGAAGTCGGAGTTCGAGTCGGAGTTCGAGCGTCGCTACGTGACGTGGCTGCTCGAGCAGGCGGAGGGCAACATCAGCGCCGCCGCGCGCGCCGCCGACATGGACCGCAAGTACCTCCACAAGCTGGTCCGCAAGCACGGGCTCTCGCCCGGCAAAGAAGATTGACGGCCGCCAGCGGCGCCGTCACGTAGCGCGATCTTCCGAAGCGCCCGAGACCCGCGAGGGAGCGGCTCGAGCCGATCGTGCTCCTCACGGCGATCACGGAGATTCCCAGCCATTTCGGCGGGATGCGACCCCGGCTCGCTTGACGGTGGGCGGGCGACCAACGACACTCCGTCCGCACCTTTCGAGGTCGGGGAAGCTTCGGAGAACGGTTGCCGGTGTCGAGCGCTCCACAATCAGAGGAGCCCGTTGAGTCGCAGCGCGCGTACTCGTTGGTCGCGATCCCTCCGCAGTCCTACGGGAAGTACACCCTGATCGGCAAGCTCGGCCACGGCGGGATGGCCGAGGTCAACCTCGCGGTGGCCGACGGCAAGGCGGGCTTCCGCAAGCTCACCGTGATCAAGCGCCTGCACCCGCACCTCGCGGTCGAGCCCGGCTTCATCGAGATGTTCCTCGACGAGGCGCGGCTCGCGGCGCGGCTCAACCACCCGCATTGCGTGCAGACCTACGAGGTCGACGAGTACCAGGGCTCGCACTACCTCGCGATGGAGTACCTCGACGGGCAAGGGCTCGAGCGACTGCTGCGGGTGTGCGGTCAGCAGGAGATCCCCCTCGAGCCCGCGCTGGCCGCGCGCATCGTGAGCGACGCGCTCGACGGTCTCGCGTACGCGCACGAGCTCACCGATTACGACGGAAGCCCGCTCACCGTCGTGCATCGCGACGTCAGCCCGCAGAACATCTTCGTCACCTACAACGGGATGGTGAAGCTCCTCGACTTCGGGATCGCCAAGGCGGCGACCCACGTCGTCGAGACGCGCACCGGGGTCATCAAGGGCAAGTACGCGTACATCGCTCCCGAGCAAGCGCTCGGGCAGGACGTCGATCAGCGCTCCGATCTCTGGAGCATGGGCGTGGTGCTCTGGGAGTGCCTCACCGGGCGGCGCCTCTTCAAGAGCATCAACGAGCTCGCGACGCTGCACGAGACGTTGCAGGGGGAGATCAAGCTCCCTTCCGCGTTCCGACCCGAGCTCTCGACCGAGCTCGATACGATCTGCATGCGCGCGCTCCAGCGGGCGCCGGATCAGCGCTACCAGACGGCGCAGGAGATGCGCGAGGAGCTCGAGCGCTACCTCGTCGGCGTCACCAACAGCCCGACGCGCAAGGACGTCTCGCGAGCGATGCGCGATCGCTTCGCGGAAGCGATCGTGGTGCACAAGCGCACGCTCTCGGAGTGCCTCCAGGGGAGCGGCGCCGCGATCAGCGAGAGCACCATCGAGCGGCTCGTCGATCCCTCCCACAACACGCCGCGTCCGGCCGGGCTCTCGCCTGCGGACTCGGGGCTGTCACCGCCGCCGTTCACGCCGACGCCCGCGCCACTGAGCGTCACCCCGCCGCCCGTTCTGAGCGCCCAAGAGCCGGCCGAGCCGCGACGACGCGGTGGCCTGGTCGCGACCGTGATCCTGCTCGTGCTCGTCCTCTTGCTCTCCGCCACCGTAGCGGTCCTCCTGCCCCTGAGCTTCGGGGGCGAGGACCCGTCGAGCTCGGGCTCGGGCGCCTCGGTGGTCGTCGCTCTGAACGGCGACCGGCGTTCCCACGAGCGCGGGGACGACGGCGTGCGCGGGGACCATGCGACGCCACCCGACGACGAGGTCGCACCCACGCGCGGCGCGGATGGCCTCGGGCCGGCCGAGCAGCCGCAACCTTCATTGCCTTCTACGGACCCCGAGCCGATCGCGAACGGTGAGGAAGAGGAAGAGACGCCGCTCGGCGAAGCGATCGCGCCCACGCCGGACCCGATCGCGGTCGTGCACGTGGACGATCGCGGAGGTCGGAGCGGGCGCGGCGGACGGCGCACCGGCCGAAGCGGGCACAGCCAGCCCAGCACCACCGGGCCCCCGGATCCCACGCCGCCGCCTCCGTCGGTCGAGGAGAGCACCGCGGCTGGGACGCCGGCCACCGGCCTCGGCTTCTTGACGCTCGCCACGACGCCGTGGACGGAGGTCAGCGAGAACGGGCGCGTGCTCGGCACCACCCCCCTCATCCGCGTCGAGCTGCCGGCCGGCCAACACCGGCTCCGACTCGTGAACCGCGAGCAGGGGATCGACGAGCCGTACCGCGTCACGATCCGCCCGGGCGAGACGCTCAGCCGGCGCATCGGCCTTCGCTGATTCGCCCGCCGCTAGAAGTGGATCGCGGCGAACGCGAGGAAGCGGTCCCAATCGGCCTCCGTGAGCTCGTGCCCTCCGGGGCGCGTCTGCCACGAGAGGCTTCCCTCGAGGGTCGGCGCGCCCTCGGCGTCGAGCGTGAGGCTCGGGACCCCGTAGAGGTCCCAAGCCGGCGCGGCCGCGAAGACGGCCATGCGCGCGCCGCCGGGATCCGCCCACGCATCGTCGTCGCCGTCGGTCACGAGCAACGCGCGGGGCGCGATCAGCGCGAGGAGCATGTGCTGGTCGATCGGCATGCGATCCTCGTAGCCGCCGAACGTCGGGAACACGTCATCGAACCATGCGGGGAACACGGCGTTGATCGAGTCGACCGACTCGCCCTCGAGGCTCCGCGTCAGCGCCGCGCCCCCGGTGCCCGACTGGTGCGCGATCACGATCGAGATGCGCGGATCGGCCGCCCCCGCGATCAGCGCGGTCTTCCCGCGCCGCGAGTGCCCCACCACCGCGATGCGGCTCGGGTCGATCCGCGCGCTCGCCTCGAGGCCATCGATGACGCGCGATACGCCCCACGCCCACGCGGCGAGACGGCCCCATCGGATGCGTGGATCGCGCGCCTCGTCGATCAGCAGCGGATGGATGCCGTTCGCGAAGTTGCGGTCTCCATCGTCGGGATCGAGCTCGCTCTCGTGGAAGGCGGCGAGCGCGTACCCACTCGCCGTGATCCGCTCGATCGGCCACTGCGAGCTGCGCACGCCGCGCGACGCCTCGACGTCGGCACCGCAGTCGTCGGCCATCCACGCGGTCGTCGCACGAACGCGTGGGTCGCTCGTGAGCTCTTGGTCGCCGCACTTGTTCGGCGCGACGAACACCGGCGCGTCGGTCACCCCCGCGGGGCGGAACAACGAGACGTGGAGCGTGACGCCGAGGTCGCGGAGGGTGAGCTCGAGCTCGTCATAGTCGACCTGACCGGGGACGAAGTCGGGGATCGAGGTGAGCGTGCGCGTCTCTACCTCGACCGTGTCGGCCGGCGTGTAGCCGTAGAGGTAGAACGCGAACAGATCGCGGAGCTCGTCGCGCCGCCAGCCCTCCCAGTCGGCGACCGTGGTGGCCTCGCGCGTTCCATCGAAGCTCGTGAACAGCGACGGCAGCTCCGGATGCGGCACGAGCGTCTCGACGCTCGGGTACGGCCCCAGCGGCGGCCCGGCGTCGGGTGCGCCCGAGTCGGTGCCCGCATCGGGGGACGATGCTCCGTCGCACGCGACCGCGACGCACGCGAGGACGATCGGCCCGAGGCGCCACATCGGGCGATCGTAGAGGACCCCTCCGCGCGAGGGTAGCGATCGCAAGACCACGACATGGCCCGGCGCCTGCGCTACCCTCCTGCCGAGTGGGCTCCGCGTCGGGGGATCGACACCTCGCCCGTCGGGCGATGGTCCTGGCCACCTGCCTCGCGGCGTGCGGTGGGTGCGCGCCGGAGCGTACGCTGCCTCCCGGATCGCTCGACCCGGTCGTGATCGGGTTGGTCACGTCGACGGAGGGCGGCTTGCGATCGGCCGGGCCCGAGTGGCTCAAGGCCGCGGAGCTCGCGGTCTACGAGGTGAACGCGGCGGGCGGCGTGCTGCCCGGACGGCTCCTCGAGTTCGTGGTCGTCGACGACGAGACGAACCCGGATCGCGGCGACCCGATCGCGCGCCAGATGATCGAGCAGGACCACGTCGTCGGCATCGTCGGCGCGGCGGCGAGCAGCATCACGCTCGCCATCGCCGGCGTCGCTACCCCCGCGCAGGTCCCGCAGATCTCGTGCTGCTCGACGTCGGACAACATCACCGTGCTCAACGAGGGCTTGGCGCTCGACGAGCGCTACGTGATGCGCACCGCGCCCCCCGACGTCCTGCAGTCGCGCGTCGTCTCGATCGCAGCGAACGATCTGGCGTGCATGCGCCTTGCGATCCTCCACCTCGACGACGACTACGGGACACCGTTCGGTGAAGCGATCGAGGCGAGCTTCGAGGCGACCGGCGGGACGGTGGTGCTCCGGCTCCCGTTCACCGGCGATCAGGCGAGCTACTCGACCGAGGTGACGATGGTCTCGAACGCGAACCCCGATTGCATCGCGATCGTCGCGTTCGAAGTGTCGGCGGGCGTCATCCTGCGCGACTGGGATCGCCTGTCGAGCGCGCCGGAGGTCAACTGGATCGGCACCGACGGCGTGCGCGTGCCGGGGCTCGTCGACGAGGCCGGCGATCCCAACATCATCCGCAACTTCTACGGAACGGCGCCGGTCACCGACGCGCCGACGCCCGAGTACAACGCGTTCGCGAACGCGTTCGCGACGGTGTTCGGCACCCAGCCGATCCCGTTCGCCTCGAACAACTACGACGCGGCGGCGCTGCTCGCGCTCGGCATCGCACGCGCGGGGACCACCGACGGCCCGGCGGTGCGCGACGCGATGCGCGAGGTCTCGCGCCCGCCGCCGGACCGCGCGCCCGTCATGGCGGCGCGGCTCTCCAACGCGCTCGAGGAAGTGCGCGCCGGCAACGACGTCGACTATCAGGGCGCGAGCGGCAACGCCGACATCGACGACCTCGGGAACACCGTGACGCCGTACGAGATCTGGCGATACGACCCGCCGGGCGCGATGGCGTGCGCCGCCCGCACGGAGCTCGGCAACAATCGAGGCACGTTCTGCCGCTTCCGGGTGATCAACGCGGAGGACATCCCGCAGTGACCCGCTGGGCTCGCCGCGCGCGCCTCGGGCTCGTCGTCGCCACGCTCGGCGTGGTCGGATGCGCACCGACGCCGGTGGAGCTCGACGTCCGCTTCCCGAGCGAGCAATCGTTCTTGCTCAGCGATCGCGGGCGCCTGCTCGTCTACCCGGTGGATCCGGACACGGGCCTGGGCCGCTGTCCCGAGCTCGTGGAGGCGGCGGCGAGCGGTGAGTACGGGCAGCCCGAGTTCGACTCCGGGCAGACTCCGATCTGCCGGTTTCGCGACCCCGGGGTCGGATTCGACAGCGTGACCGGCGGTCCGCACGCGTACGTGGTGGTCGCGCTCCGGGACGAGCCGCAAGCGACGTTGCTCGTCGGCTGCCGCATCGCGGAGGCCTACATCGACGCGCCCTCCGTCGCGGTGACGCTGTTCCCCACGCGCATGTACGACGGCGCGGTCGGCGGGATGATGTCGGGCTGCACGCTGGAGAGTAAGTGCAACGGGTCTTGCCAATGACGCGCGGCCACCTCGGCTGGTTGGCCGTGTGGGCGCTCTCGGTTTGGGCGAGCCACGCGCGCGCGCAGGAAGGTCCGCTCGAGCGGGCCGAGCAGGCCTATCAGGAGATCGACTTCGAGCGCGTGCGCGAGCTCGCGGTCGAAGCGCTGCGAACCGGAACGCTGCGGCCGGAGCAGCTCGTGCGCACCTACGAGCTCCTCGGCGTCTCCAATTCGGCCCTCGGCGACGCGGAGGCCGCGCGCGACTTCTTCGTCCGGATGCTCTGGCTCGACCCGGACCGCCAGCTCGACGATTCGGTCTCGCCGCGGATGCGCGAGCCGTACCTCGAGGCGCGAGGGGTGCGCACGGCGCGGCCCGGCTCGATGTCGATCGAGGCGGGCATCGATCGGAGCGCGGGGACGGTCCACGTCGAGCTGCGCGATCCCAGCTCGCTCGCGCGCCGGGTGCGCGTCGCCGCGCGGCTCGAGGGCGCGACCGAGTACACGACGGCGGAGTATGCGGCGGCGAGCGCGCTCGACGCACCGCTCGCCGGCGCGGCGAACGCCGATCGCATCGAGTACTACGTCGAGGTCCTCGACATGCACGGCAACACGCTGCTCGGGCAGGGCTCGCCGTTCTCGCCGCGCGTGGTCGGTCGGACCGGCGCCCCGCAGGGCGGAGGCGAGGACGGGGGCGGTGGGGGCGTCACGTTCTTCGAGGAACCGCTCTTCTGGATCATCGTCGGCGCGGTGGTGCTCGTCGGCGCCGGGATCACGGTCGGCGTGGTGCTCGACTCGCGGAGCCGCATCGGGGTCCAGACCGGCGTCAACTTCGGTTTCTGAGCACCGGCGCGGGGCGCGGCGCGACCCGGCCCTCCCGGCGTCGCAGGCGGGCCGCGGGACTTCTGCTATGGTGCCGGCCCGGCGATGAGCAGGCCCGAGGACAAGCGCAAGAAGCGTCCCAAGGGGGCCAAGCGCAAGAAGCGCGGGAGCGACCGCGCATCGGAGGCCGAGCCGAAGCGGAAGGCGGGCCCCGAGGGAGGCGCCCCGGCGCTGACCGGCGCGGCCAACGAGGCCGGCGCGGCCGGCTCGAAGCCCGGTGCCCGCTCGTCCGAGGCGACGACCCCCGAATCCGGCATCGACGAGGCGTCCGCGAACGAGCCGGGGTCGGAGCGGCGGTCGGAGAGCACGACGGACGGGAGCACGACGGACCGGAGCACGACGGACCGGAGCACGACGGACCGGAGCACGACGGACCGGAGCACGACGGACCGGAGCACGACGGACGGGAGCACGACGGACGGGAGCGCGAAGCCGGCGCGCAAGACGTCCAGCCAGGCGAAGGCCGCGAAGTCCGAAGCGACGTCCGGGGGGAAGCCGCCGCGCGCCTCCGGCCGGCCGGACCGCGCGCACATCGCCGTGGGCGCGACCCTCGCGGTGCTCGGCTTCGGCGCGACGTTCCTCCTCATGGCCAACGCCGAGCAGATCCCGAGGGGACCGCTCCTCGGGATCCTCACCACCGCGGTCGGCGCGCTCGGCGTGCTCGTGCTGCTGAGCCGGCGGATGGCGCACGGCGAGCCGATCGACTGGAGGTCGACCGTCATCGCCCCGCTCGAGGGCGAGCCGGTGTGGATGAGCCCGCTCGTCGGGGTCCCCACCTCGGCGGCGATCATCGGCATCGGCGCGGCGATCGCCGGCTACGACGGTCTGCCGTGGGTCCTCTTGGCGGGGACCGTGGCCCTCGTCCCCGCTGCGCTGCGTCGTCCCTGGTTGCTCGCGATGGTCGTGGCGAGCGCGATCCTGCTGCCGTTCCTCGGGGTGTTCGGGCTCTGGGATCCGTGGGAGACGCACTACGGCGAGGTCGCTCGCGAGATCATCGCCCGTGACGACTGGATCAGCCTCTGGTGGGCGCAAGAAGACTGGTTCTGGTCGAAGCCGATCCTGATCTTCTGGATGGAGGCGCTCTCGATGGGTGCGCTGGGGGTCGACTGCACGCCCGACGCGAACCCCGCGCATCCCGAGTGGGCGATCCGCCTGCCGCACTTCCTGCTCGTGCTCGCGACGCTGAGCGCCGTCTACGCGTTCGTCTCGCGTCGCTGGAGCAGGCGCGCGGGGCTGCTCGCGTGCGTCGTCCTCGCGACGATGCCGCACTTCTTCTTGCTCGCGCACCAAGCGATCACCGACATGCCCTTCGTCGCCAACATGACGATGGCGATCTGCATGCTCGGGATCGCGCTCCACGCCGACCCGGACGACGAAGCGAAGACGTATCGGTTCGGCCGCTTCGTGATCGGCTGGCGCCAGGGGCTCGTGTTCGCGCTCACGATGCTCGTGGTCCCGCAGATCCTCTACCTCGCGACCCGCAACGTGACGTTCGTGGCCGAGTTCCCGCCGTTCGGCTGGCACGGCGACGTGTTCACGAGCGGCTCGGCGGGCAACCACGGCGTGCCCGGCAACTCGCCGGTCCACAACGTCGAGCCGTTCGTCAGCGGTCCCGGAGCGCAGCCGATCACGCAGGCGCTCCTCTGGCTGCTCGCCTACCTCGGGCTCTTGTTCATCCTGCATCGCGAGCGCCGGATCCAGAGCCTCGCGATGTTCGCGTTCTACGTGTTCTGCGGGCTCGCGTTCATGGCCAAGGGCATCCCGGGCTTCGCGCTGCCGGGGCTCGTCGCGCTCTTCTGGCTGATCGCGAGCCGGCGCTGGGATCTCCTCGGCGGCGGAAACCTCCGCGTGGCGTCAGGGATCTTGACGGTCATCACCGTCGGCATGCCCTGGTACGTCGCGATGTACATCCGCCATGGGCCGCCGTTCACCGATCGGATCCTCATCCACGATCACATCAACCGCCTGACCGCCGGCGTGCACGGCGACACGGGGTCGATCGAATACTTCGTCGAGCAGATGGGGTACGGGATGTTCCCGTGGCTCGCGATCGCGCCGATCGCGGTCGCCGCGTGGTTCGCGCCCGGCCGCGGGACGACCCCGCGCGACGAGAAGCGCGAGTCGGCCGGAACGATGGTGATCCTGTGGCTCACCGCGACGTTCACGCTGTTCAACGCGATGACCACGAAGTTTCACCACTACATCTTCCCGACCGTACCGCCGGCCGCGATCCTCGTCGGCGTCGCCCTCGATCGGCTGCTCTCGCGCGAGAACGATCACGCGTGGCTCGCGCGGGTGGGCGCGACCGCGTTGGGGGTGCTCGCGCCGATCCCGGTGGTGCTCGGGGTGGCCGGCCTCTGGGGTGACGTGCGCGGCGTCATCCCGATCGAGCCCGACGGCGGAGCGGCCGACTGGGTGCTGCGACACCCGTGGTCGCCCGCGCTTTCGGTCGGTCTCATCCTGCTCGGCGTGGTGGTGTTCGCGGCCGCCGTGTACGTGATGGGCGTCCCTCGCGAACAAGCGCCGCGCGCCGCCATGGCGGGGGTGTTCACGACCGGGCTGCTGACCGGGCCCCCGCTGCTGGCGATGGTCGGCCGCGATCTCTCGTGGGTCACCGACGCGCGCCCCCAGGGCTACGAGCGACTCATCCAGCTCTTCGTCTACAACTACGGCCGGCCGTGGCCGGAGGAGCTCGACTACCGGCCGGTCCTCACCGGCTTCGCGATCGTCGCGGTGACGGTCGCGGTGCTCGCCGCGCTGCGACCGCTGCGCGACGTGGCGACGCGCGCGCTGATCGGCGTCGCGATCGCGTTCGCGATCTGGTCGCTCGACGTCTACATGATCGACCTCTCGCCGCACTGGGGTCAGCGCGAGCTGATCGCGCGCTACTACGAGGAGCGCGCCTCCGCCGACGAACCGCTCGTCGCGTGGCAGATGAACTGGAAGGGCGAGAACTTCTACACCGGAAATCACGTAGCGGTGTTCGTCCAGCTCGACAACCGCGCGCTGCGCGAGTGGCTAGACCAGCACCCGAACCAGACGGTGTACTTCGTGCTCGAGCACGGCCGACTGAATAGCCTCCGCGGGCTGCTCGGCGGTGCCACGGTCGAAGAGCTCACCGACATGCGGCTCTGCAACAAGTTCATCCTGATCCGCGCGCACCTCCGGGGCGCCGGCGCGCCGCGACCCGCCGCCGACAACGTGCCCAACGCGCCGCCGTCGAACCCTCCGGGCAACTGACGGAAACGAAAGAGGCAGGCAACGGAAGTTCCGTTCCTGCCTCCTGTCGATCGTGTCGATCGCCGCGGGTCGCTAGCGCATCGAGGGCTCGCGATCGCGATCCCGATCGCGACCGCCGCCGTTGCCCCCGCCGGGACCGCCGGTTCCACCGCCGGTGCCGCCGGGACCACCGGTTCCGCCGCCGCCGATCTGCTTCTCTCGCTTGCGACGACGCCGGGCCGCCTCGGACTCCTTCTTACGGCGGCGCACCGACGGCTTCATGTAGTGCCGGCGGCGCTTGAGCTCACGGAGGATGCCCTCGGACGCCATCTTGCGCTTGAGGTGCTTGATCGCGCGCTCGACACCCTTCTCGCCGACCACCACCTCGACCGGCTTGCACTGCACGCTCTCGGGGTCGTTCGTGGGGTTGGGGTTCCGTTGTTCCTCAGAGCTCATCGACGCGAATCTCCTTCGATCCCTTATGGGGCGCGCAAAGTGGCACGCCGCGCCCTCGGGTGCAAGCCCGAGGGCGCCGTCCCACGCCCGGTCAGTACCGGCTGGAGAAGTTGCAGCTGACCTGCATCAGGCAGCTCGAGTTCCGCCCGTCGGGGTTGTCGTTGTAGGTCACGGCCACGACCCGGCCGACGTTGCCGACGCAGAGGGTGCCGCTCGACTGGTGGCACGCTTGGGTCCCGGCCTGGGTCGCGCGGGCGCACGCGTCGGCGGCCGACGTCCCGTTCCACTCCTGGAACCAGCGGGTCCAGTTCCAGAAGCTGCACACCGCGCCGCCACCGCCGCCGCCGCCGCCACCTGGACTACAGAGCGCGGCCCCCGACGCATACGAGCACGAGGCGCACTCGGGCGCGCAGCCGCTCCCATCGTTCGTGCATCCGTCGCCCCAGCCGCCGCCGCCGCCGCCGCCGCCGCCGGGATCGCTGCAGGCGGCGAGCAACGCAGACTCCCCGCCGACGATGTCGGGTAGCTCGCACTCGAGCCTCGCGACACCGTCATGAAGCACGCGGGCGCAACCCTCCGGCGGTGCCTTGAACACGCCGTTCGCAACCCACCCGGCCGCGAGCGCGCGGGCGCACGGTCCGCTCTCGAGCGTCGCGTCGTATCCGAGCATGGTCATCAGCCCGGGTCCCCGCGCCGGTCCGGTCGCGGCGTGGCCGTCTTGACAAGACCACGTGAACTCGTCGCCCGCGTAATCGAGCGACGCGGTGAACCCGTCGAGCACGACGTCGAACCCGCCGCTCGGCAGCATCTCCAAGTGCCCGAGCTCGACCCCGACCTCGTCGTAGAGGAGCACCGATCCGTCGACCTGCGCGACGTCGTAGATGCCGAGCCCCTCGAGCCGCGTGCGCTCGTCCTCGCTCAGCTCCCCATGCGCACCACCGGCGGCGACACATCCCGAGAGCCACGCCGCGATCACGGCCAAAACCCAACCCGTCCTCTGCATGCTCGTCCCTCCTCAGACGCCCACACCTCAAGTGGCGTGCCAGGTCGGACGAGGGTCGGTGGCAGCACGACGTGCGCTCGAACGAGCGCGCTCGCACCCCGCGGAGCGCTCCCGTGATCAGCGCCGCGCGGGAGGCCGTCGCCCGGCCGGCTGAAACACGAGCTCGACGTGCACCGCGGCTCCGTCACCTGCGAAGCTCCGCGTGAGCCCGGTGGGCACGTTGATGCGGTGCTCCTCCCACCGGAAGTGGAAGTCCGCGCGCACCTCCACGATCGGGTGCCCATCGCCGCTTCGCCAGCGCAGACGCGCCGGAATGCGGCGGGGGCGCGCGACGCCGTGGACCGTGAAGTCGCCGACCAACGTGACGCGGGTCCAGTGTCCATCCTCCACCGCCGCGGGACCCTCGATCGACGTGAGCGTGAAGCTCGCCCGCGGGAACTCGTCGAGCGCGAGGAACGGTGCGTGACGGAACATCGCGTCCCACGCGGAGTCGTCGGTCGTCACCGAGTCCATCACCACCTCGAGCGAGCCCGTCGCGTGGGGAACGTCGCCCGGGTCGAGGTCGAGCCGCGACGTGACGCTGGAGAAGCGCGCCGATGCCTGCTCGACGACCTCGTCGCCCTCCGTCTCGAAGCGCACGACCGAGCCCTCGGGCCGGAGCGCCCATCGCGGGGCCTGCGCGAGCGCGAGGCTCGGGGTGATCGTCAGCGCGAGGAGCACGCTCGCGTGGAGGAGTCGTTCGCTCATGCACAGCATCTAGACCCCGAGCGCGCCGGGGCAACCGCGTGCCTGAGCGTCCTCCACGGACTCGAACTGAAATTCGAGTTGCGACGCGACGATCAGCGGAACGGGAAGCGCGTCGGGCGTGCCATGTCGCGCACCGTGAGATCTTCTTCCGGTACGTCGCGCTCGATGATCACTTCGACGACCGTGCCGGTCTCCGCCGCCGTCTCGGGGAACACGCATGCGTGACCCGCGCGGGTCGCCGCGCGGAGCTGGCGGATGAGCGCCTGGATCACGCGGTACTCGCGCTCCACCTCGGCCGGCCCGGGCGCGCGCGCGACTCGCTCGCGGCGATCGATGAGCGTGCGGAGCAGGCTGTTGACCTCGGCGAGCCGGAGATCGAGGCAGCGCTCCCCCGCGCGGTCGTGATTGAGTCGCGCCTGATCGAGGAGTCGGAGCATCCGGAAGCTCACGAGCTCGGCGGAACGGAGAAAGCGGTCCATCTCCTGGAGCCGCGCGCTCGGAGGGTCGGCCCGCACGGACGGCGCGGCTCCGAGTGACGAGCCCAAGACGATGGACGCCAACACGGCCAGCGCCCCAACGCGGAGACGACGCATACTTCTTCTTCGAGTCCTTCCGCGTGAGCGTACGGCGGGGGACCGTGCGACTCAACACATCCGTCGTTGCGACTGTGTGGGGTCGCATTCACCCGCCTGGGGACGCGCGGCGCATCCCGTGCTCCAAACCGGAGCGCGGTTCCGGACGGATCGGACCGGAGCGCCGGAAAACCGGCCCGGGCACGGGCAGTGCAAACCTCGCACAGCGGGGCCACAGGTGGGGACACGGGACGACAGGAACGACACGCGCCGCGCGCGTCGGGGCTCGCGACCGCCGGTGAGCGCACCGCGGCTCGAGTCCGCGACCGCCTATGAGCGCGGACGCGCGTTCGAGGCGGCCGGTGCGCTGCCCGAAGCGCTCGATGCGTATCGCGTGGCGGCGCGCTCGAACGGGCTCGCCGCGGTGGCGATGCAGGCGTGTGCGCGGGTGCAGCGGGCCCTCGGGCTCCTCGAGGACGCGGTGACGAGCGCGACGTGGGCGCTCCATCACTGTCAAGACGACGCGCGGTCGAGCTTCGCGCTCTACCTCGAGCTCGGAGACCTGCACGCGCAGCTCGGCGACCTCGGGGAGGCGACCTATTTCTATCGACGGGCCGCGCGGTACGCCCCCGACGATCCCGCGCTCCTCCGGCGGCTGCGATCGGCGTCGGCGCTCAGCGGCTCGCGGCCGATGGCGCGCGACATCGAGCGGCGCGCGAGGGACGCGACCTCCACGGGACCTCGGAGGGCTGTATCGCATGTCTCATTGCCCGACGAGGCACCCCGGGGATGGGACCTCGCGGACTGGGAGCTCGCGACCGGTTGAACGTTCGGCGCTCGGCCCGCCGGGCGCCGATCAGCTCGCTTCGATCTGCGAGCACGAGTCGGTGACGCGGCCGCCGCCGTTGCCGAACGCGCTGAGGTCCGCGCCACCCGCTCGCGCGCACGTGAGGAGCACGCGCGACGTGTTCTCACCGCTCGAGCGGTAGTGGATCCCGGGGTGCACGAGGTCCCCGCACGCGCCGCCCGCGACGATGATCGGGTAGTCCGTGATCCGGTGGTCCCACGAGAGGTCGGTGCTCGCCATGACCACTAGATGATCGAGCAACGTGCCGTCGCCCTCGGGCACGTCCTTGAACGCGACGAGCATGTCCGAGAGGCACTGCATGATGTACATCGTCGCCGTGTGGACGTCGGCCCAGGGCGCACCCTCGTCGTGCGTCTGCGAGTGGTGGCCTGCCGCGGTGCCGGGGTAACGCGTGTTGCTCACGCTCCCGCTGAACATGTTGCTGAAGACGCGGGTCTGGTCGCACGCGAGGGCCATCGCCATCACGTCCGACATCAGACGATTGACCTCGCGGAGGTCCCCCATCGGATCGCCGGGCATCCCCGGCTCCGCGCACGACGCGAGGTACGGCGGCGGCGTCATCGTCTCTTGCTCCATGATGCGGCGCTCGAGCTCGCGGATGCCGTCCATGTGCCGATCCAGACGTTCCTTGTCCCGCGCGCCGAGGCGCGAGCGGAGCGCGGCGCCGTCTTCGAGCACCGCGTCGAGCACGCTGCGCTGGAGCGCGAGGCGCGGGTCGACCTCCGGATGCTCACCGGGCGGCGTGAAGCCGCTCCCGAAGATCCGGTTGAACAGCGCGCCCGGCGAGTACTCCGGCGCGTTCACGTCGTCCGGGCCGTTGTGCGAGAGGTACTGGAGCGTCGTGCCCTCGCTCGTCGGCGGACGGTCGTGCACACCGAACTCGATCGACCCGAAGCGCGCCGATGGGATGTTCGCCTTCACCACCTGGTCGATGGACGGTGCACTGAACGTGGACGCGTAGTTCGCGCCCATCGGGTCCTGCGAGATCATCGGCGAGCCGGAGAGGATCCCGACCGTGCCCGCGTGGTGACCACGCTCGTTGCCGGACTTCACGTCCATGCCGGTGACGATGCTGACCCAGTCCTTCACCGGCGCGAGCGGCTGGAGCTGCTCGCTGAGCGACCAACCGGCGCCCGTCGACGACGGCGTCCAGCGCTCGGGGATGACCCCGTTGCCCCAGAAGAACACGCCGAACCGACGCGGGATCGCGCCGCCGTCGGCGAGCGCCTTGCCGTGGTCGTCGAAGTACATGTCGAACAGCGGGAGGCCGAGGGTCACGACCGAGCCGCCGACGAGGCCGCGCAGCACGTTGCGGCGGCTGAGGCCCCAGCGCTTCGATTCCGGCTTCTTGCTCATCACATCGGCTCCGTGGCAGTGCGGAATCCTTCGCTCATGACCAGCTCACCGAGCAGCCCGCGCACGCGGTAGCCGCTCTCCTCGAACGCCGCCGCGAGCCGATCGATCTCGACGAGCTGCCGACTCGACTCGTTGGCGCCCAACGCATAGCGGTAGAGGTTGCGGGTGAGGCACGGCCCGAGGTCGGGGTGCTCGCCCACGCGCTGTCCGAGCTCCGTCGCGTCCGCGAAGTGCGCGCCGTCGAGCACCCCGCTCGCGTCGATCATCGCGCCGTTCTCCATGTCGCGCTGCTGCCCGATCGCGTCGTAGGTCTCGAGGCCGAGGCCGATCGGATCCATGCGCTCGTGACAGTCGGAGCAACCCTCGTTCATGAGGTGCTGGGCGACGCGCTCGCGGAGCGTGGGCGCGCTGCTCGGGGGGAGCGTGGTGCTCACCCCCGGCGGCGGCGGAGGGATGCTGCCGCAGAGGAGGGTCTGCCGGACGAAGCGCCCGCGGAGCGTGGCCGACGTCTTCGTGTCGTGCGCGAAGATGCTGAGGAGGCTCGCGTGCCCGAGGAGCCCGCGGCGAGCGCTCTCCTCGGGGAGCGTGACCTCTTCGAAGCCTGCCGTCTCGGTCTCCGCCGGCGGGAGGCCGTAGTGATCGCGGAGGAGCGCGTCCACGTAGGTGACGTCGCTGGTGAAGACGTCGCGGAAGTCGGCGTCGGCGTCGAGCGTGTGGTGCTCGAGCACCGCCAACGTCTCTTCCTCGGCCGAAGCGCGCAGCGCGGGGGTGAACGTCGGGAACACCTCGAGGTCCTTCTCGACCAGCGCGACCTCGTCGAGGCGGAGCAGCTCGCGGAAGAAGTTGCGCACCGCGCCGCGCGCGCGATCGGAGAGGAGCATGCGATCGACCTGCGCGCGCAGGCCCTCGTCGGTCGTCAGCTCGCCCGCGTCCGCCGCGGCGAGGAGCGCGTCGTCCGGCGTGGAGTTCCAGAGGACGAAGCTCAACCGCGACGCCATCTCGTGATCGGTGTAGCGGAGGCGCGAGGGGCTCTCGGCGTCGGGCTCGCCGAGCTCGATGCGGAAGAGGAAGTTGGGCGACTGCATGAGGCCCGCGAGCGCGAACTCGAGGCCTTCGTAACCATCGCCGAGCACCGTCGTGGCCTGGTCGGCGACCGCCGTGTAGCGATCGCGCTCCGCGTCGGTCAGGTCGCGCCGGAAGAAGCGGCGGCCGAACGTCTCGACGAAGTCGCGGCGGCACGCGCCGTCGTTCGCGTCGCAGCCGACGAGCGCGTCGCGACGGTCCGGGGCGAGCGCCGCGTCGGCGATCGCGTACGCCGCGTTGGAGTAGCCCTCGACGCCGCGATCCGAGATCGTGGTGCGCGACGCGCCGATCGAGACGAAGCCGTTGAGGCTCGTGTCCGGCTCGGGCGCATCCGCCGGTAGCGGGAGCCCCGGCCCGAGGATGTCGGTGATCGCGTTCTGGTACTGCGCGAACGTCAGGCGCTGCATCCCCGAGGGCAGCGGCGCGAACGTGCGCGGACCCTGGGTATCGGGCCGGTCGCCGTTCGGCGCGACGACCTCACCGGTGCAGGCGCCGAGCGCCAACGCGGTGGCGACGAGCAGCGTGAGGCGGAGCCCCACCGACAGGAGGCGTCTCGGTCCCGCGGGGTGCGGCTCCGTGATGCCCGTCCGACCTTCCCACCGGTACGGCATCGGGCGAGATTAGCAGAGGCCCGACCGCAATACACCGGGGCCTCCCCGACATCGGCGAGGAGGCCCGGAAACGATGCGATGTCGGGCAATCAGGCGGTCGGGTGGGCGCTCCGGTCGGGCGCCCCGGGCTCCGCCTTGCGGACGACCAGCTCGCCGGCGAGCGTGCGGTCGACCTTCACCTTGTCCCCCGCGCCGAACTTGCCGGCGAGGATCTCCTCGGCGAGCGGGTTCTCGAGGTGCTTCTGGATCGCGCGCTTCAGCGGCCGCGCACCGAACGTCGGGTCGTAGCCGACCTCCGCGAGGTAGTCCTTCGCTTCGTTGGTGACCTCGAGGCCGATCTCGCGGCGCGCGAGGCGCTTGGCGAAGCCCGCGAGCTGGATGTCGACGATCTTGCGGAGGTCCTCCTTCGCGAGCCGATGGAACACCACCGTCTCGTCGAGGCGGTTCAGGAACTCCGGTCGGAAGTGCTGCCGGAGATCGTTCATCACCGCGCGCTGGATCTCGTCCTCGTCGGAGAGCTGCATGATGTGTTGCGAGCCGACGTTGCTCGTGAGGATGATGACGGTGTTCTTGAAGTCGACCGTGCGTCCCTGGCCGTCGGTGAGCCGTCCGTCGTCCAGCACCTGGAGGAGCGCGTTCCACACGTCGGGGTGCGCCTTCTCGACCTCGTCGAACAGCACCACGCTGTACGGCCGACGCCGCACCGGCTCGGTGAGCTGACCGCCCTCGTCGTAGCCGACGTAACCGGGCGGCGCGCCGATCAGCCGCGAGACCGCGTGCTTCTCCATGTACTCGCTCATGTCGAGTCGGATCATCGCGCGCTCGTCGTCGAACAGGAACTCGGCGAGCGCCCGCGCCAGCTCGGTCTTGCCGACGCCGGTCGGACCGAGGAAGAGGAAGCTGCCGATGGGCTTGTTCTGATCGCCGAGGCCCGCGCGGCTCCGACGCACCGCGTTCGCGACCGCGACCACCGCGTCGCGCTGACCGACGACGCGCCTCTGCAAGCCGTCTTCCATGCGCAGCAGCTTCTCGCGCTCGCCCTCGAGCATCTTGCTCACCGGGATGCCCGTCCACTTGGAGACGATCGCCGCGATGTCCTCGTCGGTGACCTCCTCCTTGAGGAACGAGCCGCCCTTCTGCAGCTCCGCGAGCTCCCCTTGCGCCGTCTTCACCGCCGCCTCGGCGGCCGGGATGTCGCCGTACTGGAGCCGGCTGGCGGTCTCGTAGTCGGTCACGCGTTGGGCGCGCTCGAGGTCCAGCTTGAGCTTCTCGACCGCCTCCTTCTTGTCCCGGATCGTGTCGATGAGCTCCTTCTCGCGGAGCCACTGGGCCCGCATCGTCGAGCGCTGCTCGCCGAGCTCGGCGAGGTCCTTCTCGACCTGAGCGAGCCGCTTGTGCGAGCTGGAATCGTCCTCGCGCTTGAGCGCCTGCTTCTCGATCTCGAGCTGCGTGATCTTGCGCTCGACCTTGTCGATGTCGGATGGGAGCGACTCGATCTCCATCTTGAGCCGCGACGCCGCCTCGTCGACGAGGTCGATCGCCTTGTCGGGGAGGAACCGGTCGGTGATGTAGCGGTCGCTCAGCGTCGCGGCGGCGACGATCGCGGAGTCCGTGATGTCGATGCCGTGGTGGACCTCGTAGCGCTCCTTGAGGCCGCGCAGGATCGCGATGGTGTCCTCGACCGTCGGCTGCCCGACGAACGCGGGCTGGAAGCGCCGCGCGAGCGCCGCGTCCTTCTCGATGTGCTTGCGGTACTCGTCGAGCGTGGTGGCGCCGATGCAGCGCAGCTCGCCGCGCGCGAGCGCCGGCTTGAGCATGTTCGACGCGTCCATCGCGCCGCCGGTCGCGCCGGCGCCGACGAGCGTGTGCAGCTCGTCGATGAAGAGGATCACCTCGCCCTTCGCGTCCTCGATCTCCTTGATCACGGCCTTGAGGCGGTCCTCGAATTCGCCGCGGTACTTCGCGCCGGCGAGCATCGCGCCGAGGTCGAGCGCGAGGAGCCGCTTGTCGCGCAGGCTCTCCGGCACGTCACCGGCGGCGATGCGCTGGGCGATGCCCTCGACGATCGCGGTCTTGCCGACGCCGGGCTCGCCGATGAGCACCGGGTTGTTCTTGGTGCGGCGGCTCAACACCTGGAGCACGCGGCGCACCTCGTCGTCGCGGCCGATGACGGGGTCGATCTTGCCGTTGCGCGCGTCCTTGGTGAGATCGCGCGTGTACTTCTCGAGCGCCTGGTACTTCCCCTCGGGCTCGGGGTCGGTGATGCGCTGACTGCCGCGCACCTCTTGGACCGCCTTGAGGAGCTTGCCCTCGTCGAGGCCCGCGGTCTTGAACGTGCCCTGCAGCTCGTCCTTGCCTTTGACGGCTGCCAACAAGACGTGCTCGGCCGAGGTGTACTCGTCCTTGAGCTTCTCCGTCTCGGTCCACGCGTCGGTCAGGAGCGTGCGCAGGCGACGCGAGATCGTCGGCTCGGAGCCGCCCTTGACCTTGGGCATGCTGGCGAGGCGCTGATCGAGCGCGCGCCCGAGGCCGGCCACGTCGACCCCCGCCTTCTGGAGGATGGGCGCCGCCACCCCGCCATCCTGCGCAAGCAAGCTTGCGAGGAGATGCTCGGGATAGAGCTCCGGGTTGCCGACCTGCGTCGCCTTCTGCTCGCTGGCGACGAGGGCCTCGCGGGTCTTGCTGGTGAGTCGATCGAGTCGCATGTGTCTCCCCTCCCGGTGCGGAGGCGGGCGAACGCCCTGGGCTCCGGTCCGGCGAATCTCAGGCTCGCAGCCGCGAGCGAAGCGAACCTAAGCACCTGGAACGATGAGAACAACCCCGGGTGGCACATTCTGTGCCGCATGCGGGGCGACCGCTGTGTCAAGATGTGCACGCGCGCGTGCTCACGCGTTCTTTGGAGACCGCGCCGTCGTAGGGTACGCCTCTCCCGATGCCGCGCCTCGCGCACGTCCTGCTCGCGATGTGGCTCACCGTCGGCTGCGGTGAGGGGGACATCCAGCGCGCCGACGCGCGCTTCTCCACGCCCGAGCACACGGTCGACACGTTGCTCACGACGTACGGCCTGAACGACATGCCGCAGGAGGCCATCCAACGACAGATCGTCCAGCGCGGCGCGTTCGAGCTGCGCGACGAGGCCACGTGGCGCCTCTGCTTCGCCGACCTCGATCAGCCCGGTGGCGAAGGTCTCGCCGGATACGTGCTCGGCCTCCTCGCGGCCGGTCGAGACGACTTGCGCTTCGAGACTACCCACGAGGGCGGCGCGGCGATCGTCCGCGACGGCATCCGGATCGTGTTCGCGCACGGCAGCGACGGCGCGTACCGCATCGTCCTGCGCGAGAGCGTCCCCGAGGACGTGCGGCGCGGCCTCCTCATGGTGGAAGAGAACCACCGCGAGTCGATCCGCGAGTGACCTGACCCGCGTCCGCCCGTCTACGTGGGGTGCCGCATGTTTCGACTCCACGAGGGGGACCCGTCGATCCGCGTGGTGTACGACGGCAGCTCGAAATTGGACTCGGAGTCGCCGTCGGACCCGGAGCGACGGCGCTCGACATGACGACGGGCGCGGAGTCGAAGCCCCGCGCCCGTCGATTCCGTGGTCCCGGCTCTCAGCGCAGATCGAAGCGGTCGAGGTTCATCACCTTCGTCCAGGCGCGGGCGAAGTCGTGGACGAGCTTCTCCTTGCCGTCGGCGCTCGCGTAGACCTCGGAGATCGCGCGGAGCTCGGAGTTGGATCCGAAGACCAGGTCGACCCGGGTCGCGGTCCAGCGCGCCTTGCCGGTCTCGCGGTCGGTGCCCTCGAACGTGTCGGCGCCGGGCGACGTCGGCTTCCACTGGGTCGCCATGTCGAGGAGGTTCACGAAGAAGTCGTTGCTCAGCGTGCCGACCTCGTCCGTCAACACACCGTGCGAAGATCCGCCGTGGTTGGCGCCGAGGACGCGGAGGCCCCCGATCAGCGCCGTCATCTCGGGCGCGCTCAAGGTGAGCAGCTGGGCGCGGTCGATCAGGAACGCCTCCGCCGGGAAGCTGACCTTGTCCTTCGCGTAGTTGCGGAACCCGTCGGCGAACGGCTCGAGCGGCTCGAAGGAGTCGACGTCCGTCTGGTCCTGGCTCGCGTCGCCGCGACCGGGCGAGAACGGGATGTGGACGTCCACGCC
Organism: Sandaracinaceae bacterium; assembly: GCA_050186575.1. Taxonomy (GTDB): domain Bacteria; phylum Myxococcota_A; class Polyangia; order Polyangiales; family Sandaracinaceae; genus JAUHXR01. Next base: position 34,575 of record JBFWYI010000052.1, on the reverse strand, counting down.
CGCGTCCTTCGACGCCTTCTCGATCGCCGCGTCACCCGCCAACACGATGAGGTCCGCGAGCGAGACCCTCTTGCTCCCCGCGGAGTCGAAGTCCGCCTTGATGCCCTCGAGGGTCTTCAGCACCTTGGCGAGCACCGCCGGCTCGTTGACCGCCCAGTCCTTCTGCGGGGCGAGTCGGACGCGCGCGCCGTTGGCGCCGCCGCGCTTGTCCGAGCCGCGGAACGTCGACGCCGACGCCCACGCCGTCTTCACGAGCTCGGAGACCGTCAGGCCCGAGGCGAGGATCTTCGCCTTGAGCGCGGAAGCATCCTTGTCGTCGATCAGCGGATGATCGGGGGCCGGGATGGGGTCCTGCCAGATCAGATCCTCGCTCGGCACCTCGGGCCCGAGGTAGCGGGCCTTCGGTCCCATGTCGCGGTGCGTGAGCTTGAACCACGCGCGCGCGAACGCGTCGGCGAGCTCGTCCGGGTTGGCGAGGAAGCGACGTGAGATCTTCTCGTACTCGGGATCGAAGCGGAGCGAGAGATCGGTGGTGAGCATCGTCGGCTTGCGCTTCTTCGACGGGTCGTGGGCGTCCGGGATGATCGCGTCGGCTCCCTTCGCGACCCACTGGTGCGCGCCGGCCGGGCTCTTCTCGAGCTCCCAGTCGTACTTGAAGAGCAGCGTGAAGAAGTCGTGGCTCCACTTGGTCGGGGTGGTCGTCCACGTGACCTCGAGCCCGCTCGTGATCGCGTCGCCCGCCATGCCGCTCCCGTGCTTGCTCGCCCAGCCGAGGCCTTGGGCTTCGAGCGCGTCGCCCTCGGGTCCGACGCCGACCAGCTTCGCGTCGCCCGCGCCGTGCGTCTTGCCGAACGAGTGACCGCCCGCGATGAGCGCGACCGTCTCCTCGTCGTTCATCGCCATGCGGAGGAACGTCTCGCGGATGTCGCGCGCGGCGGCGAGCGGATCCGGGTTGCCGTTCGGGCCCTCGGGGTTGACGTAGATGAGCCCCATCTGCACCGCGCCGAGCGGGTTCTCGAGCTCGCGATCGCCGGAGTAGCGCTCGTCGCCGAGCCACGTGGTTTCCTTGCCCCAGTACACGTCCTCGTCGGGCTCCCACACGTCCGGGCGCCCGCCGGCGAAGCCGAACGTCTCGAAGCCCATCGACTCGAGCGCGACGTTGCCGGCGAGGATCATCAGGTCGGCCCACGAGATGCGCTGGCCGTACTTCTGCTTGATCGGCCAGAGCAAGCGACGCGCCTTGTCGAGGTTCACGTTGTCCGGCCACGTGTTGACCGGCGCGAAGCGCTGCTGGCCGCGCCCGCCGCCGCCGCGTCCGTCGGAGATGCGGTAGGTGCCCGCGCTGTGCCACGCCATGCGGATGAAGAGCCCGCCGTAGTGTCCGAAGTCGGCCGGCCACCACGGCTTGCTGTCGGTCATCAGCGCGTGCAGGTCCTTCTTGAGCGCGTCGTAGTCGAGCTTCGCAAACTCTTTTGCGTAGTCGAACGACGGATCGAGAGGATCGGATTTCGCGGAGTGCGCGCGCAACAGCCCGAGATTCAAGCGGTTCGGCCACCAGCCGGCGTTCGACGCCCCGGCGCCGATCGTGGCGTGGTTGAACGGGCACTTCGCTTCGCTGGTCATCGACGGTCTCCTTCGCCCCGGCGCCGCGCAGACCAAACCAGGTCCGGGGTCCGAGACGGATTTAGACATAGTCTAAACCTAGAGAGCGTCAAGCGCGCGGCGAGAGCGCCGTGAGCAAGCTCCGGCTCGATGGATCGGGGCTCAGCGGTCGAGCTCGAGGAGGACCTCGATCGCGCCGGGCGGTCCGTAGGGTCCCTCGTAGCGCACGACGCGATGCGGCGGCGCCGCCTCGAAGAAGATGTCGTAGCGGGGCAACAAGGGTTTCGCGAGACGGGTGAGCACCTGACCGAGCGAGACCCAGTCGTTGAGATCCGGGTACATCCAGCACTCGATCGCGTCGATCCGACCGGCCGGGAGCTGGATCGGCTTCTTGCCCCCTCGCGCTTCGATGTAGACGCGCGCGACGAAGCGATCGTTCGTCCACGAATAGAGGGCGCGCCGCTCCCCGTCGAGGGGGACGCCGCGCATGAGGAACGGGAGCAGGACCTCGGGGTAGGTCGCGTGCGGCCACGGGAACGGGCCGCCGTCGAACTGCACGGTCTCGTGGCGAGCGGTGCCGATCGTGCGCTCGAGGCGCTCGGCCACGATCCCGCCGCGTCGATGGATGCAGGTCAGGTGCTCGTCCACCACGATGTGGCCGAGGCGCTGCTCGCCGATGACCTCGTAGGCGCGGTCGCCATCCAGCGCGGTGGGACGCGAGCGCATCCGGATCTTCGCGTAGCCGCTGCCCTTCGCAAACAAGGTTGCGGTCGGCAGGATCGACTGGAACTTCGGCTTCTCGCGCGGGCTCACGCGGTAGTGTGCGACCTCTTCGATCCAGCCCTCGGCGTCGGGCTCACCATGGAGGCGCGGCAGCGGAAACGGCGGGTCCGCGTCGACGGCGTGCATGTCAGCCGAGGCTCCACCCGCCGTCGACCGTGAGCACCGAGCCGGTGAAGTAGCCGCCCGCGTCGCTCGCGAGGAGGAGGGCGGCGCTCGCGACGTCCTCGGGCTGGCCGACGCGCTTCAGGCTCGTCTTGTCGAGGACCATCTTCAGGATCGCGTCGTTCTGGGTGAGCGCCGAAGCAAACTTCGTGTCGATGAGGCCGGGCGCGATCGCGTTGACCCGGATGTCCGGACCGAGCTCGACGCTGAGCGTGCGCGTCATCGAGAGCACCGCCGCCTTGGTCATCGCGTAGACGCCCTGGAGCGGCATCGCCATGAAGCTCGCGACGGAGGCGATGTTGACGATCGATCCCTTGGCCTTGCGCGCCTGGAGGTGCTTGACCACCGCCCGCGTCGCCATGAAGTAGCCCTTCACGTTGACGTCGAACGTCTTGTCCCACGCGCCGAAGTCGATGTTCATCATCGGGCCGAAGTACGGGTTCGTCGCCGCGTTGTTCACCAGCACGTCGACTTGCCCATAGTGCGCGGCCGCGCGGTCCACGAGCTCGTCGACCTGGTCTTGGTGTCCGGTGTGCGTGGCGATCACGTGCGCGTCGCCGCCCGCCTGCTCGATCTCGGCGCGGACCACCTCGAGGCCGTCGGCCTTCCGCGAGGCGAGGACGACCTTCGCCCCAGCGCGCGCGAACGTACGCGCGATCTCGGCGCCGATGCCGCGGCTCGCGCCGGTGACGATCGCGACCTTGTCGCGCAGATGGATGACGGGCTCTCCGCTCACTCGCACCTCCTCGGGCGCGGCATCCTACTCCACTCGGAGGAAGAGACGAGCGGCGCGTCGGAGTCGTCGGAATCGGACTCGGAGTACCCGGAGTCGGACTACTCGGACTCGGAATCGGACTCGGAATCGGAATCGGAATCGGACTCGGAATCGGAATCGGACTCGGAATCGGACTCGGAATCGGAATCGGACTACTCGGACTCGGACTCGGAGTCGGACTCGGAATCGGAGTCGGGCACGGACTCGGGCTCGGAGTCGGGCACGGGCAAGGGCGAGAGGGGCCGCGGAATCGGCGGGCCCGTCTCGCTCACCGGCAGATCCGCGCGACCCCCGCTCCATCGCCGAATCGGTCGAACAGCGCGGGCTCGTGGCCCGGCACGATGCGGTCGGCGCCGACCTCCTCGATCGCAGCGCGGAGGGCCGCCACGTTGCGTGCCTCGCTCACCGTCACCGCGACGGCGGTCGGACCGCGGAGGTTCGCGTCGAGGTACGCCGCGTCGGAGGCGACGATCACCTCTCCGTCCGCGCACGCGAGCGCGAGCATCCACTGGGCACGGGTGTGCGCGCCGGCGACGCGGACCTCGAAGCCGGGCCACAGCGCGCCGCTCTCGCGATGGAGGACGAGCCGATCGTCTCGCTCCACGGGGCGACGGAGCGACTCCGGGATCCTCGCCCACTCGATCGGGTGGGCGTGGACGCGCGCGCTCGGGAACGAGCCGAGCGCCTCGACGTGATCCCAGTGATGGTGGGTGAGCACGACGTCGGTCACATCGGCCGGCGCGACCCCGATCCGGGCGAGCGCCTCGCTCACCGTCACCGCGCGGACGACGCGCCAGCTGCGGCGCGAGGCCTCGCCGGTCGGCTCGGTGAAGCGGTCCGTGCCCGCGTCGATCAACACGGTCCGCACTCCGTCGCGCGCGACGAGCACGTACCAGCTCATCGCGACGCGCGCCCTCGGATCGGCATCGGCGATCAGCCTCCGCGCCGGCACGCCCTCCGAGCGCGCGATCTCCACCGCCGTGAGCGTCCAGCTCGCGTGCGCGGTACAGCTCGCGCCCAGCACTGCTACGAAGCCCAGCGTGGCCGCGAAGCCCAGCGTAGCCGCGAAGCCCGGCGTAGCTGCGAAGCCCAGCGCCGCCACGAAGGCGAGCGCGGCCCGCGTCACGGGTGCTCTCCGAAGAACGCTCGCGGGAACCGATTGAGGCGATAGATCACCTCGCGCGTCGCCGCCTCGCCCGCGCCGTGCACGTGCGGGTTCCAGAACTCCCACACGAGCTCGCCGTCGCGCGTGACCTCGAGCGCGCGGCCGGTGTCCGACTCCGTGATCAGCGTGTTGCCGCTCGAGAGGCGCTGGGCGCCGCCGCGGAGCTGAGTGAACAGGCCCTCCTCCGGCGCGAAGGACCAGCCGACCTCGTTCGTGCGCGGGTCGAGCTCGATGACCCGGCTCCGGCCGCGGCGCGAGCCGTTGTCGAAGATCAGGAAGCGATCGTCGTCGAGGATCGTCGCGTCGTGCTGACCCTGGGTCAGCCCGCTCGGCGAGGTCCACAACACTTCTTGCAGGTCTGCATCGAGGATGAGCACGCGGTCGATCGCGCGAAACGACATGAGAAAGGAGCCGCGCGGCGCGACGCCGTCGATGTCGCGCGGCAGGACCTCGATCGAGTTCACGTGCAGCACGTCTCCGAGCCCCCCACCGCGCGCGATGCCGGCCGGCCCGCTCGTCTCGAGGCGGTCTCGGATGCGGCGGAGTCGGCTCGAGGAGAGGAGCGGGCGCAGGACCGGGACGAGCTCGACGCGATCGAGGACCTCACCGTCGGGCGAGAGGATCGCGACTCCGTCGGCGAGGATCGGGAGGGACGCGCCGTCGTAGTCGAGGTGGTCGCTGCGCCGGACGAGCGCGAGCACGCGACCGTCGTCGGGGTGCACCGCGAGGTCGTGATGCGCGGGAACGTCGGCGCGCCAGACGATCTCGGACGACCAGGTGAGGCGGCTGACCGAGACACCTTTGGTGATCACGAGGAGATCGCCGCCCTCGAGCGGCTCGACATGCATCCACGGTGACGGATGCTCATCCTCGGGCGGCGCTTCCCAGCGGTGCACCTCCTCGCCCGCGCTGTCGACGAGCGCCGCGCTCGCGCGATAGCGCGAGCTGTAGAGGTTGAGGGCCGCGCTCTCGGCCTCCGCGATGGTGACGCCGCGGTCCTCCGGGTTCTCGGTGGGCGCGCTCGGGAAATAGCCGAGCGCCTCGAGCTGCGCCGCGGTCTGCGCCGGGATCGCGGGCGCGATCGGCGCGGCCTCGTCGTCGACGTGGTGGTCGACCGGGAGGCTCGTCGCTTTCTGGAGCGGCATCGCCGCTTCGCACGTCCACAAGAGCACCGCGATCGGGAGCCACCGCACCTCTCGGGCCTACCACGATGAGCCGAGGGTGCGCACTCCCTCGCATCGGGCCGGCGATCTCGGAGACCGCGCAAGAGGACGTGCCGTGCGGAGCACCCTCTGCTCCACGGGGTGGCGGGTGGAGCGACGAGTCACCAGGCAGGCCGCCTCGCGAGGGGCGTCGAGCATCGCGATCGGGCGCTCGGCACGCGCCGTGAAGAGCCGCCGCGCATGCACTTAGACTATGGGTACGTCGCGCGCGCGATCCGCGCCGCCGCGGCGATGGTGGCTCTCTACTCTCTCGGCGTCCTCTCGAGCGGCTGCAGCGCCGCGCCCAGCACGGAGGACGCGGGCAGCCTGCGCGGGAGCGACGGCTGCGGCGCGCTCGGCCAGCCGTGCTGCGCCGACGCGTGCGACGGTGCCACGCGCTGCGATCCGGACACGAGGATGTGTGTCGCGATCGGCGGCGATGGCGGATCGACCTGCGGGACGCTCGACGCGCCGTGCTGCGCGGAGGAGATCCCGTGCAGCGGCGGCCTCGCGTGCACGGGCGGGATGTGCCGCGGCGCGAGCTGCGGCGCGCGGGGTGAACCGTGCTGCGCGGGCGCGACGCCCTGTGAGGGCACGCTCACCTGCAGCGCCGGCGCGTGCGGCGACGGGGCGAGCTGCGGTGCCGTCGGCGAGGCGTGTTGTCCGGGCACGCCCTGCGTGGGCGGCGCGATCTGCGATGGCGCGACCGACACGTGCCGCGCGGAGGCGTGCGGCGGAACCGGCGCGAGCTGCATGGCCGACGATGAATGCTGCGGCCGGGTCTGCGTCGGTGGAGCCTGCGAAGCTCCCTGAGGCGCGGTTCGTGGTGCCAAGCAACCCCACCCGCGCGGGAGTCGCGCGAGTGGGCACGCCGGCACGAGCTGTGTAACGATGAGGACCGGGGAGGCGAGACGACCGCTTCCCCTCCTCATCGCCGTGCCAGCCGCGCCTCCCATCGCTCGTGCGCTCGCCCGACTGGCCGTCGGCGTATGCGTCGCATTCCTCGCGACCGAGGTCGGCGGGTGCGCTCAAGGCGGTGGGCCCGGCGACGGGATGGACGCGGGCAGCCCGATCGTGCGCGTCGATGCGGGGGGGGCCGGCGCGTGCGGGACGGCGGGCAGCGCGTGTTGCTCCGGTTTCTGCAACAGCGGGCTCACGTGCGATCCCGGATCGAACCTCTGCCTCGCCGCGTCGTGCGGCGCGGCGGGCCAGGCGTGCTGCGACGAGGGTCCGCCGTGCATGGGCGCGCTGACCTGCTCCGCCGCGGGCACCTGCGCGATGGGGACGATGGCCGACGCAGGACCGTCGTGCGGGATGAACGGCACGGCGTGTTGTCCGACCGCGCCGCAGTGCGGAGCCGGGTTGGTGTGCACGGCGAGCGGGACGTGCGGCGTCGCGCCCGCCTGCGGCGCGCTCGGTCAGGCGTGCTGCTCGGGCAGCATGTGCAACTCGCCGCTCGTCTGCAGCGCCGGCTCGTGCACCTCGGGCGCGCCGATGTGCCACTCCGACGGAACGAGCTGCTCGGTCAGCTCGGAGTGCTGCAACAACAGTTGCGTGTCCGGCATCTGTCAGATCCCGACCGGCGGCGGGTGCGAGGCGCACTTCGACTGCGTGTCGTGCACGAGCGATCCGGACTGCATGTTCTGCGGCGTGTGCGTCGACTACGACATCCTCGGGTCGTTCGTGTGCGCCGTGTTCCCCGACGAGTGCTGACGCTCAGCCCGCGGCGTCCCAGCGCGGGGCGACGACGAGCGGTGCGACGCACGAGCGGAAGCGATCGCTCCACGCGCAGGGCGCGTTCGTCGCGGGGTCGAGGCGCACCAAGCGCGTGCGCGCTTCGGCGAACACGGTGTCGCCGTGTTTGCCGCGCACCTCACCCTCGAGGATCACGCTCGAGCGACCGAGGTGCACCGGGCTGAGCTCGACGAGCACGTCGCCCTCGCCGCGCACCGGACGCAGGTACCGGATCTCATGGGCAGCAACGACATGATACTTGTCGGGGTTGTGCTCGAGATCGTCCTCCCAGCGGAACCCGAGCGCGTTGAACAGCTCGCCGCGCGCGCGCTCCATGAACAGGAGGAAGCGCACGTTGTGGAGGATGTTGAGCGCGTCGAGGTCGTCGAAGTAGACGCGCTGCGTGGTGCGGAACGGGCTCGAGACGGTCATCGGATCGGTGGACTCTCGGGGAAGCGGGTCAGCCGCCGCGACGCATCGCGAGGGTCGCGGCCAGGGTACGCGCGATCGTGCTGGGGTTGAGGACCTTGCTGCGACCCGCGACGCGCGCGCGGGCGCGGATCGGGACCTCGACGATCTCCTCGCCCGCGGCGCGGAGCGCGGCGCGGAACGCGGTGGAGATCATCATGCTGTCGTCGGCGGCCGGCGCGTGCTCCCGCCAGCAGCGTCGCTCGAACAGATAGTTGCCGCCGCTCTTGGCGACCTCGCCGGTGCGCGCGCGGATGATCGCGTTGAGCGTACGGCTGATCACGGTGCGATAGAGCGGGTCGTCGCGCGAGGTGTAGACGGTGGTGAGCATCGGCGCCTCGTGACGCCGGCGATGGAGCTCGAGCACGACGTCGGGCCCGATCTGTCCGTCGGCGGGGATCCACGTGACGTGGCGGCCGACCGCCGCGTCGAACCCCGCGCGGAGCGCCCCGCCGATGCCGCGGTTCGGCGCGTAGCTGACGACGCGGACGCGACCTTGCTCCGCCTCGAGCGCGCGCATGATCGCGAGCGTTCCGTCGGTGCTGCCGTCGTCGACCAACACGAGCTCGTGGTCGATGCCGGCCGCGTCCAGCGCGGCGAGGTGCTCGAGCGCGACGGCTCGCAAACATTCTTGCTCGTTATAGGCGATGACGACGACGCTCAGCTCGGGCTCGGCGCTCGGGCGCTCGCGCGGGTCGGGCCGGCGCCGGAGGACGTAGAGGTCCTGGAGCACCGGCACCGGGGCGAGCAACCCGGAGAGACCGGGCGTCTCGCGCACGCGCCGCTCGAGCCGAGCGACGTAGGGATCGAGCGCGACATAGAGCGGGGTCAGCCGCTCGACGAGCGCGCCGGTGCGCCCGGTCGCGCGCGACGCCGCCTCGTTGGTTCCGCCGAGGAACGAAGGGATCGGGTGAGCGAGCGTGGGCGCCTGATAGACGAGCTCGAGGCGGCGGCCGAACGCGTCGGCGTAGAACGCGCGCGGTCGGAAGCGGGCGACGTAGCCCTCGCGGCGATCGATCACGGTCTTCCCGTCGGTGGTGACCGGCTCCTTGATCGCGAGGCGTCCGCCCGGCGCGAGGCCGTCCGCGATGCGATCGACCAGGCGCTCGACCTCGTCGTCGGAGAGGTGGGTGAGCACGCCGGCGAACACGATGAGATCGAACGCGCCGCGCGGAGGCGTGTACTCCTCGGCCTTGGCGTGGACGGTCTCCACGTTGCCGACGCCGATCGCTCGCGCGCGCGCTCGCGCGGCGTCGAGCTGTGGCGCGCTCGCGTCGACGAGCGTGACCTCGCGCGTCCGCTCGGCGAGCCAGAGCGCGATCCGCCCGGCGCCACCGCCGATCTCGAGGACGCGGAGCTCTCGGTCCGGCAGGCCGAGCGCGCGCGCGAGGTGCGCCTTCTCCAGGCGGTCGCGCAGGCGCACGACCGCCGCCTCGTCGGTGACGGTGCCGAGCAGCACCGGGTCGCTCACCTCGCGGGCGCGCCGGTCCCAGAAGTCGTCTCGGCTCATCGATCCGCGGGTTCCTCGACGAGGCGGATGCGCGCGCTCACCTCGGACGCGATCCGCTCGGCGCGCCGCACCGCCTCCGACGCGTCGCCACCTCGCACCACGCAGCGTCCGAGGATCGCGTGGTCGTCGACGCGCAGGCGCGCGGCCTGCGCGGCCTGGACGGCGAGCTCGACGGTGACGATGCCCGCGCGGTCGGTGATCCCGCCGAACGGATCGTCGAGCTCCGCGATGCCGCCGCCGCGCGCGATCATGAGCCGCGACGCGGTCGGCGTGACGTCGCGCAGCGCGAGCTCGGCCGACGGGTCCTGCCCCATCGCCGCGCGCACGGTGGCCGCGCTCAGGTCGACGCCGTACGCGGAGCGCGCGAGATCGGTGATCGAGTTGCCGCCGAGCCGCGGGTTCACCTCGAGCAGCACGGTGCGATCGCCGTCGACCCGCAGATCGAAGTTGGCCGGGCCCTCGGTGAGCCCGAGCGCCTCCGCGAAGCGCACCACGTCGGCGCGTACCCGCGCCTGCACCTCGTCGGGCAGCGCGCTCGGGAGCGAGTGGCCGACCGGCGAGACGAAGCTGGCGTCGAACTGGTCGTCCATCACCAGCAGCATGATCGGCCGAGCGTCCCAGAAGAACGCCTCGGCGCCGACCGCGTGGCCGCCGACGAAGGACTGCACGAGACAACCATCCTTGTCGTAGCGACGCGCGCGCTCGATCGCGACCGCGAGGCCGTGCGGATCGCGCACCACGCTGACCCCGCGCCCTCCCGCCGCGGAGCGCGGCTTGACGACCAGCGGGTAGCCGCCGACCTCCTCGCTCGCCGCGCGCGCGTCGTGCTCGTCGTCGACCCACACGGTCGGCGGCACCGCGAGGCCGGCCGCGTCGAGCACCTCGAAGGTCGCGCGCTTGTCGCGGCACCGCGCGACCACGTCCGGTGCGAGCGCGCGCAGGCCGAGCGCCTCCGCGACGGCGGCGACCGCGGGGAGCGCGATGTCGCTCGCCGCGCTGAGCGTGCAGCTCACCGAGAGAGCGCGCGCTGCCGCGATCAGCGCCGCGTGATCCACGATGTCGATCACGAGCGCGTGATGCGCGAGCGCGAACGCCGGCGCGTTCGGGTCTCGATCCGCGACCGCGACGGTCGCCCCGAGGTCGCGCGCGGTGCGCACGATGTCGAGCTGGAACGGCCCGCCGCCGATCACGAGGATCACGGGGGGCGCGGCCGGCGGCTGCGACAGGGGCGGACGAGCCATCGGGCGAGACGATCTCATGCTCGGCGCGGCGTCGAAAGATCCGCGCGCGGCGCCATCACGGCGGTAGGACGGTGAACGCGTCCGCGGCGAAGCCGACCCGTGGACCGCCTTGCAGCGCGACGAGGGCGTAGCCGCCTTCGGTCGCGCCGAACCGCACGCGCTCGGCGAGCTCCGCGCTCGACGCGATCGGGATCGGCTCGCTCGTCCAGCTGCCGTCGCCCGCACCGAGCAACGATACTTGCATCGCGCGCTCGCCCTGGCTGACCACGCCGATCACGCTCGTGCCGCCGCGCGGGGTCGTCGATGGCAGCGCGATCCAGCGCCAGAGACCGGGCGCGCGCCCGCGCGCCACCACCGTGCCGAGGGTGCAATCGGCGTTGCGGAGGTAGAGCGCGACCTCGGTGCGGTCCGGCTCGTGGAGGCGCGTCGCGAAGAGCGCGCCGTCGACGCTGCGTCCGCCCTGACGGATGCGGGGCATCGCGACGAGGAGATCGCGCGCGGCCGCCTCTCGCACGTCGGCGGGGAGCGAGCTCAGGAACGCCTGTGGATCGGGCTCACACGCGGGGGCCGGGCGCAGCAGACGGGCGCCCACGAACCCGGTGGTGACGGGCGTCGCGAGGACGCCTTGCCAGCGCTCGACGCTGTCTCGGCCGGCCCATTCGATCGTGAGCGTGCCCGGCGGCACGGTCGCGAGCACGGTCCCGTCTGGTCCGTCGCGCACGTTGAGCTCGTCGGTCGTGATGAAGCGAGCTGGCGGCACCCCGCGCGTCTCGACCTGGGTGACCGTCTCGTGCCACGGCGCGGCGAGGCGATCGGCGCGAGCGCGATCGGTGCCGATGAGCACGAGGCCGAGGTCGTCGATCGCGACGCCCTCACGATCGGCCGCCGAGAGCGACAGGTAGCGTTGCGCGTTCGAGGTCGGACCCACACCTCCGGAGATGCGGAAGCCGGCGCGCGGCGCGGGCTGACCCGTCGGGCTCGTCGGGCTCGGAGGCTCGACGGCCTCGGGCGCGGGGATCGTCTCGACGCGCACGTGCGCGGACCCCATCACGCGCCCGAGCGGACCATCGGCGAGGATGCGCGGACCGAGGTCCGAGTAGAACACCTCGAGCTCCGCGTCCTCGCCGTCGTAGCCCGAGTCGAACACGAGGACCGAGTCGTCGAAGCGGAGCGTGTCGCGCGCGAGGCGGATGCACTCCTCGATCTCGTAGTCGAGGCGCTCCCGCTCGGACTCGTCGCTCGCGCGGCAGGCGCGACCGAGGATCTCCGCGAGCCCCGCATCCACGACGATCACGTCGGAGAGCGCGATCTCGCGCGGCCGACCCGACTCGACCGCAAAGAGCTTGGACACCCCGCTGTGCTCGATGCCGCCGCGATCGTAGCTCGTGTCGAAGCCGCAGCTGAACGACGCCATCGTACGGACGCCCCACGCCGTCCGACAGTTCGCGTAGTGGTTGTCGTCGACCGCGAAGTCGGCCTCGATGTACGCGCGGAGGTCGTCGAGCTCCGCGAGCGTCTCGTCGGAGAGCTCGCCCGCCGCCTCCGGCATCTCCCACTCCTCATCGACCGACAGCACGCGGATTTGTCCGGCCGGGGGTGGCTCGACCGGCGCTTCCACGGGGGTGGGCGCCTCGATCGGGGACGGCTCGTGCGCCTGCGGGCCCGGCGTCGGCGGCGTGGGCTCCGGCGTGAGGTCGGCGGCGGGTTGCGGCGGGTCGCTGCACGCGACGAGGACGAGCGCGATCCACACGCGACGCAGGCGCATCGGAGGATGCTCGCCCGAGCGCCGAGCGCCCGGCAAGAGCCGCCGCTACCTCGCGGCGACGGCGGCGTGCGAGGTGGCGTGCAGACCGAGCGCCTCGGACAGGGCGGACGGAGTGGTGCCGAGCGACTCGGCCACCGCTTCGAGCGCGGGATCGATCGAGGAGAGCACGTGGATGGCTCCCCGCACCGGCGAGATGAGGACCAGGCTCGTCGCGATCCCGCGCAGCACCGCGGCGCCGAAGCCCTGCGTCTCCACCGCGAGCCAGATCTGAGCGCCGCGCGCGACGACGTCGCGCACGAACGACTCGAGCGCATCTCGCACCTCGGGAGGCGGGATCGGCGTCTGCTCGTCGATGCGCACGACGACGTGGACCACCCCGACGTGCGCGCGCGCCAGCTCCGCCAGACGAACGTGGTAGCCAGCGAGGTCGCCGACGGTCGTCGCGCCCGGCTCGATATAGAGGAGCCCCGGAAGCTCCCGACTGCGATCGGCTCTCACGGAAAGAGGAAACGGTGGAACCGCGCAGCGATGTAGTTGCGCTTCGATGATTCATCGGCGCCGTCTCGGATCGAGACACCGCGCTCATCGCGCGGCGAGCCCCGCACCGCCGCCGGCTCGACGCGGCGCCACGAGCGCCCCTGCCGAGGCCCGCGAGTCGAGCCGTCGAGGCGGCGGGTGTCCACGGCGACGGCGCGCGCGTGCGGTCCTCGAGGGGGGGGTGCGATCACGCCGCGAGGGAGGGGCGAGTCGCTTCGCGATCGTCGTGAGCCAGCTCGTCTGCCGCGTCGGCGAGGGCGTGGGCGAGGGCGCGCGGGTCGATGCCGCCGGCGCTCGCGACGAGGACGTGGACGCCGCCGGCGTAGCTCTCGAACGTGACGTTGAGACCGGTCGTGGTGAGGAGCGGGCCGACCGTAGAGACCGAGGTGAGCGCGGCATCGCCGAGCATGAGGGCTCCCTTGGGCCCGGGGATGTTCGAGACGACGAGGTGGGCGGGGGGACGCGGGAGGCGGCGGATGAGCGCCCAGGTCAGGCGGAGCGCCCACGCGGGCGCGAGCTCGGACCAGCGCATCACGAGGTCGACGCCGCGCGCGTGGTGCGCGGACTTGGCGGCGCGGGTGGAGGCGGCGGTGGCGCGCAAGCACGATTGCGCATCTCCCGCTTCGACGTGGACGGGGACGAGCATCGAGGAGAGGTGGTTGCCGCGGTCGTGACCGCCCTCGCCGACGGCGACCGGCTGCGCGGCGATGAGCGGTCCGTCGAAGCGGCGAACGGGATCGAGGCGGCGGAGCGCGCGCGCGACCAGGGTGAGGAGCACGTCGTTCACCGTCGCGTCGGTGCCGCGGCGCGCGGCTGCGATCGCTTCGAACCGCAGGGTGGCGCGACCGATGTGGCGGCGAGCGCCGATCGGACCATCGTACGCTTCGTTGCGGGTCGAGAAGGGGATCGGCTGAGCGTGGCGTGCGGAACGAACGAGGCCGAGGAGCGTGGCGACGAGCAGCGACGCGAGCTCGCCGACCCAGGCGAGCGCGCCGCGCACGGACGAGCGAGCGAGCGGTGGCGTCCCGACCGAAGGCTCGCCGTGACCCGAGAGGATCGCGAGCGAGCGGACCGACGCGAGCGCGTCGCCGAGCGCGTGGTGGTACTTGAGCCCGATCGTCACCTCGTCCGAGCCCGGACGCTCGAGGATCCGCGCCGCCCACAAGGGACGATCGCGCGGGAGGAGCGGCTCGATGAGCTCGCCGAGCGCGTCTTCTACGGTGCGGCGACCGGTCGGCCAGAGCGTCTCGGCCGACACGTGCGCGTCGAGGTCGACGGGCACCTCCTCCCATACCGGGTGACCCCAACGACGCGCACGAGGGCGCGCGCGCAACGCGGGGAGCGCATGAGCCGCGCGGGCCAGCGCTCGCGTCGCGAACGCGCGAACGTTCCGTTCGCCGGGCGGCACCCGCAGGGTGAGCACGGTCAGCGTGTGCATCGGCGTCTCGGCCGTCTCGGCGGCGAGGAAGCTGGCGTCGAATCCGGAAAGCACGTTTGTCATGCTCGTCCGTCCCCACCCTCGCGCGACGTGTTCAAACGAAGTGCGAGCGTCGCGGCGATCTCAGAACGCCTGCACGCCGAGCACGATGCTGGGCCAGAGGTCGACGTCCTCGAGGCCGGTGTTGAGCGCCGCGGTGTACGCCGGCGTGGCCGAGTCGTCGCTGTAGAGGACGTTCAGGCCGAGGCCGATCACGATCGCGAAGCCGTCGATGGGACGGATGCCGGCGAGGATCTGGAAGCTCGAGAGGAGCGTCAGGCCGAACTGGAAGCGCGTGTCGACCGCGTAGTGCGTCGAGAGATCGACGTCGAGGAACGCGATCTCGGCGAGCTCGGCGCGCACGCCGAAGCCGAGGCCGGCCATGAGCATGGTCTCGCCGTAGAACGGGTTGACGCCGAGCGCGTAGATCGAGTGCCACCAGCCGACGCCGTGCTTCACCGCGAGCCGGAACGTGCCGCCGCTGTCGCCGCTGAGCTCGAGGTGGGTCTGCCCGCGGGTGTACACGTTGATCAAGCCCACGCCGACGTCCGCCGTCTCGCCGATGTTGATCGCGCCGATCTGGACGCCACGCACGGGACCGCCGGCGACGTTGAGGCCACCGAGCTGGAGGCCGCGCACGCCCTCGGCGGCGATGTTCACGATCCCGAGCTGCGCGCCCTCGACCCGCTCGGCCACCGAGAAGCCGACGCTCTGCTGCACGCCGCGCACGTCGCCGCCGATCGTGGCGAAGATCGCGAAGGCGTATCCGTCGAGGCCGCCGTAGAGGTCGCCGAGCACGCCGAGGGAGATCGTCCGGCGCTCGCGGCCGCCGTAGACGCTCGAGAACCCGACCCCGGGCAGCAGATCGATCCCGAAAGGGAGGTAGTCACGCTCGGGCCACGTCCACGCGTCTTGGACCAGGGCGGGCTCGGGAGGTGGCTCCACCGGGGCGGGCTCGGGATCCGCCAGCGCGGGCGGCGGCTCCGGCTCGGGCGGCTCCGGCGCGGGCTCGGGTTCCACGGGAGCCGCGGGCTCGGGCGCGGGCGCCTCGAGGCTCGCGAGGAGCGCCGCCGCCTCGTCGCGCACGAGGTTGGTCGCGATCAGCGCGATCACGGTGACCCGCTCGCGGCGGTGCGCGGGCGCGTCGGTGGTCCGCTCGAGGTCGTGCTCCCCGTCGCGATAGCGCAGGCGGATCTGGTCGTCCTCGAAGATGACCTCGAGGACGGGGCCGACTCCCTCGCCGCCGAGCTCGACCTCCATCGACAACGTCTCTTGTAGACGTCGACGGAGGGCCACGACGCTGACTCGGCCGCGCGGAGCCGACACCGTCAGGTGCAACGTGGGTTCCTGGGCGCGCGCGAGCGAGGTCGAAGCGAGCGCGACGACGAGGAGGCTCGAGACCACGACGGCGCGTGCCCGACCGGTGCGCGCGCTCGCTCGCCCTGCGTCGGTCACGGCGCGTCGAGCCGCTCGCGCAGCCGGGCCGCGAGGGCGCTCGCCTCGCGCTGCCGATAGCCGCCGCGCACGCCCGCCTCGAACGGCTCGAGCGCACGCAGCGCGTCGGCCTCGCGACCCGCGCGCACGAGCGCGAGCGCGCGGTTGTAGCGCGCCTCGATCGCGTAGCGACCGTCTGGATAGGCCGCGATGTACGCGTCCCACGCGGCGATCGCGCGGGTCGGATCCCCGGCCGTGTGCGCGCGATCGGCGGCCTCGAAGGCATCGTGCTCGGCGCGATCGAAGTCCGGCTCCTCGGGCTCGATCGTCGACGGTGCGGGCTCGCCGGGCGGCGGCGTGGATTCGCTCGGGTCGTGGCGACGCGGCGCGACGCGCGGCGCGACGCGCGGCTCGACGGCGACCGGGTCGCGGCGCGAGGCGTGGGGATCGACGACCGGGCGCGGAGCGACGATCGGCGTGACGTCGGCGATCGGTGCGCCGGAGACGGCGTCGTCGACGGGCTCGGCCGCGGTGACGGGCGCGGGGGGCACGGGAGCCGCCACGGTGGGACGAGTCGACGGGGCGGGCGCGCGGCTCGATCGATCGGGACGCCGCGAGGTCGGCACGGTCGCGTCCTCCTCGCGCAGGCCGAGGGCCGACGCGACGTAGCGCTCCGCTCCGTCCACCGCCGCGCTGACGCGGGGGAACCAGCCGGTCGCCGCGAGGGCCTCGGGCGCGCCGACGAAGACGACGAGGAGCGCCACCGCGGCGGCCGCCCACATCCCGAACGTGCGCCCGCGGCGCGTCCCCGCGACCACGCGCGCGCGCGTGTCGTCACCTCGGCCGCGGGCGTCGCTCGTCTGCTCGCGCAGCGCGACCACGTGATCGAGCCACGGCTCGTCGTCATCGCCGTCGCGGTCTACGTCGTCGACGTCCTCGTCGAGATCGAGCGCGCCGTCCTCGCGCGCGCCATCGTCGACGTGGTCCTGCTCGATGTGGTCGTCGTCGACGTGGTCGTCGTCGATGTGGTCCTGCGCGACGCGGTCCTGCGCGACGCGGTCCTGCGCAACGTGGTCGTCGCTCTCGTCCTTCGCGGGCACGGCGTCGTCGATGACGGTGCCGGACGCCACCGCGGCGAGGATCCGCGCGCGCGTATCGGCCGGCGTCGGCGTCGCCTCGGTCCGCTCGCGGAGCGCGAGCACGCGGTCCATCAGCGCGCGGTCCACCAGCGCGCGATCGAGCTCATCGTTCACGCGTCACCCGCTCGCACGCCGCGCTTCGTCAACATCCCTCGCAGCGCGCGCTTCGCGTGCATCAACCGCGTGCGCACCGTCCCGCGCGGCACGCCCAGGATCTCGGCGACCTCCGCGGAGTCGCGCTCCTCGACGACGCAGAGCACGAAGGCCTCGCGCTGCGGATCGGGCAGCGCGCTGAGCGCCCGCTGGAGTTGCTCGGCGAGCTCGCGCTGGCGGTGCTGCCGCTCCGGATCCTCGGGACCGACGCGATCGGGCTCGCTCGCGAGACGCGAGAGGGCGGCGCGGCGGCGCACCGAGGATCGGATCTTCTTGCGCGCGACGTTGACGGTGATCGAGAGGATGAACGTGGACAGCGACGAGCGGCCCTCGAAGCGCGCGAGCGCGGTCGGCAGACCCACGAACACGTCGTGCACCACGTCCTCGGCCAGCATGTCGTCCCCCAAGAGCCGCAGCGCGAGGACCCGGACGCGGCGATGGAAGCGGTCGTAGA
Organism: Sandaracinaceae bacterium; assembly: GCA_050186575.1. GTDB lineage: Bacteria > Myxococcota_A > Polyangia > Polyangiales > Sandaracinaceae > JAUHXR01. Next base: position 16,974 of record JBFWYI010000052.1, on the reverse strand, counting down.
GCTCCCCCACCGCATCGGCGTCGCGGGCCGCGGCGCGCTCGATGAGGGTCTCGTCGGTCGAGCTCGCAGGCGGAGACAGGAGCATGGGAAGCACGCTGGTCGTCACTTGGGAGGGTACCCACGCCGATTCGGCCTGTTCAGTTTTTCTTCGCGGCTGTGGTCTCTCCCGGACCGCGGGCTACCGCATCGCGATGCGCGCGCCTTCCGGTGCCTCGACCCGCTGATAGACGAGCCGGTAGCGCAGCGGGATCGGCAAGCGCGGGCTCGTGATCAGGGTGTCGACGGTGAGGCGACGCCCATCGGCGCTCACGGTGATGACGTTGCGGCGCGACCCTTCGGAGGTCGAGAGCGTCTGAACCAGGCGGTCGCCCACGCGGATCTGGCGCACACGCACCCGCTCGCCGCGCTCGTTGGTCACCGTACGCGTGTCCCCGAATCGGGTCTCGACGGGGCCCCAGTCCCCGAGCACGAAGCGCGCGCCGTCGCCGCGGACGTCGAGGTTGACGCGCTCGTACGGTCGGTTGCGGTCCTCGAGGATCGGCCTGGCGATCTCGCGCGTGATGAAGTCGAAGCGATCGCAGACCGCCTGGATGGAGCGACGGATCGCGTCCTGACCCGACACGAAGCGATACTCGCCGCTGAGCGTGAGCTCGGCGGGGGCCTCGCGGGTGACCGCGGAGCTCGTGGCGACGGCCGGCTGCGCGAGCGCGACCGAGGACGACGCGAAGACGAAGGTGAGGACCGAGGCGAGTCGGATGGAAGGCATGCAAGTCTCCTGTCCCCTGGCGAGACGCCGGGGCTGGTGGGCGGCACATCGTCGCGACACGACGCGCCTCTTCTAAAGGACGGTCCGACCTCGGGTTTCTTGATGGCCGGCGACGGTGGGTCCCCACCTGTCACGAGGCTGTTCAAAGAAATCGAGCGGGAGACTTCAGCGCTCGGACCAGCTCGATTGGACGCGGAACGGGGTCACGTCGATCGGTCCGTCCTCGTCGGTGCCCGTGGCGAGCGCTTCGCCGAGGCGCTGGAGCTCGACCGTCTCCGGCTCGATCGCGAGGCCGCGCTGCACGGCACGGCGCGCCGGCTCGCGGGCGCCCACCGCCGCGTAGTAGAGCGCGTCCATGTAGTGCACCCAGAGGAGGTGGTTCGCCGTCTCGGTCTCGGAGACCTCCGTCCCGAGCTCGCGATAGAGGCGATCGAGCGTCGCCTCGTGGGGGGTCGCCGCTTCGAGCACGTCGGTGTCGGTCGCGCCGCCGTCGAGCACCGAGTAGTACATGCCCTCGGGAACCAGCGTCTCGTAGAGCTCGACGGGGACGCCGATGTCCATCTCGATGAGGAGCGGGCGACGCGCGGCGAGGCTCTGCACGTCGGGTTGACGGAGCTCACCGTGCAACAGATAGCCGCGGAGCAGCTCCGCCACCTCGGGGTCGTGCGCGGTGAGACCCTCGACGACGCCGGGATAGCCGAGGAACGGCATCGGGACGAGCGTGACGTCGGGCCGCGCGCGCTCGGTCGCGTTCACCGCCCAGTGGCGGAACACGGTCTGCGGTTGGTGCGCGACGACGACCGCGTTCTCGGGCAGACGCCGCACGCGCTCCTCGTCGAACGCGTCGGTCGCGCGGAACGATGCCAACGATGCTTGCGCGGAAGACGCCTTGAGCTGCGCGAGCCCGGCGCACGCGATGCAGATCGCGACCAACGTCGCGGCGGTGCGCGGCGTCCCGTCGGGGCGCTGGCCGATCCGCGCGATGATCACCGCGACGAGCGCGATCCACATCGCCCCGACCGCGGCGATGCCGGGCAGCAGGTACCCGAGGATGTCGGGGTTGCTCCGCACCGAGCCGAGCCAGGCCCGCGCGCCGATGCTCACCGTGAGGACGAGCGTCCACACGAGGCCGATCCGACGCGCGCCGGGGGTGCGCAGCGCCGCGTAGATCGCGACGAGGGTGAGCCCGACCGCGAAGAGCGCGCGCAGCACCTGGCCGAGGTCGTCGGTCGCCGGCCACACGTTCGCGAGGTTGCGCCCGAGGATCAGGAAGACGTCGAGGAAGCGCTCGCCGAGCGGCTGCACCGCCTCGGTCCCCATGTCGTGCGCGTAGACGCGCGCGCTCACCACCCAGAAGAGCCGCGCGGGCGAGGTCGGATCGCCGAGGTTGGCGGGCGGATCGGTCCCCGCGCGGAGCGGCAAGTAGACGTACGCGAGGAGCCCCATCGCGAGCGCGCCCGCGCAGATCCAGAGCGGCCTCGCGCCACGCACGCGGAACACGCGGGCGAGGGTCGGCGCGAGCGCGGGCAAGACGAGGAACGCGACGAGGTGATGGTTCGCGAGGCCGAGACCGAGCGCGAGGAACGCGACGTAGAGCGGTCGCACGTCGTGGGTCGGCCAGGACGCCTCGAGCGCGACCACCCGCTCGAGCGCGATCGCGACGAGCGCCGCCTGGAGCGCGTAGACCTCGGGCCGCACCGCCTGGAACCACCACGCGTAGGAGAGCGACACCAGCCACGTGCCGCCGAGCGCGAGCGGCACGACCGCGCGATCGCGCAAGACGCCGAGCGCGCGCACGGTGGTGTCGAGCGCGCGATAGAGGAAACCCGCCGCGACGGCCGCGCACACCGCCTGAGCGAGCGCGACGCGGAGCGGGATCGGTCCGAGCGGCAGCAAGCAAGCGAGCTTGCCGAGTAGACCGGCGAGCGGATGGCCCGGCGGGTGCGCGATGTCGAGGAACACGGCTTGCGCCGTAAACTCGCCGCCGTCGAGCCAGTAGTCGTAGGCCGAGGCGGTCGCGAGGTAGGCCGCGAACGGCACGCCCGCCGCGAGGGCGAGGGCGAAGAGGCGCGCGTTCGGGTTCCTTTCGTCGCGCGCGTAGAGGCTCATCGCGCGGGCATCATGATCGCCCGCGGATCGGCCCGTCAAACTCGGCGCGCGCGCTCATCCTCGCGCTTCGCGCGCGGGCGGGATCGGGTAGTTCTCGTGAAACCGGGGATCGCGCGGGAACCGCAGCGCTTCGCGGTGAATCATGAGATCGCGGCGCACGCGGAGCGCCTCGTCGCGCCGCTGGTTGAACGCCGCCACGCTCGCCGGGTCATCGCCGCGCGCCTCGCACTCGCGCGCCGCGAGCTCGAGCCGGAGGAGCGCCACGTCGACCTTCGCCTCCGCGCGCCCGAGCGCGTACGCCATCTCGGAGAGGATCTCGCGCTCGAGCGAGCTGGTCGCGTCATCGCCCGGGGCGACGCCGTAGCGATCCCGGAGGCGGGTGAGGTACGGGCTCTCGTAGCCTTCGCTCACGAGCTTCTCGACGAGCGATCGCCACGCCGGATCCCAGCTCATCACACCTCGGTGATCACGGCGCGCCGCAGCTCCGGTGATAGCGCGCGCTCCCCGCGTAGAACGACGCGTCGTAGCGGTCGGCGGCGCGCCCCGCCACGCAGAGCACGGCGCCGTTGGTGGTGCCCGCGATCGCGTCCGGCACCGGCCAGGGTCCGTCCGACGCATCGAGCGGGAGCCCGCCCCCCGCGAGCAACGTTCCATCCTCTTCGTCGATCACCCCGTACACGACGCCGATCGGCGAGGCGGCGCCGATCGCCACCCCGTCGGCGCTGAACGCGCCGAGCGCGACGCCGCTCCAGTAGAGCGTCCCCGTCGGCCCGCGCGCGATCCGGTGTCCCTCGACCTCCGCGCCCTCGCCGAAGGAGACCGCGTAGCGAACGCTCGCGTCGGGGGCGAGGCCGACCACCACCGCGTCCTCGGTGCCCGAGACGGAGACCTCGTAGGCGCCGTAGGTGACCCGCGTCGGGTACTGGATGCCGACGAGGGTCGGGTTGTCCATGTCGTCGAGCGCGATGTCCTCGAAGACCGTCGCGCCGCCGATGCCGATCCGCTCGATGAACACCACCGCTCCATCCGGGTCGACCTTCGCGATGAACCCGGTGGGATCGGTGGGCGGCGAGCGCGTGTCGTCGATCGCGAGCTCGGTGCCGGTGTGGGTCACGAGGTACACCCCGGTCCCGTCCGCCGCGATCTGGCGCGGCTCGCCGGCCGTGATGCGGCGCACCCACGAGAGCATCCAGGCGTCGCCGCCCCCCGGCTCGTACGCGACGAGGAGGTAGTCGACCGCTCGCGCTTCGTCCGCGACGTACTGGGTGCCGTCCACGCTCGCCTCGACGCGGAACTCGACGAGCGCGTAGATGCGGTCGGCCGAGGCGGCGACGGAGGCGACGCTCGCCTCCGCGTCGGGGCGCGCGTTCTGGTCGGAGACGACGGCGGCCGCCCACCTCACGCTACCGCCGTTCTCGTCGAGCACCGCGACGAAGCCGTCGTGTCCGTCGAGCGGGAGGGTGAACGGCGCGAGCGAGTCCGCGTTCTTCGCGACGCCACCGAGGAGGAGCCGACCGTTCGGCATCACCGTCATGTCCTCGGGCCACTCGAAGTCGGGGGTCGCGAACGTGCGTCGCCACTCCAACGAGTCGTCCTCGCGTCGCGCCTCGAGGAACATGTCGGAGTCGCCCGCCGTGGTCTCGAGGGCGCCGTCGATCGACGCCGCGCCGCTGAACGCGTAGGCGAAGTACACGCGCGTCGCGGACGCGGCGAGCGCCCAGCGGCCATAGGGCACGCTCTCGTAGGTGCATCCGAGGTCGGGATGGCAGTACGTCGGAGGCGCGCACATCGCGTCGTCGGCCGCGTAGAGACACGCACCCCCGCGGCAGCGCACGCTGGTGCACGCCGCCCCGACCGCGCAGTCGGCGTCGACCGTGCAGCTCGGCTCGCCGCAGTCGTCGGAGGTCTCGTCGGTGCAGCCGTCGGGCACGCACCGACCCGCAAGACACGCTGACGCACCGGGATCGTCGCAGACGACGCCGCGACAGTCGCGCGTGAGCGAGATCGTGAAGCCCGCGTCGCGCTCGAGGTCGATGGCGACGCCGCGGCCGAGCACCTCTTGGCCGGCCGCGAGGAGGCGGATGTCCACGCGATGGAGCCCGAGCGGCAGGCCTTCCCACTCCGCCACGCGGACCCCGTCGAGGAAGTCCGCAGACGGATCGGCCATCACCTCGAGCGGCGGGGCGTCGTCGAGCGTGATCTCGATCGAGTCGAGCTCTCGACCCACCACCAGATCGGTGCGCAGGTCGAGGAACAGCCGCGCCTCGCTCGGCTGACAGCCGAGGGCGAGGAGCGACACGACGACCACCGCACGCCGCACCGGGTGAGGATACACCCGCGAAGCTCAGCGATCGGCGACGACGCGATCGCGCCCCGCGCGCTTCGCCTGGTAGAGCATGCGGTCCGCGCGCTCGATGAGCCCCTCGACCGTCGCCCCGGGATACGCAGAGGCCACGCCAACGCTGACCGTCACCGGGATCGTCGCGCCGCCGAAGTCGAAGCGCGTGGCGTTCACGAGCCCGCGGATGCGATCGGCGAGGTCCGCCGCGTGACGTACGTCGGTGCTGCGGCAGAGCACCGCGAACTCCTCGCCGCCGTAGCGCGCGAAGAGATCCTCGCGACGGATCGCGGCGCGCACGATCTCGGCGAACTCGCGCAGCACGTAGTCGCCGCCGAGGTGGCCGTGGCGATCGTTGACCTGCTTGAAGTGGTCGAGGTCGAACATCAGGAGCGAGAGCGGCGCGCCGTGCCGCAGGCTGTGCGACAGGTCGGTCTCCATCCGCTCGACGAGCGCGCGGCGGTTGTACGCGCGGGTGAGCGGATCGCGGAGCGCCGCCTCATAGAGCGCCTGCTGCAAGCGAGCTTGCGCCTCGTCCTGGAGCGAGAACTTCAGGATGAGGTTGGCGCCGACCTGGATCTGATCTCCGTCGGAGAGCTTGCGCGGCCCCTCGAGGTCGGAGCCGTTGACGCGGGTGCCGTTCGTCGAGCCGAGGTCCTCGATCACGATCGGCGAGTTGGGTCCGTCCGGCCGATAGAGCCGTGCGTGCAGGCGCGAGACGCCCTCGCCGGTGAGCTGGAGGGTGGCCGAGGGGCTGCGCCCGACGGTGAGCTCGTCGTGGACCGGCACCACCCGCCCCGCGCTATCGCCCGCGTACACGATGACGTACGGGTGCTCGCTGTCCGACTTCCGTGGAGACGGTAGCTGCGAGATGCGGATCTGCGCGGTTCCTTCGTCTTCCTCGTAAAACGGCGGGTGGTCCGACGACACGGCTCGACTCTGAAGCTACTTCATCCGTTGCGCGGGTCATAGACCCTCCGGACCGCTCAGTCGCAGACGCCGCCCGTGCAGAGCCCGTACGTCGACACCGAGCGGCGACAGATCTCGCCGTCGCACGTCGGCTCGGAGCAGTCGAAGCAGAGGCACATCATCTGCGAGCACGATCGGCCGAGCCCGCAGCTCGCGAGGACGCAGCCGGTGTCGAAGCAGTCGGTCATGCCGTCGCAGTCGTTGTCCATGAAGTCGTCGCAGATCTCGGTGGTCGACGGGCAGGTGCAGCTCCCGCCGTTGCAGGTGCGACCGTTCGCGCCGCACACCCGCCCGCCGCAGTCGGGATCGGCGCAGTCGATCGCGCCATCGCAGTCGTCGTCCGCGCCGTTGTTGCACGTCGACTCCGTCGGCTGTCCGCCCGGGCACGCGCACGCCATCGCGGCGCACACGCGGCCGTTCGCGCCGCAGGAGGCCCCCGCGCAGTCGGCGTCCGCGCAGTCGCTCGCGCCGTCGCAGTCGTCGTCCGCGCCGTTGTTGCACGTGGTCTCCATCGTCTGCGCGCCCGGACAGGCGCAGGCCATCGCGGAGCACACCCGGCCGTTGGCGCCGCACATGCTGCCCGCGCAGCTCGCGTCGGCGCAGTCGGTGGCGCCGTCGCAGTCGTTGTCCATCCCGTCAGCGCACGTCCGCTCCGCGAGCTCGCCGCCCGCGCAGGTGCAGGTGCCCGACGTGCACGTGAGCCGGGGCGGGCAGTCGCCATCTCCGACGCACCCGACGCACGCGTCGCCCGAGCACGTGGTCGGAGGCGCGCAGGGCGAGACGCCGGATGCCACGCAGGCGCCCGTCGCGTCGCAGTGATCGGCGCCGTTGCAGAAGTCGCCGTCGTCGCACGGACCCGAGGTCACGAGGTCGGCGCGACAGCCGGTCGCGCGGTCGCAGACCGCGGTCCGACACGCCTCGGACGGGCACGCAGCATCGTTTGCGTTGTGCACGCAGGCGCCGCCGACGCAGCGGTCCTCCGTGCACGCGATCGCGTCGTCGCACATCGCGTCCATCGTGCAGGGCGGGCCCGCGTCGGCGCCGCCGTCGGGACCGTCCGCGTCGCGCCGGCTCGCGTCGGGCCCACCGTCGCCCATCGGAGCGCGCGCGTCCATCCCGCCGTCGGTGGCGCCGCGGTAGCAGAACCCGTCGGCTCGGCACCCGAACCCATCCGGGCACTCGGCGTCGTCCGAGCACGCGAAGATTCCGTCCTGCAGCGAGATCGTGCACGAGGAGGTCAGCGCGAGCACCGCCAACGCGCACAGGGCGGCGCGCGAATCGAGCCGGGTCATCGACGTCAGCGTATCCCAAGCGCCGGACGCTGCCGCGCCCGCATTCGGCGTCGCCTGCGCGCCTCGCCGGGCCTTGGGGCTAAGCTCTCCCGTGAGAGGCGAGCCCATGAACCGACTCCTCCTCACGCTGATCGCGCTCGCCCTCGTGGCGTGCGACGACGGAGCGGGCGATCCCGACGCGGGCGCGCGCGACGCCGCGGTCCAGACGGACGCCGGACACGATCCCTGCGAGGGCTTCGTCGTGCCCGAGCGGCCGGACACGAGCGCGTGCGGCAGCGTGTCGGCGGACGATCCCGCCGCGCTCGCGGAGTGCCTCGTCGGCTCGGGACACGCAGGGCGCTGGCGCGTCGACGACGATGGCCTGCCCGCCTACGACCTCGAGGTCGAGCAGCGCTGCGATCCGGCGGCGCACGCGTACACGCCGCGACCGCAGGGGCTCTCCGATCCGGTGCTCCACCTCGTCGGAAACGGGCGCGGCCTCATGGCGATGGCGCACGCGTCGGGCGCGGTCGAGGTCTACTCCCAGGATCGCGGGCACGCGTGGCTGAACCACGTCGACACGTGGCGCGATCGGCGTGACCCGAGCTACCCGCCGCAGATCGGGGGCGGGTTCGGCTACGTCGTCGAAGGCGACGCGGTGCGCTCGACGCGCTACGACGACCTGCCGATCGAGAGCGCGCGGACGACGCAGACGCGCCGCTTCGGGGTCGGCTACGTCGAGACCGTCACCACGCTCGGCGATCTCGTCGTACGGCGCCGCGTCTTCGCGCCGGAGAGCGACGCGCGCGCGCTCGTCGCCGAGGTCACGCTCGAGAGCACGAGCGACGCGGCGCGCGACCTCGCCTGGGTCGAGCTCTGGGACGTGAACCAGCATCAGGTCGCGGTCGAGCTCGCGACGAGCGACCTCGCGATCGCGGGGACCACCGAGGGCATCGATCGACGGCGCCGCGCGCGGCAAGCCGGCTTCGAGCACCGCGTCCGCTGGGACCCGAGCGCGCGCGTGATGCGCGTCGAGACGAGCGCCACCTCGCTCCCCGCGGGCGTCGACGATCGCCTGGATCCGAGCGAGGTCGACGCGTTCCCCGATCCGATCTACCTCGCCGCGCTCGACGACGGGCCGGCGCCGGATGCGGTGTGGCTCACCCACGACGAGCTCTTCGACGGCCTCGATCGCGGCCCGCCCGCCAACGCGGCGTTGCCCGGACACGACGCCGCGCGCGACGAGACGATCGGCGGCGAGGGCTCGCCGGTCGCGCTCGCGATGCGCGTGCCCGTGTCGCTCCCCGCGCGCGGATCGGTGTCACTGCGTTTTGCGTTCGGGTACGTCCCGGGCGGCGGCGACGAGACCGAGGCCGTCGCGTCGCTGCGGGACGACCCGAGCTCGCTCTTCGCCGCGACCCGCGACGCGTGGCGCGCGCGGATGATCTGGGCCGCGTTCGAAGGCTTCCCCGACGCGGGCCCGCTCCAGCGCGAGCTCGCCTGGTCGAGCTACTACGCGATCGCCAACGCGAGCTACGACGAGAGCCGCCACACGCGCGTCGAGGGACAGGGCGGCTCGTACCGCTTCATCCACGGTCTCGACGGAGCGATCGGCGATCTCTGCCTGTTCGCGGACGCGCTCCTCTTCGTCGAGCCGACGCTCGCGCGCGACACGCTCGTCTACGTGATGGCGACGCAGCACGGCTCGACGAGCGAGACGCCGTGGCGCTTCCCCTACGCGACGACCGGGGTGGGCACGTTCAGCGACGTCGGCATCTACGGCATGCGGAGCGACGCGTACTGGCTCTTGCCGTCGAGCGTCGGGCGCTACGTCGCGGCGACGCGGGACGAGAGCTTCCTCGATCGCGAGGTGCCGTATTGGCCCGAGCAGGACGGCGAGCGCGGCGACGCGATCGATCACGTGCGACGCGCGCTGGAGTACGCGGAGACGACGCTCGGCTACGGCGCGCGCGGCCTCCCCGCGATGGGCACCAACGACTACGCGGACGGAGTGCTCCAGCTGAGCGAGGAGCCCGCCACGCCGGCCGGCACCTCGTCCACGTTCAACGCGCTCTTCATCGCGCACGGCTTCCCGCTCGCCGAGCAGGTGGTGCTGCTGCGCGACACCGAGCTCGCGCTCCGGATGCGGACCATCCGTGGCGAGCAAGTGGTGTTGATCGAGAACGAGGCGTGGACCGGCACGAGCTACACGCGCGGCTTCGTCGACAGCGGCGCGCCGCTCGCCCCGCAGTACCTCTTCGTCGAGCCGCAGGTGCTGCCGATCCTCGCCGGGCTCGTGCCCGACGATCGACGCGACGCGCTCCTCGATCTCGTCGAGCGCCGCTTCGAGACGCCGCTCGGCGCGATGACGACGGTGGAGGTCGGCGAAGGCGGCCCGATCGGAGGCCCCGACATGCCGCAGATCGGCGGGGTCTGGCCGGTCGCGAGCGCGTGGGTCACCGAGGCCGCGTCACGCCGCGACGCGGCGCTCGGCTGGGACAGCTTCGTGCGCAACACGTTGTTCACGCACGCGGAGCTCTACCCCGACGTCTGGTACGGCATCTGGAGCGGGCCCGACTCGTACAACGGTCCCGACCATCCGCGCGCGGGCGAGGCCGACGCGCACCTCGCGACGGCGCTCACCGACTTCCCGGTGCTCAACGTGCACGCGCACCTCGGTCCGATCCGCTCGCTGGTCGGCGTGCTCGGCGTCTCGCCGACGGCCGCCGGCCTCGCGATCCGCCCGCGCATCCCCGGCGAGCGCTGGAGCGTGCGGCTCCCGCGCCTGCACCTCGACGCCGACGTCGATCGCTTCGCTGGGCGCGTCTTCGCCAGCGTGGCCGCGCCCGTGACGATGGAGGTGCGCGCGCTCCCGCCGGGCGTCGGCGCGAGCGTCACGGTGACGAGCGACGGAGCGACCGTCCCCTCCACCCGCGATGGCGACGAGGTCGTGTTCGAGCTCTCCGTCGGCGACGACGGCACGCCGTTCGACATCACGTGGTGAGCGCGCGCGCCGCCCGGGCGCGCCGACTCACTCCTCGGCGGCCGCCTCGAGCTCCACCGCGTTGAGCGAGAAGCAGACGCGCGCACCGCCGCCGTCCGCGTCCTCGATCCACGCGTGACCGCCGTGTGCGCGCGCGATGCGGGCGACGAGCGAGAGCCCGAGCCCGAGCGATCCGCCCGCGCGATGCTCGCCGCGATAGAACGCCTCGAACACCTTCTGCCGCTCGTCCTTCCCGAAGCCCGGCCCGCGATCGTCCACCGCGAACACGACCTCGTCGGGGAGGAATCGGATCGTGACCGCGGCGACGCCCTTGCCGTGTTGCGCCGCGTTGTTCAACAGGTTCGCGAGCGCGCGGCCGAGGAGCGTCGGATCCGCCTCGATGAACGCCGGCTCGCCCTCGATGCGAAGGAGGTCCTCGGACAGGTCGAGGCGCCCGAGCGTGCGCTTGACCAGCTCGGTCACGTCGACCGCCTTGGTCGCGAGCGAGCCGAAGTCGACGCGCGAGCTCGCGAGGAGCTGCCCGACGAGGCCGTCGATCTCGAGCACCTCGCCCTCGATCTCCTCGAGGTACTTCGGGTTCGCCTTCTCGCGCGCCATCTCGAGCAAGAGGCGCATGTGCCCGAGCGGCGTGCGGAGCTCGTGGCTCACCGCGGCGAGGAGCTCGCGCTGATCGTTGAGCTGCTTCTCGATGCGCGCGGCCATCTCGTCCATCGTCAGGCCGAGCACCCCGAGCTCGCCGTGGCGCCTCGGATCGAGCGTCGAGCGGGCGCTGAGGTCGCCTTCACCGATCCGCCGCGCCATGTGCTCGAGCTTGCGCAGCGGGCGCAACAACAAGCGCGCGAGCATCCCCGAGGTCGCCCAGAGGAACCCGATCACGAGGAGCAGCACCACCACGGAGCGCCAGCCGCCCCACTGGTAGCCCTCACCGCAGACCGTGACCTCGCCGAGCGGCTCGCCGCTTCGACGTCGCAAGTGGAGCTGCGCCCATTGGTCGCTCGTGCACGCCGCGCCCGCGCGCTCGATGAGGTGACCGCCGCGATCGCGCAGCGTCACGTCGAGGCCGAGGTCGTGGTGCAGATCGTGGACGAGCGCGTGGAGCTCGCCGGGCTCGTCCCACACGTCCTCGAAGCGCGCCGAGACGAAGCGCTCGAAGCCCGCCATGTCGCGCTGCATGCGCTCGCTCGGCGACATGAGCCGGAACGCGACCATCACCACCACCGCGGTGAAGAGGATCACCATGCCCGACCACATGAAGAGCCGGCGCTGGAGCTTCTTCGTGTGACGCCACCGGCCGTGCCCGTGCGCGGCGAGGTGCGGGCAGCGGCGGTGCTTCATGCTCATGCCCCGTCCCTCACGAAGACGTAGCCGACCCCGCGCACCGTGCGGATACGCGAGGGAGAGCGCGGATCGTCGCCGAGCTTCTTGCGGAGGTGCGAGATGTGGACGTCCACCGTGCGCTCGCTGACCACCACGTCCTCGCGGCCGGCCTCGCTGAGGAGCGCCTCGCGCGGCACCACGCGACCGGCGCGCCGCATCAGCGCGATCAGGATGTCGAGCTCGAGCCCCGTGAGCTCGATCTCTTCACCCGCCACGCGCGCGCTCCGCGCCGAGACGTCGACCTCGACGCCGCCGATCGCGATGCGCTCGCTCGTCGCCTCGGGCTGGGTGCGGCGCAGCACCGCGCGGATGCGCGCGAGGAGCTCGCGGGGGCTGAACGGCTTGGCGACGTAGTCGTCGGCGCCGAGCTCGAGCCCCACCACGCGGTCCGCCTCGTCGCCGCGCGCCGTCAACATGATGACCGGGATACGGCTCTTGGTGCGGACGCGCCGGAGGACCTCGAGGCCGTCCATCCCGGGCATCATCACGTCGAGCAGGATCACGTCGAACGTGCCGCGAGACAGCGCGTCGATGCCGCCCTGACCGTCGCGCGCCGACTCGATCACCACGTCGTGATCGGTGAGGTAGCTGGAGAGGAGATCTCCCAGCCGGACGTCGTCGTCGATCAACAGGGCGCGCAGGGCCATCGCGGAGCTCGAATCCTTACATAGGGAGAGGCGCCGGGCCCACAATCGGGGCCCGGCGCCTCTCGGGGGAGTGGTAGGGGTGGAGTGTGCGCGTTCAGTATTCCCAGTCGCCGTACCCCTAGCCGTCATCGTGACCGCGCCGGTCGGCGTGACCGCGGTGGCCGCGCTGGGGTGGGGGCGGGGGCCGGTCGTAGGGTCCGTACGCGGCGGGTCCGTACGCGGGTCGTGCCCGCTGCGCGGCCTCGACGCAGACGTCGGCGACGTGCTGCTCGAAGGCGGCCCGGCGCTGCTCGGCGCGGTGATGCCAGCAGGCCATCGACGAGATCCCCGAGCCGAAGCCGGCGACCGTCCCGAGGGCGAAGAGCGCGATCAGCAATCTACGTTTCATGGCGTCGTTCTCCTTTCCTCAGGCGCTGCGGCGGTAGGGGCCGCCGTAGCCGTCGTCCCAGCGGTTGGCGAGGAAGTCCGCGAGCCGCTCGCGCTGCTCGGGGTCCAGGGTTTGGTGCACCTTGCCGAGCGCGTCGGCGAAGGACTTCTGCAGCTCGCGGAGCCGCTCGTCGTGGCGCGCGAAGAGCTCGCCGAGCACCGTCTCGTCGAGCGACTCGGTGCGGAGCAGCTTCGCCACGTCCGTCCGGGTCGCGCTCGCCTCACGTCGAAGATCGGCGCCCTTGTCGAAGAGCGTCTCGATCGCCGCCCGGATCTCCCGCTCCTGGGTGGGAGTGGTCTCCAGCCGGTCGAACACGAACCCCATCATCCGAGCGCGCCCGCCTCCCCAGCCGCCGTGACGACCGCGAAAGCCGCGCCCTCGATGCCAACCTCGTCCACCGTGCCACCCCGCTCCGCATCGGCGTCCTGCCCTCAGCGTCGCGATGAGCCCGATGAGACAGGCAAATCCGATCAGAAATCCGAACATGCGTCGTTGCCTCCTTCGCCGATGAACCTGGGGGGGCCCTATGAAGCGGGGTGCGACGCGGCGATGAAGAAGTGTGAACGCTTGCCCCGGGGGTAGGCGGGTTCTACACACGGCCGGTGGCGCAAGGGTCGAGGCAGCAGCGGCTCCTGACCGCGCCGATCGGGCCGACCCTCGTGAAGCTCTGCGTGCCGATGATGATCGGCATCGCGGCGGTCATCTTCTTCAACGTCGTCGACACGTTCTGGGTCGGTCGGCTGGGCCCGCAAGCGCTCGCCGCGATGGGCTTCACGTTCCCCGTCGTGATGGTCATCACCAACCTCACGATCGGCATCAGCATCGGCGCGACGGCGGTGATCGCGCGCGCGATCGGGGAGGGACAGGACGATCGCGTGCGTCGGCTGACCACCGACTCGCTGGTGCTCGCGTTCCTCATCGTCGTCACCGTGTCGGGGATCGGCCTCGCCACGATCGACCCGTTGTTCAGCGCGCTCGGCGCGGAGGCGAGCACGCGCGCGCTGATCGCGGAGTACATGGTCCCGCTCTACGCGGGGATCGGCCTGATCGTCGTGCCGATGGTCGGCAACGGTGCGATCCGCGCGACCGGCGACACCAAGTCGCCCGCCGTGGTGATGATCGCGGCGGGCCTCGTGAACGCGGTCATCGATCCCGCGTTCATCTTCGGCTTCGGTCCGATCCCCGCGATGGGCCTGCGCGGCGCGGCGCTCGCCACGATCCTGTCGTACGTGGTGGCGGTGATCGGTGGCCTCTACATCCTCGGCGCGCGCGAGAAGATGCTCAGCTTCGAGATCCCGAGCGGGAGCGCGGTGCTCGCATCATGGAAAGCCATCTTGCACATCGGGATCCCGGCCGCGGGCACCAACCTGCTCACCCCGCTCGCGGCCGGCGCGGTCACGCGGATCGTCGCGAGCCACGGACCGGACGCGGTCGCGGCGTACGGCGTCGGTACGCGCGTCGAGGGTCTGAGCATGATCGGCGTGTTCGCGATGACGGCCGCGCTCACCCCGTTCGTCGGGCAGAACCACGGCGCGAAGAACGGTCCGCGCATCAAGGGAGCGCTCTCGTTCGTGACCAAAGCGTCGATCCTGTGGGGGCTGAGCGTCGCGCTGATCCTCGCCGTCATCGCGGATCCGATCGCGCGGATCTTCAACGACGACGCGGAGGTCGTGCGATCCACCGTCGCGTATCTCCGGCTCGTGCCGCTGAGCTACGCGCCCTACGGCGTGGCCCTCCTCGTCGCGTCGTTCTTCAACGCCCTGAACATGCCGCTCAAGTCGACGGCGCTCGCCGCGCTGCGCCTCCTCGTCTTCGCGATCCCGCTCGCGTGGATCGGCTCCGAGCTGTACGGCCTGGAAGGCGTCTTCCTCGGGATCGCGGCGGCGAACCTCACGATGGGCGCGATCGCCGGGCTCTATGCGCGAAAGGAGCTCGCGACGCTCGCGCGCGAGCTCCCCGGCGAGACGGCGGCGGCCGAGTAGCGAGGTTTGACCCAAGCCTTACAACCACGATCGCCGCTCCCGGCTAGACCGAGAGCATGGACGTACGCAGTGGGGCGTGGGCCGCGCTGATCGGGGCCGGGCTCGCGGGGTGCGAAGGGGGGAGCGGCGGCGCGATCGCGATCGCGGCGCTGATCGGGCTCGGCGCGAGCGCGATCGCGAAGGGCGGACCGAAGCCGCCGAGCCGGGGCGAGCCGATGCGCGAGGTGATCGCGGTCGAGGCGTCCGAGCCCGCGTCGAGCGCACCGCCGCTCGCTTCGCCGGAGGACGAGCGCCGCGAGCGCGCGGACGCGGAACGGCGAAAAGCGCGGGAGCGGCTGGCCGAGGCACGCTCGCGGATCCGGATCGACGGCGAGGAGGTGCCGCGCTGCATGATCATGCGGGCCGGCCCGAGCTGGTGCGAGCGTCAGGAGGGTGGGCGATGATCTCGTTGGTCTCGTCGGGATCGGTCCTCGATCGCTTCGCGTTCGACCTCGACGCGCAAGGTCCTTCGCTCGGTACACCCGACCTCTCGGGCGCGAGCCCCGACGAGCTCGCCACCGCGCGGCTCGCCTGGGCGTCGCGCGTGATCGACGAGTACCGGTCGGTCGTCGTGTTCGGGGAGCTGTTCGGCCGCCTCGCCGCGATCGAGGCGCCGTACGTGACCCTCGCGGCCGTGCATCGCCTGATCGGCGACGAGCTGCGTCACGCGAGGATGTGCCTCCAGATCGCGGGATGGTTCGGGCCGATCGACGGGCTCGAGATCGATCTGCGCGATCTCGGGTTGCCCCCGACCGACGCGCCGCACGCCGTCCGGGCGCTCGAGATCATCGCGCGCGAGCTGATGGTCGCGGAGGGGGAGTCGGTGCGGACGCTCGCCGCATATCGGAACGCGACGAGCGACCCGGCGTGTCGCGACGCGCTGTCGTCGATCCTGCGCGACGAGGCGCGCCACGCAGCGAGCGGGCCGGCGCTCTTCGATGCGGTCCGCGCGCACGCGGAGCGCGGACCGCATCGCGGGGCCGTCGCGCGGCGGCTCGGGTCCCTCGAGCGCACGATGGACGAGGACCGCGCCCACATCCGCGCCGTGCATGCCGAGGCCGCCCGACACGACGGCGCGGCGCGCTACGGCGCGGCGCTGCGAGCGGACGAGGCCCCATGTATGCGAGGATGATCGCGCCCGTGACCGACGAGCCGCGCGCGCCCCGGGTGCTCTTGGTGGAGGACGAAGCGCCGATCCTCGACGGCCTCGCCGCGCTCTTCGACTCGCAGGGTTGGCGCATCGCGACGGCGAAGAACGGCGCCATCGCGCTCGAGAAGCTCACCGGGGATCGCTTCGACCTCGTGATCCTCGACCTCATGATGCCGGAGGTGGACGGGCTCACCGTGCTCCGTCAGACGCGCGCCAACGGCGACGACACGCCCGTGCTCGTGCTCACCGCGCGCGGCGCCGAGGAGGACGTGGTGGCGGGCCTCGAGGCGGGCGCCGACGACTACGTCACCAAGCCGTTCGGGGTCCGCGAGCTCGTCGCACGTGCGAAAGGCTTATTGCGGAGACCGCGGCCTCCGAGCGAGAAGCCCAAGACGTTCCGCGTCGGCGGCGCCGAGGTGGATCTCGACGCGCAGACGGTGTGCGAGGCCGGGCCGCCGGTGCGCCTCACCGCGCGCGAGGCGATGCTCGTCGGTTACCTCTTCGAGCGGCGTCATCGACCGGTCACCCGCGCCGAGCTGCTCGTCGACGTGTGGGGCTACAACGACGGCTCGGTGCGCACGCGGACGGTCGACGTCCACATGCAGCAGCTCCGCGCCAAGCTGAAGCCGATCCCCGGCGCGGACGGTTGGATCGAGACGGTGCGCGGGCGCGGCTATCGCTTCGTGGCCGAGCCCGAGGGCTGACGATGCGCACGAGCTCGACGCGGAGGGTGTCGATCGCCGCGGCGGGGCTCGTGCTGAGCGCGCTCGCCCTCGGGATCGGATGGCTCGTGTCCAGCGTGCGCGAGCGCGAAGGCAGCGCGCGCGAGGAGCAGGCGCGCTTGCGCCACGCGGCGGCGATCGTGCGCGGCGCGATCGACGAGAGCCTCGGCGAG
>JBFWYI010000051.1:0-68193 GCA_050186575.1 Sandaracinaceae bacterium | reverse complement strand
TCCTCGTCGTCGGCGCAGACCAACACGTCGGCGATCGGGTGACCGCGCTCGTTCAACAGCAACGATTCTTTCACCTGTGCATCGCGGAGGAGGAGGCGCGACGGACAGAGCTGGAACAGCGCGTCCTGCGCGTCGTCCCCTCGCATCGCCAGCAGCGACCTCGCCCGCTCGCGGTGCATCGCGGCGCGGGTGCGGAGCGCGCTCGTCTGGGCCGAGACGCTCACGGCGCCCTCCCCGTCGGCGGATCGAGGACGAGCTCGACGAGCGCGTGCACGGTGCGGAACATCCACGGCTGCGCCTCGTCCTCGGCGAGGCGGACGCCGAGGACGTTCTCGAGCGCGACGACCAGCTCGACCGCGTCGATCGAGTCGAGGCCGAGCCCGGTCCCGAAGAGCGGCGCGTCGAGGTCGATCTGATCCTCGGGCAGCTGCACGCGGAGCGACCCGATCAACATCGCGCGCACGCGGGCGAGCGCGTCCTCGCGCCTCGCGAGCTCCGTCTTCAGAGCCTCGTCCATCCTCGTCCTCCTCCCGCACCCTCGAGCGAGCGCGCCGCCAACACCACCGCGACCGACGCTCCGCCGCCGACCGCCGCCGCCACCGCGACCTCGCCGCCCTCGCGGATCGCGCGCTCGGCGTCGAGCAACGTGGCGAGGCTATCGCGCGCGGGCGCGGCGGTGGGGCGCTCGTACACGTGGAGCGAGGTGCGCGCGCCGACGAGCCCCGCCCGAACGAGCGCCGCGAAGATCGCGCCGCCCACGTCGCCCGGCGGCGCGTACGCGGTCGCGCACACGATCGGTCCATCGCTCGCCTCGACCCCGAGCACCGCGCAGACGGCGCCCTCGGCCTCGTCGTCGCTCGCCTCGTCGTCCGCCTCCGCGCCTCGCTCGTCGAAGCCGATCGCCAGCATCACGTCGGCGTCGTCGCGCGCGCCGATCGCGTCCGCCGCGTACGCGAGCGCGAGGAGGCCCGCGTTGCCCTCGCCCGCCACCGTGGTGGTGGGACCCCGCAGCGCGAGGCGGCGCGAGACGAGCCCGATCGGCGCGTGCAGGACGAGCCGCGCGAACGCGGCGGCGGAGCACAATCGCAAGCCGCCTTTCTCGATGCTCCCGCGGTACTCGCGCAGGCTCTCCGGCGAGACGCGCGTCGCACCGCCGAACACCCCCGCGCGCTCGCGCAGCCCGCCGCGCACCCGGACGTCCGCCCGCTCGAGGGCGGAGAGCGCCGCGCGGAGGCACGCGCGCGACGAGGGATCGGTGCCCTTGAGGTCGACCCCCGCGAGCTCACGATCCGTCGTGCGGCCGCGCACGTGCGCGGTCCCGAGGAGGACCACCTGACGCGCGCGCGCGGGCGTGGCGACGGGACGAAGCCCTGCGCAGAGCACCGCGTTGGCGCCACCGAAGGCCGCGCTGTCGCTGAGCCAGCACACCGCCGAGGACGCGCGCGGGACATCGCTCGCGATCGGGTCCGGCGGACCGCCCGGACGACCCGCGCCGACCCGCAGCGTGGCCGGCAACGCGCCTTCCTCGAGCGCGAGGAGCGTCGCGATCAGCTCGAGCGCGCCGGCCGCGCCCTGCGCGTGACCGATCGACGACTTCGTGGAGCTCACCGCGATGTGCTCGGCGCGCGGGCCGAGCGCGAGCCGGATGCCGCGCCACTCGGCGTCGTCGTTCGTCGCGGTGCCGGTCCCGTGCGCGTTCACGTAGTCGATCCCGTCCGGCTCGACGCCCGCGTGACGCATCGCGGATCCGATCGCGCGCGCGATCCCGCCGCCGCGCGGCTCGGGGGTCGTCTCGTGCCACGCGTCGCTCGCGAGGCCGTACCCGTGGAGGTACGCGCGCGCCGCTCCCGCGCCCTCGTCGCGCGTGAGCACGACGAAGCCCGCGCCTTCCCCGAGCGTGGTCCCCGGCGTCTCGCCGAACGGCGCGCACGGGCCCTCGCTGAGCACGCCGAGGCGATGGAACCCCGCGTACATCTCGGGCACAAGGCGCTCGGCGCCGCCCGCGATCACCGCGTCGGCCTCGCCTCGTGTCAACAGATCGTGCGCGATCCCGATGGCGTTCGCGCTCGAGCTGCACGCGGTGGAGATGGTCAGCCGCGCGCCGCGCGCGCCGATCGCCTCGGCCACGTCGCGCGCGAGGCCGGTGATGTCGCCCTCCTGCCCCTCGGTGGTGCCCGCCACGACCGCGATGCGCGCCGCGTCGATCCCTTCGAGGCCGGCGTCGCGCCACGCCTCGGTCGCCGCGCTCACCGCCCACCGCGCGCAGTCGTCGCCCTCGGGGACGCAGGCGCCGAGGTGCACCGGAGCGAGCTCCGCGGTGTCGAAGCGCGTCACCGGCGCGAGGCCGTGACGCCCGGCGAACAGCGCGCGCTTCAGGCTCGGCGCGTCCATCCCCAGCGCGCTGACCGCGCCGACCCCGCAGATGCGCACCGACACCCGCTCACCTCACGCCGAGCGGCGCCGGCTGGAGCACGCGGGCGAGGTGCAACATCTCGTCGCGGAACGCCTCCGGCAGTCGGTACAGGTGCGAGTTCCGGAGCGGCTCGACGCGCGGCCCGATCGGGACGAGCGAGCACTGTCCGTTGCGCTGGCACGCGAGCGCGATGCGATAGACGCCGTAGGCGCGGACCCAGCGATCCGTGTAGATGGCGCGCAGTCCCACGCGCCCGCGGTGCGGCTGACTGATGAGGACCTGATAGCCGGTGGCCTCGCTCCGCTCCGTCACCGCCGCCACGTAGCGCTCGCTCGAGACGTTCGGCGGAAGGGTCCACCCGATGGTGGGCATGTTGACGATGTTGGGACCGCACGCCGACGCGCAGAGGAGCAACGCGACGATCACCGCGCGCCCGGCCAGCCCGTGGCGATCAATCATCGTTGCGGGGCTCCCCGTCCCAGTCGCCGTTCTGCACCGCGCCCGAGATGAGCACGACGAGGCCGATGATCGCGAGGAGCCCACACGAGATCGCGCCGAACGGCATCATGATGGAGCCGATCTGCACCTCCTCGTCGCCGGGTCGTCGCCAGTCCGCCGACCAGAAGCGCTGTCCCTCGTAGAGGAAGCGCTCCCACTCCACGTCCTCCATCATCGCGGCGCGCGGCTGCCCCTCCGGGCGCGCCGTCACCTCGGGCGCGGCGAGCGCGCGGGCCGCCCCTGCTTCGGGCGCGGGCTCCTCGGTGGTCGGCGGAGCGCCGCCGCTCGCGGCGAGGCTCGACGCGGGTCCGGCCGGTCGGCTACCTCCGGGCGGCGTGCCTTCGGTCTGTTGCCAGATCGCGTTCGCCATCGCCGACGCGCCGGGCGAGCGTCCGAGCGCGAGGCCACCGCCCGTGCGATCCGCGATGCGCTCGACCTTGCTCACGCAGTCGTCGATCACCGCGCCCGCGGATTGTCGGCGCATCCGCGCCTTCACGTCGAGGGCCGCGACGCGCAGGAGCGCGCGCGAGTCACCCGCCGTGCCGAGCTCGGCCGCGTGTCGATCGAGCCAGCCCGAGACGTCGGTCGGGATCTCGGGATCGCGCCGGACGCGTCGCTCGAGCCGCGCGCGCGTGGGGCTCGGCATCGAGGTGAGGAGCGCGTGATGCGACTGGATCGATCGACGCAACACCGGCAGCTCCTCGGAGAGACGCTCGCCGAGGCGCCCCTCGATCGGCGCCCCGACCGGCACGCTGCGCGCGACGTCCGCGACGACCAGCGACTCGAGCGTCTGGCGCAGCACCTCCTCGCTCAGGTCCGGCCTCGCCTGCCACGCGAGGTGGCGCGCGATCTCGCCGCGCGGGATGTCGCGCACGCGTCCGAGACCGCGCTCGAGCCGCGCCATCAACGCGCGGAGCTCGTCCGGCCCGAGGCGCACCTGCGACATCGGTCCCGCGCACCCCTCGAGCGCCGCCGGTCCCAAGACGAGCGCGCCCGACGCGAGCATCGAGCGCCGTAGGAACGTCCGCCGATGCTGCCGCGCGCGCCGATCCTCATCCGCTTGCGTCACCGTGACACCTCTTCTCCCACCTTATACTCCCATCCGACATGCGACCGTTCGACGTCGTGATCGTGGGGGCCGGGATGGCCGGAAGTCTCCTTGCGCGCCAGCTCCGCCGCACCGATCCGTCGATGTCGGTCGCGCTCCTCGAGAAGGCGAGCACGCCCAAGCGCAAGGTCGGCGAGTCCACCGTCGACGTGTGCGGGAAGTACCTCACGAAGCGGCTCGGGCTCTCGACGTACCTCTACGATCGCCAGCTGCCGAAGAACGGCCTTCGGTTCTTCTTCGATCGCGCGGACCGCTCCGGCTCGATGGAGGAGCTCAGCGAGATCGGCTCGACGGGGCTGTTGCCGCTCCCGTCGTTCCAGCTCGACCGCGCCCGCTTCGAGGCCGACCTCCACACGATGAACGAGGAGAGCGGGATCGACGTGCGGACCGGGGTGCGCGTCCACGCGATCGCGCTCGGCGAGGGCGAGCCGCACGCGATCGCGATCGACGGTGGGGAGACGCTGCGCGCGCGCTGGGTGGTCGACGCGACCGGGCGCTCGAGCCGACTCGCCCGTCAGCTCGACGTGCGGACGCCGGTCGACACGGTCCAGCGCGTCGCCGGGTGGGCGCGCTTCGAGGGCGTGGCGGACCTCGACGACTTCGGGAGCCCCGCGTTCCGCGCGCGCGTGCGCGACACGTCGCGCGTCTTGTCGACCAACCACTTCTGCTACGCGGGGTACTGGATCTGGCTCATCCCGCTCGGCGAAGGGATCACCAGCGTCGGCGTCGTCGCGGATCGCGGCCGCGTCCCCGAAGGCGCGATCCGACGGGACGGGCTCGTCCCGTTCCTCCTCGAGCACCGCGCGATGCGCGAGCTCCTGGGGGATGCGCGCGCGCTCGACCACGGCTCGCTCGATGGGCTCGCCTACGGGACGACGCGCACGATCGACGTCGACCGCCGCGTCGCGCTGATCGGCGAGGCCGCGGCGTTCACCGATCCGCTGTACAGCCCGGGCGGCGACTTCATCGCGCTGGCCAACGACTGGGTCAGCGACGTCATCGCGCGAGAGTCCGCTGGAGAGCCGCACGTCGCGTTGCAGGAGCGAGCGTCGATCTACGAGCGCCTCTTCCTCGCGCGCCACGAGGCGACGCTGCTCCTCCATCAGGATCAATACGACGTGCTCGGGAGCTTCGAGCTGTTCGGGTCGAAGTGGGACTTCGACCTCGCGTGCTACCTGAACCTCTGGGTCGAGCCGTACTGGCGCGACGAGCACCTCGATCTCGACCAGGCTCGCGTCGAGTGCGCCGGTCGAGCCCAGACGCTCGGCGTCTTGAGCACGTTCCGCCACGTCTTCGTCGACGCGTGCGCGACGCTGCGCGAGCGAGGGCGGTACTTCGAGCGCAACGTCGGACACGCGGTGCTCGATCCCGCCGCGCGGTTCCTCTTCTCCGACTTCGGCACCGAGGCGTCGCGCCGTCGCGGGCTCGTGCGCGTCCGCGAGGCGATGCACCTCGTGCTCGACGAGCTCAACGACAAGCTCGGTCGACCGCGCGCCGACGTGAAGGTGCCGTTCGCCGAGCTCGCGCTCGGTCGACGGCTCGTCCGGTACTGAAGCGGACCGCACGGAGCCGGGCTCCGCACGTTCCGTACCGTGCGCGGATGGAACCTGTGCCGAGGAGAATCGGCGAGCCGGTGGGCGCCGGCTTCACAGGGTGGGCACCGATCGACTCACACGCTTCCTCAGCGGTTCATCGGTGGAAGTCGCCGCTCGCTCCGCCCGACTTCTCCTCGAGCCGCACGTCGGTGATCACCATCGCGCGGTCGACCGCCTTGAGCATGTCGTAGAGCGTGAGCGCGGCGACCGACGCCGCGGTGAGCGCCTCCATCTCGACGCCGGTGCGGTCCGTCGCGCGGGCCTCGGCGCGGACGTGCACGGAGTCGGGCGCGACGAGCTCGAGCTCGACCCCGACGTGCGTCAACGCGACGTGATGACAGAGCGGGATGAGCTCCGGGGTGCGCTTGGCCGCCGCGATCCCGGCGAGCCTCGCCGCCGCGAGCACGTCGCCCTTGGGCGTCGCGCCGTCGCGGAGGAGGGTCAGCGTCTCCGGTCGCATGAGCACGCGCGCGCTCGCCACCGCCCGGCGCACCGTCGATGCCTTCGCGGAGACGTCGACCATCGCGGCGCGCCCGGACGGATCGAGGTGCGTGAGCTCGTCGGCCATGCGCGAGGTGTAGCTCGGCCGCGCGAGGAGGTCAGGAGCTGCTGGTCGGCGGGCGCTCGCTCGGACGTCGCACCGTGTCGGTGGGCGTCACGCCGCGCGTGCCGGTGACCCGCGCGAGGAGCTCGACGCGGCTGTGCACGCCGAGCTTCGCGAAGATGCGCTTGAGATACGTGTTGACGGTCGCCACCGTCAGCCCGGTCGACTCCGCGATCTGCCGCGTCGAGCTCCCGGTGAGGAGGCGCCCCACCACGTCGCGCTCGCGCGGGGTGAGCGGCGTCTTCTCCAGCATCGCGAGCACGTCGTCGTAGGTCCGGGCTTGTCCGATCCCTTCGACGCGCTGGCAGTTGCGTAAGCCGTTCGCAAGGAGACGTGCGCCCCACGCCGCGAGCGCATGCGAGCCTTTCCCCCCGCTCACCCCCGCGCCACCGGCGGGTACCGGACCCGACACGAGCGGGCCGTAGAGCGACAGCGTCCCGAAGCGAGCCCCCCCCGCCTCGAGCGCGCCGACCCACGTCGCGTTGCCGCTCGGCGGCGGCTCGCTCGTGATCGTCTCGTCCGCGAGCTGCAGCCGATACCCGCTCGCGCGTGTCAATCGCGCAACGGCCATGGCGGCCCGCCGCGCGTACCCTCGTGTCGGGTCCAGCTCGATGAGCCGTTCCACGATTTGCATGTCTTCCGATGTCAGCAAGGCGCCCCCCAACGACACGATGCAGATTGATTCTCTGCGCTCGCTGATTGATTTGCAACAGAGCAGCCGTGTGAGCTAACCACTCGACTGCTTCGGCGGGGGGCTGCACAGAGCGAATGCCACCAGCTGAGGACACTCCACCCCCCTTCACCCACCGTCTCGCGAGGCGCCGTGACCACGAACGCACCGATCCGTAACGTCATCATCATCGGCTCCGGCCCGGCCGGCCTCACGGCTGCGATCTACGCGGCGCGCGCGAACCTCAAGCCGCTGTGCATCGAGGGGCAGATGGTGGACGGCATGATCCCCGGCGGTCAGCTGATGTTCACGACCGAGGTCGAGAACTACCCCGGCTTCCCCGAGGGCATCACCGGCCCGGAGATGATGCAGAAGTTCCGCGAGCAGGCGGCGCGCTTCGGCACCGAGATCATCACCGCCGACGTGGACCGGGTGGACCTCAGCAAGAGGCCTTACGGAGCGTGGGTCGGCGACGAGGAGTACCGCGCGAACGCGATCATCATCGCGACCGGCGCGTCGGCGCGTTGGCTCGGCCTGCCGAGCGAGGAGAAGCTCAAGAACCGCGGCGTGAGCGCGTGCGCGACGTGCGACGGAAGCTTCTTCCGCAACCAGGACGTCTGCGTGGTCGGGGGCGGCGACACCGCGATGGAAGAGGCGCTCTACCTCACGAACATGTGCAAGAGCGTCACCGTGATCCATCGCCGCGACACGCTGCGCGCGTCGCAGATCATGCAGCAGCGCGCGATGAAGAACGAGAAGATCACCTTCCTCTGGGACTCCGAGGTCGCGGAGGTGCTCGACGTCGAGAAGGGCGAGGTCACCGGCGTGTTGGTCCGGAACCTCAAGACCGGCGCCGAGCACGTGCACGCGTGCACGGGGCTCTTCATCGCGATCGGTCACATCCCGAGCACCAAGGTGTTCCGCGACTGGCTGGCCTGCGACGAGAACGGCTACCTCGTCACCCAGCCCGACTCGACCCGCACCAACATCGAGGGCGTCTACGCGTGCGGCGACGTGCAGGACCACAAGTTCCGTCAGGCCGTCACCGCGGCGGGCACGGGGTGCATGGCCGCGATCGAGGCGGAGCGCTGGCTCGCCGAGCACGACCTCCTCATCAGCTGAGCGAGCTTCCCCAAACTTGAGCCCAGGGAGCGGGGCCCGATACGCTTCGGCGCGATGACGGATGTCGCGCAGACCCTCGCCACGATCGAGCTGTTTCGGGGGATCCACCCCGAGGGGATCGAGCGCATCGCGGGGATCTGCGCCGAGGAGGCCTACCGCGTCGGCGACGTGGTGTTCCGCGAGGGCGAGGTGGGCGACAAGCTCTACTTCATCCTGGAAGGCAAGATCCGGATCAGCCGCGAAGTGTCGGGGATGGGCGAAGAGGCGCTCGCGATCCTCGGCGAAGGCGCGGCGTTCGGGGAGATGTCGCTCATCGACGACTTCCCTCGGAGCGCCGACGCGCGGGTCCACGAGCGCTGCCGGTTGCTCGTCCTGACGAAGAGCGCGCTGGAAGATCTCCTGTTTCTTGATAAGGATCTCGCCTACGAGATCCTGTGGAACTTCGTGAAGATCCTCTCGGCGCGGCTGCGCGAAACGAACGACAAGATGACGTTCCTGTCGGTCACCGGGAAGTTCTGAGCCCGAACGAAACCCCGGCCGGTTGGGGTCCGGCTCAGCCGAGCCCGTTCGCCGCGGGAAGCGCCGCGTCGCTCGACGCCGCCTCGATCGCGGCCGCGACGAACGAGGCGCTGCCGGAGGGCGCGGTGTGCGCGGTGCACGAGGCGCCGGCGCGCTTCGTGTGCAGCCGCTGCGGGAGCTTCGGCTGCGAGGCGTGCGCGTTCAGCACGCTGCCGGGGCGCGAGGTGTGCCAGGGCTGCGCGGAGCTCGGGCTCGGTGAGCCGATCCCGTGGGAGCGCCGTAAGGAGCAAGGCAACTGGTCGGCGTTCTGGCGCACCGCGAAGCTCGCGACACGCGAGCCCACGAAGTTCTTCCGCACGCCGACGACCCAGGAGAGCGTGTTCGGCGCGGTCGCGCACGGAGCGTTGACGTACACGTTGGGATCGATGCTCGGCTACGTGCTCAGCGCGCTGCTGGTGATGATCGGCGGTGGCGCGATCGCGATGACCCTGCCGAACAGCGACTCGAACATGGTCGGGGAGCTCGTCGGGTTCTACGGCTGCATGCTCCTCGGGATGAGCCCGCTCGCGCTCGTCTTCGGGCCGGCCAACGCGATCTTCGGGCTCGTCTTCGCGGCGGCGTGCTCGCACGCGACGCTCGCGCTCTTCGGCAAGGCGAACGCCGGGTTCGAGTCCACCCTGCGCGCGCTGTCCTACACGAACGCGCCGCGGATCGTGTTCTTCGTCCCGGTGCTCGGCCTGTTCGCGTGGTTCTGGATGCTCGGCATGGAGGTGATCGCGCTCCGCGAGACCCACCGCACGAGCACCGACGTGGCCGCGCTGGCCGCGCTCGGCTATCGGGTGATCGCGATCGGCGGGCTCGTCGGGTTCTACGTGCTGATGATCGTCGCCGTCGCGCTCAGCGCCCCGCCGGCGTAGCCGGCTCCGACGCGGACTCGTCCGCCCCCTCGCCGAACACGTCGCGCCAGCGGAGATCGCGCGGGACCGCGCCGCCCGCCGCCGCCCATCGCACGCCGCGCGCGAAGAGCGCCGGATGCCCGGGATCGAGCGTCGGGTTCGGGCTGAAGAGCAGCAATCTCCCTTGCCGATAGCGCGCGGCGGCCACCGCGGGCGCACCCAGCATCTCGCCCGGCAACGTCCCGTACTCGCTCCGGTGCACCTCGGCCGCGAACGTCGCCAGCGTGACGAACGGCGTGAGCCCACGGACCCGCGTCGGCGCCAGCAGCGGCCCATTCGCGTAGTGGAGCGTCACCTCCGGCGAGCCGTCGCTCGGCCGCACCGGCAACGGGCGGATCCCGCGCAGCCAGCGATCTCCCGTCGACTGTTCGGCCGCGACGATCGCGATCTTGTAGAACTCCGGCTCGCCCTGCATCGCGAGGTAGCTCCCCGCGCAGATGCCGACGTAGCCGCCGCCGTTCGCGACGAACCGCCGCACGCGCTCGCGGCCGTCGTCGCCCAGCAACCTCCCTTGCACGCTGCCACGGCCGCCCGTGAACAGCACCGCGTCGGCGCGGTCGAGCGCGCCGCCCCGGACGTCCTCGGGCGTGACGATCGCGACCTGCATCCCGTCCGCCTCCATCGCCGCGCGCGCGGTCTCGATAGCGCTCGGCGCGACCCCCGCGGCCTCGTAGATCGCGACGCGGAGGGGCGCCGAGGGTTGGGCGATCGCCGCGACGGTGAAGCACGAGAGGGCGAGGCAGAGAGCGATCGCTGGACGGCGCACCGCCGAACACTGACATGTCTGCGGTGGAGGGAGCACGGGCGACGGGCGACGGGCGACGGGCGACGAGGGACGGTCGACGGGCGACGGTCGATGGGCGACGGGGGACGGGGGGGACGGGCGACGGGCGACGGGCGACGGGCGACGGGCGACGGGCGACGGTGTGCACGGGCGACGGGAGGACGGTCGACGGGAGGACAGTCGACGGGAGGACAGTCGACGGGAGCGGGAGCGCGTGTACGTGGACGTGCACGAGTACGTGCACGTCCACGAGGACGTGCACGAGGAGGCACGAGGATGCACGAGGAGGCACGAGGATGCACGAGGAGGCACGAAGCGCACGAGGACGTACGAGGACGCGCACTCGCACGTCTGCGGGCGTGTGCTCGCATGCACGGTCGCAGGATCTCAGACGGTGGAGGGAGTGCGTCGCAGGCGATCGAGATCGAACGTCGCGATGAGCTCACGCGCCTGGATCGGCGCGTCGCGATCGATCAACCCCGCGCCGAACGCGAGGCGACCGACGATCGCCTCGGCGGTCTCGCCTCGATCGCGGAGCGCCGCGATCCCGATCGCGCCGTGTCGCTTCGCGAGCCGCTCGCCGTCCGCGCCGAGCACGAGCGGCACGTGCGCGAAGGTGGGCGGCGTCCAGCCGAGCGCCGCGTAGATCGCGAGCTGTCGCGGCGTCGAGGCCAAGAGATCATCGCCGCGCAGCACCTCGGTGATCGCCATGGCGTGATCGTCGACCACGCACGCGAGCTGGTAGCTCACGACTCCGTCCTTGCGCATCAACACGAAGTCGCCGCGCCCGAGGCCCACCGGGCTCTCGCCGTGCACCGCGTCGACGAAGCGGGGCGGAGGCTCCGGCATCACGAACCGGAGCGCGGCGTCGCGTTCGGGATGGGTCGGACCCGCGCGGCACGTCCCCGGATAGATCGGTCCATCGTCGCCGTGCGGCGCCGACGCGAGGCTCGCGATCTCCTTGCGGCTGCACGTGCACGGATAGGTGTGCCCCGCGCGGGTCAGCTCGTCTGCGATCGCGCGATAGCGATCGAGCTTCTCGCTCTGCACGTACGGCCCGTACGGCCCGCCGACGTCGGGGCCTTCGTCCCAGTCGAGCCCGAGCCACCGCAGATCGCGGAGCATCCGATCGGCCGCGCCCTCGCGCGTGCGCGGCGCGTCGAGATCCTCGATCCGCAAGACGAACGCGCCGCCCGACGATCGCGCGCGGAGCCACCCGAGCAGCGCGCTCCGCGCGGTGCCGAGATGCACGTCGCCGGTCGGCGAAGGAGCGAAGCGTCCGCGATACACGGCGAGGAGAATGCCGCGGTCCGGGAGAGCGCGCCGCTTCGATCGCGCGTCGACGCGCGCTCGCCGGCGCTCGGAGGAGCGGCGAGCCGAGCGTCGTCAGCTTGATTCGCGGATCGATCGCCCGATCGCGCGGCCGATGCGCATGCCGTCCATCGCCGCGCTGACGATCCCGCCCGCGTAGCCCGCGCCCTCGCCGGCCGGGTAGAGGCCGCGTACGTCGATCGACTCGAGCGTCTCGCGATCCCGCGGCACGCGCACCGGCGCGCTCGTGCGGGACTCCGTCGCGACGAGCACCGCCTCCTCGGTCGCGTAGCCGCGCATGCGCTTCTCGAACGCCCTCAGCGCGGCGCGCAGGCGCGCGGCGAACGGCACGCCCGCGCCGTCGAGCACCTCCGCGATGTCCGCCGCGACGAGCCCCGGCAAGTAGCTCGAGGCGGGAGCGGTGCTCGAGCCGCGCCCGGCGAGGAAGTCGGTCACGCGCGTCGCGGGCGCGGCGAGCCGGCCGCCGCCCGCCCTCATCGCGCGCGTCTCGATCGCGCGCTGGAGCGCGACGCCGCCGAGCGGACCCGAGAACCCCGCCCGCATCCAGTCTTCGGGCTCGACGGAGACCACGAGGCCCGAGTTGGCGAACGGCGAGTCGCGCCGCGACAAGCTCATCCCGTTGACGACCAGGCCGTCCGGCTCGGTCGACGCGGGCACGATCCAGCCGCCCGGGCACATGCAGAACGAGAACACGCCTCGACCGTCGACGTCGTGCGCGAGGCGATACGACGCGGCCGGGAGCTTCGGGTGCCCGTGATCGCGCCCGTACTGGATGCGATCGATCAGCGGCTGCGGATGCTCGATGCGAACCCCGAGCGCGAACGCCTTGGGCTCGACGCGGACGCCGGCCTCGAGGAGCAGCTCGAACACGTCGCGCGCCGAGTGACCCGTGGCGAGCACCACGTGATCCGCCTCGAGCATGTCTCCGTCGGCGAGCGTGACGCCGGCCACGCGACCTCCGGTGATCGTCAATCCGACGACCTTGCTCTCGAAGCGCAGCGCCACCCCGCATGCCTCGAGCCGCTCTCGCATCGCGGTGATGACCTTGGGCAGCTTGTTCGAGCCGATGTGCGGCCGCGCGTCGACGAGGATCGCCTCGGGCGCGCCGTGGGCGGCGAGCGTCTCGATCACGTCGCGCACGTCGCCGCGCTTGTGCGCGCGCGTGTAGAGCTTGCCGTCCGAGTACGTCCCGGCGCCGCCTTCACCGAAACAATAGTTGCTCTCCGGGTTCACGACTCCGCGCTGCTGGAGGCCCTTCAGGTCGTGTCGCCGGGGCTGCACCGGCTTGCCGCGATCGAGCACCACCGCGCGCACCCCGAGCCGCGCCAGCTCGTACGCGCAGAACAGCCCCGCCGGCCCGTCGCCGACGACGATCGCGCGCACCGGGCCGGAGACCTCGCGCGGCAGAGGCTCACCGAGCGCGGGCCGCCCCTCCTCGCTCGTCAGCCCGATCAGCACGTGGAAGCGTACGCGCCCCTTGCGCGCATCGATCGAGCGTCGCCGGATCGCGACGAACG
The DNA here is from genome assembly GCA_050186575.1 of Sandaracinaceae bacterium. Lineage (GTDB taxonomy): Bacteria > Myxococcota_A > Polyangia > Polyangiales > Sandaracinaceae > JAUHXR01. The sequence goes on along the minus strand of JBFWYI010000051.1, from coordinate 55,075 downwards.
GGATCGCCTCGGGCGGCACGTGGAGCTTCTTCGCGGCGCGCGCGCGCAGCGCCGCCTCGTCGTCGGGCTCGTCGAGCCCGAGCTCGAGCTCGAGCTCGTCGGGGAGCGGGCGCGGCATGAGGGCTCGCAGTATGCGTCGCCGAGCGACGCTCGACGATCCCATCCCGTCTCGACCTCGAGGGGCCATCGCGCGAAGCGATTGCGCGCCGATCCGAGATGCGGGAAGGTCGGGGCCGATGCGCGGTCAGACGGCGGAGATCTGCGGGTGCTTCCCGACCGGGCGGCACTACCCCGGCATCGCCGATCGCCTCGCGCGGGCGCGCTCGTTGCTCGACGTGCGCGGGCTGTCGGCGCAATTCGCGCCTGAGACGGAGTGGGTCAACGCGCCGTTCGTGGTGATCGACTTCGAGACGACGGGGCTCGACCCGGCCGTCGATCGCGTGCTCGAGATGGGCGTGGTCTGCTTCGAGGAGGGGCGCATGGTGGCGAGCCAGAACTGGCTCATCCACCCGACGGTCCCCGTGCCCGAGCAGGCGAGCGCGGTGCACGGGATCACCGACGAGATGCTCCAAGGCAAGCCTCGTTTCGAAGAGGTGTTCGAGGAGATCCGCCCGTACCTCGAGGGCCGCCTGCCCGTCGCGTACAACGCGGGCTTCGACAAGAAGTTTCTCCTCGCCGAGCTCGAGCGGATGGGCGAGACGACGTGGGGCGACGAGCTGCCGCCCGCGATGTCGTCGGACGTCGAGTGGATCGATCCGCTCGTCTGGGTGCGCGAGCTGTTCGACGACGATCAGAGCGCGAAGCTCGGCGACATCTGCGCCCACCTCGGCATCCCGCTCGACACCGCGCACCGCGCGACGAACGACGCCGAGGCGACCGGCAAGGTCCTGCTCTCGGTCGCGCCGCAGATGCCGAACGCCTACGCCGAGCTCATCCGCGTCCAGGTGCGCTACGCCGCGCAGCAGGACGTCGACCTCGCCGTCTGGCGCGGCCGCCGGTTCTGACCGCCACCGCGTCTCTCGATCCCCGGCGATCAGCGCACGCAGGTGAGCGAGACGCGGCCCGGCTGACCGGGTTCGCCCGCGGTCCCGCGATCCGGATCAGCGTCGTTGCCCGGCACCGTGCGGTTGCCCGTCACGAGCACGATCGCGGAGCCGACCGCGTGGCTCGATCCGCCGCCGCCCCCGCCCGCGTTGGTCGACGCGCTGTGCGTCGCGCCTCCCCCGAACCATCCGCCGCCGCCCGCGCCGCCGCCGTCGTTGCCGTTCCGCACGGTGTCGCCGTCGCCGCCCTCGAGTGCGGCGCCCGGTTGACCGACGCGCCCCGCGTTCATCCCGCCGACCCCGCCGGACGTCTGGGTCCCGCCGCTGCCCGCGTACTGTCCGTCCTGTCCCGTCGCGCCTCCGCCCGCGCCGGCCGGCGAGCCGCCCGGCGGACGCGATCCCGAGCCGCCGCCGCCGCCCGCCACCACCAGCGCGCCGATCGGATCGAGGCTCACGCGGAACACCCCGGAGTAGCCGCCCCCGCCCCCGCCGCCGCAGTCCGCGAGCCCCCCCGTGCCGCCGTTGCCCGGCGTCCCGCCCGCGCCGGCGATCGCGCCGGCCGCCCCGTCCCCGCCCGGGCCGCCGACCACCACGGTGAGCGTCTCGCCCCCCACGACCGGGATCACGGCTTGCGCATATCCACCTGCGCCGGGAGTGGGCGCCCCGCACGCGCGCCCGCCCCCCGCGCCCCAGGCTTTGACGAGGAGCTCGCTGCACCCCGACGGCACGACGTACATCTCGATCGTGGGTGCGTCGTACACCGTCTCGCACGACGCGAGGCACTCCGTCCCGCACGCGACGAGGCCGGCGTCGCACGCGATCACGCACCGCGCGTCGACGCACTGGGCGGTCCCGCCCATCGGAGGAGAGGGACAAGGGATATTGCACCCACCGCAGTTCGCCACGTCGGTCCGCGGATCGAGGCACTCGCGACCGCAGAGGAGACCGTCGAAGCAGTCGTCGCGCGGGACGCACCCGTCCTCCACGTCGCAACGCTCGGTGTCCGCGCACATCGTGTCCATCGAGTCGTAGAGGCAGAGCCCGTCCTCGCAGCGCGCGGCCGAGCAGTCGGCCAACGTCGGGCACTGAGTCGCGCTCGTGCACTCGGTCGTGCACGTCTCCGGCGTCTCCGGCGTGCAGCGTGGATCCGTGCACGCGCCGCCGTAGCAGGCCTGCATCGTGTCGGCGCAGCTCACCCCCACGCAGTCGCGCGTCACCAACGCGGTCACGCTGATCGGCCCCTGCACCTCCACCAGGATCGGCCGCTCGACGAACGTCGCGCCCGCGTCGTCGAGCAGCGCGACGCGCACGCGATAGCGGCCGAGCGGGAGGTTGCCCGCCTCCGCGACGCGCAGCCCGTCGATCAGCGCGTCGCCGACGAACAGCGGCCGCACCACGACGGGCATCGTCGGCTCGGGCGAGCCCTCCGCGTGGACGAACACCGCCACCGCGCGCACCTCACTGCCCGCGCGGAGATCGCTCCGGAGGTCGACGTAGAGATCGCCAGCCGGCCCCGCGCACGCGGCGAGCGTGAGGAGGCTGGCGAGGCAGGACGTCGACCGCACGAGACGAGTATGCACCGACGCGGGCGTGGCGGGCGCGGCGTCCCGCGGGCTCAGCTCGTACGCACACGCGCCGCGCGGATGCGCTCGGCGACGCCGCTCGAGCGCTCGATGGTGCGGTGAGCGCGCGATCGAAGAGCGCGAGGTCGTCGACGATCGAAGAGGTCTCGCGCGTCCAGGACGACGAGCCGCACGTCGGGGAGCGCGGTGTGCGCGGGTCCACCGACGAGCCTCGCGAGAGACACCGCTACGACGTCGACCAACCGACCCATCGCGGAGCAGTACCTCGTCAGGTCGACGCCGCAGCCGCGAGCTTCTGGTCGAGCGTCCACAGCGTGACCTCTACCGCTCGCGGGTCCAGGTTGCCTCGCAAGCGCCGCAGCTCGGCGAGGATCACGAGGTCTCCCATCTCGAGGTGCTTGTTCGTCAGCGAGTCCACAAGCTCGGCACTGTCACTCGAGATCGCATCGCGAAGCAGCGTGTCGTCCCAGTTGAGCGGAGCGAATCCCCATGGTGCGTCTCCGTCCAGCGTCGCGTCGATCAACGTCTTGAGGCGCTCCGCGCTGCGGCGCCGGCGAGTCCCATCGAGGATGCGGCCGACGTGGTCTCCCGCCTCGACGAGCGCGGCGACCGGGACGCGCAACTCCACTCCGCTGCTCGCACGCCGATCGAGCTCGCGCTGCACGTCCTCGGCCTCATCGGACTCGAACGGCGTATCGAGCAGGTTGAGGAGGATCGTGGTGTCGATGAGCACGACGACGCGTCGAGCGATAGCTGGGCTCACGTCCCGAAGAGCTCCGCAACGGACGTTACGCGCTTGGATGGCGTGCGACCCAGCTCGCCCCGCGTCACGGCCTGCCCGATCGCACCGGAGCCCGCTATCTCGACATAGCGGGGATGCGCCGTGAGAGGGCTCAGGTGACTCAGCCCGTCTACGCGACGCTCGCAGATCACGACGCCCGCATGATCGGCTGGACGGAGTGCGTCGAGGAGGGCGGGGGAGTGCGTGGTCGCCAGTAGGCGCACTCCCTGATCGCTCGCCTCCTCACGGAGCAGATTGAGGACGCCGCTTGCCTGGCTGGGGAACAGCCCGTTCTCGATCTCTTCGACCACGAGTGTTCGGCCCGTCTGCGATGCGCGGAGGTGCAGCAAGGAAGCGACGATCGAGAGATAGCGCAACGTGCCATCGCTCATCAGTCGAGCGTCCGTCGTGAACTCACGGTCCCCCAACGTCTCGCGGAGCGCGACCATCACATCCACGATCCGCTCGTCGGGGAGCTTCGCCTCGGCGAACGTGACCTCGACGTTGGATCCCACGAGGGACCGCACGAGCTCCGTCAACCTGCTCCACGCGTGCGGATCATCCTGGAGGGAGCGGATGATGGCCGAGAGCTTGGATCCGGATCGGTCGGGGGTAGAGCCGATCCGGACATACTCACGCATGGCCCCCGGCACCGGGTCGAGCACGAAGACCCCTTGCAGCACCTGCAGCACCTGCTCGCACGTATCGAGGACAAGCTTTCGTGCGACCGTGTCTCCGGCCACCTTGCCGAGCGCCTGAGACGAAGCCAATCGGGACGAGAGCAGGTGGTAGGTCTTCGGGTTACGACCGCTGTACACCCTCACGTCGGAGATGCCTGAGCCCCGCGCCTGACGCACCGACTGGATCAGCGTCTTCGCCGCGTTCCCTCCTTCGTGCACCACGAGCGTCTCGGAGACGATCTCGGGTTGATCATCGGTGTCGATCTCGATGTCCAGCGTCGCTTGGAATCCGTCTCCGCCGACGGTGCACCCGACACGAAGCGGTGACTCTCCGAACGGTGCCGCGCCCGTGACCCCACCTCGCAAGCCGGCGACTTCGAGGTCGTCACGCTCGAGATCCTTGACGTCGCGCCCCTCCGCCAGGAGTGAGAGCAGCGAGAGCGCATCCAGCGCGTTCGACTTGCCACTCGCGTTGGGACCGACGAGCAGCGTCACGGGACGCAGAGGCAGCTCCTCCTCCCGGTACGACTTGAATGCGCCGATGCGCACGGCCTCCAGATGAGCGCTCACCGTGCGATTATCTCCGGTGGCCACGAAGATGGCCAGTCGCGCGCATGTGACGTCGTCGTGCTGCGCAGAGAGAGGACCGTCAAGCCCGCGCGTGCACGCGCGCCGCGCGGATGCGCTCGGCGACGCCGCTCGAGCGCTCGATGGTGCGGGTGAGCGCGCGATCGAACAGCGCGAGGTCGCCGACGATCACGACGGCGCGGCGGGCGCGGGTGATCGCGGTGTAGACGACCTCGCGGGTGAGGAGGCGCGGGCTGTCCGTGGTCGGGAGGACGAGGGCGACCTCGTCGTGCTCGCTGCCCTGGGCGCGGTGGACGGTGGAGGCGTAGCCGAGGGTGACGCGGTCCTCGATCGCTTCGTACCGATGGGCGACGTAGCCGCTCACGCGGCGGAACACGCCCATCGGGCGCGGGCCGGTGTCCGTTCGTACATCGAGCAAGAGGCCTTGATCGCCGTTGAAGAGCGCGCGCTCGTAGTCGTTGCGCTGGACGGAGAGCGGCTCGCCGGGGCGCGCGGGGCCGCGGCCGAAGGACATGCGGTGGAGCTGCGCGTTGAGGGCGTCGGCGCCGGTCGAGCGGGCGGGCTCGCGGGTGACGGCGAGGAGGCGCGCGCGCTCGAGGGCGTCGAACCACGGGTCGAGGACGTCGCGCTCGTCGAGGGAGACGGGGCGGACACTCTGGAGCACGGTGCGGGCTCGCCACCACGCGAGGAACGCGTCGAGGGAGCCGGGATGGTGGAACACGCCGGCGAGCGGGCCCGGCTCGAGCGCGTCGAGGCGGGCGATGCGATCCGGCTCGACGGGGCGGAGCGGATCGGAAGCGGACTTGCGGACCGCCGCGCAGAGCGGCTCACGCTTGCCCTCGTGGACGGCGCGCGCGACGGAGAGGATGTTGAGGCCCTCGGGGCGATCCGGGTCGACGCGGTGACTGCGGATCAGCGTGACGCGCGGGACCTCGTCGCACTCGCCGAGGTCGCGGAACACCGAGCCCGCGTCCACCGAGGGGAGCTGGTCCGCGTCGCCGAGCAAGACGAGCTGCGCTCCCTCGGGGAGCGCGCTGACGAGCGCCTCCATCAGGACGACGTCGACCATGGAGCTCTCGTCGACGAGGACGAGCCGCTCGGCGAGGCGGTTGTGCGCGTGGTGATGGAAGCGGCCGCGCCGCGGCGAATAGCCGAGCAGGCGATGGAGCGTGCGCGGCTCGGCGAGGCCGAGGACGAGCGCGCGGTCGTGATCGTCGGGCGCCAGGATCTGATCGAGCGAGCGCGCGATCGCGTGCAACACGCGCTGCGCCGCCTTGCCGGTGGGCGCGGCGACGCCGATCTGCGAGGGCGCGATCCCGGCGCGGACGGCCGCGCGGAGGATCGCGACCACCACCGAGGTCTTGCCGGTGCCGGGCGCGCCGCGGACGACCGAGAGGCCGCTCGCGAGCGCGAGGCGCACCGCGCCGCGTTGCTCGGGATTGAGCTCGATGCCGATCGACGGTGCCGCCTCGAGCGCGGCGAGCGCGCGCGACACCTCGTCTTCGTCCCTTCGCCACGCGGCGAGGCGGGCCAGGCGATGGGTCAACCTCACTTCCGAGGCCCAGATGCGGTGCGCGTAGAGGTGCGGTCCATCGACCACGAGCGGGGTGACGCCCGAGCTCGGGCCGACGAGGCCGCGCGGGTCGTCGAGGAGGGTCCGCCAGCCCGCCGCGACGTCCGCGATCGCGCGCGCGCCGTCGCGGTCCGCGCCGAGGCCGAGGCGGGCCGCCGCTTCGATCGCCGCCGCGTCGTCGAGATCGAGGCGCGTGCTGCCCGCGCTCAGCCGAAGCTCGAGGAGGAGCGCGAGCCCCACCTCGGCCGCGCTGCCGCCCGCTCGGGTGACGAGCTCCCACGCGACGTGCGCGCGATCGAGCGACAGGTCGCCGCGCTCGAGCGCCTCGATCGTCGACGGCGAGAGCCAGCCTCGGGGGCCCGCGATCGCGGCTCGCGCCGCGCCATCTCCGCGCCACGCGTCGCTCATCGGTCCTCCTCGGGCGGCTCGCCGTCCGACGCGTCGAGGAACGGGGCGAAGCGCGCGCGCACCATCTGCTCGGCCTCGTGGGGCGCGGGGATCGGATAGCTCAGCGGATCGGGGACCGGGCCCCAGCGCGAGCGGCCGCCGTCCCATCGGTCGCGGACGAAGCGGGCCGACTCGACGAGCGCGCCGCCGTTCATCGCCCTCCCCGCGCGCGCCGCGCGCAGCACCGCCTCGATCGGGAGCAAGTACGCGTGCGGTCCTCCGAGGAGCTGGCGGACGAGCCCGCTCAGCCAGCTCGTCGCCGCGTCCGCGGGCAGCGGGCTGAACCGATGCCTCCCCGCGCGCGCGTCTTCGCGATCGCCGAACAGCTGGATCGCCTCGTGCGGGCCGCCGCGACCGATCGCGCTGAGGAGCGCGTGATCGAAGAACGCGTTCAGCGTGCTGCGACGCACGTCGATCGTCCCCCGCTCGCCGCGCCGCTCGATCGCGTGGAGGGTGACCGAGGCGCGCGATGCGTCGCTCGAGCGCTCGGTGCGGAGCAGCTCGCTCCGGCCGACGAGCTCGACGCGCAAGGGACCTTCCGGGGCGCCGGGGCGCGGGTCGCGCTCGAACACGAGCTCGATCGGCGCGAGCACCTCCTCGTGGGCGTCGGGGCGATCGGCGGCGCCGAACCGCACGCGCTGGACCGAGCTCGCGGGGCCGAGCGCCTGCCACGCGCTCCACCAGCGGGCGAGCACCTCGCCGTCGGTGACCGCTTGGGTCCGGGCGAGCGCGCCGAGCGGCCACCGTCCACGAGCCTTGAGCACCTCGACCTCGGCGCGGTACGCGTCGTCGAGCGAGCGCGTGCCGAGCGCGGCGAGGGTGAACGCACCGCGGAGCGCGATCGCGAGATCGAGCCGGCTCGGCGCGAACGGCTCCTCCGAGCGGACGAGCGCCGAGTCCGTCTCGCTCTCCTCGAGCCCGAGCACCGCGCGCGTCCAGCCCTGGAGCGGGCATTCGAGGAAGCGGCGCAGCGCCGCGACGGACAGGCGGAGCGTCGCCTCGCCGCCCGGGACGATCGGCTCGGGCAACGCGAAGAGCCCGAGGCGCGCCTCGAGCTCGGACCGCCCCCTCGCCGCCTCGCGCGCGGTGCGACCGACGAGCGTCCCCGAGACCCGCGCGTCGTCGCCGAGCGCCTCCGCCCTCGCGAGCCCGAGCGCGCGCGCGCGCCGCTCCTCGCCGACCTCGCCGAGGATCGCGCCGAGCTCGGGGTCGTCCTCGCGGCGGAGCGGCACCTTGCGCACGAGGCGCTCGCCGGGGTTCTCGAGGTACCCCGCGTCGATCACCTCGAGGAGCTCGGTCACCACGATCGACGGCGCGGCCGGCTCTCCGGTGCGCTCGTCACGCGCGACGTACGACAAGACGAGCTTCTCGCGCGTACAGAGGAGCGTCTCGAGGAACGTGTAGCGGTCCCGCTCCGAGCTACTCACGTCACCGGCCTCGCGCGAGAGCCCGCGCAGGTCCATCGAGTCGCGCCGATCGGACGCGGGGAAGCGACCCTCGCCGAGGCCGAGCACGAACACCACGCGAAACGGGATCGCGCGCATCGGCAAGAGCGACGAGATCGCGACCCCGTTCGCGAGCGGCTGCCCGCGCGAGGCGCTCAGGTCGGCGAGGCCGGGGCGCACCAGCTCGAGCGCGGCGCCGAGCTCCACCCGCTCTCCGTCGAGGTCGAGCTCGCCGAGGCGGCCGAGCACGGAGAGCACGCGGGCGAGGATCGCGCTCTCGGCGTCGCTGTCCGCGCGGACGTAGCTCCGCACCATCGCGACGAAGAACGCCGACCACTCCGTCAAGGTCATGTGCGACGTTCGCGCGTGCTCGACGTCGCTCATCAGGCTGCGGGCGAGCCTCGCGAACGCGGCCTCGGCGAGGCCATCCCCGCGGCGAGGCTCGACGAGGAGCGCGCGATCGCCGAGGCGCACCGGCGCCGGCTGCTCCTCCATGTACGCGCCGAGCGCGAGGCGGCCGAGGCCCTGCGACCAATGCAAGAACGGTTGCCCCTCGAGGTACGTCCCCTCGTGCGCGCGCTCGTCGATCCCCCGGACGATGCCGAGCCGATCCGCGAGATCGATCCACTCCTCCGGATCGACGTCGGGGGGACGGACCTGGGCGTGGGTCATCGTGGCGAGCACATCGCGCCGGCTGAAGGCGCTCGTCCCGAGCTCGAGCAGACCGAGCGCGGCCTCCGCGATCGGGCTCGCCGAGGTGAGCGAGAGGTCGGTCACGCTGAACGGGATCGCCTGCGCGCGCTCGAACACCGCGGCGAGGTGCGGGAGGTACGTCTCGCGGTCGGGCCCGTTCACGAGGACCGCGATGCGATCGAACGTGAGGCCCTCGATCGTCTCGATCGCGTGCCAGATCTCGGCCGCCACCGTCTCGACCTCGCGCCGGAGGCTCGGGCACTCGAGGAGGACCACGCTCCCATCGCGCGGCGCGCGCCGGCCCTCGGGCGAGATCGGGTTTCGGTGCAAGACGTCGTGCTGAAGTCGATGGAGGAGCGGCGGCGCCTCGAGCCCCGCGAACAGCGGGAGGTCCTTGCCGACCGGATCGTCCATGCCCGGATCGGAGAGCGGATCGACGAAGCGCGCGGTGAAGTCGAAGTCGGTGAGCTCGCCGAGCAGGCGCACGTGCTCGCGCCCGGGACGGCCGTAGAACCGGAGGAGCGGCGCCTCGCTCGCCTCGTCGATCGCGAGCGCGCTCGGCTGATCGGTGCGCCACTCGAGGCTGGCTCCGCCCTCGCGCTCACGGCGCAGGAGCTCGCGGCGCGTCTCGAGGTCGTCCCAGAACTCCTCGCACGGGTTGAGCGTGTAGAGCGCGAGCTCGCCGCCGTCCCCGAGTCGCGCGTAGACCTCGGTGAACGCGCGCGCGACGTAGGAGAGACCGAACACGCAGACGTCGTAGGGCGCGGGCGGCGCGGCGCGGAGCGCCTCGCGCAGGGTGACGAGGCCGCCGAAGCGCTCGCGCATCCAGCCGTAGAGCCGGCGCTGCCACGCCTCGATGTCCGCGTGCGGGCTCGACGACAACGGCGCGTCGCCGGCGCCCCACGCCTCGAGCAGCCGAGGGCGCGAGTAGCCGTACTCCTCGAGGAGGTGCGCGACGTGCGCGGCGAGCTGCGCGCGGCGAGCGCCCGCGGCCTCGTCGCCGGCCGCCGACAGATAGCGGGCCAGCGGCGCCATCACCGGCTCGCGCATCAGATCCGGATCGCCGAGCGCACGGAACGCGCGCGCGAGCACCGCGTCGCCGACGAGCAACCGCTCGCCGAGCCACTCGCGGAGGAGCCCGCTCAGGCGAAGGAAGCGCAGGTTCGACGCGACGCCGAGGCGCATCGCGAGGCCGAGCTCGAGGTAGCGCTCGACGTTGCGGTTCGGGACGACGATGCGCGTCGGGACGAGCGGGTCCGCGCCGGCCGCGCGACGCGCCGCGAGATCCTCGGCGAACGCGTCGAGGAGCGCTTCGGTGCGGTTGGAGTAGGTCAGGCGGATCATCGAGCGCGTCACGCCACGGGGTGGCGCGGGATTCATGGCGGAGACCGCGCTCGGACGCCAGACTCTCGGCGTGGCCACCGCTCCTTCGCCAGCGCGACCGGCGCGACGAGCGATCCCGATCGCCATCGTCTGGCCGTGGATCCTCGTCTCGCTGATCCTGCACGGGATCGTCGCGCTCGTGACCACGCCGATCGTGCCGGTGATCCTGGCGTTCGCGCATCCGGGCGCGGACCTCGGCGAGGGCGGCGGCGAAGAGTGGGGCCACGGGTTCAACGGCGACTCGGTCGAGCTCGAGATCGCGGGGCCCGACGAGGAGGAGCCGCCCGAAGGCAGCATGCCGATGGCCGAGGATCTCGTCGCCGGCGCGCCGGTCCCCACGCCGGTCGAAGAGGAGAGCTCCGCCGAGCTCACCCCGCTCACGCAGGAGCGCAGCACGTGGCGCGTGCGCGCGCGGCCCGAGACGGTCGAGCCGCGCCTCGACGACGAGCGGGACGCGACGGAGGCGGTCGAGATCGACGAGCCGGCGGGTACGGCGCGCGAAGACAGCCTGGCCGGCGGAGACGAGCCCGCCGCGCCGGGTCCCGAGGAGAACGATCCGAGCGGGATGGACGCGGAGAGCTCCACGTCGGGTGAGGCGGCGGGCTCTTCGCGCGATCTGATCCTCGGCTCGGTCGGGATCGGCGGCGACCTCGCGGGCGCGAGCCGCGCGATGCTGCCCGATCAAGGCATGTGCAGCGACCCCGCGGCCGGCACGTGGCGCGCGCAGCGCTACGACGCGGGCCGTCGGCAGTGGGTGCAGTTTACGTTGCACGTTCGACGTGGCGCAGACAACGCGCTGTCCGGCGTGATCTTCAATCGGAGCTGGAGCGGCCCGCCGGGCTCCACGGTGCCGCCGCCGTGCACCCCGTTCGGGTTCGACATGACGTGGCGGATGCCCGCACGCGGTCGCGTGACCGAGGACGGGCACATGGTGTTCGAGGCGCGGAGCGTGCGGCTCGAGCGCTCGGAGTGTCCGGAGTCGGGCCACCTCTACTATCCGGATCGCTTCCGCGGCACCGTCGACGGGCTGCACGATCGGTTCGACGCGGTGAACAACGACGGTCAGGCCGAGTTCGATCAGCCGTACACGTTCCGCCGCGTGTCCTGCAACTGAGCGCCGTCACCCCGACGGCCCAGGCGCGGCCGGACGCGATCGGGCGGACGCGGAGCACCGTCGGTCGGCGTCGCGCGAACCGGTTCGTGGCGCCCCGCCGCGCCGCGGCGCTACCGTGCGCCCATGCGCGCCGACGTGAGCGCTCGACGATCCGCGACGCGCGGCGCGCTGATCCCGTTCGCCCTCACGATGGCGCTCGGCGCGCGCGCATCCGCGCAGGACGCCGGCGACTACGGCGTCATCCGGAGCGATCCCATGCAGCCGACCGAGTGGGCGGAGTCGACCGGCGACGACTGCTACTCGCGCGAGGCGGGCCCCGACGGAGTGATCGCGCAGGACCACATCTGCGACGGTCCGCGGCGCGTGCCCGTGTCGGTCGGCGCGGCGGCGGAGCGCGCGGCGCGGCTCGGGCTCGGGACGCGTCCCGCGGTGGATCGCTTGCGCATCGCGACACCGCTCGACGCGTGGCTCGCGGAGATCCACGCGGCGGCCCCCGAGGATCTGCTGTGGCCCGTCGCGCGCGGCCTCTACAGCCGCGGGTTCGGGTTCGTACGGCGCGAGGCGATCCGACACCGGCCCCACAACGGGGTCGACATCGTGGCCGAGCCCGGCGCGCACATCCGCGCGGCGAACGACGGGCTCGTCGTGTACGCGGACAACACGGTGCGCGGCTACGGCAACCTCCTCGCGATCCTGCACGCGGACGGCAGCTCGACGTTGTACGCTCACTGTCGCGCAATTTTCGTTGCACCCGGCCAGCTCGTCGCGCGCGGCCAGCTCGTGGCGGAGGTCGGGCGCACCGGCCGGCCAGAGGTCGAGCACCTGCACTTCGAGTGGCGCCGCGCCGGCGTGCCGCAGGATCCGATGCCGCACTTCGTGGAGCGCCCGAGCGCGCGCGCGATCCGGCCGGACGGAACGCCGGAGTCCACCGTGCCGCCGCCCGCCAACTCGCTTTTGGAGAGCGACGCGGTACTGTCCGGGCGTGCCGAAGAAGCGCAAGGCCGACGTCCCGAAGACGAAGCCGAAGGCGGCGCCGACCCCGACGATGAAGGCGCTGTTCGAAGGGATCACGCTCGAGGCGCCGAAGAGCGAGGAGCGCGCGAAGCCGACCGCGACGAGATCGAAGCCCGTCGAGGCGACGTCCGGGGCCGGCCGCCCGAGCGATGAGCTCGCGGGCGCGGACCGCTTCGCGTACTTCGACGCGATCCACGGGGTGAGGCCCCTGCGCGGCAAGCGGGGCGAGCGCGCGGGCGCGCGACGCCGAGGCTTGCCCGTCCAACCGAAGCCGAAGCCGGTGCCCGAGAGCCCCGGCGACGCGGCGGCGCGAGCGCGCCTGGCCGCGCTGGTCGCGGGCGCGGTGCGCTTCGAGGTCACCTGGGAGGACGAGCGGGTCCGCGGACGGCGCGCCGGGACCCCCGCCTCGCTCGAGCGGGAGCTCGCGTCGCGCGACGTCGCGGTCGAGGCGACACTCGACTTGCACGGCTACACCACCGCCGACGCGGAGCGCGCGATCGTGCGCTTCCTCCGCGCGCGCGCTCGACGCGGCGAGCGTCGCGTCGCGATCGTCCACGGCAAGGGGCTCCACTCCGAGGGAGGCCTCGGCGTGCTGCAGGATCACACCGTGCGCGTCCTGACCGAGGGCGGCGCCGCGCCCGTGGTCCGTGCGTTCGCGTCGGCCGCGCCCGAGCTCGGTGGCTCCGGCGCGCTCGTCGTCCAGCTCGAGCCGTGACGAGAGCGCCCGAGCTCACCGCGTGCGCGCTCGCGCTCGCGCTGTCCGGCTGCTCGGATCCGCCGCCGCCGCCGAACCCGTGCGCGGTGCGCATCGCCGCGCTCCGCGAGAGCCTCGAGCGCGCCGCCCTCGCGATCGAGCCGCCCGGCGCGCCGACGTGGGTGTCGCTGCCGACCCTCGAGGACGGCGCGGGCGCCGGCGCGCTCGGAGCGGCGACGCCCCTCTTGGTGATCACCGCGGAGGACGTCGAGCTGGCGGGCCGCGGCGTGGGCGGCGATGGAGATCCGGCCATGCTCGCGGAGACGCTCGCCTCCGATCTCGAGCGGATCGTCGGGGCGCCGGACGAGGACGAGGAGACCACCGGCACGCGCGAGCCGCGGCTCGTGGCGCTGTGGCTCGATCCGGAGACGCCGCTCGGACGGGTCGCCGAGGTCCTGCGCTCGGCGCCGCCATGGGTGCGCTTCGCGGTGTTGGTGCGCGGCGCGCAGCTCCCGACCTCGGCGCCCGCCCCCGCCTGGGTGACGGAGGCGCTCGGGACGGTGGAGGGCGCGCGTCCTCGCGAGCGCCGGCAGCGGGCGGGGCGCGCGTGGGCGCGGGCGACGCGGCGGTGTCCCTCGGCGCGCGGCACGCTCCCCGATCCGGCCGCCGTCGATCCGGCGGGACCCGCGCTCGGCCGGACGAGCGTGGCGGGGCTGCTCGCGGCGGTGGAGCGCTGCGGCTGCGCTCGCCTCGACGTGGACGCGATCGAGGCGCTCGCGTCGGCCTCGCTCGTCCCGCCGAGCGGCCCGGTGCTCCGGCTCGCGCCCACGTTCCGCTTCGGAGCGGCGCGCGATCAGGCGACCGAGCTCCAATTCCGCGACGAAGATCCGGTGAGCCAGCTCGTCCGACGCGCACCGACGCGCGAGGGTGAGGTCTGGGTGCGCGTCGACTGAGGTCGAGCCCCGCTCTTTCTCGACCGAGCAAGACTCGTTACGGCACGAAAGGCCATGCTCGGCGGCTGACGCCAGCGTGGTAGCTTCGGCGCCGTGATCCTCGCGTCACGGCGCTGGACCGCTCACGCACCGCTCGGGGTCGCGCTGCTCTCGCTCGCGCTGCTCTCGCTCGCGCTGCACTCGCTCGCGCCGAGCGTCGCGCGCGCCGACCGGCCGATGTGCGGCGAGCGGCCGAGCGACGAGGAGGTCACCCGGCGCCTCGATCTGATCGAGCTGCACATCCGCGACGAGGAGCCGGCGGTGCGGCGCTGGTTCACGAGCTTCGTGCTCCTCCACGCCACGATGGCGAGCGGCGCCGCGCTCCTCGCCGCGTTCGCCGCCGACGAGGGCTTCCGCAACGAGATGCTGGTCGGCACCACCAGCTCGACGCTCGCGCTCCTCTCCATCGTCGTCGTGCTCCCGCCGCTCCTGGGCGCTGGCGATCAGGTGCGCGGGCATGACGACGCCACGCCCGAGGGTCGGCTCGACCGTCTCCGCGCGGCGGAAGACCTCTTGCGTCGGGACGCCGAGGCGATCGACTTCCTCCAGAGCTGGTTCCCGATCACGCTCACCTCGCTCTACTCCGCCGCCGCGAGCACCTTCAACCTCACCGTGCTCGGCCGTACTACCGGAGCGTTCACCCATGCCGTGGGCGGTGCGATCATCGGGCTCGGTCGCGTGCTCCTGCGACCGACCGGCTCGCGGGATCGCTGGCGCGGCTATCGGCGCAGCTACCCCGACGCGGCGTGCGACGGCGCGTACACGACGCCCGGTCCGAGCGGTCGCCTCCTGCCGTACGGCGCCGGCCTCGCGTTCCGACTCGATTTCTGAGACGGCGGGGGCGGCCGCGGCCCGCTATCCTTGGCGCGTGCGGCTCCTTCGACCGCGGCTGCCCGCCCTCCTGCTCCTCGTCGGGGTCGCGGCCGGCTGCGGCAGCACGCCGATGCGGACGGGCCCGCTCGACCCTGGACAAGTCGCGTCGCGCCCGAGCATGGAGTGCCTCCCCGACCCCGACGTCGCGGACAGCGCGCTCACCCAGCGCATGCGCTTCGGCTGGGAGCTCGCCGCCGAGTCGTTCCTCGTGCCGCCGCCCGAGCCGCCCGACGAGCGGTCGGCGCTCGATCTGACGACGTGGTCCGAGCAGGTGCTCAGCCCCTGGCTCGAGCAGAAGACGCACACCGTCGAGGCGGCGCGGCGCGAGCTCGACATCGCGGCGGAGGAGGATCACCGCCAGCGCATCATCGGCGGCGCGATCGTCGGCCTGATGTACGAGGACGTCGCCCGCGTCCTCAGTGGGATCCCGACGCCGCGCGAGCTGGACGACGAGCCCGAGATCCAGGACGTCTACCGCGACGTGCTGCGCGGACAGGCGCGACCCTTCCTCGAGCACGCGCGCCGCGCCTACCGGGCGTGCGCGCAGAACGCCCTCCGGCCGGCGGGGATGCGCCATTGGTCCCGGTTCTGCGCGGGCCGCGAGGACCGGCTCCCCGAGAGCGACCTCGTGCCGCAGGAGAACGGCGCGACCACCGTCCAAATCATCGCCGACGACGACTGAGCTTCGGATGGGAACGCTCTTCTGGCGCGGTATGGGGGCCTCGGGTTAGGGTCAGCCCACCCATGCTGGACCGGGAGCTGGTCGAGGCCGTAAAGCTCGCTCGAGAAGCGGGGCAGATCCTCTTGAGGATCTACGCGACCGACTTCGACGTCCAGGAGAAGCGCGGCGAGGGGGACCGCAAGGATCCCGTCACCGAGGCGGATCGGCTCGCCAACGATCTGTTGGTGCGGCGGCTGCGCGAGGCCTTCCCCAACGACGGGGTGGTCGCCGAAGAGACCGAGGACAAGAGCGACGCGCGCCGGCGCGGGCGATGCTGGTACGTCGATCCGCTCGACGGCACCAAGGAGTTCATCGCGAAGAACGGCGAGTTCTCCGTGATGATCGGCCTCGCGATCGACGGCGAAGCGCGGCTCGGGGTCGTCTACAAGCCCGTGGGGGATCGCCTCTATCGCGGCGTCATCGGCGACAGCGCGTTCGTCGACGTCGGCGATCGCACGTTCGCGCTGAAGGTGAGCGACGTGACGAAGCCGGCCGACCTCCGGCTCGTCGTGTCGCGCTCGCATCGCGACCCGCTGATCGGCGAGCTCGTCGACACGCTCGGCATCAAGGACGAGCGGCTCAGCGGCTCGGTCGGGTTGAAGATCGGGCTCATCGCCGAGCGCGAGGCGGATCTCTACGTGCACCTCTCGCATCACTCGTCGGCGTGGGACGCGTGCGCGCCCGAGGCGGTGCTGCGCGCGGCGGGCGGGCGGTTCGTCGATCTCTCGGGGAGCGCGTTCGAGTACGGCGGCGAGGACATGGCGAACCGCCGTGGGATCCTCGCGGCCAACCGGCAGGAGACGCTCGACGCGGTCCTCCCCGCGGTGATCGCGGTGGCGCGGAAGAAGGGCCTCGTTCCGAACGCGGACACCGCAGAGCCGGCCGACGACGGAGCTCCGACCGAGGAGCGCAGCATCGAGCCTGCGAGCGACGAGCTCACCCCGAGGGAGGCGCTGTCGCTCGACTCGCCTCCGGGGGCGCGCACCACGAAGCGCCTACGGCGCAAGGACTTCGACGGCGAGGAGTAGCCTCGGGCCGGCTCGCGCCGCGCTCAGATCCCCGCGGTGTTCCGGACCTTCGCGAGGCGCGTCATGTCCTCGTCGGTCAGGTACGGCGGTCCGCTCGCCGCCTCGACCGCCGCCTCGATCTGCGCGGCAGTGCGCGCGCCGACCAGCGCACAGCTCACCTGCGCGTGCGTCAACGTGAATCGCAATGCTGCGGTAGCGAGGTCCTCGTGCTTGCTCCCGACGAGGAAGCGCAGCGCGTCGACCTGACGGATGCGCTCCTTGAACGTGTCCTTGTTCCACCGACGCGCGCGGTGATCGTCCTCGTCGAACACGCGATCGGCCGACCAGCGCCCCGCGAGGAGCCCGAACATCAGCGGCGAGCGCGCGAGCACGCCGGCGCCGTTGGCGGTGAGCTCTTCCGTCAGCTCGTCGAGCCGCACGCCGTTCAAGAGGTTGTGCGTCAGGCAGACCACCTGCGCCCCGTGCTCGACCGCGATGCGCGCGTCGTCGACCTCGCCCACGCTCACGCCAAACGCGCGGATCTTCCCTTCGGCCTCGAGCTTGTGGATCGCCTCGCGCCAGTCGTCCTGCGTCAACACCTCGTGCGACGGGTTGTGGAGCAGCCACACGTCGATCGTCTCGCGCCCGAGCCGCTCGAGCGACGCCTCGCAGTCCTTCACGAGATCGTCGACCGTGAAGGAGCAAGCCAGCTTGCCATCGACGAACCGGGCCCCGCCGCGCGAGATGATCACCGGCTCGATCTCGCAGTCCTCGAGCGCCTCCTTGAGCCAGGTCTCGCTCGCGCCGTCCTCACCCCACGTCGGCGCGACGTCGAACGTGGTGACCCCGCGCTCGAGCGCGCGCGCCATCGTCCGGTCGAACTTCTCGCGCTTCACCTCACCGTAGGCGCCCGAGGTGAGCCCCCACGTGCCGAGCGCGATCTCGCTCACCCGGATGTCGGTCAGGCCCAGGCTGCGGCTCTGCATGGGCGAGGTTGTATCCGCGCGCCCGAGGCGATTCAACGCGGGACCCCACCCCCTCGGTGGAGCCCCGCGTCCTCGATCGCGGGATCGCCCGCTACGCGCAGTACCCGATGCAGTCCGCTCCGCCGTGCTCGGGGTCGCAGTCGTCGCTCGGGTCGTCGACGCAGGTGAGCCCCCTCGGGCACGCACGCCCGAGGAACCCACCGCACTCGATCCGCGGCTCACACGTGCCGGTGCAGTCCGCCCCGCCGTGCGCCGGGTCGCAGTCGTCGCTCGGATCGTCGACGCACACCTCGTCCGCCGCGCATGGCAGCCCCGCGATCCCGCCGCACACGGTGCCCGACGGAGCCGGCTCGCAGATCCCGATGCAGTCCGCGCCGCCGCTCGCCGGATCGCAGTCGTCGCTCGGGTCGTCGACGCACACCTCGCCCGACGCGCACGGCAGGCCCGCGATCCCGCCGCACGCGGTGCCCGACGGAGCCGGCTCGCAGATCCCGATGCAGTCCGCGCCGCCGTGCGCCGGATCGCAGTCGTCGCTCGGATCGTCGACGCACACCTCGCCCGACGCGCACGGCAGTCCGAGGAGCCCGCCGCACGCGTCGGGACCCGGGATGCAAATCCCCGTGCAGTCTGCGTTGCCGCGTGACGCATCGCAGTCGTCGCTCGGGTCGTCGACGCACACCTCGCCGGCTGCACAGGAGAGGCCGGCGAACCCGCCGCACACCGCGTGCGAAGGGGGCGCGTCGACGCACACGCCGCCGCAGTCCGCGCCGCCGTGCTCGGGATCGCAGTCGTCACCCGGATCGTCGACGCACACACGACCGGACGAGCACGGGATGCCGCCGAAGCCGCCGCACCGCTCGACCGGGTGCTCCGTCCCGCAGCCGCCGCAGTCCGCGGGTCCGCCGGTGTGGCAGTCGGGGTCCGGGCCGGGACAGAAGTCGTCGCAGACGCCGTCGCCGTAGAGGTCCTGGGCGCCGCAGAGGTTGCACTCTCCCGGCTCGCCGATCTCGCGACAGCGACGCGCCAGCACGTCGGGGTCGGCGTAGGCCGCGCGGATCGCCGCGCGATCCATGGTCCCCGCGTCGGCCACGCAGCCGGCGAGCACCGTCAGCGCGAGCGCCGCGCAGGCCGACGATCCACGAAGATAATGTAATTGACTCATCATGGCGATCTCCTCCCTCGGGACGCACGCGTCCCTCAGCGCCCGGGGGTCGGGCGCGAAACTCGGCGCTCAGCGTGTCGGACCCGCGCGACGGGGCGGCGCTCAGCGCATCTCGCTCACCAGGCTGAACCGCGCGCGTCCCGCGCGCTCGCCGCTCACCGCGACGTCGAGCGTCGCGATCCGAGGCGCGTCCGACGCGCTCTCGAAGCTCAGGGTCACGGACTCGCCGGGCTCGAGGTGCCCGCTCGCTCCGTCGACCGAGAAGCCGGTGCCCACGATCGCACCGGCCTCGAGGTCGAGCGCGCCCGCGCAACGATTCGTGATCTCGACGAGGCTCGGCGCGTCCACCCCGACGTCGACGACGAGGCGCGACACGTCGACGCACGCGTCGAGCGTCGGAGCGAGGGTCGGCGCCTCGGCGCCGTACGCATAGTCGACCGGCCGGCTGAGCTCACCGCCCACGCGCGCGAAGGCCCGCACCTCGCCGCCGTCTTCGCTGTTCACGATCAGCGGGCCGAAGCTCCCGTCGGCGGCGACCAACCCGCGATCGAGGTCGGCCGGATTGTCGAGGCTCACGAGCGTCACCGTGCCCTCGGGCGGATCCACCGCGCCGGCCGCTCCGGTGAGCTGCACCTGCGGGAGCAGGACGCCCATCACCAACACGGCGTCGAGACCGCCGGGGTCGAGCGCGTTCGGCGGGTTGCCGGTGTCGGTCGGGGCGCACGCGGGCAGCGCGAAGAGCGCGAGCGCGAGCGCGATTCGAACGCGGCGGCTCACCTGGCACCGTCCGCGCCGCGGGTCAGCGGGAACACCTGGAGGCCGACGTGGACGACCTGCTGGCCCTCCTCCTCGAGCGTCGCGAGGCTGATCAGCTCCTGACGCAGCCGCTGGATGCGCTCCACGATCTTCGCGAGCCCGTTCTCCCCGACGCACAGCGTGACGCCGGCGAGGTAACGTTCATTGCTCGGTACGAGATCGATCGACTCCGACGCGCGCTCGAGCATGGCGCGGTGATAGCGGGCGAGGTGCACGCCGCGCGTCGCGTCCGGCGTCTGGACGAGCCACTCGGTCGGCGCGAGCGTTCCGTCCTCGAGCTTCGTCAACAGCTCGAGCTCGAGCAGCACGGCGAGCGCCTCCGCGGCCTGCTCCTCGCTGATCGCGGGGACCATCCGCGAGGCGATCCACGCGGGGTCGCTCTCGAACGACTCCTGCATCGCCATCTCGCGGATCGCCGGGATGTACCAGCGCGAGTAGTAGTCGGCGTGGCTCGCGTCGAGCTTCTGCGCCTTGCGGTAGCCCTGGTGCCCGGTGAGCGCCTGGTACGCCTCGATGCGCTCGCTCGCGGTGCGCGCCTGGTTGAACCCGACGAGGTCGAGGAAGTAGCTCGACTCCTCGTCGTCGAGCCGCATGGCCTTCGCGTAGCGCGCGGCGGTGGTCGGGGTGAGCGCGCGCTCGCCGTCGATCACGAGCTTGAGGTGGCTCGGCGACTTGAGCCCCGCACGGCGCGAGAACGCGCGGAACGAGAAGCCCCGACCCTCGTCCTTCTTCGCGACGTAGTAGTCGGCGAGGAACGCTCGATAGTCGAGGTACTCGAAGACGCTGGGCACCCGGGTCGTCACGCATCGAAGATGCTTCGGGACCCCCTCCGACGCCATGGGGCCGGCCGAATGAGCGTACCCACCCCCGGATACACCTCGGCCTCAGGCCGAGGACAACACCGCGCCGGCGATGCTCAGGTAGATGAGCAGCCCGAGCACGTCGACGAGCGACGCGATGAACGGCGTCGAGCTCACGGCCGGGTCGAGCCCGATGCGCTGGATCGCGAGCGGAAGGAGCGCACCGCAGAGGCAACCGACGAGGACGACGCCCACCGTGGAGACGCTAACCGCCGCGCCGAGGATGAGCGGATCCTCGTTCGGTCCGCCCGCGAAGTAGGCGCGCGCGAACCCGAGGCCGCCGAGCACGAGGCCGAGCGCGAGGCCGACCGCGAGCTCGCGCAGCAGCACCTTGAGCCAGTCCTTGGGCTCGACGTCGCCGACCGCGAGGGCGCGGATGATCAGCGACGCGGACTGCGAGCCGGAGTTGCCGCCCGAGCTGATGATGAGCGGGACGAAGATCGCGAGCGTGATCGCGCCGGCCAACCGATCCGCGTAGCGCTCCATCACGGTGGCGGTGAGGAAGCCGCCGACGAACAAGAGGCTCAGCCACGTGACGCGCGAGCGGAACAGGCTCACGAGGCTCGTCTCGAGATAGCCCTCCTCGAGCGCGGCGACGGCGCCCATCTTGTGCGCGTCTTCGGTCGCCTCTTCGATCACGACGTCGACGAGGTCGTCGACGGTCACGACGCCTTGCATGTTCCCATGCTCGTCGATGACGGGGAGCGCGCTGAAGTCGTACTTGGCGATCGTCGCCGCGACGAGCTCCTGATCGTCGGTGACCCGCACGCTGACCACGTTCTCGGTCATGAGATCGCCGAGCTGCTGGCCGCTGTCGCTCAGGATCAGATCCTTGAGCGAGACCACGCCGACGAGCTTCTGCGCGTAGACGACGTAGAGATAGTAAATCGTCTCGACACCCTCCTCGACCGAGAGGTGGCGCACCTGATCGATCGCCTGCCACACCTTGGTCTCGGGATTGACCTCGATGTAATCGGTGGTCATCAGACCACCGGCGACGTCCTCCGGATACGAGGCGAGCTCGCGGACGTCTTCGGCCGTCTCGGGGTCCGCCTCCTCGAGGCGATCGAGGAGATCCTCGGCGAGCTTCTCGTCCTCGCCGCGCAGCTCCTGCACGACGTCGACGAGGTCGTCGGGATCCATCTCCTGGAGGATCTCGACCGCCTTGTCCTTGCTCAGCTTCTCGAACAGCTCGGTGCGGAGCTCGCTCGGCAGGCGCTCGAGCACCGCCGCGCCG
Source organism: Sandaracinaceae bacterium (assembly GCA_050186575.1). GTDB lineage: Bacteria > Myxococcota_A > Polyangia > Polyangiales > Sandaracinaceae > JAUHXR01. The sequence continues at coordinate 33,383 of JBFWYI010000051.1, read as the reverse complement.
AGCTCCTCGGGGAGCGCGCGCAGCAGCGAGAGCGTCGTCTCGAAGTCGAGCTCCTTCGCGATCTCGGCGATGTCCTCGGGATGGAACTCGTCGAGCGCGTCGTAGAGGCCCGCCGGATCGGTGGCGAGCGCGTCCACGAGATCGGGACCCATCAGGCTGGCCAAGCGCATGGGCGGGACTATGGCCGAAGCGGCCGCTGCGCCCCAGGTCCCGGCGCGTCACGGCGCGCAGAGCGGACCGAGCTCGAGCGTGTCGTTGCGCGCGCGGCACTCGTCGCCATCGGGCACCACGGTGACCCACGCGGGACGATCGTCGGCCGGCACGACGAGCGTGACGATCGCCTCTTCGCCCGGCTCGATGGGACGATCCTCGTGGCGCTCGCCGACCGTCTCGGTGCCGGTGGCGCGCTGGGAGGCGGCGCGCACCGTATAGCCACCGCTCGGCGCGAGCCCGGCGTTGCTCACGTGCACCGTCAATGCGGCTTGGGATCCACAGACGACGTCGACGCGCTCGAGCACGAGATCGGGGAACCGTCGCTCGACGCGCTCGGTGCGCACCCAGCGGTCCCCGGTTCCGTCATCGCCGCCGTGTTGGAGCCAGCGCGTGGGGCCCGGCGCCCACTCCGAGTCTGCGTCGCCGTACACCGTGATCCCCGGCGGCGTGTGCACCGTGGAGGGGTCGATGTACGTATCGTCGGGGTCGCGCAGCCGCCACTCGTTGTTCGAGACCGAGAGCACCTCGACGTGTCCGTCGCCGTCGACGTCGACGACGACCGGGAACTCGGTCCGCGCCCGCGATTGGTTCGGAACGCGCGCGCGGATCTCGCCGGTGCGCGCGTCGACGATGCGGAGGTCGGTCTCGTCTTGATGGAGGAGCTCGAGCGCGCCGTCGCCGTCGAGGTCGGCCGCGCTCACCGCGGTGGTCCCCGTCGCGCCGGCCATCGACGACGCGTCGTGGATCGGCAGACGCCAGCGCTCGCGACCATCTGTGTCGACGAGGAGGAGCAGCCCCGCGTTCGCCACCGCGAGCTCGATCCGGCCGTCTCCGTCGACGTCGACCGCGAGCGGCGGCCCCCCCGTCCTCCCGAGGCGCGTCCCGGCGAGGTCGGAGCTCGCGATGGGCGGCAGCGACGCGGCGTGCGCGGGATCCGCCGCGCCGTTGGGGAACGTGACGAGGGTGCTGCGCGTGACGAGGACGACCTCGAGCCCGCGCCAGCCGTCGACGAGGTCGCGCGCGATCGCGAAGCCGTCGTTGCCGTGGTAGGCGTGAAACAATGTTCCTTGCGGCGTATAGGCGCTGCGGCCGAACAGCACCTCGCGCTGGCCATCCCCATCGAGATCGACGGACACCGTGAGCGGCCCCAAGAACTCCTGCGAGCCACGGCCGAGCTCGGGATCGGCGCAGAACCGGCGCGCGCCGTCGTGCTCCATCACGCAGGGACCGAACAGCATCTCCATCGTGCCGTCACCCTCGAGGTCGGCGAGGGTCACCGCGCCGGAGACCGAGTAGAGGTGACGCTCCGGGCTCCCCCCGACGAGCGGCGGGAGCGGCGGGGCCTCGCCCTCGAAGAGGAACCGGCCGTCCTCGTCGAACACGGCGACGCCGCTGAGCGCACCGACCGCGACGATCTCGAGGTCCCCGTCGCCATCGAGATCGCCGGCCGCGAGGCTCGACGTGGGAGCGAGGAGGAACGGATCGTCGCGCCAGCTGATCGTGCGATCCGTGCTCGGCTCCCAGAGGCGCAGGATCCCTCCGTACTCGGCCTCCATCCTTCCGTCACGCCGCGGCTCCTCCTGGAGGAGATAGCCGCTCGCCGTCTCGATCAGCGTGCCGTGGGAGACGAACGCGACGCGGATCGGGTGCGTCGACGTCGCGGGCAGCACGATCGGCGCGGACGTGACGTGGACCGAGTCGGCGAGCTCGACGTCTCCCTCGGGCCAGCGCTGCTCGACGACGAGGCGCATCGTGGATGGTGCAACGCACGTGGACGGATCGGGCGGCGGGCCCTCGCGCACCACGACGCGCGCGTCGGGCCCCGCGTCGGCGCCGCTCGCGCCCGCGTCGGCGACCGTCGCGTCGAGGGGCGCGGGCGCGCCGGTCCTCCCGTGGGCGCGGTAGCACCCCGCCGACAGCGCGAGCGCCGCCAGGGCGGCCGCGAGCACACCGCGACGAGGCCCGGTCATGGCCACGAGTGTGCAACCCGCACGCCAGCGGGCCAAGCGCCGCATGGGCGAGCGGCGATCCCGCGCAGCGTCACCGAAGGCGCGCGCGGTCCGTCGTCAGTTGCGCGCTCCGTCGAAGGCGACGCACGGCACGATGCGTCGGAGGCGCCGCTCGAGGTCGGGCGGGGCGGGGGGCAGCGCTCCGATCGCGATCTGGCGCATCGCGCGCTCGGCCGGCTCGGCGACCCGCCAGATCGGCGATGCCTCGAACACGCGGCGCTGGTGCGGCGAGGTGACGAGCCCGATGCCGCCGCCCGACGCGCCGTAGAAGACGGCGTGCATGATGTTGTGCGCATCGGGGCACCCGCCGAAGCCGCTCGCGAGCGTGCACTCCGGGGTGTCCGACAAGACATCGTGCCACTGTCCGTCGATCTCGGACGAGTGGAACAGCCCGACGAAGTGCCCGAGCTCGTGGACGAGCGTCATGCCGTCCGCCTCGGCGCCGAAGCCCGCGCCCACGTTGAGCGCGACGCCCGACATGCCGAGCGTGTCGGTCGAGGCGCCCGGGATGGCGGCCGCGACGCCCCACACCGTCGTGCCGTAGATCGTGACGCCGTCCGCGAGGAACACGTGGAAGCCCGGAGCCGGCTCACCGGTGGTGTCGACCCGCGACGCGAGCACGCGAGCGAGCTGGTCCTCGTCGGCGATGGTCGCGTGCTCCGCGTCGAGCGCGTGGACGACGATGCGGCCGCGGCCCACCCCGAAGAGCGAGTCGAGCGTGGCGAAGAACGAGTCCAGCCTCCCCGCGAGGCCCGCGTGATCGAGCGCGGAGTCGGCGTCGATCGGAGTGCCGTCGAGCGTGAGCCCCTCCGCCACGTAGACGTGGACGTCGAGCACCCGCGCCGGCGTGGTGCCGACGCGCAACGTCGCGGTGACGTGGACCCGCGCGCCCGGCGCTCCGAGCTCGACGGCGTAGTCGCCCGCCATCAGCGGCGCGTCCGGGTGATCCCACTGTGGCAGCGTGGCCGCCGCGAGCCCGCCGTATCCCGCCGCGCCCTGATGCATCCCGGGGAGGACCGAGTAGTCGCGGACCACGTCGGCCCCGCTCGGGTCGGTCACGCGAGCGAAACCGACGAACGACGGCTCGTCGACCCGCGCCGCGACGAGGTGCGCGCCGTAGGTGCCCTCGGGGATCGTCAACGTGAGGACGTCGCTCCCGTCGTGCTCGCCGAGATCGATCGTCTCGAGCACGCTGTGTTGCGGCAGTCCTGCGTCCGGCGCGCCGGCGTCGAGCGCGCCGGCGTCGAGCACGCCCGCGTCGCCGAGGTGCACCTCCGCGTCCGGCGAGCCCGCATCGAACGTCGTGCCGCCGTCGTCACAGCCGGACACGACGAGCACCAGCGCACCGAGAGAGAACATTCGAAGCCCACACCGAATTGGATCGCTCACTCTGCCTCCGTGGACACCCACACCGGCGCCGCGTGCGAGCACGCGCGATGCCAAGGTCACGGAGAGGACGCACGGCGTCGCGTCGACGGAAAGCGACGGGCGCACGACGGAAGATGACGGCCTCAGTCACTGCGGCGGATGGGGAGGCGCAGCGTCACGGTGGTGCCTTCGCCCGGCGCGCTCTCGATGGTGAGCTCGCCGCCGTGCTGGCGCACGTTCGACGCGACGATGGCGAGGCCGAGGCCGCTCCCCTCTCCGGCGGGACGGGTGGTGAAGAACGGCTCGACCGCGCGCGCTCGCACCTCCTCGGGCATTCCCCGGCCGTCGTCGCGCACGGTGATCACGGCGTGCTCGCCGTCGCGACGGGCCACGACCTCGATGGCGCCGCGGCCATCCAGCGCGCGAGCCGCGTTGTCGACCAGGTTGAGCACCGCTTGCTCGAGGAGGCCCTCACGCGCGGAGATCACCGGCGCGCCCTCCGCGTCGAACCGCGCGTCGAGCCCCTCGAGCCTCGGCGCAGCGATGCGCTCGGTCTGCTCGATCACCTTGGCCAGATCGACCTCGGTGAGCCCGCGGCGCGCGCCCGCGGTGAGGCTCGCGAGGTCGGCGACGATCAGCTTCGCGCGGCGCGATCCCTCCTCGAGATCCCCGAGCGCGCTCTCGAGGTCGCGCTCGAGCCAGTCGAGGTCACGTTTCTTTGCGCCATATGCGAGGAGCGCGCGCGCTTCGTCGGGGGTCTTCGCCTCGCCGCGCGAGAGGGCCTTCGCGGCCGCGATCAAGTGGCGTACGTAGCCGCGGAGCGGCGGCACGTTGCCGGCCATGAAGTTGATCGGGTTGTTCAGCTCGTGCGCGATCCCCTCCGCGATCGTCGCGACCTGTGCGGCGCGCTCCGCCTTGACGAGCTCGGTCTGCGCCTCCTTGAGGCTCGCGGTCCGCGCCTCGACGATCGCCTCGAGCTGCCGCTGACGCGCTCGCAGCTGCGCCAAGCGCGCTCGGTAGACGGCGAACAGCGCGAGGAGCGCGAGGAGCGCGAACAGGGCTTGATAGAGCGGTCGCTCCCAGACGTGCGCCTCGACCTCGAACGCGCGCTCGACATGCGCCCGGCGCGCGCCCGGCTCGTCGCGCGACGCCTCGACGATCAGACGGTAGCGGCCGGGCGGCGGCGCGCCGAGCCGGACCTCGCGCGCGTCGCCGAGCTCGATCCACGTGCGATCGAGCCCGCTCAGCCGGTAGCGGAAGCGGAGGCGCTCGCCGTCGCCGAGCGCGACCGCGCGGATCACCGCGCGCAGCCGCTCCGCGTCGGCCGGCACGCGCGCGTCGATGGGCGCGCCGTCCGCCGCGAGCGCTGCGATCGCGAGCCCGGGACGCGACGGGGCTCGCGCGGCGACGCGCGGATCGACCCGCACCGCGCCGCGGATCGTCGCGAAGTGGAGGACGCCGCGCGCGTCGGTGGTCCCGCCCGGGCCGTTGCACTCCGCGCTCCGCATCCCGTGCTCGGTCCCGAACCGCGCGTGCGTCAGCTCGTTCGCGTCGCCGCGCACGTACGCGTCGATCGCGTCGCGCGAGACCCGCGTGACCCCGCGGTTGCTCGACATCCAGAGCGAGCCGCGGCCGTCGTCGTGCACGTCGTGGAAGCCGCCGCGGCCGAGCCCGGTCGGCCCGTCGAGGCGATAGAGCGTTCCGTCCGGATCGATCCGAGCCAGCCCGTCGCGCTGCGCGCTCACCCAGAGCGTGCCGTCGGCGTCGCGCAGCACGTCGCTCACGTCGCGCCCTCGGGTCGGCTCGACGATCACAAATCGCGTTCCGTCGAGGCGAGCGAGCCCCGCCGTGGTGGCCACGAAGAGCTCGCGCCCGGTGCGCCGGATCCGGGTCACCGCGAGGCCGGGGAGGCCTTCGTCGATCCCGAAACGGCGCTCGCCGTCGCCCGGCTCGTCCTCGCGGCGCTCCGGATCGGCCCAGCGCGCGCGCGGCCACCGGACCACGCCCTGCGTGCTGCTGCCGATCCAGAGGTCTCCCCGCTCGTCGAGCTCGAGGGCGGCCGCATCCGGCACGTCGCCGAGCCGCCGCGCCTGGGCGCTCGCGCGATCCACCGCGTAGACCGCGCGCGACGTCGCGACGAGGGCGAGGTCGTCGGCGAACCGCATCGCCGCCACCACCGCGCCATCGAGGCCCTCGTCGGGACCGATCTCGTCGCGGAGGCGACCATCGCGGACGCGCGCGATGTGACCGTCGGTGAGCGCGAGCCACAGCTCGGCATCGGGCGCCGCCGCGACGTTGAGCACCACGTCGGTGGACAAGCCCTCCTCGCGCCCGAGGGGGACGAAGAGCGAGTCGCGCAGGCGATGCAATCCCTCGTAGGCGGTGCCGCAAAACAGGTTGCCCTCGCGGTCCTCATACACGCTGAGCGCCCGCTCGGCCGGGAGCGCGAGCTCGAGCGCGCCGTCGACGACGCGCGAGAGCCCGTGCCGGTGCGCGACCCAGAGCTGTCCGTCGCCGTCGCGATGGAGCGCGCGCACGCCGTCGATCGGGCCGGCGACGACCCGCGCGAACGGGCCTCCGCGCGAGCGCTCGACGCCGCGCGGCGACGCGGCCCAGATCGTCGCCGGCGCGTCCACCGCGAGCGCGGTGACCGGACCGTCGATCAGCCGCTCGACGCGCTCGCCGCGGCGTCGCTCGAGCCCGGCGTCGGACGCGACGAGGAGCGCGCCGTCCGCGATCGCCATGGCGTGCACCATGCCGCGCGCGAGCGTGCGGGTCGGCGCGTCGAGCGCGACCTCGAAGAGGCCGTCGGTGGTCCCCACCACGAGCCGACCCTCGATCCGCACGAGCCCGCGGACGCGACCGTTGCCGAGCCCGTCGCTCGTGCAGCGCGCCTCGAACGCGTCGGGATCGATCGCGCACACCGTGCCGAGGCCTCCCGCCCAGACCCGATCGTCCTCGAGCCACAGCGCGCCGCCGAGATCGCTGACGAGCCCGGCGACCGAGTCGCGGTCGTAGACGACGAACCCCGCTCCGTCGAACGACACGATCCCGTTCTCGGTCCCGAACCATAGCCGGCCATCCGCTCCCTCTGCGATCGCGAAGACGCTGTTCTGGGGGAGCCCGCCCCGATCGTCCCAACGCGCGTGCGCGTACTGCGAGGGCGCGCGATCCGGATCGAGCGCGGCGGCGGGCGTGCGCGCGATCGAGATCGAGATCGAGAGCGCGATCGCAGCCGCCACGCGGCGCCCCGGCCTCACCGGATGCCGAGCCGCCGGATGCGGTCGTTCAGCGTGGTGCGCGGGATCCCGAGGAGCTTGGCCGCCTTGGCCTTGCTCCCCCGCGCGCTCTTCAGCGCGTCGCGGATCGCGCGCGCGTCCTCCTCGTCGACCTCACCCTTCACCGAGGGCTGGGCGAGCGGCATCGCGAAGTCGAACAGGAGATCGTCGGCGCCGAGCGCGTCGCCGTCCTCCGCGAGCACGACCGCGCGCTCGATGACGTTGCGGAGCTCGCGCACGTTCCCCGGCCAGTCGTAGGCGCGCAGCGCGTCGAGCGCCCCGTCGTCGAGCGCGACCCGCTTGCCCATCGCGGCGCCGAGCTCGCCGATGAAGTGCGCGGCGAGCGGCGCCACGTCGCGCGGGCGCGCGCGGAGCGGCGGCACGACGATGGGGACGACGTTGAGGCGGTGGAACAGATCGGCGCGCAGCTCGCCGCTCGCGACCCGCTCCTCGAGAGGGCGGTGGGTCGCCGCCACGATCCGGACGTCGACCTTGAGGGTCTCGCTGCCGCCCACGCGCTCGATCTCGCGCTCCTCGAGCACGCGCAGCAGCTTCACTTGCAGATGTGCGGGCAGGTCTCCGATCTCGTCGAGGAAGATCGTCCCGCCGTCGGCCTGCTCGAAGCGCCCGATACGCCGCCGCGCCGCGCCGGTGAACGCGCCCGCCTCGTGACCGAACAGCTCGCTCTCGAGCAGCCCCTCGGCGAGCGCGCAGCAGTTCACGCGCACGAACGGACCGTCGGCCCGGCCGCTCCGCTGGTGCAGCTCGCGCGCGATGCGCTCCTTGCCGCTCCCCGTCTCGCCGCGGATCATCACCGTCGCGTCGCTCGCCGCGATCTTGTCGAGCTTGCCCGCGAGCGACGCGAGATCACCCTCGAACCCGATGACCGCGCCGTGCTGCGCCCGCACCTCGTCGCGCAGCGCGTCGGCCGCCCGCAACGCGCGCTCGCGGCGCCTCGCCTCTCCGAACATCTCCAGCGCGCGCCGCAGCCGCACCTCGAGGTCGTCGCGATCCCAGGGCTTCAGCACGTAGTCGTGGACGTGGCCTTCTCGGATCGCCGCGAGCAAGAGATCGCGGTCCGCGTAGGCCGTCAACAAGACGCGCGAGATGGAGGGAAGCCGCGCGCGGACCTCGCGGAGCAGCTCGACGCCCGTCATCGCGGGCATCCGCTGATCGCTCACCACGAGCCCGACCGTGCGCTCGCCGAGCCGCGCGAGGGCCTCCGCCCCCGAGCTCGCGAGCTCGACGTCGAACACGTCGTCGAACGTGCGGCGGAACAGATCGAGGTTCGGCCGATCGTCGTCGACGTACAGCACCACCGGTTGGTCCATCGCGCGTCGTCCCTGTCTCTCCGCGCGCGATCGCGCGGTCGGCGTCGATCCTGGCCCGCGCGGCACCACGCCGCACGCCGGGCGGACCCAGGACACGCGAGGCACATCTGACCTGCGGCCGTGCCGCCCGCTCACAGGTCCCCGACCCCAAGGCGCGGTACGATGCTGGCACGCGTCCTGCGCACGACGCTCCCATGACTTCACGAATGGCAGGTTGGCTCGGGGCATCTGCCATCGCGCTCTTGACGGGCGCGCTCGCCGCGGCGTGCGAGTCGTCCCCCCCCGACCCAGAGCCGCGGACCTGCCCGACCTCGCCGCCGCGCGTGGACCTCGCCGGTGCGCTCGCGTGCGACGCCCCCTCCGCGATCGACCTTGACGCCGTGGTCGACCTGACGAGCTTCCGCGCTACCGCAAGCAAGGCTGTCTGCGACTGGAGCCTCCACTGCACGGCGGACCTCGGCTGGGCCCTCGCTCAATCCTTCTGTCACCCCGGGTTCGCCGCGCAGGACGGCGAAGCCGCTGCCTCCGTCCCTTTCGACGATGTGGCGGCGCGAGCGTGCCTCGTCGCGCTTCGCGACGCGTCGAGCTGCCAGGCCGCACTGGAGATTGCGTTCTACTGCTTGGAAGTCTCGCGCGGCACGACTCGCGTGCCGTGTTCGGACGACACGTTCTGCAACGACGGCGAGCGCTGCGAGGCGGGCGTCTGCACCGTCGTGACCGAAGGAGCTCCCTGCCCGCGCAACGGGTGCGGCCTCGGTCTGGTTTGCTGGCGCGGAAGCTGTCAACGCAGCACCGAGTGCGCCTGTGAGGCGGACGTCGACTGCGGCAACTCGGAGCAGTGCTTCTTCGGCATCTGCCGACGAGGCGTCGAGGGCGAGTCGTGCATCGGCACGTCGTGCGCGGACGGGCTCATCTGTCAGACGGGTCGCTGCGTGCTGGCCGCGCAGCCGGGCGAGGCGTGCCAAGTGACACAGGACTGCGCGCTGGGCGCATGTGTGGAGGGAGTCTGTCTCGCCACGCACCATCTCGGCTGCGGTTGCACCTCGGATCTCGAGTGCCCGCTCGACGTCAGCCGCTGCGTCGATGGAACGTGCGTTGCTCGCCCGATGCTCGGCGACTCCTGCGATCCCGCCGGGGCCCCCTGCTTCGGCAGCGGCTGCTACGACGGAACGTGCGATCCGATCCGTGACGGCGACGCGTGCTCGAGGTCGAGTGAGTGCGCAACGGGATTGTCGTGCAGCGCAACGTACTTCCGACCCGGACTGTGCGGCGCGCCGCGAGCCGAGGGAGCGCGCTGCGGACCTACGCTGGCCGGCGCCTGCGCTAGCGGGTTGGCCTGTACCGTAAACGGTTGCGCCGCACCCGCCATGGTCGGGGAGTCTTGCGCGGATCGTCCGTGCGTCGCGGGTGCCGACTGCGAATCGGACGTGTGCGTCGGCCCGTCACCGTGAGCCTGGCTCAGCCGCCGCGCAGCTGATCGATCAACGCGCGGCCCATCATCACTTGGTCCTCCGCGCTCGCGGGCGCCTCGAGCGCGGGGTCGTAGTGGAGCACGTGCTCGTCGGGCAGGCCCTCGAGGAACCGCGTGGGGGTGAGCGGCGTGACGCGACCGCGCAGCGCGCGTCGCTGCGCGCGACAGAGGTAGAGGCGGTCCTTCGCCCGCGTGACGCCCACGTAGAATAGTCGGCGCTCCTCCTCGACGTCGGTCGGCGCCGCCTCGGTGACCTTCGGATCGGTGGTGCGGCTGTGCGGGAGCTGTCCCTCGTTGAGCCCGATGAAGAACACGACGCCGAACTCGAGGCCCTTGCTCGCGTGCAGGCTCGAGAGCGTGACGCGCTGCCCGGTCGCCTGCGCCTCTGCGTCGACGTTGAGCGTCATGCGCGCGAGGAACTGCGGGAGCGACGCGCGCTCCGGCCCCGGCGTCTTCTCGTAGCGGCCGATCGATCGGATCACGAAGTCGACGTTGCTCCATCGCTTGCGCTCGGCCGGTCGCTCGTCGTCCTTGAGCGCGGCGAGCCCGACGTCCTTGAAGAGATCCTCCGCGATCGCCTCGAGCGACTCGCCCGCCTTCACGCGCGCGCGACCGCGCCCGAGCGCCGTCAAGAGCACATGCGCACCGCGCTTGGCCGCGTCGGGTACGTCGATGGTGTCGATCCGCTCGAGCGCCTGCGCGAACGTGATCCCCTGCGCCAGCGCGTGGTTTCCGACCCGCTCGATGCTGGTGTCGCCGATCCCACGTGCGGGGTAGTTGACGATCCGGCGCAGCGAGAGCTCGTCGCGCGGATGGACGAGGAGGCGCAGGTACGCGATCGCGTCCTTCACCTCTTTCTTGTCGAAGAGCTGCGTCCCGCCGAACAACCGGTACGGGATCCCGGCCACCCGGAGCTCCTCCTCGATCAAGCGGGCTTGCAGGTTCGAGCGATAGAGCACCGCCATCTCGCCGTAGCCACGGCCGCCCTTCTCGAGGAGCCGCACCTCGTGGGCGACGAACTTCGCCTCCATCGCCGCGTCGTCGAGCACGGTGAGCCGCACCGGATCGCCAGGGCCGCGCGCCGCGCTCAGCACCTTCTCGTGCCGCGGCCGCCGGGCGCGCGCGATCGCGGCGTTCGCGACCTCGAGGATCGGGCTATAGGAACGATAGTTGACCTCGAGCTTGACGACCTCGGCGCCCGCGAAGTGCGACTCGAAGTCGAGGATGTTGCCGACCTCCGCGCCGCGCCAGCCGTAGATCGATTGATCGTCGTCGCCGACCACGCACACGTTGCGGAGGTCGTTCGCGAGCAGCTTCACGAGATCGAGCTGGATGCGGTTCGTGTCCTGGAACTCGTCGATCAGCATGTAGGTGAAGCGGTCCTGCCACTTCTTTCGGATCGCGGGGCGCGCCTCGAGGATCCGCACCGGCTGCAGCACGAGGTCGTCGAAATCGACCGCGCACATGCTGCGGAGCGCCGCCTCGTAGTGCGGGTACACGCTCTTCGCGACCGCGTCGTACTCGAAGTCGCTCGCCGGGATCTCGTCGGGCGTGAGGCCGCGGTTCTTCCAGAGCGAGATGCGCGACTGCACCGCGTAGAGATCGAGCTGCCGATCCGCGATCCCCTCGCGCCGCACGATCTCGCGAACGAGGCCGAGCGAGTCGCCTTGATCGAAGATCACGAAGCGCGACGGGTAGCGGAGCGCCTTCGACTCTTCGCCGAGGAACTTCACGCCGAAGCTGTGGAATGTGCTGAGCCAGAGCCGCTCCGCGCGATCGCGCCCGATGAGCGGGACCATCCGCTCGCCCATCTCGGCGGCGGCCTTGTTCGTGAAGCTGACCGCGAGGATCGCCTCGGGCCGGGTGCCCCGCTCGATGAGGCGCGCGATGCGCTGGGTGATGACGCGCGTCTTGCCCGAGCCGGCCCCTGCGAGGACGAGCAACGGGCCCTGCGCGTGCTCGACGGCGGCGCGCTGTGCGGCATTGAGGCGGGCCATCGGGGTCGCATGGCTACCCGGTTCCGCGCATCGAAGCAATGTGTCACGCGTGGGTCGGGGAGCGTTGAAAGCGCGGGCCCGTCGGGTGCACCATGCGCGCGCATGAGTCGGCCCCGCTCGCTGCTCCGGCGTGCTCTTCGGATCTCGCTCGGCGAGCCGCTGCGACAGCGCGTCGAGCGGATCGAGCGCGAGGCGGGGGGCGGGTACGACTGCTTCGGCGCACACGTGGAGGGCACCGAGCTCGGGCTCGCGGCGACGCGCTTCCTCTACGAGGTGTACTTCCGCGTCGAGAGCCGCGGCATCGAGCACGTGCCGAGCGAGGGCGCGGCGGTCATCGCGGCCAACCACGGCGGCATGCTCCCGTTCGACGCCGCGATGCTGCACACCGACATCGTGCGGCGCACCGAGCCGGTCCGACGCCCGCGCACCGTCGCCGATCAGTTCGTGCCGAAGCTCCCGTTCTTCTCGACCCTCGTCGCGCGCAGCGGCGTGATCAGCGGGAGCCGCCGCAACGTCGAGCACGTGCTCGAGACGGGACAGCTGCTCTTGGTGTTCCCCGAGGGCACGGTCGGGATCGGCAAGCCGCCCTCGCAGCGCTATCGCCTCCAGACGTGGCGCGGCGGGCATGCGGAGCTCGCGATGCGCTTCCGCGTGCCGGTGATCCCCGTCGCGATCGTCGGCCCCGACGATCAGTGGCCGCAGATCGCGCGCCTCGACAAGGTCCATCTCTTCGGCGCGCCCTACCTGCCGATCCCGGCCACGCCGATCCCGCTCCCCGTCCGCTATCACATCCGCTACGGCGAGCCGCTGATGCTGCACGAGCGCGTGGGCACCGACGTGCGCGACCCCGACGCGATCAACGAGGCGGCCGCCCTCGTGAAGTCGCGCGTGCAGGCGATGATCGACGAGACGGTCCGCGAGCGACCGGGGATCTTCGGATGAGCCGCTACCTCATCACGGGCGCGACCACGCCGATCGGCGACGCGCTGATCCGCGAGCTCCTGAAGCGCGACGACTGCGCGCGCATCGTGGCGGTCGGCGCCGAGCCCATCCGAGCGCGCGCGATGGAGATCGACGGGCGCGTGAAGTACGAGCGCGTCGATCTCACCCGCGAGCGCAATCTGCGCGAGCTGCTGTTCGGCGTCGCGCGGCGCGAGGCGATCGAGGTGGTGGTCGACATGGCGAGCCACCGGAGCGTCCGCGTCACCGGCGCACGGGCGCGCGCGCTCAACGTGCTCGAGACGCAGCGTCTCTTGCTGCTGTGCGAGGAGCACCCGACGATCCGCCGCTTCGTCTACCGGAGCTACGCGGAGGTCCACGACGTGTCGGCCGCGCTCCCCGCGCTGATCGACGAGGCGCACCCGCTGAACCTCCGCCCCGACGCCCCGCAGTGGATCCGCGATCGCGTCGAGGCGGACCTCACGGTGTGCACGCGCATGGGGATGAGCGACCTCGAGATCTGCGTGATGCGCTGCGCGGAGTGCCTCGCCGCGCGCACCGGGAGCCAGCTCCACGACTACCTCGAGAGCAAGGTGTGCTTCACCCCGCTCGGCTACGACCCGGTGGTGAACCTGATCAGCGAGGAAGACATCGGGCGCGCGCTCGCGCTGGCCGCGCGCTCGAACGCGCGAGGCATCTTCACGATCCCGGGCGTGACCACGCTCCCGTTGAGCGAGGTGATCCGCAAGACCGGCCGGCGCCGCGTCGGTGTGCCCGGACCGGCGATGGCGCCGCTCTATCGCCTGCGACGCGCGGTGTTGCGGAGCGACTTCGACTACTCGCTCAACCGCGGCCGGCTCCACTACGGGGTCGTGCTGAGCGGCGCGCGCGCCGAAGCCGTGCTCGGCTACACGCCGCAAGTATCGGTGACGTTCGCGCGCGACTGATCGCGCGACGACGCCTCAGCTGCAGAACACCTCGGGGTTCAGCTCCGGGGGCGCGCAGAAGTCGATGCAGAAGTCCGGGCTACAGGCGGCGTCGCAGCTGCCGAGTGAGCATGTCCCGAAGCAGGATGCGCAGGTCGGTACGCAGTACGCGCCCACGTCGAACGTGATGCACGCCTGGGCCCCCGTGGAGTCATCGCACGCCGAGGAGGGGCAGCGCCGCAAGCACACGGTGCCCCCGCCCGACTCGGTGGCGCAGAAGCCATCGCAGTTGGCTTCCGTGCACGCAGCTCCTTGATCGACGCTGCAGAAGCCGCCCATCGTGCACCGCCCGTTCGCGCACTCGAAGCCCTGCGTGCACGCCTCCCCGGCGGCGCGCAACGGCGCGCACGCGACCGTGTCCCGCGAGCAAAATTGCCCCGCTTGGCACACCGACGGACACGCGGTGCACGGCAGGCTCATGTCGGACGCGCAGTAGACGCGGTCTCCGTCCACGCACGCGAACCGACCGACGTCGTCGCCGGTGCATCGGGGCATGCACGTGCTGGATCCCATGTCGCAGCTCGGCGCGTCGGCCTGGGCCGCGCAATCGGCGTTGGTCGTACACGGGACCGGCCCGCTCTTGCATCCCACGAGCAGCAGGACGAGGAATACGGCGTGCTTCATGTAGCCATGGTGCACGCGCGCGCTGGATCGAGCAATCTTTTATGCACTTCGGACCGGTCGGAGCGTCACCGGCTCGGGTTGTCGGTGACCCAGCGGTACCGGATCCCGAGGAGGAACGTGTCGGACGCCATCGCGCCGAGGCTGTCCGGGCTGACCAGGGCGGGCATCGCGATGAGGCGGACCTCGAGGTCCGGCCACAACCGGACGCCGGCGCGGAGACCCGCGCGAAACACGAAATCTTGTCGCTCGACGAGGTGAACGATCTCCGCCATCGGCGTGATGTAGAACGCTTCGAGATCGCCGAAGCGGATCTGGAGACCGAGGTTGGTGCTCCAGATGAACGGCGGGGCCACGATCACGTGGAGCGTGTTCTCGAAGACGAGCGGGTAGTCCGCGTCGGCGCTCGCGAGGACATAGGTGCCCGTGGTCTCGGAGACGATCGAGGTCGGACCGATCGGAACGTTGAGCTCGATCTGCGCCTCGAGGCTCACGTACTGCGCCGTCGGCCCGCTGCGGTCGCGCACCTGGAGGTGGTCGAACATGTCGAGCGCCGGGAGGTAGGAGGCGGTGAACGCGTAGAAGTAGCGTCCGCCGGCCCGCAGCTCGACGAAAGGCAGCTTGCCCCGCACCCCCCCGTACACACCTACACCACCACCGCTGATGATCGGGTTCGCCTCGAGCGCGATGAACGTCTCGTGCGGCGTGCCCCACCCGGCGAGGAACTGGGGGCGCAGGAAGAGGAAGCCGAGATCGAGGCGACCGCCGATGAACCAGCGCGGCAGGCCGAAGAAGCCCTGCACCGGCATGGCGGCGGCCGAGCCGCCCGCCCCGCCCGCCGTCGCGGCCTCTTCGACCTCCTCCTCGAGCGGGGTCTCGGGCTCGGCGCCGGGAGGGAGAGGCGGAGGGGGGAATTCGGAATCGGAATCGGAATCGGAATCGGTTTCGGACTCGGACTCGGACTCGGACTCGGACTCGGACTCGGAATCGGAATCGGAATCGGAATCGGTTTCGGATTCGGAATCGGTTTCGGAATCGGAATCGGAATCGGAATCGGAATCGGATTCGGAATCGGATTCGGAATCGGACTCGGAATCGGATTCGGAATCGGACTCGGGGACCCCGCTCTGCGCGCGCGCCACGCTCATCGGGCCCAGCCCGAGGATGGCAACGATCATCGCGATGTACACAGGCCGCATCAGAAGACCCCGAAGAGCGACGCGCCGGTCGGGTTCGGCAGGAACGTGATGCGCGGCCAGCCCATCGCGTTCTCCGCCGTGTGGTCACGGAAGTGCAGCAGCCACGGCAGCAGGAACCCGACGGCGGTACCCACCGCCGCGCCGGTGAGCACGTCGCTCAGGTAGTGCATGTCTCCGAGGATGCGGAACAGACCGGTCGCCGCCGCGCCGGTGAACGCCGCGATGCACGGCACCATGTTCTCCGGCCCGTCCCCCATCAACGGCATGTTCATGTGGAACGAGCACACCACCGCGGCGGACGCGAAGGACTGCGACGTGTGGCCACTGAAGAAGCTGTAGTAGCGATCCGGCGAGTCGCAGAAGAACGACTCGCCCGGGAGATCGTCGGGACCTCCGCCTCCACACGTGCGCCCATACGGACGCTCGCGGCTCAGGAGCACGTTCGCGCTCGTCTGGAGCGCGAGGGTGAACGTGACGACCTCCGCGTCGATCAGGATCATCTCGATCGCGGCGTCCTCGTTCTGGCCCTGCCACGCGCCGAGGATCAGCGCGTCGAGGAGGACCGGCGTCGACGTCATCAGCGTGAGCAGACCATCGCTGAAGTCGCGGATGATCAAGCGCTGCTGCTCGACCGGCAACCGAAGTGCGTTGCGCGCGGCCTCGTCGAAGTCGTTGCGCCCGCGGTTGGGCCGCTCCTCGTCGGCCGCCCGCAGGATGTTCGTCAGCGCGACCGCCGCGCCCAGGCCGATCAGCGCGTAGTTCGGGACGCCCGAGCGGCCCCACTCCTCGCGCCACTCGAGCCGGCGCGGCGCCGGCCCCTCGAGCTCGGGATGCACCGTGAGATCGACCGGGGTGCCCTGCGCGGACGCGGAGCTCGCGACGAGCCACGCCACGATACTTGCGATCCAACAGCGCCGCGGGCGCGCGAAGGGGCGGCGAACGGGACGTCCTGTGGCACGGCGGAAGATCGTCACGCGATATCCAAGCGCGAGCGAGCGAACGCGTGAGCCTATCAGAAACGCCGAGCGATCCGGGCGCTCAACGGACCACGCGCAGCCCGCGCGCGCGCGGCGCGATCTCGAGCTCGAGGCCCTTCATCTCTGGGCGGAGCGCGTGGAGCGGCCATCGCGCGCTCCGCACTCCGTCGACGCGTCCGATCGGCCGCGGCCATGGCGCGTCGAGCACCTCGCCCTCGGGCGCCACCGCGCTGAGCGCGTCGCGACCGTCGCTGAGCCGCGAGAAGCCGACGCGCGAGCGCCCGAGGCTCGCGTACACCTCGGGCGGGAGACCGACCTCGAGGATCTCGTAGAGCGAGTTGGCCTGATCGATCACCCACTCGAGCCCGGCCGCGCTCACGTCGATCACCACCGCGGACGCGCGCGTCATCCACTCGGCTTGGCTCACCTCGAGGTGCGAGAACAGCTCCCACATCGACGCGGGGAGCGGCGCGGTCAGCGTGGCGCGCGCGCGCGTGCGCGACTTCGTGATCGTGACGACGAGCTCGGCGAGCATGCCCGCTCCCTGGAGCGCCGCGAGCTCGCGCGTGCGCACCTTCGCGGCACGGAGCGCCGCGTCGAGCTCGCGCGCGCCGACGTCCTCGACCGCGAGCCGCACCGACACGCCTCCCTCGTCGTAGCTCATCCCGACGAGGCGCACCGGCTCCGCGCTGAGCGCGAGGTCGGAGAGCGGATCCAGACGCTCGCTCACGAATCGACGGTCCGTCTCGCCCACCGCCTCGAGCGCGCCTCGCGGCGACGCGCCGTGCCGCCGTCGCAGACGCACGACCGATCGCGCGTCGAGGAACGACCACGCCGCGTCGAGCGCGCGATCGCGCTCACCCTCGGGACCGGCGTATCCGCCGTCCACCGCGCGCAACGATCCTTGCTCGAGCGACCAACCGAGCGCGGCCGGGACCAACGCCTCGACCCCGGCGCCGAAGTTGGCTTCGATCGCGCCGCGCTCGATCGCGAGGCCCGCCGCGAGCCGTCGCCCCACGTAGGCCGCGAGCTCCTCGTCGAGCGTCCGTCGCATCACGCGGTAGGGAGCAGCCAGACGGAGGTCGGCGTCCGCGACATAGCTCGCGACGCCGAACACGTGGCTCTCCGCGAACGGCCCGAGCCCGAGCAGCGAGGACGGCTCACGCGCGTGCTGTACGTAGCGCTGAGCGAACGTGCGCGACCCCGCGCGCTCGACGACGAGCGTCGATCCGGTGTGCGGCAGCGGCGCGTAGCCGGCGCGCTCGCCCTCCTCCCGGAGGATCGCGGCTGCCTCGTCGTGGCTCAGCGCGCCCGCGTCGATGGTGCGGCCACGACGCGTCACCGACTGATACGCGTAGAGACAGATCTGATCCGGGCCGTAACCGATCAGCGCACGCACGCCGTCGCGGAACGAAGCTCGCGACTCGTCGGGGAGCGAGGCGATGAGGTCCGCCGCGATCTTGAGCCCGCCGACCCGATGCGCCGCGGCGATCGCCGACGCGACCATCGCGCGCTCCTGATAGCCGCGCGCCACCGCGCGGAGCGTGGGCTCGTGGAGCGATTGCACGCCGAAGCTCACGCGGTTCACGCCGCGCGACACCATCGCGAGGAGCTTGTCCTCGTCGGTCGAGTCCGGGTTGAGCTCGACCGAAAAGTACGTTCCCTCCTCCACGAGGATCGCGACCCCGATCACGCCCTCGAGCAATCGCTCGAGCTGCGCCGCCGAGAGCTCCGACGGTGTGCCGCCCCCGATGGTCATCGCCGCGACGCGCGTGGCGCCGATCGCGGCGCGCAACGCGGACGCCTCACTCCGGATCGCGTCGATGGTGTGATCGACCTCGTCCTCGCGATGTCCGACCAGAGACTCGAACTGACAGAAACTGCACTTCGTACGACAGAAAGGGAGATGGACATAGCCGAGCACCGGCTCGCGGCGCCCGCTCGCCTCACGCGCGCGCCAGAGCGAGACGATCGTCTCGAGGTCCGCGGGCTCGTCGGCCCACCGCACGGGGACGCCATCGAGGATCTCCGGCGGAACCGTGCCCCCCAACGTCGCGAGCGCCTTCCGCCGCCGCTCGACGGGGAGGATGGCGTCGCGTCCGTCCTCGGCCTCGTGCGCGATCGCGCGAAGAGGAAAGGTCGCGACGAGCCTCCCCGCGAGCATGTCGTCGGGCTCCGAGGGATGCGAGGCGCGCAGCTCGCGCACGCGGGTCTTCAGCGCGGGCTCGTCGTCGGTGCGCGAGGCGAAGCGGGCGACGATCGGATCCGACTCCATCTCGCGATCAGGACGCCGGCGCGATCCGCGCATTCGTGCGCTGGAACGCGTCGCGCGCGATCATGCGGTCGAGGTACGCCTCGAGGACGTCGTCGCCGAGCGGCACCTCGAAGCCGCGCGCCCAGTTGAGCGTGTGGCCGACCATCACGTCGGCGACGCTCATCCGATCGCCTACGAGGAAGGATCGACCGTCCGCGAGCGCGGCGGCGAGCACGCGCGACGGACGCCGCCACTCGTAGAGCGCGACGTCATGCATCGCGGCGACGCGGTGCGCTTCCGGGAGAGCGAAACGATGCTTGCCCATCGTCCAGAGCGGCTGCTCGAGCTCGGCGCAGGTCCAGAACGTCCACTGCGTCACGCGCGCGTGGTCGGCGGTGCCGACCTCCGGCAACAGGCCCGCGTCCGGGTGCTTCGTCGCGATGTGGAGACAGATCGCGCCGGACTCGAACAAGACGAGCTCGCCGTCCCGGATCGCGGGCACCTTGCGGTTCGGGTTGATCGCTCCATACGCGTCGTCGAGGTTCGCCTCGCGCGGGCTGACCGGGTGATGGACGTACGGGGCGCCGCACTCCTCCAGCGTCCACAACACACGCCGCGCGCGAGACTGAACCGCTCCGTAGACCTCGATCATCGAGCGCGTTGTGGATCCGCCGCGGTCGGGCGTCCAGTAGGCGGAGCGAGCGGCTCAGGGGGCGTTCGAGGGAGGGGACGAGGAGCGCATCCGCGACGCCGCCGGGCCGCGCGGAAAGCGCGCGAGGTACGCGTCGGCGGTCGCGCGAGCCTCGTCGTGGAGCGACAGCGCGCGTTGCGCGTCGAAACGGAGCGAGAGGCCCCGCTCGAGCATCGGGCTCGACGGCGCGGTGACGTCACCTCGATCGAGGAGCGCGAGCGCGCGGCGCGGATCGCGCAGACGGGAGAGCGCGAGCTCCGCGCCCGCGTACGCGAGCTCCGCGCGCGGCGATCCCGTGAGCACCGCGGTCGCGCGCTCGGTCGCGGTGACCGCCTCGTCCCAACGCCCGAGCGATCGGTACGCCGCGACCTCCACGCGGATCCAGGCGGGCTCGCGCCGCGCGCCGGCGAGCGCGAGCGCCTCCTCGGGGTGGCCGGCGATCACCAGCTGCGCGGCGTCGTCGGCGGTCGGCTCCCGTCGCTCGGACGACGGGGGCGCGTGACCCTCGACAACCGCAACTGTGTTTGCGGGCGTCGCCTCGGGCTCGGCGACGACGTGCTCGACCGCATCACGCGGCGGATCGGTCGACCGCGAGGCCGTGCGCAGGCTCGCCGCGGCGACCGCCTCGTCCTCGAGCGCGTATTCCGCCTCGAGCTCGCCGAGCACCACCACGTCTCCGGCCACGAGCGTGCGATCCTCGCCCGGGCCGCGGACGTGCACCCGCCCCTCGTGCACGCGCACGCGGACGCCGCTCGCGCCGACCTCGACCACGAACACGGTGCCGATCACGGTGACGGTGACGTCGCGCGCGAGGACCTCGAACCGCTCGCCGGCCGCGCGCGGGGCGACGTCGAACAACATCGCGCCCGACTCGAGGCGCACCCCGGTGGGGCGCTCGGCGGGGCCGCGCAGGATCTCGAAGCGCGAGCCGGGCGTCGACGTCAGCTGATCGCCGGAACGGAACGCGAGGTGCGTGGGCGGGCCGGGCTGGGCTCGATCCTCCTCACGCCGCGGGGGGTCCTCGACCGGAGTCGGCGCGGTCCCGTCGAGGCGAGGAGCGGGATCCGGCGACGCGACGTGCGCGCGGTCATCGGGCTCGCGCCCGGCGACGAAGAGCGCGATCGCGGCGGCCGCCGCGACGCCGAAGG
This sequence comes from Sandaracinaceae bacterium, assembly GCA_050186575.1. GTDB lineage: Bacteria > Myxococcota_A > Polyangia > Polyangiales > Sandaracinaceae > JAUHXR01. Next base: position 12,901 of record JBFWYI010000051.1, on the reverse strand, counting down.
CGACGAGCACCCACGCCCCGGTCCGCTGCGCGGCGCGCCGCTGGTGGCGCGCGCGGCCTTGGAGGATCGCCCGCGCGAGCGCGGGACGGACCCTCGCCGGATCGCGCTCGGGGATCGGGGCCTCCCGCGCCTGCGCGAGGAGCGCGTCGACCGACTCGTCGGCGCTCGTCGCCGTCGCCTCAGCCTCGTGACGCGCCAGGCCCTCGCGCATCGCACGCGCGACGAGCCGCCGCGCGCTCGCCTCGCTGCGCGATGGCACCGGCGCCTCGCGCGCGAGCTCGAGGAGCGAGTCGACGGGCTCGCTCATCGCCGGTTCCCTCGCGCCCCGAGGCGCGACGCGAGCGCGGCCCGCGCGCGATGGAGCCTCACGCGCGCGAGGTTGGCGGACACCGACAGGACCTCCGCCGCCTCGCTCGGGCTGAGCCCTTCCAGCCCGCAGAGGATGAGCACCGCGCGCTGATCCTCGGGCAGCTCCTCGAGGTGCCGGAGCAACGTCGCGAGCGCGCGCTTCGCGTCGAGCGCGGCCTCGGCCTCCCCCGCCTCGTCCGCGACCTCGACCTCGAGCGCCTCGTGACGCCGCTTGGTGCGGACGCGGTTCGCGACGCGCCACGCGATCCGCCGCGCCAGCGTGGCCACGCTCGAGCGACCCTCGAAGCGATGCAGGCTCGCGCAGATCTCGGTCAACGCTTCTTGCGTCGCGTCTTCACGATCGGAGCGCCCGCCCATGAAGTAGTACATCCATCGGTCGAGGTCGGGCAGGAGCTCCTCGAGGATGCGCTCCATCAGCGCCGTGTCTCGCCGCTGGAGGCGCTCCGCGATCGCGCGCACCTGCGCCCGCTCGGCATCGGACGACGAGAGCGGGCTCAGCCGGATCAGCGCCGACTCCGGATCCAACGCGAGGGCGATCACCGCACCTCCGCGACGAGCGACAACGCGGCGAGCACGCTGTAGGGGGTGCTCGCGTCGATCAAGGCCAGGGCGGCGAGCTCCGAGCGGACGCCGAGGCGCCAGCGATCCTCGACCGGCGCGGAGAACGTGATCGCACCTCCCAGCACGACGCCGGGGAACACGCGTCCGCCGTCGAAGAAGCCGTTGGCGGAGACCTGTCCGATGAACCCGCAGGGGCGCGCCATGAGCCCCAGCTCGAGCTCGGCGGGGAGTGGCGCGATCACCTCGACCTCGGCGCATCCACGGATGCTCGGGTCCCACTGGCTCGTGCCGAGCTCGCGGTCGGACATCAGCGCGACGTCGAATCCCGCGCCCGCGCGGACGTACGGCCCCGCCCGCCATCCGATGCTCGCGGTGAGGTTGGGTCCGAGCTCGACGGACCGGTCGGTGAACGATCCGACGGCGCCGCCGCCGAAGTGGAGGAAGAACCCGGTGCCGTCGTCCTCGGTCACCATCGGCTCGCTCACCATCGGCTCGGGCGCGGCGGGCTCGGGCGTACCGGCTTCGATCTGCGGCGCGCTGAGGCGCTCGAGCGGCTGACGCTCGAGCGGCTGTCCCGCGTCGACCGAGCTCGTGAGGTACGACGCGCTGATCCGCGCGAGCGCCTCCGGCGGGGTGGTCGGGTTTGGCAGCGGGAGGACCGCCGCTTCGTCGGAGCGCGCGCCGACCACGCGGATCGTCGTCATCTCGCCGTACCGATCGATCCGGAGCGCGACGTCCGCACCGACCGCGCGCGCCATCCGCTGCGCTGCGCCGTCGCGCTCGAGCACCGTCTCTCCCTCGACGGGGGGCGCGATCAGGACGGGCCAGCCGCGATCGACGAGCTCGAGCTGGAGCGCTCGCGCCCATGGCGTGACGGCCGCTTGGTCGCCGATCACCAGGACGTCGGTCGCGCGCGCCACCGCGGGCGACGCGACGAGCACCGCCGCGAGCCCGAACGCCAGCCCTGCTCTCGTCACGCTCGACTCAGTGCGGCGCATCGCGGCTCCATTACACGCGCGCGGCACGCCGCGAACCAGATGTAATGGCCGAGCCCGCGCCGATCGGGCCTAGATGGGAGATGACGCACCTCCGAACGATCGTCCTCGGGGTCGCCCCCGAACCGCGATCGGCGACATGAGATCGTCGAGGGCAAGGGCAAGGGCAAGGAGCGAGCGCTGACGCGGCCCTTCCGGCCGCGGACGAAGCGTGAGCGATGCGTCATGCTCGCGGCGTGCGACACGCGCTCTCCCTCGCGCTCTCGGCCCTCACGGTCTCTGGCTGCTACCTCTCGCACGAGCGCCCGCCGGACGGAGGCTTCCACGACGCCGGCCGCTGCATGGGACCGCCGCGCGGACCGGTGACGCTCTCGATGACGGTCGTGTCCGCCGACGGGGCGGGCTGCCCCTACGTAGGGTTCGAGCGGACGGGCATGGCCGACCTCTCGGGAGTCGCGCCCGTGTTCCCGCACTGCGACACCTCGGTGACCGCGTCGGACGACGGCTGCATGCTCGAGATCGACGGAGAGTGCCTCGCGGTCGAGAACATCCGGCAGTTCCACGGCACGTTGGTCGGCCCGAACGCGGAAGGTGACGTGAGCGTCCACTCGGAGGTCGGGATCGTCTCCGCGACGTGCGACTTGGTAGAGCGCTGGCGCATCGTCCCCTGAGCGCATCGTTCCCTGAGCGCATCGTCCCCTGCGCACGCCGCACCACCGTCGAGCCGCCTCGCCATGGACGACGGAGGAGAGTGTGCTCCACTTCGCTCCGTGGCGGAGCCGAGCGACGGATCGAGCGGAGGCGGACGCGGGTTCTTTTACGCGATCGTCTTCGCGATCGTGCTGCTCAGCGTCGGCAGCGTCGCGGTCACCATCTACCTCAGCGAGCGCCACGACGTCTCGGACGGCTACATCCCGCTCGAGGAGCGCGAGGGCACGCCAGTCACCGACGAGGGCGACGTCGGTACGCCCACCGCGTCCAGACCCTCGGGCCACGCTGGCTCGCGCGACGTGCCGGACCTCGACGTCGACGGGCTCGCCGACGCGTTGCTCGACGGCGGCGCGGCGGCCGCGCCCCTGTTCGAGCCCAGCGTCGTGCGGACGGGCCCGACCACCCCGGAGCGTTCGTTGTCACGCGCGCACTTCTGGCAGGGGCTGCTCGAGACCCAGATCGATCTCACGCGCCAGCGGCTCGAGCGCGCGCGCGCGGAGGGCCACGACGGGATCGCCGAGCGGCTCGAGCGCCAGATCGAGCGCCTCGAGGAGCAGCGCGATCCTCTCGAGGATCACATCGACGCGCTCGAGGACGAGCTCGAGGATGCGCCGCCGGCCAGCGCGGACGCGCCGAGCGCCGAGGATCCGACGGGCGAGGCCCCGAGCCCCGAATCGGATTGATCGGCCGTTCGTCGCGCGGTACGGGACGCGCCATGAACGTCGACACGAAGCGACTCGACACGCTCGCGATCCACGCCGGCCAAGAGCCCGATCCGACGAGCGGGGCGGTGATGACCCCCATCGTGCTCGCGAGCACGTTCGCGCAGGACGGTCCCGGCCATCACAAGGGCTTCGAGTACGCGCGCACCGGCAACCCGACGCGGCAGACGCTCGAGCGCTGCCTCGCCGCGCTCGAGGGCGCCGATCACGCGGTCGCGTTCGGCTCGGGGTGCGCCGCGATGACGACGTTGCTCCACACGCTGCGCCCCGGCGATCACATCGTGGCGAGCGACGACGTGTACGGCGGATCGTTCCGCATCCTCGACAAGGTGTTTCGCCCGCTCGGGATCGAGACGACGCAGGTCGACATGCGCGAGCCCTCGAACGTCGCGGCCGCGTTCACCCCCGCGACGAAGATGGTGTGGGTCGAGACGCCGACGAACCCGATGCTGAAGCTCGTCGACATCGAGAAGGTCGCCGCGATCGGACGCGACAAGGGCGCCATCGTGGTCGTGGACAACACGTTCGCGACGCCGATGCTCCAGCGCCCGATCATGCTCGGCGCGCACGTCGTGTTGCACTCGATGACGAAGTACCTCAACGGCCACAGCGACGTGGTCGGCGGCGTGGTGATGACGAGCGAGCCCGAGCTCGCCGAGCGGCTGCGCTTCTTGCAGAACGCGATCGGCGCGGTGCCGAGCCCGTTCGACTGCTACCTGGTCCTCCGCGGCCTGAAGACGCTGCCCGTGCGCATGGAGCGGCACGTGAAGAGCGCCTCGGCGATCGCGCAGTGGCTCGAGGGCCAGCCCGGCGTCGAGAAGGTCGTCTACCCCGGCCTCGCCTCGCACCCCCAACGCGCGCTCGCCGAGCGGCAGATGAGCGGCCCCGGCGGGATGATCAGCTTCGTGGTCGCGGGCGGCCTCCCGGCGGCGCGCGCGCTCCTGCGTGCGGTGCGGATCTTCGCGTGCGCGGAGAGCCTCGGCGGCGTCGAGTCGCTCATCGAGCACCCCGCGATCATGACCCACGGCTCGGTGCCACCCGCCGCGCGCGCCGCGCTCGGGATCGACGACGGCCTGATCCGGATCTCGGTCGGCCTCGAGGCGCTCGACGACCTCCGCGACGACCTCGCCCAGGCGCTCGCCGCCGCGCGCGCCGTCTGAGCCGCTTCGGCGCCGTTCTAGACGCGGGAGCGGCCACATTGCTAGCCTCTCCGGCGGAGATCCACATGCAACGAGCCCTCGCTTCTCTGGTCTTGCTCCTCGCGCTCGTCGGCTGCGACGGCGGAAACCCCGACGTGTTCGCAGACATGCGCTACGCGGTGCGCTGCAACGAGACGCGCGGCTGCCCCGGCGAGTCGCAGCGCGATATCTGCGGCTTCAACATGGGTGACCCGTGCGTGGAGCTGGGCGACGTGCCCTCGTTCCAGATCACGTGCGACGTCGAGGAGACGAGCGACAACCGCACGATCACCTTCGTCGCGCTCGGATTGGGCTTCTCGTTGAGGATCACCTCGCTGGTGGTCCCGTTCGCCGGAGGCCCCGGCGGCGGTCCGAACTGTCGCGTGCGCGTGCAGGAGGGCGCGAACCTCTACGAGGGAGCATGCGGGAGCTCCGCGCCGTCCGAGGCGCAGCCCTGCCAGATCCCGAACGTCAGCTTCCGCGACGACATGGGCAACCCGACCCTCGAGGGCTCGGTGCGCTGCGAGTACCTGCCCAACACGGCGATGCCGGCGAACCACGTCGAGCTCTCGACGAACGGCTCGGGCCCGATGGCACAGATGACGCCCGCCGGATTCCGGCTCGCCAACTGCGCCGGCCTGCACGTCGAAGCCCCCTGACCGCGACGCGTCTGAGCGAGCCGCGCGGCCCCGCTACTTCAGCGGGCGCTGCGTGTGCTCTTTGCCGTCGAAGCGCATGAGGATGGGCTTGCCCTCGCTCATGGTGTGGATCTCGACGGGTCGGCGCCACACTCGCACGAGCGAGCCGAGCACCTCCTTCACCCAATCGAAGCGCAGGTCCATCCCCTGGTGGTCGTGCGTCAGGAGGAGCTCGCCGCGGTTCTCGTGGTTCTTGTCGACCACGTACACGAACGGCTGACCCGCGTTCGTCAGGCTGAACAGCAGCTTCTGCTTCACCTGCTCGAACTGCCGCGTCTCGATCTCGAAACGATCGTTGCGCTGGTTGTAGCCGAACGCATAGAGCTTCTGATCGGCGACGAACTCCGGCGTGAGGAACTCGTCGATGAACATCACGTCGTTGTAGAGCGAGCGCACCTCGAAGATCTTGCTGCGCCCGAGCCCCGTCCGGCGATCCCAGCTCTTGCGCGCCTCGAGCGAGTCGCAGTCCTCCCACTCCTTACCGAACTGCCCGCGGTCCCACCGCTCCTCGATGTGGCGATAGAGCTCGACCCCGAGCTTGTACGGATTGAGCCGCCCCGAGCTCGTCGCGAGCACGCCAGCGTTGCGCTCGGCGTAGTCGATCATCTCGGTCTCGTCGGCGATCTTCTCCGTCATCATCCGCGAGTGCCAGTAGCTGGCCCAGCCCTCGTTCATGATCTTCGTCTGCATCTGCGGCCAGAAGTAGTAGGCCTCGCGACGCACCACGCTGAGGACGTCGCGCTCCCACCGCTCGAGCGGCGCGTGATCGAGCAGGAACCCGAGCACGTCGCGGTCCGGCTTCTCCGGCGTGCGCTGCGCCTTCTCGCGTTCCGCCTCGAGCTCCTCGCGCTGCCGGTCGAGGAACTCCTGCGGGTTGATGTAGCTCTCCATGTAGTCGTGATCGACGCGCAGTCGCGGCACCTCGATCCCGGCGTCGTTCGCGTCCTCGCTCTTCTCGACCCTCGGCGAAGCGAACGGCTTCATCGGATCGATCAGGTTCTCGAGGCTGAGGCAGCAGTCGATGAACTCCTCGACGCGCTCGATGCCCACGCGGTTCGCCCAGCTCCGCGCGATGGAGCCGTGGTTGGCCATCGTGTCGATCCACTTGCGGATCGGCTCGCCGGTCCGCGGATCGACGCCCTGGTTGGTCGGACCGAACGCGAAGTTGTTCTTGAAGAAGTCGACGTGCGCGTACACGTGCGTCATCACGAGCTTCTGATCGACGAGGCTGTTGCCCTCGAGCAGGTACGCGATGGCCGGGTTGTTGTTGATGACCATCTCGTAGATCTTCGAGAGGCCGTACTCGCTGCTCTTCGCGAGCTGCTCGTACTCCATCCCGAAGCGCCAGTGCGGGTAGCGCACCGGGAAGCCGCCGTAGCTGGCGAGCTCGTTCATCTGGTCGTAGGCGACGACCTCGAAGATGGTGGGGAAGAAGTCGAGCCCGAAGCCCTTCGCGACGTCCTCGACCTTGAGCTGGATGTCGCGGAGGTACTGAGGCAGCCGCCGCGTGAGCTGAAAGCCCGCCATTACTTGCCCTTGCTCAAGAAGTCGCGGATCGAGCCCACGATCGCGTCGCGGTCGCGGATCTCGCTCGTGATCATTCGGTCGTCACCGCCGAGGTGCTCGCGCAGGTCCTTGATGAACTGGCCCGATCCGTACGGGCTCTCGACCTGTCCGTAGCAAAACACGTTGGAGGCCGGCAGGAGCGTCTTCTTCATCAGCTCGATGCAGAGCAAGGTGTCGTCCACGCTCCAGTTGTCGCCATCCGAGAAGTGGAACGGATAGATGTTCCACTCGGTCTTTGGGTAGTCGTGCTCGATGAGCTGGGCGGCGAGCTTGTAGGCGCTCGAGATCATCGTGCCGCCCGACTCGCGCGTCTTGAAGAACGTGTCGCGATCGACCTCGCGCGCCACCGCGTCGTGGATGATGAAGCGCGTCTCGACGCCCTTGTACTGGCGCTGGAGCCACGCATCGAGCCAGAACGACTCGATGCGGACGATCTCCTTCTGCTCGTCGCCCATCGAGCCGGAGACGTCCATCATGTAGATGATCACCGCGTTCGCGACGGGCTCCTCTTCGGTCTTCCACGACCGGTAGCGCATGTCGTCGCGGAGCGGGATGACGATCGGCACCTTGGCGTTGTAGGTGCCGGTCACGATCTGCCGCTTGAGCGCCGCCTTGTACGTGCGCTTGAAGTGCCGGAGCGAGTTCGGACCGACGCGACGCACGCCGACGTAGCGATCCTTCTGATCGATGATCTTGCTCTTGCCCCGGTTCTCGATGTTCGGGAGCTCGAGCTCCTCGCCGAGGATGTCGGCCAGCTCGTCGAGCGTGACGTCGACCTCGATCGCGTGCTGACCGGCGTCGCTCCCCGCCTGCCCGGAGCCGCCCTCCTCGTCCTTCTGCCCGACCGCGTCGCCGGGCTCGCCGTCACCCTGGCCGACGCCGCCCTGCTGCTTGTCGCCGAAGCGGAGCTTGGGGATGTCGATCTGGGGGATCGGGATGGAGACGACGTCCTTGCCCTGCTTGCCGATCAGCTCGCCGCGCGAGATGTACTGCCGCAGGTTCTTTCGGATGCGCCCTCGGACGATCGACTTGAAGCGGCTGTGGTCCTGATCGATGCGAAGCGACACGTGGACAGGGTAACGTGATTCGGGGTCCGACGTCCGGGAGGAACGGATACGCCTCCGACTGGCAACGCATACGCCTCCGACTGGCCCTGTGCTCGGAGTTGTGGTTCCCTGCGAATCCTGATGCGACGGAGCTCAACGACCCCCGCCTTTCTCGGCGCCCTCTCCCTTTGGCTGCTCGCGCTGTCGATGGCGAGCGTAGGGAGCGGCTGCACCGTCATCGTGGAAGATACGCTCGCCAACAAGGGGGGCGGCACCGACAGCGGCGCACCTGATGCGGGGGGCATGCAGGTCCCCTGCACGAGCGACCGCCAGTGCGTGACGCTCGATCCGATGATGGGCTGCAACTTCGCTTGCGTAGCTGGATTCTGCGAGCGAACGCAGACTCCGGATGGCACGGCGTGCGGCGCGGCCGGGGGACGCATCTGCGTCGACGGCTTCTGCGACGTCTCGAGGTGCGGCGACGGGTACGTCGATCGGGCCGCGACCCCGCACGAATTCTGCGACGACGGGAACGCGAACGAGATGGACGGCTGCACGTCCATGTGCACGCGGGCGTGTGGCACCGGCCTGCCGAACTGCGACGACATGGACTCCTGTGGCATGGAGACCTGCATGGCCGTCGGCGGGATGATGCTCTGCCGCGCGATGGATGCGATGGCCGACGGCGCGCCCTGCACGTCGCGCACGGTGACCGACGGCGTGTGCCGCAACGGTCTGTGCATCGCGGCTCCCTGAGGCTCGTCCCCGATCCAACTCGGATTCTTCGCCCCACTCCTGCTCGGCGGCTCGACCCGTGATAGCGTATTCGCACCTACACGGGAGTGGAGTGAATGCGAGCTTGGGGATGGGTTGGTTTCGTCGCGATTCTGGGCTTGGCCGTCGGATGTGACGGAGACGGCGGCACCGACGACGGGGGCCGACGCGACGCGGGTAGCACCGGCACCGACGCCGGGGGCGGCGGGGTGGACTGCTCGAGCATGGCGGACGGAACCACGTGCGCCATGGGTCGGATCTGCTTGGGCGGATCGTGCGAAGCGAGCCTGTGCGGCGACGGCTTCATCGACACGGGCCGCGGCGAGGAGTGCGAGGACGGCAACGACGTCGCGTTCGACGGCTGCGAGCCCACGACCTGCGTCTTCACCTGCACCGGTGACTCGACGTGCGATGACGGCGCGGCCTGCAACGGCGTGGAGACCTGCACCGATCACGTCTGCGTGGCGGGCGCGCTGCCCGGCGACGGCGCGGCGTGTACGACCGACGACGCGATGGCGGGCGTGTGCCGCGGCACCGACTGCGTGAGCGCTGGCTGCGGCAACGGCGTCGTCGACACCGGCGAAGAGTGCGACGACATGAACATGGTCTCGTTCGACGGCTGTGAGAACGACTGCACGTACTCCTGCGAGATGGACGAGGACTGCGACGACCTGAGCGTCTGCACGGGAACCGAGACGTGCGACACGGCGACCCACGCGTGCGTGGGCGGCACCGCGCTCGACTGCGACGACTCGGACGACTGCACGGTCGACTCCTGCGATCCCGTGATGGGGTGCGACAACGTGCTCATGGACATGGACGGCGACGGATACGCGCCGACCTCGGCCGGCGCATGCGGCACCGACTGCAACGACATGGACAACATGATCAACCCCGGCGCCGCCGAGGTGTGCGACATGCCGGCCGTCGACAACGACTGCAACCCCGCGACGCCGGAGCCGGCGTCCAGCTTCTGGTTCCTCGACTGCGACCGCGATGGCTTCTCGGTGTCCGGCGCGATCATGCAGGACTCTTGCGCGGAGCCGGCGCCGCAGGGCGGATGCGGATGGACGACGCGCATCCCGAGCCCCGGCAACCTCGCGTCGCTCGACTGCAACGACACCCGCGCGGACATGTTCCCCGGCAACACGACGTACTATCCGGAGGCGCCCGCGACGAGCGGCGGCAGCCACCCCAGCGTGCCTTGCACCGGGCTGACCTGCACGTCCGAGGACACGAACTACGGCGCGCACGATTGCGACAACAACTACGGCGACACCTCCGGCGGGTCCGCATTTCCCCCGTCGCTCGACACCGACGGTCAGGCGGAGTGGGTCGACCGCAGCAACTCGACGAGCCCGATCAGCGCGAGCGCGAGCGGGACCTGCTCGATCAACGTCTATCAAGACTTCTTTACGCACAACTACGTCGCCTCATGCACCGGGGATCGCGGATGGACGCGCACCAGCGCGCCCACCTGTGGGTACACGGGCACGTACACGTGGTGCGGGAACGAGACCGCGGGCGGCGGGATCATCATCCTCGGCACCCCGACGATGACGCCGGACGAGTGCATCCCGTCGGGACCGCTGAGCTGCATCGGCTACAGCCTCATCTGCGTGGGGAGCTCGACGGCCTGCTCGCACGAGACGTGTACGCCGGGCAGCCGAGGCTGTATCCGGCACTACTACCGCTGTCCGCGTCGCTCCGAGAGCCGCACCCACCGCTGTCGCTGAGGGGAGGTCCAGCGCCCTGATCGGGGCGCGGACCGTCTCGCTGCGCGGCTTGTGCTCGCGCCATGAGCGTGTACGTGGCCGGAGCCACGATCGAGGGGTGGCGACTCGTCGCCCCCATCGGCAAAGGTGGCATGGGGGAAGTTTGGGAGGCGGTGCGCGAGGGAGAGCGCGCCGCCATCAAGCTCATGCACGTGCGCGCCGATCGCCGGGCCGAGCGCGAACGCCGGCTCCGGCGGGAGGTCAACGCGGTCCGACAGATCGATCACCCGGCGCTCGTCCCTGTGCTCGAGTTCGGCGTCGACGAGGAACGGGGCGCGCTCTACCTCGTGATGGAGCGGCTCGACGGCGCGCCGCTCTCGCGATGGATCGGCGGCGAGGGAGCGACGAGGCTCGCGTGGACGCTGCACGTGCGGGAGCTCTGCGAGCCGCTCGCGATCGCCCACCGCCGCCTCGACGCGTCGGGCGCCCCCGCGCCGATCGTCCACCGGGACCTCAAGCCCGACAACGTGTTCATCGATCGCGAGGGGCGCGTGCGCCTGCTCGACTTCGGGATCGCGACCGAAGGCGGCGCCGACACCTCGTTGACCGACACCGGGGTCGGGCTCGGGACCGCGCACTACATGAGCCCCGAGCAGGCGACCGACGCGCGCGACGTAGACCCGCGCGCCGACGTGTGGTCGCTCGGCGTGATGCTCTACGAGGCGCTGACCGGCCGGCGTCCGTTCGAGGCGCCGAGCAAGAACGAGATCATCAGCAAGATCCTCACGCGCGCGCCGGCGCCGATCCGGACGCTCGCGCCCGAGGTCCCCGTGCCGCTCGCCGAGCTGGTCGAACGATGCCTCGAGAAGGAGCCCGGACGAAGGCCGCGGGACGCGCGCGAGCTGGCCGATGCGCTCGACGCCGTGCTCGACGCGGACGCGCGCGAGACGTTGCGAGCGAGCGTCCCGGTGGGCGCGGCTCGAACCGAAGCGATCCCCGACGAGACGACGCGACCGCCGGCTGGACCGAGAGACGCTTCGCCGTCGCGTGCGGGCATCGCGATCGCGATCGCCACCGTCGGGATCGGCACCCTGGTCGCGGTCGCGATCGGGATCACGACCAGCCCGAACGGAGATCGAGCGAGCGACGCTAGACGCCAGCACGCTACATTGCCATCCGACGCGAGCATCGACGCGACCTCGGCGAGGGAGACGGCGCCGGAGGCGAACCCCTTCGTGCGCGTCGAGGGTGCGGTTCCCGACACCGTCCTCGGCGTCGGACCGATCGAGGAACGCTTCAGCGGCTTCCGACCCGAGGCGCGCGTGCGCGCGCCGACCGAGCCGTTCGAGCTCCAGGCGCACGAGGTGACTTGGGGCGAGCTCGAGCCGTGGCTCGCCGCGGGCTCGCGAGCGCGCCCGTCCATCCTCGATGACCGACCGAGCTGGCTCCCCGACGCGGCGAGCGAGCGCGCCGCCCTCCCCGCCACCGGCGTCGGGTGGACGCTCGCGCGCGACTACTGCACATCGCTCGGCGCCCGGCTGCCCCGTGAGGAGGAGTGGGAGCACGCCGCGCGGTCGCGAGACCGAGACGCGACGCCGCCGTCCGAGCCGAGCGCGCCGCGACCGGTCGAGGCAGGTGCCGAGCTGCGCGATCTCGTGGGCAACGCGCGCGAGTGGACGGCGGAGCTGTTCCGGGACGGCGCCGACGGCGAGACGCCGGGGTGGGCGGACGACGGCGGGCTCACGTACCGCGCAGTGCGGGGGGTGGGCCTCGGTCGGACGACGCGCTGGGATCCTCCTCCGGGAGCTCCGTACGCCCATCGCGTCCCGCTCTGCGCGAGCGGCGCGTGCCCGGAGGGAACGGAGGAGTTCCTGCGCGAGGTCGGCTTCCGCTGCGCTCGCTGAGCTTCCGAGGAGGCGCAAGTCGATTACCGGTCTTTGGTTTGGTTCTGTTGCTCGCGAGGTTGCGTCCGGTTCCGGCGAGGGGGCGACGGGCGACGGGGGACGGGGGACGGGGGAAGGGCACGGGCGACGGGGGAAGGGCGACGGGTGACGGTGGAAGGGCGACGGTGGATGGGCGACGGGGGATGGTGGAAGGGCGACGGTGGAAGGGCGACGGTGGAAGGGCGACGGTGGAAGGGCGACGGTGGAAGGGCGACGGTGGAAGGGCGACGGTGGAAGGGCGACGGTGGAAGGGCGACGGTGGAAGGGCGACGGGCGACGGGGGAAGAGCGACGGGCGACGGGGGATGGGCGACGGGGGATGGGCGACGGGCGACGGCGTGAATCGGCCTCTTTTGCACTAGTCAATCAGGGTTGACGTGCCGGGCTCGTTGGAGGGTAGCGCCGTGCTCGGCGCGTCAAGGTCCCGTGCTCGCCGTGCTCGCTCGCGATCGTTTGAGACTCCGGGTTGGGCGTGGAGGTCGGTGATGGCCCGGTCTTGCTCGAGCTGTGCGCGGCTCTGCGCGGGACCTTGACACGCCTGCGCGCGGCGCTGGGGGGGGGTGGGCGAGCCCGGCACGTCGCCAGGCCAGCCAAGGAGGCTTCCATGTCCACTTCCGACTCTCA
>JBFWYI010000050.1:0-72255 GCA_050186575.1 Sandaracinaceae bacterium | reverse complement strand
CGATCGCGGCGAGCGTGGCCGACGCGTGGCGCGCGGTGAGGGAGGACGACCGCGGGCTCCGGGCGGCGATCGCGCGGAGCTCCGGGCTCTCGGAGGCGGGCGTCGCGTGGGGCCTCGAGACGACGCTCGACGATCTCGACGAGCAACTCGCCCGGGCCGCCGCCGCCGTCGCATCCGTGCCTCACGAGCCAGCCCGCCTCGGCGCGCTCGTGCTCGCGGGGAACGTGTTCAGCGCCGCGGTGGCTCCGCTCAGCTTCGCGCTCCTCGCGCGCGTTCCGATCGTCGCGAAGGCCTCGACCAAGGATGACTCGTTGCCGCGCGCGTTCGCCGAGTCGCTCGCCGCGATCGATCCCGAGCTCGCTCGCGCGTGCGCGGTGGTGAGCTTCGCGGGCGGCGAGGTCGACGCGGAGGCCGCGCTCCTCGAGCGCGCACGCATCGTGGTCGCCTACGGGAGCGACGCCACCATGGACGCGATCCGGGCTCGCGCCCCCTCCGACGCGGCGTTCGTCGGCCACGGTCATGGCCTCGGCGTCGGCGTGATCCGGGCCGACGCGCGCGTCCGGCTCACCGAGCTCGCCCGCGCGTTCGCGGTCGACGTCGCGGCGTACGATCAGCGCGGGTGCCTCTCGCCGCACGCGATCGTGGTCGAGGGAGACCTCGCGCGCGCCCGCGCGTTCGCGGTCGCGCTCGTCGACGCGCTCGACGCGCTCGAAGCGACCCTGCCGCGCGGCGAGCTCCCGCTCTCGGTGGGCGCGAGCCAGCTCGCGTGGCGTGGGCTCGCGGCGACGCGCGGCGAGCTCTTCGAGGCGAGGCGGGCCGCCGTCGCGGTGGACCACGACCCCGCGGCGATCGCGCCGAGCCCCGGGTGGCGCAACGTGCGCGTGATCGCGGCGCCCACCGCGGAGGCCATCGCGGGTCGCCTCGCGTCGCTCGGCGGCTACCTCAAGGCGCTCGGCCTCGCGGGCTCTCCTTTGGCGCTCGCCGCCGGGGTGGTCCCCCGCGTCGCAGAGCCCGGCGCGATGCAGCGACCGCGCCTCACCGATCCTCACGACGGCGATCTACCATGGCAAGACTGGTTGCGGATCTCCGCGTCCTCCGTCGGCTGACGGGTGGCACCGCCCGAAGCCATCTGCCATCGTGCCGCCATGCGCGCCCGGAGCTTCTCTCTCGCCCTCGCGCTGGCCCTCTCCGGGGGCTGCGCCCAGGGTGTCCCGGTCACCATCGAGCTCGCGGCTCGCGTCGGCTCCGAGCCGGCCGAGTGCGGCGGGATGTACGCGGGCATCGGAACCACCAGCTCGACGCTCGAGCTCGACGATCTGCGCCTCTACGTCCACGACGTGAGGCTCGTCGGCTCGGACGGCTCGGAGGTCCCACTCGAGCTCGACCAAGACGGCGCGTTCCAGCTCGACTCGATCGTGCTCCTCGACTTCGAGGATGGCACGGCAGGTTGTCAGAGCGGCAACCCCCAGCTCAACTCCACGATCCGCGGCACCGTGTCCGAGGGCGAGGGGCCGTTCACCGGCGTGCGGTTCAAGCTCGGGGTACCGTTCGAGCGCAACCACGGCAACGCGGCCGCCGCGCCCTCGCCGCTCAACGTCACGTCGCTCTTCTGGACGTGGAACCTCGGCTACAAGTTCGTGCGGATCGACTCGCGCACCACGGGACAGCCCGACGGCTTCCAGGTCCACCTCGGGAGCACGGGCTGCGACGGCGACGGCAACGGCAACGTGACCGGGTGTGCGGCGGACAACGTCGCCGAGATCGAGCTCGACGGATTCGATCCCGACGCGAACCGCGTGGTCCTCGACGTCGCCGCGCTCCTCGCGGGCACCGACGTCGACGCGGACGCGGGCGGGGCGCACGGGTGCCAGTCCGGCGCGGACGATCCGGAGTGCGGTCCGATCTTCGATCGCCTCGGGTTGCCCTACGGCGGAAACGGGCCTACTGGGAACCAGAGTTTTTTCCATGTGGAGGCACGCTGAGATGAGGACTCGCAACGTGTTTTTCGCCGCGATGGCGGCGCTCGGACTGTTCGCGATCGGGTGCGACGACGGGGACCCGGTGACCCCTCAGTCGTGCACCGACATCATCAACGCGTGTCACGAGGTCGATCCGGGCACCGGTGAGGCGCACGAGTGCCACGAGACAGCGCATGACGTCGGCACCGCCGAGGCGTGCGATCCGATCGCCGTCAATTGCGTCGCGGTCTGCGAAGCGCTCACCCCGGTCGACGGCGGCGCGCACGAGCACGACGGCGGCGCGCACGAGCACGACGGCGGCCCGTAGCCCCGCCCGATCGGTCGGTGCTGGGGGTCCTCCGGCCCCTTGACCGAGCCCGGAGCGACCACTAGAGCGACGCTCGATGAGCGAACCGACCCTCGACGCCGTGATGGCGGCGCTGCGCGATGTCGTCGATCCCGTGTTCGAGCGCCCCATGCTCGAGCTCGGGACGTTGAAGGACGTGCGCGTGACGGAGGACGGCCCGCGCGTCACCGCGCTCCTCTCGAGCGCCTCGACCGCGCTCGCCGACGAGGTCCGCGCGCGCATCGAGCGGGCCCTCGGCGATCAGCCGATCGCGGTCGACGTCGAGGTCGAGGTGCCGACGCGCGAGGTGATGAGCGACGACCCGGTGCCGGGCGTGCGCAACATCCTCCTCGTGATGAGCGGCAAGGGCGGGGTGGGCAAGAGCACGTGCGCCGTCAATCTGACGCTCGCCCTCAAGTCGATGGGGATGCGGGTCGGGCTCCTCGACGCCGACATCTACGGCCCCTCGATCCCCACGATGATGGGGGTGAGCGGCCACCCGGTCAGCAAGGACGGAAAACGGATTGCGCCGTTGACGCGGTTCGGCGTCTCGATGATGTCGATCGGGTTCCTCCTCGAAGAGCCGAACCAGGCGATCATCTGGCGCGGTCCGATGTTGCACGGCGCGTTGCGCCAGTTCCTCGCCGACGTGGACTGGGGCGAGCTCGACTACCTCGTGCTCGACCTGCCTCCGGGCACCGGGGACGTCGCGCTCACCATGGCGCAGCAGCTCAAGGTCACAGGGGTGGTGATGGTGACGACCCCGCAGGAGGTCGCGCTCCAGGACGTCTACAAGTCCGTCTCGATGTGCGAGAAGCTGAACCTCCCGATCCTCGGCGTGATCGAGAACATGAGCTTCTTCATCGACACGGCGGGCGTCCGTCACGAGCTGTTCGGCAGCGGCGGCGGCGAGAAGGTGGCGCAGCAAGCGAAGGCGCCGCTCCTCGCGCAGGTGCCGATCGAGACGGCGGTGCGCGAGTGGGGCGACAAGGGCATGCCGATCGTGCAGGCGGACCCGTCGAGCGCGGTCGCGCGGGCGTACGTCGGCGCGGCGGAGGCGCTCACCCGCTCGGTGGCCAAGCGGCACTTCGAACGCACCGGCGGGAGCAAGGCGCCCGCCGGCAAGGGACCGACGCGGCTGAAGATCGTGCGCTGACCTCTCAGGCGACGAGCGGCTCCCCTCGGTCGTCGCCGAGGGTCATCGAGCGTCGCCACACGTCGCTCGCCTCTTCCCCGAACAGCGGCCCGGAGCTCGGCACGCCGTCGAGCTTCACGCCCATGCGGCCCGGGCCGCGCGGCGAGCGCCACGCGACGAGGCACGGAAAGACGTACTCGATGCCGCGGCGCGCGTCCTCGACGCGGACGATGATCCGCGTGCCGGGCTCGGGCGGTCGCGACGTCGCGATCTGGAAGCCACCGCCGCCGAGGTCGCGCAGCTTCCCCGTCTCGAAGCCGGCCGGTCGCGTGAACTGCACGTCCATCGGCAGACGCACGCGCACGAACTTGCGCTGGCGTTGGTCGGGCCGCTCGCCCATGAGCAACCGCTCGAGCCCGAGCAGCTTGACGCGCTCCGCATCGTCGAGCGGGATGTCGAGGTGCCGCTCCTTGCTGCGAAGGAGCTGGTGCTCGTAGATCATCTCCAGCAGGTTACGCACGCTCACCTCCGAACCGTCGGCCACCGGCTCTGCTTCCCGCCCGCTTCATGGACGATCCATCGGGGGGGAAGTTTCACTCGATCTCTCGCCGGCTGACTCACTCCCACACTGCCTCGAACCATGGACCTCTTCGACCACGCGCACGCCTCGGACTTGGGAACCGCGCCGCTCTCCGAGCGCATGCGACCGCGCTCGCTCGCGCAGATGGTCGGCCAGGCGAGCGTGATCGGTCCCGAGCGCTTGCTCGCGAAGGCCATCGCGGCGGACCGCGTGCCTTCGATGGTGCTTTGGGGTCCGCCGGGGACCGGCAAGACGACGCTCGCGCGCGTGATCGCGGCGGAGACCGAGGGGATCTTCGAGCCGTTCTCCGCCGTCCTCGGCGGCGTGCCCGAGCTTCGTACGATCCTAGGGCGCGCGGCCGAGCAGCGGAAGCTCTACGGGCGGCGCACCATCTTGTTCGTCGACGAGATCCATCGGTTCAACAAGGCGCAGCAGGACGCGCTCCTGCCGCACGTCGAGAACGGCACCGTGGTGCTGATCGGCGCGACGACCGAGAACCCGAGCTTCGCCGTCAACGCGGCGCTCCTGTCGCGCGCGCGCGTGTTTCGCCTCGAGCCGCTCGCGCCGGAGGCGCTCACCACGCTGCTGCGCCGCGCGCTCGTCGATCGCGATCGCGGGCTCGGCACGCTGGGCCTGTCCGCGGACGATGGTGCGCTCGAGGTGATCGCGGAGCTCGCGCGAGGCGACGCACGGCGCGCGCTCGACGTGCTGGAGCTCGCCGCGCGGGAAGCCGCCGCGTCGTCGCGCGCGCTCGACGATGCGCTGGTCCGCGAGGCGCTCGCCGACAAGACGTTGCTCTACGACAAGAGCGGCGAGGAGCACTACAACGTCGTCTCCGCGTTCATCAAGTCGATGCGCGGCAATGACCCCGACGCCGCGCTCTACTGGATGTTCCGCATGCTCGAGGCGGGCGACGATCCGCGCTTCGTGATGCGGCGGATGATCATCTTCGCGAGCGAGGACGTGGGGAACGCGGACCCCAACGCGCTGTCGCTCGCGATCGCGGCGGACGCGGCGCTCGCGCGGCTCGGCCTTCCCGAAGCGCTGCACGCGCTCGGCCAGTGCTGCGCGTACCTCGCGAGCACCGTGAAGTCGAACGCGAGCTACGACGCGTGGAAGAAGGCGCAGGCCGCCGTACAAGAGCACGGTGCGTTGCCGGTCCCGCTCGGCCTACGGAACGCGGCGACCCGAGCGATGAAGTCGTGGGGGTACGGCGAGGGCTACCGCTACCCGCACGCCGAGGGTGGGCACGCGGCGGGAGCGACGTACTTGCCCGAGGCGCTCGAGGGCGCGCGCTTCTACGAGCCGCGCGAGGCGGGCTTCGAGATCAAGCTCAAGGGCAGGCTCGAGCGGCTGCGCGAGCTGGATCGCGCCGCGCGCGAGGGCGAGTCGGCTCAGGACCAGGCGCCGGACAGCTCGAGCTCGCCGGAGTCGAAGCGAGGTCGAACCGACACGGAACCTTGACGGTCCGAACGGCGCATCAGCTCGTCGCCGAACCCCTCGAACAACCGGTGCCAGCCCGTCGCGTCCAAGAGCTCGCGCGGCGCGCCCGCGATCCGGAACTCGACCTCGCGATCCTCTGCGCGGGTGAGGCGCATCGCCCCAGCGCTCTGCGTGATCGCCGACCACACGTGCGGGGAGACGCGCATCAGCGTGCTCGGGTCGTGGCTGAACTCGCGCACCCACGCGCGCAGCATCGGCCCCAGCGCGCCCGTCTCGAGGTCGCTCCGGAGCCGCTCCTCGCCGAGCGTCTTCATGCCGTCCGCGCCGAGCTCGCGCTCGAGGATCCGCATGATCTCGAGGTACGGCGTGAACGCGATCCAGGTGCGTCGCGAGGCGGTCTCGAGCCAGTCCGCGATCGTGGGCTCCTCCTCGAGGATCATCGCCTCGAACGTCGCCCACTCTCCGCGCGCGATGAGGTGCGCGCGCACGCCGTTGAACAGCCAGCTCGCGATCCGCGGCGCTACGTCCGGCGGATCGGACGTGGGGGACGATGGAGGATCGGAGGAGGGGGCGCTCATCGCTCATCTCACAGGAGCCAGCGCCCCCGACGTGGCGTCGGGCTCAGGCGGTAGCCGCTTTGCGAAGCGTGGCACGGTGTTCGACCGCGTGCCGGATCAACGCCTTCAGCGCGGATTCTACTTCTTCGAAGTCGAGGGACTCGGTCGGCAGCTCGACGGTGAGCACGACGTCCCCGTCCTCGTCGTAAGCAAACTTGCACTGGTACATGTCGCGGTTCATCCGCAACAACCAGCGCGCCAGCTCGAACGAGTTGTCTCCGCGGGTCGTGAGGAACGGCACCACCGACGCGATCAGCCAGTTCTCGGTGAGGCGCACGTACGCGACGATCTCACCCTCGTCCGTCTTGTGCGCAGCGCGGAGCGTCGCCTCACCGTGCGGCTCAGCCTCCCATCCGAGGTCGCGCAGGGAGCGCGTGAGCGTCGCCTCATCCATGTCGGGAGCATTCGCGGCCGACCCCGAGGCTGTCAACCGCCGCGATCTCGAACCGCGAAAGTGTGGTCGGCCGGGTGTCGATCCGGGATATCGATGCCATAACTCGGGCATCAACATGCGCGGAACCATCCGGAAGATCGGGGTCGAGGGCGGGGTGTGGGCGCTCATCTCTGACGATGGGCAGCAGGTCGAGCTGATCGATCCGCCCGAGGCCCTGAAGAAGAATGGCGCGCGCGCGCGCATCGAGATCGACGAGACCCGTCCCGTCGACGTGAGCATCGGGATGGTCGGCCGTGCGGTGCGCGTCGCCGAGTACGAGCTCCTGGACTGAGCGTCGGCCTTCGGAGCGTCAGCCGGGGAGGCGCACGGTGAACACCGCGGCGCCGTCCTCGCCGCCCGCCGCGAGCTCGGCGCCGATCGCGTCGGCGAGCGCGCGCGCCGCGAGGAGCCCGACGACCCGTGAGTAGCGTCCGTCGATCCGGCCTTTGGCGAGCTGCTGACCTTCGGCGGTGAAGATGTGCGGCCGAAGGTCGTGCCCGACCGCGCTCCCGCCGTCGCGCACTTCGATCGTCGCGCCGCTGCCCTCCGCCGAGACGGACACGCGTACCGAGTCGGGCTTCGCGTGGCTCGTCGCGTTACGCACGAGGAGCTCGACGAGGCGGGTGAGCGCCTGCCCTGCGCACCTCATCTCGATCGGCGCGTCGGGCAGCTCGATCGCCACGTCGGATCCCGACCGTCGCACGCCTTGCTCGACGCTCTGTCGCACGTCGCCGGGCGCCGCGTCTGCCGCTGGCGTCCCGCCCATCCATCGGCCGACCCAGCTCAGCTGCTCGAGCCCGCGCGTGAGATCCGCGAGCGCGATCTCGACGTCATCGAGCGCCTCGAGCGCGTCGGGGTCTTCCACGCCGGCGACGTCGCGTACGAACGACAGGTTGGCGCTGATCGTGGCCACGGGATTGCGAAGATCGTGCACGACGAGCGCGATCATCTCCCCCAACGGATCCGACGGACCTTCTTGGCTCACGCACCCTCCTGGGCATCGCCCGACGCCGCGCGCAGCTCGCGGCCATCGACCTCCACCGTGTCGCCGAACGGGAGGTCGGCAGACTCTTCGAGACTCTTGATGCTCCGCGCCAGGTCCAGGACGAGGTCGGCCGTGCCGTCTCCGTCCGAGCCCCGCTCCGCGGGCGGGATGCCGAGCACGTCGGCGCGCCGCTCGAGCACCGGCACGACGAACCGGCGCAGCTTCGCCTCGAGCTCCACGCGCTCGCGCGTCAGGCGCGCTCGGCCTTGACGACCGATCAGCCACCCGAGCCCGCCGCCGATCAGGAGGCCGGCGACCGCCGCGAAGATCGACTCCAACCCGGGCACGTCGAGCAATATACCCGATCGCCTGCGCTCCTTGCGCACGCGTGCCGGATTCAATCCCACGCGAGCACGGCGTCCGTGCCGTTCAACGCGACGAGACCCGCGATGTACGAGAGGAGCGCACGCCGACGACCCATCAGCTCCGCGATCTGCTCGTCGGTGAGCGTCGCTTGCGCTTCGTTCTCCGGATCGGCGGCCATCGCCGCGCGCACCGTCGCTTCGTCCATGTCGACGAGGCGCGCCACGAACCCGCGCGGGAAGCGCTGCACGCGCTCGAGCCACCCGCGCACGCGCTCGTAGCGCGCGCCGGTGAGGGGAGCCTGGAACGCGACGTTGTGATCGCGCACGAACAGGCGCTCTCCGTTCGCCGTCTGCGATACGTTGCCGCCGCTCAAGCGATCCCAGTTGCCGATGAGATAGTCGAACGCGAGCATGACGGCGACGTCGGCCGCCCGCGGATCGCTCGGCACCGGCCCCTCGGCGGAGAGGCCGTTCCACAGCGGGGTCAGGCCCGCCTCGGTGTCGAGCTCGCTGCGCCGCATCTCCGGGACCCAGTAGATCATCGCGCCGCGCACGACGCCGGGGTTGTCCCATCGGATCTCGTCGCGGATCGTGTCCCAGTCGCCGGGGTGCGCGGGCTCGAAGCGCGCTTCGAGCACGGGGCGCGCGAAGCGACGCGCGAGCGCGGGAGGGACGTTGTCCATGCCGAGCGCGCGCGCCACGCGGTACGCCGCGATCTCCGCCTGCCAGCCGCGCGGGTGCGAGTCGGTGCGCGGCTTGAACGCGGCGGTCACCGACCCGGTCATGTCGAGGCGCAGCGTCACGCTGCTCGTGCCGACCTGACGCACGCGCACGGGATAGCGCTCGGCGAGGATCGCGAGGATCGCGTCCTGATCGACGTCGCCACCCGCGAACCCGGGCGAGGGCGGCTGCGCGCGCACGCGACTCGCGAGCGTCCACGGGTCCCCCTCGGGCGAGGGGCGCCACACGTCGGTCGCATCGAGCCCCGCACCGAGCAGCACACCGCCGACGAGCGCGACGCACGCCAGCCCCCGCCGAGCCAGCCTCGACGCCGCCGACGCGCTCGTCGAGGTCCTCGTACTCGTGCACGTACTCGTGCACGTGCTCGTACACGAGGATCGCAACGCACGCGATGAGAGGGCCGGCGCGGACGCGCGCGATGCCGCGGACGTGCCCGCGCGGCTCACTGGTAGCTCGCCAGCACCCGCCGCGCGATCACCATGCGCTGGATCTGCGACGTGCCTTCGTAGATCTGGAGCACCTTCGCGTCGCGCATCAGCTTCTCGACCGGGTACTCCCGCATGTAGCCGACGCCGCCGAACACCTGCACCGCGTCGGTGGCCACCTCCATCGCGCTGTCGGCGCCGAACGCCTTGCTGTAGCTCGCGACGAGCGAGCTCGGCTCGTGACGATCGATCATCCACGCCGCCTTGTGTACGAGGAGCTGCGTCGCTTCGTACTTGATCGCCATCTCCGCCAACATGTATTGCACCATCTGGTGCTCGGCGATCGGCGTGCCGAACGTCTTGCGCTCGAGCGCGAACTTCGCCGACTCGTCGAGCGCGCGCCGGATGAGCCCGCACGCGCCGGCCCCGATGTCGGGCCGCGTACGATCGAAGGTCTGCATCGCGACGCGGAAGCCGTGCCCCGCCTCCGCGATCACGTTCTTCTTCGGCACGCGCACGTCCTCGAGGATCACCGTCGCGGTGTCGCTCGCGCGCTGCCCCATCTTGTCTTCCTTCTTGCCGATCGAGAGGCCTTCACTGTCCGCCTCGACCACGAACGCCATGATCCCCTTGTGGCGCTGCGTCGGATCGACGGTCGCGAAGATGACGAACCAGTTCGCGAACGACGCGTTGGTGATGAAGATCTTCTGCCCGTTGAGCACCCACTCGTCGCCCTTCTGGACGGCTCGGCACTGGATGCCCGCGGCGTCGGACCCCGCGGCCGGCTCCGTCAGCCCGTACGACGCGTAGACGCCGTCGGACGCGATGCGGCCGAGGTACTCCTTCTTGAGCTCGTCGGGGCCCGCGATGATCAGCGGTGTCGCGGCGAGCGTGGTCGCGGTGAGCGAGGTCTGCACGCCGGTGCAGCCGTACGCGAGCTCCTCGACCACGATCACGTGATCGAGCTCGCTGATCCCCGCGCCTCCCCACTCCTCGGGGATCACCGGCGCGACGAGGCCGAGCTCGCACGCCTCCTTGTAGACGTCCTTCGGGAACTTGGCCTCCCGATCGCACTCGGCCGCGATCGGGATGATCTTGTCGGCGGTGAACTGACGGACCGTCGAGCGGAGCGCGAGCTGCTCCTCGGTGAGGGAAAAGTCGGGCATCGTGCTGGACCTCGTATAGGGCGCCGGGTGGTTTGGGGCGCCACGAGAGCCGGGGGCGCCGTAACTTCGTGTGCGGTCTACTTCTGGCGCTCGCGACGGCGTCGCGCGAGCTCGGCGCGCGCGGCGCGGGCTCCCAGCACGTAGCCGATCGTGATGCCGACGAGCAGGATCCCCGGGATGTAGATGATGTGGGCGAGCGGCACGTCAGTCCTCGGGCGGGTCGCGCTTGGCGGCCTTCTTCTGCTTCGGCTCGCTGGGCCTCTGGCCCTCGATGGCGCGCGTGATCTCGCCGCGCAGCGACGCGATCTCCTTACCGGTCTGCGACTGTCGGAAGCCGATCGACACGACGTACGCGATCAAGAGCGCGAGGATCGCGCCGTAGGCGCCCACCATCAGCGCGCCGCCGGGGATGTTCTCGGTGTTGGGTCCCGTCGCCGCCTCGAACTCCGTCGAGCGGCTCGCCCCCGGATCCTCGTCGTCCTGCGCGAACGCGGTCGACACGCCCAGCGACGCGGTCGCGATCAGGAACGCGCACGCCGCCGACGAGAGAACGCGCACGAGGCTCTTCGTCACGCGCCCTCCAAGAGGCCGGCCTCCGCCGCTTCGAGCTCCAGCGCGCGGAGCTCTTGGATGGAGCGCTCGTGCCGTGCGCGCGCCCAGATCAGGAAGATCACGAGCACGGTGAAGAACGCGAAGCTCAGGCCGAGCACCTGTCCCATCTCGGCCGTGATGCCGCCGCCCTGACCGGTGATCACGGTCGGGTGGGTGCCGCGCCAGCGCTGCACCGAGTAGTGGATGACCGGCAGATCGAAGAGGCCGACGATCGCGAGGCCCGCCGCGAAGCGGCGCTCGGCTTGGCCGGAGCCGCCGAAGGAGCGCAAGACGACGTACGCGAGGAAGATCATCCCCGCGAGCAGCGTGGTGGTGAGCCGCGGATCCCACGTCCACCACACGCCCCACGCCTTGCGGCCCCAGAGCGGGCCGGTGATGAGGACGATCGCGCAGAAGAGGAGCCCGACCTCGGCGGCCGCCACCGCGACCGCGTCCCAGCTGTCCTTGCGCTTGATGAGGTAGCCCGCCGACGCGAACGCGCAGACGGTGAAGCCGACGTACATCGAGTACGCGCTCGGCACGTGGAAGTAGAAGATCTTCTGGACGATCCCCATCCGGTTCTCGACGGGGGCGTAGAAGAAGATCGCCCACACCGTCGCGGCGCCGAGGAAGATCGCGAGCGCGCCGAGCGCGATCCACAGCGCCGACGGGCGGTCGGCGGCCTGGGTGGCGCCGGGGGTGACGTGGACCTCGCGACGCGACCGGAGGGGACGTTCGATGCTCGACATCGGCCACGGAGTTATAACCCGGCCGCTCCATGGCGTCTCCCTTTACCCCCCGCGCACTCGAGCCGCGCTGGCTCACCCTGATCGACGAGGTGGCCGCCCGCGTGCTCGGTCCGCACGACCGCCGTGGCCGCGCGCTCGCGGCGGAGGTTCGCGCGCTGAGCCTCGCGTACACCGGTCGCGACGCGAGCGCGCCCGACGCGCAGAAGGCCGGCGCGTCGATGCCGGCCGCGCGCATGCGGTTCTATCTCCCGCGCGACCTCCCGAAAATCGAAGGGCCGCTCGCCGAGCTCGGCCACCTCGGTGCGCTCCCCGACGTTCCGCGTTGGCGCGTGCTGGATCTCGGCGCGGGGTACGGCACGACGTCGCTCGGGATCGCGCGGCTCGCGCAGCGGCTCGGGATGGAGGGGATCGACGTCGTGGCGGTCGAGCGCGACGCGGCGGCGCTCGATGGGTTCGCGGCGCTGAGCACCGCGGCGGCGCGTGAGGGGCTCATCGCGCCGATCACGCTCGAGGTGGTCCGGAGCGACGCGACCGCGCGCGGAGCACAGAACCACCGATGCGATCTCGTCGCGTTCGGGCTCAGCCTCGGCGAGATGTTCCGGGCGGAGCCGGATCGCGACGCGCGCGAGGCGGCGCGCGAGCAGCTCGTCCGATCGTATGCGAGCGGCCTCGCGGAGGGCGGCGCGCTGATCGTCCTCGAGCCGGCGCTCCGCGCGAGCGCGCGCGCGTTGTCGCGGATGCGGGATCGGATCGCGGCCGAT
The DNA here is from genome assembly GCA_050186575.1 of Sandaracinaceae bacterium. Classification (GTDB taxonomy): domain Bacteria; phylum Myxococcota_A; class Polyangia; order Polyangiales; family Sandaracinaceae; genus JAUHXR01. The sequence goes on along the minus strand of JBFWYI010000050.1, from coordinate 59,960 downwards.
CCGGGCGACGACGCGCTCCGCGTGGTGGCGCCGTGTACCCACGACGGACCGTGTCCGATGCTCGCGCGCGAGCGCGACTGGTGTCACGCGGAGCTCGCGATGGAGCTGGCGCCCGAGCTCGCGAAGATCGCGGAGGCGGCGGAGCTGCGGCGCAGTCGGCTCACCTACAGCTACCTCGCGCTGACGCGAGGCGCGCAGCCTCCGCAAGGCGACGTGCGATGGAGGATCGTGGCGGGGCCCGTCGCGTCGAAGGGCAAGCGCGAGTGGGACGCGTGCGGCGGAACCTCGGACGCCACCGGGCTCGTCCGGCTCCGGCGTCTCGAGCGCGACATGAAGAAGCACCCGATCGCCCTCGACACCGCGCGCCGTGGCGCTCTCGCGCGACTCGGTGAGGCGGCGCGCGTGGGGGAGAGCCTGCGCGTGCGCTCCGATGACGATTGCTCGATCGAGACCGAGGGCAGTATCGTGGCGGCGGTCCGCGGATGAGCACGATCCTCGATCGCGAGTTTCTCTTCGTCACGGGCAAGGGCGGCGTCGGCAAGACCACGGTGGCGGCCGCGCTCGCGCTCGCGGCAGTGAAGCGCAAGAAGCGCGTGTTGCTCGCGATGTGCAACGCGAAGGAGCGGCTCAGCCATCTCCTCGAGGTCGCGCCGATCGGCCACGAGAACGTAGAGGTCGCGCCCGGGCTCGACGCCGTCAACATGACTCCCGCCTCTGCGCTCGAGGAGTACGGGATGCTCGTGCTCAAGGTCCGGAGCCTCTACTCCGCGATCTTCGAGAACAAGTTCGTCGCCGCGGTGCTCCGCGGGACGCCCGGCATCGAGGCGTGGGCGATGTTGGGCAAGGCGCAATTCCACGTGCACGAGCGCACCCCCGACGGACGGCGTCGCTACGACCTCGTGATCGTCGACGGTCCAGCGACCGGGCACGCGCTCGACATGCTGCGCGTGCCGCAGGTGCTCACCAAGCTCGCGCCGCCGGGCCTCTTGCGCAACGAAGCCGAGAAGGCGCGCGCGCTGTTCACGGACGCCCATCGCAGCGCGATCGTGCTCTGCACGCTGCCGGAGGACATGCCGGCCAACGAGACGCTCGAGCTCTACGAGAAGCTTACGCGCGACGTCTCGATGAGCCCGCAGGCGCTCGTGATCAACGGCGTCGTCTCCAAGCTCTTCAAGGCCGGCGAGCACGAGGAGATCGAGGCGCTGCCTGCCAAGCTCGAGGCGCACACCCGCGTGCGATCGCTCGCGCTGGCCGGCCGCGAGCGCGCCATCCGCGAGCGCGCGCAGGACGCGGCCATCGCGAAGCTGAAAGCCGCGTTGCCGGATCTCCCGCGCACCCAGCTCCCGCTCTTGTTCGTACCGGAGTTCCGCCGCTCCGCCGTCGAGTCGCTCGCCGAAGCGTTCTGAGCCGGCGGCTCAGCAGCTCACGAGCGTGACGTCGTAGGTGATCGTGCCGATCGATGTACCGGTCACCGTGACGCGATAGGTCTGCCCGGCCTCTGGCGTCCACCCGCTCGGTGTGAACCCGATCGAAGGAGGCGGGCCGCCGCCGCCCGTGAGGTACGACGTGACGGTGAGGTTCGCGCCGTCGCTCATCCGCTGGACGCTCACCGCGGTGCCGGTCGGCAGCGTGAACGTGTTGGCCTGGAGCGACCACGCCACCGTACCGCCGAAGCGATCGGTGACGAGATCGATCGGCGCCACGCCTTGATTCGGATACGCGGTCCACTCGCGCGCGCTGCTGCCGCTCGAGTCGAACACGCCGAGGCACTGACCCGGGCGCGCGCCGCCGCGGCTGAACCCGATCTCGACGCGGCCGAGGCGGCGCCCGAGGATCCAGCGGCGGTGGCCGAGGCTCATCGTGCCGACGTCCGTCATGTAGCCGTCGATCGCCGAGCCCGGCGTCGAGTAGCCCCACGCGATGTTCGACCGGCCCGCCGCCGCCGCGCCGCCCGCCGTGTAGCAGGTCCAGCTCGTCGGCGGCGAGTGACTGAGCATCCCGTTGACGCTCATCATGTGCGCGCACTGCTGCATGCCCGCCGCGTCCGAGCCGTCGTAGCTGACGCTCGGCATCCCTGCGAGCCAGCGAAACATGTTGACGCGCCGCAGCGTGTCGTCGGTCGCCGCCATCGGCATCGAGCCCGCGTCGCACATCGAGCTGCCCGCGGTCCACGGGGTGGACGCGTTCTCCACGTGGCCCGCGTTCCACTGCATGCAGACCTCGGCCTGCGTGCGGCCGGCCGGATCACCGGGCGGGAGCGAGACGCACGCGCCTCCGCTCAGCGTGAAGCCCGTGTCGCACACGCACGTGCCCGACGAGCAGTGCGCGTTCGCCATGCAGCTGACCGACGCGCACGGATCGGGCGGCCCCGCGTCGACTCCGGGAGGCGGCGGTCCGGCGTCGACCCCGGGAGATGGCGGCCCCGCGTCGGTCCCCGGCGGCAGCGGTCCCGCGTCCGTCCCCGGTGGTACGCCCGCGTCGCGCCCGTTCGCGTCGAGGTCGACGATGACCCGCGGTCCGGCGTCGGTCCCCGCCGCGTCGCGGCTCGAGCCGTAGAGCTGCCCTTGGCAGCCGGCGGCGAGCGCGAGGGGAACGAGCGCGAGGGCGAGGCGACGGGCCATCGCCCTCCATGGTACTCGCGCCGCGCGCGCCAGGGGAGGTGGGTCGAACCTACGCCGAAGCGTCCATGCCGCTTACGCGGTCGAGCGCCTCAGCGGCGCATCGAGCCGGCCGCGCCGGTGGTCACGAAGTAGCCGTGCGGCCAGTGGCGATACCACTCGACCTGTAGGACCGGGCCGCTCTCTTCCGTCCCGCCGTCCTGCACGTGGCCGTAGACCTTCATCAGCGATCCGGTCCACAGCCTCTCGCGACCGTCGGTGAGGTCCTCCGCGCGCAGCGTCACGAGCGCGGTGAACGGGCCGACCGGGCGATCCGAGACCGTGACGCGGCACGACCCGGACGTCTCGTCCGAGCAGAGGTGCCGATCCTGGTGCGCGCGGAGCTGCAGGGAGATCCGCGCCTGACCGGTGCTCCGATCGAGCTGCTCGATCTCGGTGACCGTGCCGAACCAGCCGATCAGATCGTCGGCGTAGCGATCGGGGAAGCGCCTCACGTCCTCGTAGGAGAGCTCGACCTCGCGCTCGAGGTACGCGTTCTCGTCGCCCCACGCCTCGTAGGTGCGCGCGTAGCCCCACCGGCCGCTCCCGCATCCGGCGATGCCCGCGAGCAACAACAGGCACAGCGCGGCCGCCCCCTTCTCGATCACCCGTCGCATCGCGCGACCCTAGCAGGCGCGCGAAGAACGCGCGCGTTCTCGATGCGCCTGCCCCTTGCCCACGCCCGTGCCATGCCCGCGGATGCTCACGCGCCCCGAGCGAGTCGTCTCGACGTTCATCGCGGCGATCGCTGCCTCGCGGGCAGGGCACGGGCACGGGCACGGGCAGCATGCGCTTTCTCAGTGGGCCAACGGCTTGTCTGTCCTCGTGCAGCGGTGTAAGGGTTCGCGCGTTTTCGCCGTGACCGCGTGGAGGATCGATGCCCGGTAGCGCCAGAGGGGGAGTGAGCTTCGACGAACCGCTCATCTTCGAGCGAGGCGCCGCCTCGAGGAAGGGCGCGTCCACGCCTCCGCTCGACGTCCCCGCCGCCGATCCGCGCGCGCTCTTTGGCGACGCGTATCGTGAGGACGCGCCGCGCCTCCCCGAGGTGAGCGAGCCAGAGGCGTTCCGCCATTACGTGCGGCTCAGCCAGTGGAACTTCGCGATCGACAGCAACATGTATCCGCTCGGGTCGTGCACGATGAAGTACAACCCGAAGATCAACGAGTGGGCCGCGCGCCTGCCCGGCTTCGCGAACCTCCATCCGTACGCGCCCGAGCGCGCGCTGCAGGGTGCGCTCGAGCTCATGTTCCGGCTCGAGCGTGGCCTCGCCGAGGTCTGCGGGATGGATCGCGTGACGCTCCAGCCGGCCGCAGGTGCGCAAGGTGAGCTGACGGGGCTCATGATGATCCGCGCGTACCACGAGTCGCAGGGTCGGAGCCCGAAGAAGGTCCTCATCCCGGAGACCGCCCACGGCACCAACCCGGCGTCCTGCGCGCTCAACGGGCTCACCGCGGTCCCGTTCCCGGCTGGGCCCGAAGGCGTCGTGATCGCCGAGCAGCTGGCCAAGCACGTCGACGACGGCGTCGCCGCGATCATGCTGACCAATCCGAACACGGTCGGTCTCTTCGAGCGTGAGCTGCCGACGATCGCGGCGATGCTCCACGACAAGGGCGCGCTCGTGTACGGCGACGGGGCGAACCTCAACGCGTTGATGGGCCGCGCGCGCCCGGGCGACCTCGGCATCGACGTGATGCAGTTCAACTTGCACAAGACGTTCACCACCCCGCACGGCGGTGGCGGTCCCGGGTGCGGGCCGGTCGGCTACAAGGAGATCCTCGCGCCGTTCGCGCCGAGCCCGCGCGTGGATCGCAAGGACGACGGCACCTACTTCCTGAACAGCGAGCTTCCCAAGAGCGTGGGTCGGCTGCGCTCGTTCAACGGCAACTTCGGCATGATGGTCCGCGCGTACACGTACCTGCGCGAGATGGGCGCCGAGGGGCTCAAGGGCGCGACCGACCTTGCGGTGCTCAACGCAAACTACCTTCGGGTGTGCCTCGGCGAGACGTACAAGGTCGCGTACGACGCGCTGTGCATGCACGAGGTGATCGTCAGCGACAAGCACCTCAAGGACACCGGCGTCACCACGATGGACGTGGCCAAGCGCCTGCTCGACTACGGCTTCCACGCGCCGACCGTCTACTTCCCGCTCGTGGTGAAGGGCGCGATGCTCATCGAGCCGACGGAGACCGAGACCAAAGAGACGCTCGATCGCTTCGTCACCGCGATGAGCGACATCAGCCGCGAGGCCCACGAGGCGCCGGACACGGTGAAGCGTGCGCCCCACCTCGCCCGGCTTCGCCGGCTCGACGAGACGAAGGCGGCCCGGCACCCGGTGCTGCGCTGGACGCCGGCCGAGTAGGCTCGGATCTTCCCCGGGGACCGGCGCGCGTGCTCACGTGCGATACGCCCCCCACGTGGACCGGCAGGATTCATTTCGCCGGCCGTACAGTGAGAGCATGAATCGCTCGACGGGGTCGAACGTCGAGCCGGAGTCATTTACTCTCTTTGCCGAACCGTTCGACGCCGCCGGTGATGCGCTGGCGGACGAGGCTCTAAAGAGACGACCGCGTGACGGTCGCTCGCGAGGTTGACCCACGATGCACGCATCGACGCGCTCCGTCCGAGACTCCCGCCAACCCCGCGCCGCGATCGTTCTCGCGATCGCCTGCGCCGTCGCCAGCGTGGCCGCCCTCGGCTCGTCCACCCACGCCCAGAACGGGGCGCCGTCCCCGATGCTCAACGGGACGTGGCGCTTGGCCACGCAGGTGGCCGAAGCGCAGAGCTCGGTGGAGCGCGCGATCGGTCCCGCGCTCTCGCGGCTCGCGCCGGATCGCCAGCAGCTCGCGCGCGCCCGGCTCGCGGAGAGCACGTGGGTGCCGCAGCAGCTCGTGATCAACGCGAGCGCGCAGCAGATCAGCGTCCAGGTGGTCGGCCAGGAGAACCGCACGTTCACCAGCTCGCCCGGCCAGGCGCAGAACATCTACAGCCGGAGTGGCGTGCGAGCCTCGTTGACGCAGGTGTTCCGCCCCGACGGCGGGCTCGAGCAGCAGCTCCGCGCGATGGACGGGACGCAATACAACTTCTACATCCCGGTCGACAGCCGATCGCTGAACCTCGACGTGCTCATCGAGAGCGACCAGCTCAGCGGGCAAGTCCGGTTCCGGATTCCCTTCGTCCGGCAGTGATCTAACCCCCCGTAATCACGACGGACGCGGGTAATCCACAGCTTGTGCACAAGCTGTGTGCAAGACCCGTGCAGGTGGCCTCCGATCAGGAGGGCCGGGCGGTCTGGTCCTTCGTGCGGAGGGGCACGAGCTCACCCTGGAGCCGCATCGCGTCGGTCTCCGGCGCCACGTCGCTGTGGCACGCCGCCTTCTCGCCGACCGAGCCGCCCATGCGACCGCGCGTCTTGCTCGCGAGCTTGTGCAGCTCGTCGGGGCTGAGGTTGCCGCGCGCCTCGAGGACCGCCCGCTGCTCGGCGGTGAGCGCCGCGGACTTCATCACGCGCTCGCGGGCGAAGCCATCCGCCTTGCCGCTGTCGAGCTCCAGGATCTCTTTGCTGATGCGGACCGAGCACCAGTCGTGGCCGCACATCGCGCAGAAGTCGGTGTCGACGTCGAGGTCCTCGTCGTGCATCGCGCGCGCGTAGTCGCCGTCGAACGCGAGCTCGAAGTGCTTCTCCCAGTTGAGCGCCGCGCGCGCCTTGGTCAGCGAGTCGTCCCAGTCGCGGCTCGCCGGGATCCCGAGCGCGACGTCGGCCGCGTGCGCCGCGATCTTGTAGGCGATGCAACCTTGCTTGACGTCGTCGCGCTTCGGGAGGCCGACGTGCTCCTTCGGGGTCACGTAGCAGAGCATGCTCGCGCCGTGATAGGCGGCCGAGGTCGCGCCGATCGCGCTCGTGATGTGGTCGTAGCCGGGGAACACGTCGGTCACGAGCGGGCCGAGCACGTAGAACGGCGCGCCGTGACAGAGGCGACGCTCGAGCTTCATGTTGAACTCGATCTGATCGAACGGGACGTGGCCGGGTCCCTCGATCATGACCTGACAACCGTTCTTCCACGCGCGCTCGGTGAGCTCGCCGAGGACGCTGAGCTCGGCGAGCTGCGCCGCGTCGCTCGCGTCGCTGAGCCCGCCGGGCCGCAGCCCATCGCCGAGCGAGAAGCTCACGTCGTAGCGCCGCATGATCTCGCAGAGGCGATCGAAGTGCGCGTACATCGGGTTCTGCTCTCCGCGCGTGAGCATCCACTTCGCGAGGAGGGAGCCGCCGCGGCTCACGATCCCGATGAGGCGCTTCTTGAGCAGCGGGATGTGCTCGTAGAGGACGCCCGCGTGGATCGTGAAGTAGTCGACGCCCTGCTTCGCCTGGTGCTCGAGCGTCTCGAGGATCACGTCGACGTCGAGTGTCTCGATCGAGCGGCCGATGATCATCGAGTAGATCGGCACGGTGCCGATCGGGACGGTGCTCCCGCGCACGATCGCGTCGCGGCACGCGTCGAGGTCGCCGCCGGTCGAGAGGTCCATGACCGTGTCGGCGCCCCAGCGGACGGCCCACCGCATCTTCTCGACCTCTTCGTCGGTGCCGCTGGAGACGGGTGAGGCGCCGAGGTTCGCGTTGATCTTGGTGCGCGTCGCGCGGCCGATCGCCATCGGGTCGAGCTGGTAGCCGAGGTGCACGCGGTTCGCGGGGATGATGAGCCGGCCGGCCGCGATCTCGTCGCGCACCTGCTCGGCGGTGAGGTGCGGCTCGCGCTCGGCGACGCGCCGCATCTCGGGCGTGACGGTGCCGAGGCGCGCGTGCTCGAGCTGGGTGATCGGTTCGAAGCCCTCCGGGGCGCGCGCGAAGCCGTCCGGTCCGCGAGTCCAGCCATCGGGGAGGAAGTCCCACGCCGTCTTGTCGCTCGGCGCCGGCATGCCGGGGGTGTCCGGCGACGAGAACGAGAGCGGCCCGCCGACGTCCGCGCGGTTCGCGAACGAGCCGGGGGTCGTGCCCTCGGCGCCGGTGGACGGATTGAACGCGCCGCGCAGCGGGAGCGCGTAGCCCTTGGGATCGGTGGAGTGCATCGTGGTCGCCTTCCCTACGCCGGCATGACCCGGATCAGGTTCGCGGGTTCGTCTCAGCGACCGAGCTCGTCATCACCGTGATGAAGAGGAGGCCGCGCCCCGAGCGAAGGGCCGGAGCGTAGCTCACGCGCGGTGGATTTCGAACGGAATCGGCCCTTGTTGTGCAGCGGGGAGAGGCTGACTCAGCGATCTACCGGAAGGAGAGGAGAGCAGAAGGCGAGGAGGGAGTGGGATGGAGATCGGAATCGGACACGGAATCGGAATCGGAGACGGAATCGGAATCGGAATCGGAATCGGAGTCAGACAATCTCATTGCTCCTGCGTCCGCGCAGCGGACGCACCTTCTCTCCCCTTCAGCTCTCCTCTCCTTCCGGGAAAGCGGCGTCGATCCGAAGACGCCGAAGTCAGAGCTGGCCGGCCCAGCCGATCAGCGCGCCGTTCGGCCCTACCATCACGACCGGCTGTCCGATCGAGGCCTCCGCCTCGCCCGCGGGGTGCGGGCCCGAGGTGAGCTCGTAGCCGAGGATCCCGCCGAGCAACGAAAGGCTCGCGCCGACGCTGCCGCCGACGATCGCGCCGATGTCGAAGTCGTCGAGGCCGAATCCGAGGCCGAGGCCGAGCGCGACGCCGACCGCGGCGCCGGAGAGCGCGCCGAGGATCGCGCCGGCCGGGGTGCCGGTGCCGCCGTTTGCGTTGCCCGCGAGGCTCACGCCGAGCGCGGCGCCGAACGGGATCGCGATGCCGGTGCCGAGCGCCGCGCCGAGCAAGATCTCTTCCGCAGGCCGCTCTCGACCGACGATGCCCGCCGTCGCCGCGCCCAGGCCGAAGCCGAGCGCACCCACCGCGATCGCGCCGACGAACAGGCCGAGCACCTCGTAGCCGAGCCGCACATCGTACGGGGGCGGCGGGGCGGCGGGCTCCTCGTCCTCGATGGGGAGGCCCCACTCGTCGAGCTCGACGTCGCCGTCCGCTCCGCCAGCGTCGTCGGGGTGCTCGCTCGCGCCGTCGTCGCCGCCATCCGTCGCGCCGCCATCCGTCGCGCCGCCATCCGTCGCGCCGCCATCCGTCGCGCCGCCATCCGTCGCGCCGTCTTCGTTCAGGCCGTCTGCTGTCGTGGCGCCGCCCTCGTCCGCGGTCCCCTGCTCGGCGTCCTCGCCCGCGGGGTCCTCGCTCGCTCCCTGCGCGGCCGCGCGGGTCGGGCCGAGGGCAGACGCGAGGCCGAGCACGGACGCACAGCCGAACAGGAGCGCGCGCAGGATCGCTGCGCGGGCGGTGGGGGCGCGCCGCATGCGTCGTCTCGACTACCACGACGAGAATGCCCAGGCGAGGGGCGGGTTGCGGCGACCCGATCGCTCTCGAATCCTTCCGTCGACCGGGCGCTTCCCGGTCCACGCGAGCCCGCCTGATGAGCACGCACGATCCATTGACGGCGCTGTTCGACGACGCGCGCATCGTCGTGCGGTCCGCGCCGGTCGACATCGCTCACGTCGACACGCTCGGCCCGCGGGAGCGCGCGCAGATCCAGCGCGCGAGCCCGAAGCGCCAGCGGGAGTTCGCCACCGCCCGCGCGTTGGCCCGGGGCGCGCTGGGCGAGCTCGGGGTCTCCGGCTTCGAGATCCTCAACGGCGAGGACCGCGCGCCGATCTGGCCGGAGTGGATCGCGGGCTCGATCACCCACTGCGACACGCGCGCGCTCGTCGCGCTCGCGGAGCGGCCGACCGTCGGGACGTTCGGCATCGACGCCGAGCACCGCGCGGAGCTCAAGCCGGACCTCTGGCGCATGACGCTGCTCGCGTCGGAGATCGCGTGGCTCGAGTCGCGCGCGGAGGGTGAACGCGGGTTGCTCGCGCTCGTGCTCTTCAGCGCGAAGGAGGCCCTCTACAAGGCGCAGTATCCGCGCTCGCGCGAGTTCATGGGGTTCCACGCGCTCGAGGTCAGGCTCGCGCCGGGGGCCGCCGATCCGACGCAGACCGGGGAGATCCGTTGCGTGTTTCAGCGCGACGTCGGCCCCTTCCGATTCGGCTTCGAGGCGGCGGGGCGCTACGTCACGTTGCCGAGCGGCGAGCTGGTGAGCGCGGTCCACATCGCGCCGTGAGGCGGTCGGGAACTACGCGGTCGGGCGCGAAGTGAGCTACCACGGATCGCTCAAGCGCCGACGCGGATCGGCCGATGGAGTCCGTAGCGGCGACGCGCCGCCAGCCCGGAGAATTCGTTGACCCTCTCCATCCTTCCCTTCGAGCGCGAGCACGACGCGATCGTGATCGGGAGCGGCCCCGCCGGCGAAGGCGCGGCGATGTCGCTCGCCAAGGCCGAGAAGTCCGTCGTCGTGGTGGAGCGACATCACCAGGTCGGCGGCGGCTGCACGCACTGGGGCACCATCCCGAGCAAGGCGCTGCGCCACGCGGTCCAGACGGTCGTCGACTTCCGGCGCGATCCTTTGTTCGCGAGCATCGCCGACCGCGCGCGCTTCACGTTCCCGCAGCTCCTCCGCAAGGCGGAGTCGGTCATCAGCAAGCAAGTCTCGATGCGGCGTGACTTCTACCTCCGCAACCACACCTCGGTGGTGCACGGGCACGCGCGCTTCGTCGACGATCACACGATCGAGGTCGACCTCGGCGACGGCACCGTCCGCACGATGCGGGGCAAGCACATCGTCGTCGCGACGGGCAGCCGCCCCTACCGACCCGGCGACATCGACTTCGCGCACCCGCGCGTGTTCGATAGCGACACGATCCTCAGCCTCGATCACACGCCAAACGTCGTCACCATCTACGGCGCCGGCGTCATCGGCTGCGAGTACGCGTCGATCCTCCGCAACCTCGGCGTGAAGGTGAACCTCATCAACCAGCGCGACAAGTTGTTGAGCTTCCTCGATGACGAGATCATCGACGCGCTGAGCTATCACTTGCGCGATCAGGGCGTCGTGATCCGTCACAACGAGAAGTACTCCCGGGTCGAGCTCCGCGACGACTCGGTGATCGTGCACCTCGAGAGCGGCAAGAAGATCAAGAGCGACGTCTTGCTCTGGGCGCAGGGCCGCGCGGGCAACCTCGACGGGCTCGGGCTCGATCGCGTGGGGTTGCTCCCCAACGAGCGCGGTCAGCTCGCGATCGACGAGCACTTCCGCGTCGTCGGCAAGGGCCACATCTACGCGGTGGGCGACGTCGTCGGTTACCCCGGGCTCGCGAGCGCGAGCTACGACCAGGGACGCTTCGCCGCGCAGCACATCCTCGATCCCGAGGCGAGCTTGTCGCTCGTCGAGGACATCCCGACCGGCATCTACACCGTCCCGGAGATCTCGAGCGTCGGCCGCACGGAGAAGTGGCTCACCGAGCACAACGTCCCCTACGAGGTGGGCCACTCGCTCTTCCGCAGCCTCGCGCGCGCACAGATCACCGGCAACACGGTGGGGATGCTCAAGATCCTGTTCCACCGTGAGACGCTCGAGATCCTCGGCATCCACTGCTTCGGGGATCAGGCGGCCGAGATCATCCACATCGGCCAGGCGATCATGAGCCAGGAGGGGGCGGCCAACTCCTTGCTCTACTTCACCAGGACGACGTTCAACTACCCGACCATGGCCGAGGCGTACCGGGTCGCGACGCTCAACGGGCTCAACCGGCTCTGCTGAGCGCGTCGACGCGGGGGAGATGGGCGGCGCGGTAGCTGCGCTGCTCGTCTTCGTTTTCCGTCGGCCCGGCCGAGCCGGGCGGCTAACGGTTGAATCGACGCGGACGGGTTCGATACGCTCGCGGATCCGATGTTGGATGACACCGAAGCGCCGCGCGCGCCGCTCGACTGGATCGCTCCCATCCACGGCGAGCTCGTGCTCGTGAACCGCGTGCTCGCGGACAGCTACGTCGCGCTCGAGCCGCGCGAGAACGACGCCAACGAGACGACGATCGCGGGCGGCGTGCTCGGCGCGATCGATCGCGGCGCCGGGACGTCGTTGGTGCTCAAGGACGTCGGCGACGCGAGCGCGCGCAGCTCGATCGTGGTGAGCGAGGACGGGACGTCGTTCTTCGTGGTGACGCACCTCGACGGAGAGGGCGGGCCCGATCTCCGCGTCGCCGCGCGCGACGTGCCCGACGACGACTACGACGAGACCGACTCGACGTTCGACGTCGGGTTCGTCGGTGTCGTGCTGTTCGACGGCAGCTCGAGCTGGGAGATGGCGTCGGAGCGGATGCTCTACGCGTTCGCCGAGGTGAAGAAGGGCACGTACGCGATCGCGGTGAGCGAGGAGCGCGAGACCGAGGGCGGCAAGCGCTATCGGGTGATCCGCTTCCGCAAGAGCTGAGCGCGTCAGGGCCCGACGATCGTCGGCGTCCCGTCCAACACGAACGTGTGGAAGAACTCGACGTAGCGACGCTTCGCGTCTTCGAGCTCGTAGATCGCGAAGTGGCCCTGCCCCTCGAACTGCATGAGGCCGCCGGTCACCATCGCGCTGCTCGACGACGTGAGGTTGTCCACCACGGGCGGCGTCGCGGTCATCGTCCCGGTCAGCATGAACGGCTCGGTCGCTTGCACCACCGGCGCGACGAGCGGCAGCCCGGTCGCCACCGCGAGCGCCTCGATGCCGCGCGGCGGAGTGAACGGATCGGCGGTGCCTTCCGTCATCGCGATCGAGAGCGGAGCCCAGCTCGCGTCGCGCTCGCGCAAGAAACGATGCGCGAACACCGCGGGGTCGGCCGGCTCGAGCAGCGGCTGGATGATGAGCGTGATGAGCGGGTGATCCTCGGTCATCAGGGAGCAGTCCTCCTGAACGAGCGACGCGATCAAACACTTGATCGGACTGCCCGCGGTGAGCTCGCGCTCCTCGATCGTGATGATCGCGCTCATCCCTCCCTCGGAGAGGAAGGAGGCTTGCAAGCTCGGCTCGAGGCCCATCAGCACGCCCGCCTCCTGCGAGCCTTGGCTGTGCCCCATGTACATCACCGGGCTGGCCGCCAGAGGCACCTCGGTGCCTCGATTGAGGTCCGCGGGCAGGGTGAACGCGCCCGCCGCGATCATCCGATAGATCAGCACCATGTCGAGCACGGTCTGGCGCACCACTTCGCGCGCCGCGATCGGGTTCTCACCGATCAGGTTCTCGACCGCGATCGGCGCGGGCACGCGACCGCCGTGGAGCGCCGCCTCGAAGCCGAGCGTGGCGATCCCCTGCTCCGCGAGCGCCGCGCCCTCCGCGCCGAAGTGCGTCTCGGCGTCGCCGCCGGTGCCGTGGCCGTAGAGCACGACGGGGTGACCGCCGACCGGGATCTCGCCCGCCGGATAGCTGATCCCGACCTGCACGGTGACCCGGTTCACCACCGCGGGCGTGCCGTCCGGGTCGAAGTGGATGCGCGCGCTCCCGAGCTCGCTGTACGGCGGGTCTCCGTCGAGCAGCTCGTAGGTGTCGAACTCCGCCGCCGCGCGGATCTCGCTGCCGCTGATGCGGCGGAGGCGCCAGTTGCCGACGGTGGGGAGCGGCTGCGCCATGATCCAGTCGCGCGCGAGATCCATCTCGGTCGCCGGATCGTTCACCGTAAACATCGTTGCGCTTACGATCTCGGCGCGAGGGAGGCCCATCTCCTCGAGGGCGGCGAACAGCGCTGCGTAGTGCATGCCCTCGCGGCTCGACGTGTCGGTCTTCAGCGCCTCGAACGCGGGCGAGCGCACGATGCTCGGATCGAGCGACTCGCGGATCACCGCCGCGTAGCGGCGTCCGGGATGGAGGTGCAGGCCCGGCACCGGTCGCACCACCAGCGTGCTCCCCGGCCAAAAGCGCGAGGGCTGCGCGTAGAACGTCGCGTACGCGGGTAGGCGCCGACCGCGCTCGGGCGATGCGTCGTCCACGTCGACGAGCCAGATCGGCGAGCTCTCCGCCTCGCGCGCGGCCGGATCGGGGTCCGGCGTGACCGCGAGTGGAGCGGTGAAACGAAAGTAGACGCCGGTGAGCGCGCTGAACCCGCTCCGCTCGAGCGTCACGAGGTCGGCGCCCTCCTGCACGATCCCGCGGCGCGCGGGGAACGCGCTCAGGTCCGGGTGACCGTCGGCGTCGGTGCGCAGATCGCTCGGGTAGGGCGCGTCGAAGAATTCGCCCGCGAGGTCGAAGACCACCTCGGGCGGGCCGCTCGGTCCTGCGTCGGTGCCGGAGCCCGCGTCGGTCCCGCCTTCGGGCGGCCCGCACGCGACGAGTAGCGCGAGTGGCAGCGCGAGCAGTAGCGGCGCCGAGCGAGCGCGCAGCGAGAACGGTGTCGACACGATCAGCCCGCGCTCTTGGTGCGCCGCAAGCTCGAGAAGTCGAACACGGGGTTGATCGCCATGGCGTACCGGACGACGGGCACCGAACGATCCGCGAACGGATCCCAGCGCCGTGCGCCGTCGAGCTGGAAGCCCATCTTCTCGTAGAAGGTACGGGCGGCGCGGTTGCGCGCGAGCACCCACACCACCACCCAGCGGCAGCGATAGCGCTCGAGGTCCGCGCACGCGCCGCGCATCAAGCGCGCGCCGAGCCCACGCCCCACGAGGTCCGGCTCGAGGTAGAGCATGTAGACCTCACCCGCGTAGCCGAGCCACGAGGGGTCGCTCGTCATCGGGCCGAACGTGACGAACCCGCCGACCTTGCCGTCGTGCTCGACCACGTGGATCGACTCTTCGACCTCGGCGTTGGCGATCCGGCGCCACCACGTGGCGGCCAGGTCGTCCTGACGGAGCCGGTCCAGGTACGCGTCGGGCAGGAGACCGCGGTACGCCCAACGCCAGCTCGCGATGTGCACACGAGCGAGCGCCTCCGCGTCGTCTCGATCGGCTGGTCTCAGCGCGATGTCCACGGCTCAAGCGTGGCACGGGTCGTACCCCGCGAGAAGGCCGACCCCTCTTACAATGCCGACGCGATCGCCCCTACTGAACGGCTGGCACGCACCGGCCGCCGAGGCACTGCGCGCGCTCGGCCCCGCAGCTCCGGTGCTCGCTCGCGCCCACCGTGCAGCTCACGGCCGAGCAGTCGCTCTGCGCCGACGCGGTGAGCGCCTCGACGCGGTCGCGGTGGACGGCGAGCTGCCTGCCCTGCCGCTCGCACCCGCAACAGTCCTGGACCAGCACGCACTCGCTGTCGCGCGAGCAGCTCTGGTCCTCGGTCGACGCGCTCGCGATCGCGGGCGGACCGCTCGTCGGGGTGCTCACGCCCGGGCCGCAACCCGCGACGCCGACGATGACGACCGTGATGACGATGAGAGGGATCCGCGCGATCGACGACCGACGCGCGAACGCCTGCCTGAGGAGAGGGTGGATCACGGCCAGGGAGTAAACCCCATCTCTAGGCCGAGGGGAATCGGGACCTACCCGCGCGCGCTGAGCGCGCGAACCACCACCCCGGCCGCGGCGAGGCCGAACGCGCCGGTCACGAACGCGGCGCTACCGTCGATCCGACGACGCGCGTCGCAGGTGTGTTGTCCGTTGCTCTTGTTCGGGCATACACAGAGGAAGCCGTTTTCCCCGTCATACGACAGCACGGCGGGCTCGAGCGCCTCCTCCTCGCTGTAGATCGCGGTGATCCCGATCGGTCGCCCGGGCTCGATGGTGAGCCCGTGCTCCTTGCGCAGGATCTTCCGGAGCGCGCGCGCGAACGGATCGCGCCGCGTGTCGGCGAGGTCCGCCGTCCGGATCATCGTCGGGTCGAGCCGCGCCGCCGCGCCCATCGAGGAGACGACGGGGATCGAGCGCGCGAGGCACGTCGCGAGGAGGTGCGCCTTCGCGGTGAGGTTGTCGATCGCGTCGATGACGAAATCTACCTTGCCCCCGAGGAGGCGCTCGCTCGAGTCGGCGGAGTAGAACTCCTGCACCGGTTCGATCGTCGCGGCGGGGTTCACCAGCGCGAGGCGCTCCGCCATCACCTGGACCTTCGGCTGCCCGATCGTGCCGCGCAGCGCGTGGAGCTGACGGTTCGCGTTGGTCACGCAGACGTCGTCGAAGTCGATCAGCGCGAGCGCGCCGACCGCGCTGCGAGCGAGCGCCTCGGCCGCGAACGAACCGACCCCGCCGACCCCGATCACGAGCACGCGCGCGTCCATGAGGCGGCGCAAGCCGGGCTCGCTGACGAGGCGCGCGGCGCGGTCGAAGCGCCGGGGGAGGCGGGCGTTCTCGGCTTCGGGGGCGCGCGTCGAGGCGCGCTCGACGCCGGCGTCGATCATCGGGAGCGGCACGGCATGTCTCCTCTGCGAAGTGAGAGCCGAGCGAGAACGATTACTCGCCAGCGAGAGGAAGTCCACGCGACGCGAACACCTGCGCGAGCCGCTCCGGCTCGTCCGTCATGACGCCATCGACGCCGAGATCGAGCAGGCGATGCATCTCGTCGGCCGCGTCGACCGTCCACACGTGCACGCGGATCCCGTGCCGGTGCGCGGCGCGCACGAACCGCGCGTCCACCACGGTGAGCCCGCGGTAGCGCGCCGGGACCTGCAGCGCGTCGAACGGGTAGCGCTCGAGGCGATGGAGCCCGGAGCGCGCGCCCGCCCAGAATCGGACCACCCCGCGGATCCCCGGCGAGGTCGGGATCCGCGGATCGCGCCGCACCGCGCGGAAGCGATCCATGAGCGGGTCGTGCGCGGCCGCGACGAGGATTCGATCGTGGACCCCGAGCCGATCGATCTCGTCCCACAGCGCGCGCTCCATCGCCGGCTCGCGCTGCTTGATCTCGACGTTGAGGCGCAGCTCGGGGTGGATCGCGAACGCCTCCTCCAGCGTGGGGATCCGGCATCCTCGAGACCGGAATGGAAACTGACGGCCATCCGGCGTGAAGCGATACCCGGCATCGAGCCGCTCGAGCTCGCTCCGCGTGTGCTCGAAGACGGGCCCAGTCCCGTCGGTCGTGCGATCCACCGTCGCGTCGTGGAAGCACACGATCGCGCCGTCCTTGGTGCGATGGACGTCGGTCTCGATGTAGCGATAGCCGAGCCCGACCGCGCCTTCGAACGCGGTGATCGTGTTCTCCGGCCATCGCGCCGCGCCGCCGCGATGGGCGAACGCGACGGGGCTCGGCGCGAGGTAGCGGTGCACGCGGCGCGAGCATAGCGTGCCATCGCGGCCGGGACGCTTTCGGCCCCGCGCGCGAGCTGGCATCGTCGTCGCCAATGGACGAGGAGCGATTTCCGCGGGCCGCCGCCTACCTCGCGCGTCTCCCCGACGGCGTGCGCTCGTACCCCGCCTGTCAGGTCAAGGCGTCGGTGCTGCGCGAGGTGTTGAGCTCGCGGCTCCTGACGGACGAAGACGTCCGCGCGCTCCCCGAGCCGATGGCCCGCCTCGTCCTCGACCCGCCTCCCGTCTCCACGTGGATGCCCGAGGTCATCGCCGTCGCGGTGATGAACGCGATCCGCGATCGCGCGTTCCCGGCGGGCAGCGGCGGGCTGCAGAAGTACCGGGCCTGGACGTACGACCGCAACCGTCGCCTCCTCGCGAAGCCACACTATCGTGCGCTATTTCTCTTGCTCTCTCCCGAGTGGTTGCTGCGCGGCAGCGAGCGTCGCTGGGGGATGTTCCGCCGCGGCTCGAGCGCGCAGCTCACGCGAATCGATGCGGGCGACCTCCAGCTCCGGACGAGCTATCCGCCGTACCTCCACGACGAGACGATGGCGATCGGCCTCGCCGCGGCGTTCCAGGCGATCATCGAGCTCGCGGGCGGTCACGACGCCGTGGTGGACGTGCGGGAGGTGGGCGAGACCTCGACCGAGTTCTCGCTCCGCTACCGGAGCTGATCGCGCGTCCCACGTCGCCCTCGGCCCACCCTCGGCGGTTCGTCACGGGCTCGACGACGTTCGCGGATCGCCGCGCGCGAGGCTCCGCCGCTCACGCGGTTGCAAGCTGAGCGCCCCGCACGGGTCGGCGCGCGGCGGAGTATGGTCCGCGTCTCGACGTGCGTCGCTCCCTCTACGTCGCCCTGGCCCTCGCGGTCGGCCTGCCCACGCTGGGCGTCGGGCTCACCAGCGCCGACCTCCACGCGATCGCGGTCCTCGAGGGGCGGCTCGAGGCGCGCGGCGTCTCGGCGATCTACGGCGACGAGAGCGCGGCGTGCCGCGACACCGCGCAAGGGACGTTCGCGCCGTGGTGGGTCGCCGACGACGCGCCGCGGCGGTACTCGCGGCCGCTCAGCGCGCTGACGCTCGCGTGGGACCACGCGCTGTTCGGGCTCGACGCGCGCGGCTACCACGCGACGAGCATCGCGATCTTCGTGCTCGTGGTCCTCGCGGTCGCGCGGTTCTTTCGTTCGCTCGCGCCGCCCGACGCGCCTCGCGCGCTCGTCCCGCTCGCGACGCTGTGGTTCGCCCTCGCGCACGCGCACGCCGCGTCCCTCGCCGTGATCACCGATCGGCACACGATGCTGTCCGCCGGGCTGGGCGTCGTCGCGTGGCAGCTCGCGCGCGAACGCCGACGCGCGCTGTCGTGGGCGATGCTCGCGGCCGCGCTCGCGGCGAGCGAGACCATCGCGCCGATCGCGGTCGTCATCGCGATCGACGCCGCGCTGCGACGAGACTCTGACGTCGGAGCCCCTGCCGTACGAGCCGCCCCCGCGCGCGAGCGCGCCCTCGACGCGCTGGGGCCCCTCGCCCTCGTCGGCGCGTTCGCGCTGCTCGCGGTGCGGAGCGGCATCGATCTGTCGCCCGGTCCGATCGGCGGGGACGCGAGCCCTTTCGCGCGCGGCGCGGTGATGTTGGGCGCGCTCGCCGCGCCGCTGCGTCCCGAGCGGCTCGAGAGCGCGAGCGGCGGCGAGATGCTCGCGGTGGCCTCCGCGATGCTCCTCGCTGCGCTCGGCGCGCGCGCGTGGCCGATCGTGCGCGCGAGCCCGGGCGCGCGGAGCGCCGCGATCGCGCTCGCGGTCTACGCGCCGGTGCTCGCCCTCGTGCGCCCGACGAGCGGCGCGCTCTGGATCGCGTCGGCCGCGTTCGCCTATCTCGCCGCCGCCGTGGTGCTCCGCGACGCGCGCGCGGGCCTCGTGGCGCGCTCCTTCGTGGTGCCGTTCGCGATCGTGCACCTGGTCCTCGCGCCCGCCCTCGGCCTGCGCACGGTGGGCCGCATCCGCGAGCGGACGGCCCGCGCCGAGCGAGCCGCCGAGCGGCTGCCTCGCGACGCCGACGCGCGCGTCCTGTTGCTCACCTCGCCGGTGGGGACGGAGCCCGAGCTGCCGCTCCGCGCGCGCGTCGGTGGGAGCGCGAGCGCGATCTGGGTGCTCTCGCTCTCGCGCGAGTCGCACGGGCTCTGGCACCCCGACGAGCGGACCGTCGGGCTCAGCGGCGAGCTCCTCCGCCATCCGCACGAGCGCCCGGGGCGGCCGCACGCGACGTGGCAGGTGGGATCGCGAGCCCAGCGCGGCGCGCTGCGCGTCGAGGTCCACGAGCTCGGCGTCGATCACGTCGCGTTCATCGCGCTGCGGACAGACGTCGTACCAGAGCAAGTGACATTGCTGGTCCGCGACGGGGACGGCTGGTCCGTGTTTGCGCTCCCGGAGCTCGGCGGCGCGATCACGCTTCCGCGCGCCGACGAGGCCGACGAGCCGGACGAGTGATCAGCGCGCTTCGTCGGGCCCGATGTCCCAGCCGGAGCCCATCGGCCGCGGGTCACCCTCGAAGTCGGACGACGGGACCTCGGGGACCCGCGTGCGATCGGCGCCCGCGTCGACGCACGAGGACGCGGGGTCGAGGTAGAACGCCATCGTCGGATCGACGCCGCAGTCTTCGGCGAGCCGGTTCTGATCGCCGCCCGGGAGCGTGATGTCGACGCCGAGCGCGACGACGGTCGAGCCACCGACGTAGGAGTGGATCGCGTTGTGGACGAACAGCTCGGGGCGCGCGAGCGCCCACGCGTAGCTCGTCGACACGGGGAAGCTGGGCGCGACCCGTCCGCTGAAGAGGATGTTGTTGCTGAAGCGCCCGATGGTGACGCCGGTCCCTATCGCGCCGGTGATGGCGATCCGCAGGCCGGTCGACGGTCCGACGAAGCCACCCATCACGAAGTTCGAGGTGACCTGGAGGTCGAGCGGGCGGGTGACGCTCTCGTACTGGAGGAGCAGCCCACCCGCTTCATCGCGTCCGGGGCCCGAGCCACCGCGGATCACGTTGTTGCGGATCGAGACGTGGTCGTAGGTGTCGGTCACGACGATCCCCCAGCACAGGGTGTCGCAGCTCCCGATGCCGATCGTGTTGTCCACCACCTCGGCGCCTCCGCCGGCGACGACCACGCCGATCGCGAGCGTCGTGGTGTCGCTCTGGGCCACGATCTGGTTCTGGGTGAGCATCGTGCGGCGGCTCGGCGTCCCGAAGAGACCGATCGCGGTCTGCACGGTGTGTTGTCCACTAAAGAGGAACGTCGAGTTGTCGATGTGCACCGGGCTGCCCACGTCGTAGATCCCGTACGCGTAGTCCGGCGGGTTGCTCGTCGGGCCGGTGACGGATCGGCCGAGCTGGATGGTCGTCCCGATGATCCGTGGGGTGTTCGTCCCGGGCCCGGCTTCGATCGAGATCCCATACGAGTGTCCGCTCGCGTTCGCGTTCGGCGCCTCGACGAACACGTTCCGGACCGTCGGCGCCGCGCCGCCGTAGAGGGTCAGCGTTGCCGCGTCGGTGACGGCGAGCGACTCGAGCCGCATCCGCACGATCTCGGTGTCGGGGGTAATGTCGGGGTTCGCGATCGTCCCGGCCGGGTTCTCGTTGGACGCGCGCAGTACGGTCTCCGACGGATCGCCGGTCGCGCGCCATGTCGATGGATCGTGACCACCCAACAGGCTCGCGCCCTCGATGAGCGTGATGTCCTCGTCGTAGGTGCCGGTCGCGATGTAGATGTCGAGGTTCACCCCCGGCACGATCGTCCCCGCGATCGCCATCGCGTCGCCGATCCGCTCGAACGGCGCGTCCATCGTGCCGGGCCCGGCGGGCGTGCCGGTGCGCTCCGAGACGAACGTGCCACGTCCGTTGCACGCGAGATCGTCGCCGCGCGCGTCGGCGCCGGCGCACGATTGCTCGATGTCATCTCCGCAGATCGGGATCGCGTTCGGATGGACGGTGCTGTCGTCGTCGTTGCAGTCCTCGGGGACACAGTAGCCGTCCCCGTCGTTGTCGCAGGCGGCGTCCGGATACGTCGCATCAGACAGCATCGCGCCGTCTAACCAGCCGACGCTCGCCTCGACGCTCGCGTCGCGCGACGCGGCGTCGACGCGCGCGCCTCCGTCGACGAGCGCGCCGGCCGCGTCCGGCGTCTCCTCCAAGTCCAAGACGAGCCCGCATCCCGTCGAGAGCCCCACGACGAGCGCGAGCAGCGAGCGAGCGGCGTGATCCAACATCCGAACCCCCTAAGCGATGGTTCGATCGTACACCCGGCTCTCTATTCGTCGAAGAACAGCCCCGCCGCGTTCGCCCACGCGGTCTCCGCGACGTGCTCGATCGGCGCTCCGCGGGCCGCCGCGACCGCCTCGATCACGCGCGGCAGATCCGCCGGCGCGCCCTGATCCGGCGCGTCGGTCTCGACGAGGAGATGCTCCGCGCGTACCGCTCGCGCCGCGTCGAGGGGCTTCTTCGCGCGCGCTCGGAGCACGCTCGGTCCGATGCCGATCGAGAGCCCGAGCGACTCGTAGCGCGGGACGAGCTCCGCCGATCCGCTGTAGCCGTGCACGACGCCGCGGAGCGGTCCGTGCCGCGCGAGGCGCTCGAGCGCGTGACCGTGGAGGCCCACCACGTGGAGGATCACCGGCAGCCCGAGCGAGCGCGCGACCTCGAGCTGATCGTCCGCCAACTCATCTTGCATCTCGATGTTCGCCTCGGCGCCGCGATGCCAGCCGAGCTCACCGATCGCGACGGCGCCCGCGCGCCTCGCCCAGCCGGCGAGGTCGAGCTCCCCGATCGCGACCTCGTGCGCCCAGCCCGGGTGCACGCCGATCGCGATGCCGCAGCGGATCGAGGAGAGCGGCGCCGCGATCGCAGGCGCCCACTGCGCGGGCTCGACGCCCGGGACGATCGCCGCCTCGACGCCGAGCGCGCGCGCTTCCGCGAGCCGATCCGGATCCACCGCGTCGAGGTGCGCGTGGCTGTCGAACAGCCTCAGACCTGGGCCTCGGCCGGCTCCACGCTGATCCGATCCTCGGCGCCTTCCTTGGGCGGCGGATCGATCGTCCCATCGTCGTGGAAGCGCGTCAGCTCCTTGCTCACGCGGCGCAACATCGATTGCTTGACGTGGAACGGGAGGAACGCGGACTTGAACCCGTTGCGGATGATCCGCTTGAGCTCGTCGAGCCCGAGCCCGACCTGCGTGTGCACGAGCCACAGCTCCTTGCTCACCGTCGTGTCGGTGATGAGCCGGTTGTCGGTGTTGACCGTCACCCGCAGCCCGAGGTCGTGATAGAGCTTGATCGGGTGGCTCGCGAGGTCGCGCACCGCCCCCGTCTGCACATTGCTGCTCGGGCAGCACTCGAGCGCGATGCGATGGTCGTTGACGTAGTGGAGGAGGTCGCCGTCCTCGCGGAGGCGACACCCGTGACCGATGCGGTGCGCCCCGCAGTCGTGGATCGCTTGGTGGATCGACTCCGGCCCGTACGCCTCGCCGGCGTGGATCGTCACGTTGATGTTGTTCGCGCGGACGAGCTGGAACGCCGGCAAGTGATGCTTGGCGGGATAGTCGTACTCGGCGCCCGCGAGATCGAACGCGACGACGCCGCGGTTCTTGTACGCGACGGCGAGCTGCGACATCTCGAGGCTGCTCTCCGGCGAGATGTTCCGGATGCCGCAGATGATCACGTTCGACTCGATGCCGAGCGTCTCCTTCGCCTGCCAGAGCCCCTCGAGCACCGCCTCGACCACCGTGGTGAGCCGCAGCCCTTGGCGCGTGTGGAGCATCGGCGCGTAGCGGACCTCCATGTAGCGGACGTTCTCGGCGGCTGCGTCCTCGGCGAGCTCGCGCGCGCAGCGGATGAGCGCGTCCTCGGTCTGCATCACCTTCAGCGTCGTCTCGAACGCCTTGAGGTACTCGACGAGCGAGCCGGTGTTCTCACCGAGGTGCATCTTGCGCGCGAGCTCGGCGGGCTCCTTGGAGGGGAGGGTGACCCCCTGCTCCTCCGCGAGCTCGATCAACGTCGAGAGGCGCAGCGAGCCATCGAGGTGGACGTGCAGATCCGTCTTGGGGAGCCGCTCGAAGAACGAGAGGGGCAGCGACATCCGCGAAGGGTAGACCAACGTCCTCCAAGGATCGAATAAGCGTTCCCGGCGCGCTTCAGCGCACGACCTGTCGGAAGAGATCGTCGACCGAGGTGAGCAGGCCGGGCAGCGAGCTCCGCTCCGGGATCACTTCGTGTTCGGAGAACGTCGTTTCACCGGTCGCATCCAACACGACCGCGCGGCGTGCGCGAGGGTAGAGCAACCACACGACCTCGACGCCGTGGGCCAAGTACCAGCTCGCCTTCTCGTGGAGACCCTCCTCGTCGTCCCACTTCCCCGCGACCTCGACGGCGAGCACGGGAGGCACGCGCCGGTATCCCCCGGTGTACTCGCCGAGGTCGGCGGCGCGCCACACGGCGGCGTCGGCGGCTCGACTATCCCCTCCGAGGATCATCCCCGCTTCGTTGCCACCGACGCGGAACTCGACGTGATCGCGTCGCCACAGGTTCAGCACCGTGATCACGTCGACACACGTGTCCTGCTGCTCGTCCCCTGATGGCGGCATCCAGAGCAACCTCCCAGACACGTATTCGAGGCGGCCCTCGATGGCGGGCCACGTTTGTGGTCGCGCGGGGTCGAAGTCACTGGGCGTGGTCAGCGCCAGCGGCAACCGGATCGCGCTCCGCGGCACCGGCACCAGCTCGTCGCGGTCGTAGGCCACGGGAGCATTCTGACATCCACGTTGCTTCCACGCGAGACGCGAACGCGACGTCCGCCGTCGAGGTCGGAGGGGGTGGGAGATGGAGGGAGATTGTGCCGTGGTTGAGGAGATCGCGGGGTCGGGCCGGCGATCGCGCTGTAGTTTCGTGAGCGGCGTCCGCCCGGCGGCCGCCGGCGGATCGGGCGCCGGCGCGGCCCGATTCGAAGAGGACTGCCGCTCATGGCCGTGGAACGAGGATTGCGACGTGCGACGACGTGTCCCGTCGCCGGATCGTGCTGCCCGGGATGGTGCTCGCCGTGAGTCGACGCACCACGCGCCGGCACATGCTCTGGGTCCCGGACCTCGAGGGGCAGGCCGAGCAGGTCTTCTGGTACTGCCTCGCCATCGCCGCCAGAGACTACGGTGTGCTCGTCCACGCCGCCGTCCTGATGTCGAACCACCTCCATCTCGTCATCACGGATGTCCGCGGCGTCGCTCCCCTCTCTATCAGGAGTTCCATCGGCTCTTGGCTCTCTGCACCAAGGCGCGGCTCGGTTGGCCCGAGGAGGTCGTCAACAAGTCCGCCACGGGCGCGAGCGAGCTGGTGAGCGGAGACGCGATCACGAAAGCGATCGGGTACGCGATCGCCAATCCTACGAACGCGGGCCTCGTGCGACGGTCCGACGAGTGGCTGGGCGCACGACGCGCGCAGCGTGTGCACCACGGTGAGAGGGCGAGCTCGTGGGAGACGTTCGGCGGTCGCAACCCACGCTTCGCGGCGGCGGGCGACGCCGAGGCGGCGACCCGCACGGTCGAGCGCAATCGCAAGTTCGAGTCCGACTATGACAGCGCGCTGGCCGGCTGGACGTCAGGCGACCGCAAGGTCGCGTTCCCACCGGGGACGTGGTGGATGCGCGTTCACCACAAAGGCACGCGTCCGTCCACCGCCTTAGACCACCACAAGGGTCCTTGCGCGCCTGAGACGAGCCTCGGGCGCGCATCGGTCCGTCCGTCGTTTGCGACCGGACGCTGGTTGGCTCGCCATCACGCGCGACGGCGACTCATCGCGGGCTCTGCGTGCCTCAAGTGGTCCTCGCGACCATCGTGTCGACGCGCATCGAGCTCGGACTCCGTCACATGTCGCGCGAGCGAGCCCGTTCCGGAATGCCAACCTGGGTACGATCTTTTTTCCGCTCCACCCCGTGTCTATTGATACGGGAGTGGATCGGTCCCCAAGGAGCGGATCGCGCGGTCCACTACGACGAGCGCATCCGATTCGTCAGCGGGATCAGCGTAGACTGCTGAGCAAAACGTGATTACGCACCGAGCAATGGCGGAGCGCCGACTTGTGACCAGTGTTTGAAGCTCATGCGCCCGCACCTTGCGTGTGTCGGCAGGCACATTCGGGTCGTCGCGCGTCGCGACGGCCTGCGCCAGCCACCGCACCAAGCGGCCTGCAACTTCATCGATCGAACGATTGGTTCCAAGTCGCGCGCATGCCGCTAGGCGAAGCTCCGCTCCTCCGTCGCTGCTCGAGAGGGATGGTAGGTCGCCTGCAAAATCGAGCATGGCACCGCCCACTGCCAGCATCTGAAGAAGGGTATGAAGCCAGCTAGTACGCACGACCGAGATCTCAAAAAGGTCGGAACACAGATTCTCTGTTTGAGCGTCTCCGACCTTCAGGCAAACCTCACGATCTGCATCGTCTCGCACGAAGGTTTCAGCCCGCGCCAGGTCGTACTTGAGCGGCCACCACACACTGTGTGGCCGGACTGGCCACGGTCTGGGCTCCTCCAGTCCTACCTGAGTCAAGAGTCGTGCCTCCGTCAATGTCGCGATGATCCATGAGTATTCGATCCGCCCGTGCGGACTGTCTTGGATGACAAGTACGTTCAGCGTCATGGCCACGGGACCCAGCACGAGCAGCCCGAATTAATCAAGTTTAGTGGCGAGCTCGAAAAATCGGGGCACTCGGACGGACAGTTGCACCTCCAACGGGAGGACGTGGGATGGTTGTTGCAGTAGTAATTGCATCCGGAGCGGCGAGGAGGTTCTCGATAGTTGCCGCAGTTCGTACAAATGCAGCCATCGTACCAGTCGGAGCCGCTCAAATCCTCGCCGCTGCAGATACCGGATTCTTTCGGGGGCGGCACTCGGAGAAGTCGGCAGATCGGCAACGTCGGATTCAACCGACAGACTGCCCGGAGATAGTCTTCCGCCAAGTTGCGGCCATCGGGATCTGAGTACGTCGTTGGAGCGGCTCCCGCGTACGAGAACGGGCTGAGCGGTACAGAGGCCTGAATCGCTAGCGAACTTTCGCTCAAGGCCGGGCTGTGCGCATGCCAACCCTCGGTCAGCATCGGCTCCGGCTGGAGGTACTGCCCCACCCGGCTGTCGTACACCCGCCACATGTTGAGGTAGAGCGCGTTCCTCGAGACCTCGTAGCCCTCGTCGTACCAGCCGACCTCGCTCGGCGTCAGCTCGTATTGCCCGGGGAACAGATGCGGGGGACGGTACCTCGGGTCGGAGGTGGTCTCGCTGATCCGCTCGCCGAACGGGGCGTACTCGGCGCGCCACACTTCGGCGGAGTTTCCGGTGCTCGGGTCGAACGTGAAGCCGGCGACCGGGCGCGCG
Organism: Sandaracinaceae bacterium; assembly: GCA_050186575.1. Lineage (GTDB taxonomy): Bacteria > Myxococcota_A > Polyangia > Polyangiales > Sandaracinaceae > JAUHXR01. The sequence continues at coordinate 33,798 of JBFWYI010000050.1, read as the reverse complement.
TCGGCGCCGAGCGCGTAGTAGAGCCAGTATTCGTCTCCCGCGGACCCTTCCTCGAACTCGGTGATGAGGCGGCCCATGACGGCGGGGCCGAGCGGGACGTAGGTGTCGACGTCGTAGGTGTCCCACTCGCTGAGGTCGGGGGTGTGGACGAGGTTGAGGAGCGTCGAGCCCATCCAGAAGTACTGCCAGGCCTGCTGGATACCGGTCGTGTTATTGTCGTCCACGACGGCGAGGGGACGCGAGAGGTGGTCGTACAGGATCGTGATGACGTGGTTGTGCGTGTTGCCTTCGTCGTCGTCGGTCGTCAGCTCGATCGCGCTGAGGCGACCGAGGCCATCGTAGTGATAGACACGGTACTGCGACACCGCTGGCTGCGTCATCGCATCGCTCTCGCGCGGGCCGCCCGTCGTGAGGGTGTAGCCGTACACGTACTCCCGTTCGCCGAGCTCCTCCTCCAGCACGTTGCCGTTCATCGTGTACGTGGTGGTCGCGTTCGGGTTCGCGCTCGCTGTTCGGTTATCCGACGCGTCGTACGTGTACGACTCGACGAGGGTGCTCCCGCTCGGGCAGCTCGTGGCGCCGTAGGTGCTCGCCGCGCAGACGAGCCGGTTCGCCTGGTCGTAGAAGAACGTGCGATCGGGATCGCCGCTCGCCCCGCTGTCGTAGCCGGTGGTCGTTCCGTCGTCGGAGTAGCCGTAGTAGCGATGCATCACGGTGAGTGGGAAGGAACCGAACTTACGATACACCCACGCCGAGCTGATGCGCCCGTCGGGGAGGTACGCGATCTCCGTCGGGGTCGAGGTGCCGTGGTTCAGCGCGATCTCGGTCATCCGGCCGAGCGAGTCGCGTTGGATGTTGGACGCCCAGTTCATGTAGAAGCTCGACGAACGGTAGTGGTCCACCTGGACGATCTCGGTCGGGTCGAGCGCGTCTCCGCTGCTGCCGTCGTACGTGTAGGTCAGCGTGTCGGCCGCCAAGGCGGGCACGTCGACGCCGGTGAGCCGACCCGAGCTGTCGTAGGTGTAGTCCACCTCGCGACCGTCGGGGTAGCGCTCGGCGAGCAAGTTGCCTTCCTGGTCGTAGTCGTAGTACATCGACCAGAACGAGCCCGTCGCGAACTCGATGCCTACGCGCGCGAGGCGTCCCACTCGGTACGTGCAGCCCGGCGCGGTGGGGCACGACACGGCGGAGTCGTCGTTGTCGTAGTCGAACTGGTAGTCCTGACCCAGGAGCGAGCTGTTCGCCGCGTCGTTGTCCATCTCGGTCACCCGGCCGAGCGCGTCGTAGGTGTAGTCGGTGCGCTTGCCGTCGGGCCGGAGCTCCTGGCTCAGCTGCGCGTCGACCCAGCGCCAGTGCATGGCCCCACTCTTCGGAGCTGCTCCGGACGAGGCGGCCGAAGTCGTCGTAGACGTAGTCACGCACCACGCTGCCCGGCGTCGTCACGCTCGTCGGAAGCGCCCAACCGGTGTCGATGCTCGAGCCGCTCGTGTTCGCGTACGACAAGGTGTGTGTCCCCGTCACGCTCGTCGCGAAGGTCCGTTGGATGGACGTGGGTCGTCCGTGGAGATCGTTCGTGAAGTCTTCGGGATCACCATCACCGCGCTCGATGCCCTCGAGGTAGCCGAGGCCGTCGTCGTCGTAGCTGTAGGTGGTCGGGTCCTGGGAGCCGAGAGTGTCCGTCGCGCGGTAGCCGTGGTTGTCGTATGTCGCGGTCCACGTGAGGGTGGTGCCCGTGACCGTGCCGGACGAGTTGATGCGCTCCACGTGCATCGCCGTGCGCCGGCCGGCGTCGTCGTGCTCGTAGCGCACGCGGTCCGCCGAGCCGCTGCCCGATGAGTCGTAGGTCTCGATCTTCTCGAGGCGCCCGAGCTCGTCGTAGAGGTGCTCGTGGCGCGTACCGTTCGGCTCGGTCCTCCGCTGGAGGCGGCCCGCCGCGTCGTAGACGTAGCTCGTGGTCCGGCTCGCCACCGTCGAGGACGTGAGCTGCCCGTACGTGTTGTACGCAAGCGTGGTGGTCACCCCCGCTTCGTCGGTGACCGACTCGGGACGTCCGGTGCTCGTGTAGCTCGCGTACGTCGTGCGCAGGTAGTTCGTCGAGTCGAGGTAGCGGTCCACGTAGTGGAGGAGCCCGGTGTCGTCCCCGCTGCTCGCGCCGTAGTACGTGTAGACGGTCCGCTCGTCGGGCTGCGGCCCGAGCACCTCGCTCAGCCGCCCGGCGGTGTCGTAGCTGAGCTCGGTCACCTCCTCGACCGGGCCGACCAGCGTGTCGGTCAGGCTGCGCGTGTAGCCCGTGCGCGTGATGGTCTCGAGCCGTCCCGTGGTCGAGTCGTACTCGTACTCGGTCAGCGCGTTGGCGCTGGTGGTGAGCCGGCTCCGACGCTCCTCCGTGGCGACGAGGCTCGGGAAATTTGTGTCGTACCTCCACGCGGTCCACACCGCGCCGGTCGACGAGCACGTCGACGGATCCCCGTCGGTGTCAGCGTCGCCGACGCATCGCTCGATGAGGCGGCCTTGCGAGTCGTAGTCGAAGGTGGTCACCGTACCGTCGCGGGCGGTCTCTTCGACGATGCGTCGCGGGGCAACGCTGCTTACGGAGTCCCACTCGAAGCTGGATCCTCCTCCGCAACGGCAGTTGCCGGAGATCGAGACCGTTTCGTTCCACAGGACGCTTCCCGAGGTCCCGTCCACCGCGAACTCCTGGCATGTCGCGGCCCGGCAGGTCCCATCGTCGCAGACACCGGAGGCATCGGCTTCGACGCATGGCGCGTCGGGGTCGCTGTCCATCATGTCGCAGCTGACGCCCAGGTCGGTCGCGCGATCGATGATCTGCGTGGTGCTGGGGGTGCTGCCCTGCGTGCACGTGTTGTCCGCGTCGTCCGCGTGGCGGAGCAGGTACGAGCCGTCGTTCGCTTGCACCGTGAGCACGCGACCGTGCCCGACGGTCGTGCTGGTGTCGTCGTAGGTGGCGGTCAGCACGGTGTCGCCGTCGCGAACCACGCCGGTGAGGTGCGGGGTCACGTAGCTGCCGACCTCGCCGTACTCGTAGTCCTCGGTGCCCGCCGCGCCGCTCACGCTCCCGAGGAGGGCGGTGCCGGGCACATGCGCGAAGGTCGCGAGGACGTTCGAGGAGTCGTCCTCGAGCGCGGTGATGATCGGAAGCTCGGACGTGTCCCATACGAAGTTCAGCCGACGATTACTCGTCCTCGACGTAGTCGATGCGCTGATCGGAGGTGTGGCGGGAGACGGTCCAGCCTTCGAGGAGGACGTTCGAACCGTTGAAGCGGCCGTGGCCATAGAGCTGGCCGGTCCAGATGAACCGAGTCTCACCCCCTGACCCATGCTCGAGAACCCAGACGCTGTTCGTCGAGTCCCAGCCCAGGGTGTCGAGCGACCCATCGTTCGTCGTGCACCCGCCGGCGGTGCCCGAGGTGCTGCATACGAAGCGCCGGCCCCTCCCCCGCGCGGTTCGGTGGATGAACGCCGCGTCGTCGGGATCCGGCCAGCCGAGCCCATCGGCCGCATAGAGCATCTCGTCGTACGTGTGGAACCAACCTTGTCCGAGGCGGTCGAGCTCACTCTGGGTCGCCTGGGTGGCCGGCCAGCCGTCCATGGAGGTGTAACCACGGACGAACTCGATCGGAAATCGTGTGCCCTGGAACCGAACGTCCACCAACGGATGAGACAAGTAGGCGCCGGTGCCGACGTGCACCGGATCCGTCCGGTAGTTCATGCAGGGCCCGTCGGGATCGCACGTGCCGCTGTCGCCGGTCCCTGCGCTATCGTTGCTCACACCATCGCATGCCGGCTCCGTCTCGTATCCGCAGACGTCCTCCGAGCACGTGTAGTTAAGGTCCTGGTTGGCACACAGGGATGGAGCTGAGCTCGTGCACGTGGTGTTGCAGTACATCTCGCTTCCAGGAGCCACCGACTCGACCCACAGGGCCAGATGACATACGCCGGCTCCGCTCGAAGGAGGGGTGACGAACCCTCCGCACCCGACCTGGTACAGGTCGACGTATCCGCAGGTGCACTCGGGCGTGCCGTACGTCCCACCCTGAGCAACGTGACGCCCACAGTGCTGTCCCCTCGCCGACTCGACGGCAAGGCCGAGTGTGATGCCGACGAGCACCACGACCAGCGCGAATGACCTGCCCAGCCCGTATGATCTGCCGATACTCATCCTGCCCCCCACCCGCGACACGCTCTAGCGGCCGTCATACAGGTTTGCTTGCAGCGGGTACGGAACATACCCTGAGCTCCCGTCGCCGAGAGCCGACCCGTTCCACGTCCAGACCCGAGCGCGCCGATCCAGCGCGCTCGTGCGCAGAAACGCCGTGTCCACCGATGCGACGTCGGGCGGAAGCGACGTCGGCAACAGCGCGCCTCGGCATTCGAGGTCTCCGAGACTCGAGACCAAGCAAGTCAGTCTGCTTCCTGTCGCGGCGTCGAGCGGGTTACCTGACATCGCAAACGGTCCTGTCTCTCCCGCCACGTCTCGACCGCCACACGCGAACACTCCTACGGTGTTGGTGAAGCAGAGGTGATCGTCCCCGATCCAAATGCTGTCGATCCGCAATCCCGTCAGGTCCACAGGAGCTGTTCCAAGGCAGGTCGCGTGGTGATCGTCCGAGACGGCGCATGAATAGACGACCGAAGCGTCGATCCGGACAGCATTCGCGATCCCCAACGCCATGGGAATCGGCAGGGCTTCGGTTGGCCGGGTTCCCTCGCCGAGCTGGCCGTAATAGTTGTTGCCCCACCCCCACACATCGCCGTCTGACGTCCGCGCCAGCACGAAGCCGTTGGCGCCGGGGCTCGGCGCGAGCTCGACGACGGGAGCGCCGATCGGCAGGGTGTCCGTGGGGATCAGCCGCTGGCCACCCGTCGTGCCGTCGCCGATCTGGCCGCGGTAGTTGGAGCCCCAGCACGCGACGGTGCCTCCGACTCGGATCCCGCACGTGTACCTGCCCCCGGCCTCGACGTCGACGAAGTCAGTGGGACCGGCGACCGGCGTGGGAAGCAGCCGCTCGACCAAGTCGCCCGTGCCCAGCTGACCCTCGTCGTTGTAACCCCAACAGAGGACCTCTCCAGACGCGCGCAGGGCGCACGAGTGGACCTCGCCGGCGGTGACATCGATGACGCGCTCGCTGTCGCAGACCCCATCGCGGCAGGCGTCGGTGCCGCCACACGCGTGACCGCAGAGACCACAGTCGGCGACGCTGGTCTCAGTCTCGACCTCGCAGCCGGTCTCGTAGAGCTCGTCGCAATCGCCGTGGGTCGAATCGCACGTGTCGATGACGCACTCCGCGGCCTCACATCGTCCGGTCCCGTTCGCGACGACGCACGTCGCGTCGGAGTCCTCGTCGACCATCCCATCGCAGTCTTGGTCGGTTCCGTCGCACGTCTCGAGCGTCGCGACGCACGCGTCCCAGCCCGCGTCCCGACCGCCGTCGCTCCGTCCGGCATCCGGTGCGCCTGAGTCCGGCACGCCACCGTCGCGCGTGGCGCCGTCCGCACGCCCCGCGTCGATCGCGCCCGCGTCCGCGGTAGCGTCCGGGCGCTCATGGGTCTCGACGCACCCGACGAACAGCGCGGCGAGCGCGAGGAGGGGCAGGTGTCGACGCCTATCCATCGGCCCTCCGCATCGAGCGGAGCGCGCTCGTCGCGATCTCCGAGAGCGCGACCTCGCGTCCGTCCGGCCCCGACGCGTCGAGCCACACGATCCGCTGGCCGACTTGGAAGATCGACCCGGTCCGAGCAAAGCGGGTTCCGTCGATCGCCGTCCACCCGCCGACGCACGTTGCCGTTCCCGACCACGCAGAGCTCGTCGGGACCGCGCATGGGACGATGCGGAGCTCGCCCTCGGCGTCGCCCAGCTCGACGCGACGGACCAGCGCTTCGGCGACGGTCGTGGGCGTGCGCTCGTCGGGCGGGAGCGCACCCTCGCGGTCGATGCGCTGCATCGCGACGTGGACCTGGTCGCCGAGCGTGTACGCGACCCGGCTTTCTTCGGTGCGGCGAGCCTCCACGCCCGCGAGCTGGACGACGAGCGTGGTGTGCGCGTCGAGGACGAAGGACTCGGGGCCAGGGTCCGGGGCGCAGGCGCCGAGGAGCGCAAGAGAGGTTGTGGTGAGCATGATCCACCGTCGCATCAGCGCAGCCCCCAGTCGAGGTCGAAGGGAGCGAGGCGGCGGGCGCGCTCGAGCGCCACGCGTCGGCGGGTGCCCGCGGCGACCCCGGAGCGACCGGAGTCGTCTTCGCCACGCAAGGTGCGCATGAAGCCGGCGACGTGGTCGGCGTTCGGGTCGCGCTCGTAGCCAAGCGCCGGCCGGCGCAGCGTTCGCGGGTCGGGGTCGACGACCGTGGAGCGAGGCGCCACCGGGTGCGCGGGTGGCATGGGCAGGCTGGGCACTGATGCGTTGGTGCCCGATGCGTTGGTGTCCGCTCCGTCGACGCGGTCGTCAGCCGGGACGTCCTGCGCGGTCGCGTGGAGAGCGAGAGTCGTGTAGGCGAGAACGAGGATGAACGACGCGACCGCCGTCAGCGACGCCGCCACCGAGGCACGATGCCCCCCTGTATCGCGTTTGGAACACGGATTTCTCCTTACGATCGCGGACGCACCGAGATCGCTCCGGCTTCGCTCCCGACCCCTGGAGCGAGGAAATCAACCTCGCGGAGATCGTCGACCGCGTCAAGGAGAAAATCTCATGACGTGTTGTCGTCGCGAGATCGTTGCGGAATCCGGTTGAGCAGAGGCCGACGGCCGCGCGATCGTGACGGCACCGGACGGTGCCATGAACCGGGCGACTGCCGACCGCGAGGGTCCTCAAGAGAGCACGGGTCACGGGTCCTGCGCTACGGACCCGAGCGCGCTCCCACCCGTGCTTCACTTGCCTGTGTCGACGTCCTCGTGCTCGTGCACGTGCACGTACTCGTCCTCGTCCTCGTACACGCGTCGCGCGAATCGTCGGCGATCTATTGGGAGGCGGGCCGCGTCGACACGCCGGGCTTCTCGTAGAGCCGATCCTCGATGACCAGCGCGTCGATGCCCGACGTGAAGAACACGCCGAGGGCGTCCTCGACGGAGTGGACGATCGGCTTGCCCATCACGTTGAACGACGTGTTCAGCAGCACGGGGACGCCGGTCCGCGCGAAGAAGCGCGCGAGGATGCGGTGGAGGTTCGGGTGCATCGCCGCGGTGACCGACTGGAGGCGACCGGTTCCGTCCACATGAACGACGCCAGGGATCTTGCTTCGCATCTCAGGCCGCACCGGGAGTGTGCGCTCCATGTACGGACTGAACGCGTAGCGCTCGAACCAGGCGTCGCCGTGCCCGTGGAGGACCGCCGGCGCGAACGGGCGGTAGCCCTCGCGCCGCTTCACCGACGCGTTGAGGCGATCCTTGATCGCCCCGTCGCGCGGGTCGGCGAGGATCGATCGGTTGCCGAGCGCGCGCGGACCGAACTCGGCCCGGCCCTGGGCGACCGCGACGATCTTCGATTCGCTCAGGAGCAGCGCCGCCCGCTCGGCCACCGCGTCGACGCCGGTCACGCTCGGGGTGAGCTCGATCTCGGCGTGCTCCAGCGCGCTGCCGAGGAATGGCGAGAGCGGGGCCGGCGGCGACGGCGCGTGGGGATCATCCTCGAGCAGCGCGAGCCGCGCCGCGCCGATCGCGTTGCCGTCGTCGGCGGGGGCGGACGGGACGAACAGCTCGCGGAACGGGGTGCGCTCGAGGACCTCGCCGTTGAACGACGAGTTGAGCGCGCACCCGCCGCACAAGAGCAGGCGCTCGCTCGGGTACGCGAGATGGAGCTCGTGCAAGAGATCTTGTAGCCACTCGCCGAACACGATCTGTCCCGTGCGCGCGAGGTCGGCGGCGGCGAGGGGGTCGGGATCGGTGCGGCGCATCGCGGTGAGCTCGTCGATCACGCGGTAGCTGTCGCCGCGCAGGCGGAGGCCATCGACGTGCATCATCGCGCGGAGGCGCTGGTAGAGGCGCTCGTCGCGATCGCCGTAGGGCGCGAGGCCCATCACCTTCCACTCTTCGCCGCGGATCGGATCGAAGCCGCACGCGACGGTGAGCGCGGCGTAGAACGCGCCGAGGCTCCCGTTCCTACCGAAGGCCTTCCGTCGCGTGCCGCCGAGCGGCTCGAGCTTGCCTCCGCGCCACGCGAAGAACGACTCGCTCGAGCGCTCGCCGTTCGCGTCGATCACCGCGCACGCCGCGTGCGTCCACCCGCTCGCCATCGCCGCGTACGCCGCGTGCGTGCTGTGGTGATCGAAGTGGCGCTCGACCGCGCTCCCTTCGTCGCCGCGCTCGTGGAGCCGATAGCGGAGTTGGAGGCCGGCCGCGTCGAACGCGTTCATCTGTCCGAGCGCGGTCGGGCGCAAGAGCGGCGAGAGCCGCTCGCCGAACATCAGGTAGCCGGCGCGGAAGAGCGGCCCCCGCCAGCGCCGACGCTCCCAGCTGTGCGCGATGGTGACCGCGGTGCCGCGCGGGGCGTATCGATCGAGCAGACGATCGACCCGCATCGGATCGTCGGGCGGCATGTGCCACGCCCGCTTGGTCCCCGCCGCGCGCTCCACCGCCTCGGCGAAGAGCACCTCGCCGTCGTCGCCGACGAACGCGATCGAGGGATCGTGCACGCTCGATCCGAGCCCCACGTAGACGCGGCGCCTCGTTCGATCGGACATCGATCAGTCGACGGCGAGCTGGTCGGCCACCCCGAGGCGCGCGAGCACGTCCTTGAGGCGGTCGCGCGCGACGCTCACCCGGGTCGGCATCCCGCCCTCGAGATCGAACATCTCGAGCAGGTTTACGCCGCTGTCGAACCGGGCCGCGCACGTCACGGTCGTCTTGTCGTAGACCACCGCGATGCGCGCGCGCTCCTGACCGAGGAGCAAGAGATACGTCTTGTCGTAGCTCGTCCGGCGCGTCGTCGCGTCGACGAGCGCGACCTCCGCGGTGCGCTGCGGGTGATCGGCGATGCGGTAGCCGCGCGCGAGCCGGCGCGCCTCCTCCTCCATCGACTCGAGCTCGCTCGCCGCCGTCGCGATCGGCTGCCAGAGCCCGGTGTCGCTCGCGCCGGTGGCGAGGAAGCGGACCACGATCCCGCGGAGCCCATCGTCGTGCGGGCGGGCGCGGAGCGCGCGATCGATGGCGGCGCCGCGCGGCGACGGCGTGCCGAGGCGCGTGTCGACCGCGTGCGCGTCGGCGTCGGCGCCGGGGTAGGGCTCCTCACCGCCGCGGATCCACTTGGCGGCCGCGCAGAGCCCGTCGAAGTCGATATGGCAAAGGACGGTGTCGACGTGTCCCGCCGCGAGCACGCGCTCCTTGGTCACCATCTCCGGGCACGCGCCGTGCTGCGCCTTGGTCGCGAGCACGAACCGCGGGTCGGACGCGAACTCCGCGTGGCGCGCGTGATCGTGGTGATCGATCCACATCGCGAGCCGATCGCCGAGGCCGTCGAGGAGCTTCTTCGTCACCGACTCGAACGTCGCGCTGCCCGAGTCGGCGGCGAACGCGATGTCGAGCACCACCACGCGACCGATGAGGTCCTTGGCGCGCGGGAGCTTGCGCGGCGTTCCGTACGCGACGTGAGGCATTCGCACGCCGCGAGGATGCGCGGCACGCTGTCGCACGGCAAGCCGAGCCCCGCGGGTCCGCGGGGCGCAACCAGCGACCGCTGCCGGTCCGGCGCAGGGTGGCACGTCGTCGGGGTGCGCCTCGGTCCAGTCGGAAGCTGGCATGAGAAGTGCTCGCGCAGCGCGGCATGCGCAAGCTTATCTTGTTCGGCTCTCTCGTCCTCGCTTCGTGCGCCCCCCAGACCGTCGGAGACGTTCCGATCGCCGACGTGTGCTACGGCGTGCTCACCAGCTACCCCCACCCAGGAGACGGCACGTTTCTCAAACTCTATTACTTCGACGCGGGAGGTGACCCCCTCCTCGCGACCGGTCAGATCGACCCCGACGAGGTCGTCGATGGCGCGGAGCTTGCGGTGTCGCTCTCCCCCATCGTGCCGCCCTTGCTCCATAACGCTCGGACCATGTTCATCAGCGACGACCCCGCGTCGTTGACCGTCGAGACCACGAGCATCGCAAATCTGCCTGACGTGCGGGTAGACGCCCCGGCGGTACCGCCGCTCGGCTACCCCCTCGTCACGGGGGAGATCGTCGGCGTCCTGGAGGCGGACACCCTCCGCCGCCAGGCGGACGGAGCCACCACGGGAGTGGTGATCGAGACACCCCTCGAGCTCCCCTTCGTCGCGCGGCACTGCCCCGAGCTGGACTACTCGGGCGGGTAGCGTAGCTCACGGCGTCGGGCGCTGCGGCTGACCGGGCGGCGGGAGGCCGCCCCAGCCGGGCAAGCCTTCGTGCGCTTGTCGCATGCGGATGCGGATCGCGAGCGTGCCGCCGCCGGACTCGGAGCGCGGCGGGATGAGGATGCCGAGGAACACGCCGGTCGGGTCCGAGCTGAGGATCGGCAGCGTGCCGCGGCCCTCGCGAATCACCTGACCGTCTCGGGTGAGGAGACCGATCGAGAGCGCGGGCGCAACTTCGATGCGGAGTGGGCGGCCCGCCGGGACGCGGTAGTAGTGCATCTCGGGGCGATCGAACGCGCCGCCGTCGCCCACCGCTTCGTCGGTGTACTCGCCCTGCGCGGGTAGCTCGGGCACGCCCTCGACGACGGTGTCCTCGATGTGACCCTGACGCAGCGCGCGCAGCCACTCGCGCGGTACGCGATCGACGGGGCGCGCGAGCTCGATCGGCTCCAGCGTGCCGCGCCCCGACAAGACGGCGGTCGGTACCGCGACGAGGCGACCCTGGCGATCGACGAGCATGCCGCCGCTGTTGCCCGGATTGAACTCCGCGTCGGTGCGGATCCACGCGACCTCGTCGCGGCTGTTCATCTGGAAGCCGCTCATCTCCCCGCTCGTGACGTTGATCGTCGAGACGCCGAGCGGGAACCCGAACGCGAAGAGGCGTGTGCCGGGGCGCAGGCCCGACGTGCTGGAGAGCGGAATGAACGGGAAACGCTGCGTGCGCGAGAGAGGGTTGCCCGCGAGGTCGGTGATGATCCGGACGAGCGCGAGATCGAGCCGCGCGTCGGCGCGCACCACCTGACCGAGGTAGCGCTCCGTCGCGGTCTCGCGCGCGGTGCTCACGATGCCGATGCGCACGCGGTTGGTGCCGCTGATGAACGAACCGGGCTCACCGCGCCCGGGGTGCGTGTGGCCGATGACGTGGAAGTTCGTGAGGATGTAGCCGCGCGCGTCGATGATCGTTCCCGATCCGGTCGACGTCTCGCCGTGCTCGCCTTCGGCGGTGATCTTCACCGCGGCGCGCACCGCCCGGCGGGTCATCGCGCTCGAGAGATCTTGAGCGCTCGCGCCGCAAGGGATCAGCAGGCTCAGGAGAAGGGCGGCGAGCGATCGAGAGTGCTTCATCGGCGTCAGTCCAACCTCGGGGCAATGGGACGAGAGCGCAAGGGTCCGATTCAGGATACGGGAAGATGAGCGGAACACCCCACGCATTCCACGTAGCAAGGACAAAGACCCGCGTGACCGGTCGAGCTTGGTCTCGACGACGAGCTGCGGACGACGAGCTGCCGACGACGAGCTGTCGACGACGAGCTGTCGACGACGAGCTGTCGATGATGAGGCATCGACGGCGTCGACGCGCGAGTCGGAGAGGCAGCGCCGCGGTCAGTGCAAGATCAGCGCGCCGCCGGTGCCGCGCGGGGGATCCCGTCGGGCGCCCGCTCGATCGGGATCGCTCTCCGGTTCCGGATGCGACGTGCCGGTGGAGCGCGAGCGCGTCGACTCGGTGGAGCGCCGCGACCCGCCGGCGTTCGCCGGGTCCGGAGACGATCCGCGGGGCTCATCGGTGCGCGGCTGCGTCCGAGGGGGCTCCGTCGCGGACTCGGGCCCGCGATCCACGCTCGGCGGATCGTCGATCGCCGGAACGTCGATCGACGGATCCGCGCTCGCATGGTCTTCGGCGGTGGGTGTCGGCGAAGGCTCATCGACCGGCGTGCCGGGGATGAGCCAGTCGCCTTCCGGCTCGTCGACCGCGGGATCCAGCTCGTCGGGCTCGGGCCCAGGGTCGGGCGCGGGAGTCACGTGGGTCGGGCTCGCCGCGGTGGGGGTGGGATCGGGACCCTGGAGCAAGACGATCACCGCGCCGATCAGCGAGGCCAAGACGAGCAGGAATCCGCCGACGCCCGCGGCCACCGTGGCGGGCTTGAGGCGCACCGGCTCGCCGACCGTCGAGGACTCCGGAGGCGGCGTCCAGCTCGGCGGCGGCGTCCAGCTCGGGGGCGGCACCGACGCGGTGCCGCTGCCCTGGAACGGTCGGTTCGTGGTCGGGAGCTCATCGAAGTCTGCGGAGTGCGGATCGTCGGAGAGGAGCTGCGCGAGGTTGAGATCGTCCGTCCCGAGCGGCTGGATCGAGTCGCTCGCCGCGCCAGCGGAGATGTCGGACTCGGCGGAGACCAGATCGGAGTCGGAGTCCGGGATCTCCTCGTAGCCGTCCTCCTCGAGCGGGGGCGTGTCCGCCTCCATCAGCGCGCGAGCCTCCTCGGCCGCCGCGACGAGCGCGCTCCGCAGCTCGGGCATCGACGCGTAGCGCTCCTTGGGATCGCGCTTCAGCGCGCGATCGACGGCGGTGCCGATCACCTGGGGGAGGTTCGGCGCCACGTCGCACAGCTTCGGCGCCTCCTCGGTGAGCACCATCGCGAGGGTGGCGGCGGCGGTCTCGGCGCGGAACGGCAGCCGCCCCGCCAGCGCGCGGAACAAGACGATCCCGATCGACCAGATGTCCGCGGTCGGCCCGACGTCGCGCTCGCCGCGCGCCTGCTCGGGCGCCATGTAGCGCGGGGTCCCGATCATCACGCCGGTGCGCGTGTGCGAGGAGTCGCCGCCGAACACCTTGGCGATCCCGAAGTCGAGGAGCTTCGGGGTGACGCGATCGTTCTCTTCGGCGAGAAAGATGTTGTCGGGCTTGAGGTCGCGGTGGACGATCCCGCGCTCGTGCGCGAGCGTGAGCGCGTCGATGATCGGCAACAAGAGCGTGAGCGTCTCGTCGATCCCGAGGCGCTTCTTTCTCATGAACGACTTGAGCGTCTTGCCGCGCAGGAGCTCGAGCACGAGGTAGACGCCGCTCTCCGCGTCCTGCCCCATGTCGAGCACGTCGACCACGTTCGGGTGCTTGAGCCCCGCGGTGGCGCGCGCCTCCTGGAGGAAGCGACGCACGATGTCGGGCTTGCGGGCGTGCTCGTAGTTGAGGATCTTCACCGCGACGTCGCGGTGTGTCCACTCGTGTTGCCCGGCGTACACCGTGGCCATCCCGCCCACGGCGATGATGGACTTGAGGCGGTACTTGCCCGCCACCATCGTCCCGACGCGCTCTTCCGGAGTGAGGATGGGCACTTCGCCTGGATGGAAGGGTACCGGCGCGGCGGCGGGGGCCGCAATCGGAGGCTTCCACCCTAGGGGGCCTCGACGGGGCGCGGGCGGCTTTCACCGTCCTGTCAGATCGGCGGTCGGGTTCGTGTACGTGGACGTGCACGAAGCACGTGCACGTGCACGAGGACGATCGGGGGCGCGAAGGCGGAGGATGGGCCGGATCAGCTTCGGACGAGGCTGCGCGCGGCGTCGGCGAGCTTCTCGGCGGTGAGCCCGAAGTGCTCGTAGAGCACCTCGTAGGGCGCGGACGCGCCGAAGTGATCGAGGCCCACCGAGCCGCCCGAGTCGCCGACCCAGCGCTCCCAGCCGTACGTCACGCCCGCCTCGATCGACACGCGCGGCGCCGTCCCGAGCACCGCGCGGCGCTCCGCCTCGGGCCGCATCGCGAACCGCTCGACGCACGGCATCGACACCACGGTCGCCGCGATCCCGTCCTCCGCGAGCACGTCCCGCGCCGCGATCGCGATGTGCACCTCGCTGCCCGTCGCGAGGAGCGTGACGTCGCGCGCGTGCTCGTCGCCGGCCACGACGTACCCGCCCTCGAGACAGCGGTTGATGCTCGGGTCGCCGCTCGTCCGGATCGGCGGCACGTCCTGCCGCGTCAGCGCGAGCACGCTCGGTCCCTTGCGCACCAGCGCGAGCTCCCAGCACTCGAGCGTCTCCACCGCGTCGGCGGGGCGCATCACGTGGAGGTTCGGGATCGCGCGGAGCGCGCTGAGGTGCTCGATCGGCTGATGGGTCGGGCCGTCCTCGCCGAGGCCGATCGAGTCGTGGCTCATCACGTAGATGACGCGCTGACCCATCAGCGCGCTCAGCCGGATCGCGGGCCGGCAGTAGTCGGTGAACACGAGGAACGTGCCGCCGTAGGGGATCACGCCGCCGTGGAGCGCCATCCCGTTCATCGCCGCCGCCATCGCGTGCTCGCGCACGCCATAGTGCACGTAACGTTGCGCGTAGCTCGACGCGCTCATCACGCCCATCTCCTTGGCGCGCGTCTTGTTCGACCCGGTGAGGTCCGCCGAGCCGCCGATCAGCTCGGGCACCGCGCCCGCGATCGCGTCGAGCACCGCGCCGCTCGCGCTGCGCGTCGCCTTCGGCTTGGCGTCGGCCATCCACGCGCGCTTGGTCTCGACGATGCGCGCGTCGAGGTCCGTCCCCACCCCGCCCGCCATCGCGCGATCCCACGCCGCGCGCGCGGTCGGTGACAGCGCGTCGAGCCGGCCCTGCCACGCTTCGCGCTCCGCCTTGCCGCGCCGACCGATCGCGCGCCACCCCTCGAGGATCGCAGGCGGGATCACGAACGGCGGGTGCGACCAGCCGAGCTTCTGCCGCGCGCCCGCGATCTCCTCGTCGCCGAGCGGCGAGCCGTGCGCGTCCGCGGTGTCCTGCTTCGTCGGCGCGCCGAACCCGATGTGGGTGCGGCACGCGATCATCGACGGCTTGCCGCTCGCGTGCGCGCGCTCGATCGCCGCCGCCACCGCCTCGGGGTCGTGCCCGTCGCACCGGTCGGCGTGCCAGCCGCTCGCCTGGAAGCGCGCGCATTGATCGTCGCTCACCGCGAGGCTCGTCGGCCCGTCGATCGAGATGTGGTTGTCGTCGAAGAGGACGACGAGGTTTGCGAGCTGCAGGTGGCCGGCCATCGAGATGGCTTCGTGGCTGATGCCCTCCATGAGGCAGCCGTCGCCGACCACCGCGTAGGTGCGGTGCGAGGCGACGTCGCCGAAGCGCGCGGTGAGGTGCCGCTCCGCGATGGCCATGCCGACCGCGTTCGCGAGCCCCTGCCCGAGCGGACCGGTCGTCGTCTCCACGCCCGACGCGTGCCCGTGCTCGGGGTGCCCCGCGGTGCGGCTCCCGAGCTGACGGAAGCGCTCGATCTGATCGAGCGTCATGTCTTCGTAGCCGGTCAGGTAGAGGAGCGAATAGAGGAGCATCGAGCCGTGCCCCGCCGAGAGCACGAACCGGTCGCGCCCCGGCCAGTCCGGCGCGCTCGGATCGAAGCGCAGGTAGCGCCCGAACAGCACGGTCGCGACGTCGGCCATCCCCATCGGCATCCCGGGGTGACCCGAGCGCGCCTTCTGGACGGCGTCCATGGAGAGCGCGCGGATGGCGTTCGCGAGATCGGCGTGGCGGACGGGCTCGGTCATGGCGGCCATTAACCCTGGCCGCGCGCGGCCGTCAACCGAGGACCCGAGGCATCGCTCACGCCAGGGTCGATCGCGCCCCGCCCGGGCTCGAATTCATGGATGGGGCTGGCCGACCATTGCGCTATCCTGCGCGCCTATGTCGATCGCCCAGCGCGCATTGAGCGCGGCATCCGGATACCTTCGGCGTCACCCCACCGAGATCGGTCGCGCGGTGAGGAACCTCGTCGGCCTGCGCGCGGGAATCCCCGTTGACGCGCTCCGCTGGCTGATGGAGCAGGCGGCCAAGGGCGGCAAGATCCAAGACCCCGTGATCACCGAGGTCCCCCCGGGGCTGCGCGTGACGGCGAGCGTCGACCTGATGAAGACGCCCGTCCGCGCGTCGGCGGTCGTCTACATCGATCGCGTCGTGCTCGACCCGGATCAGATCCGGATGACCGTGCGGCTCGAGGAGATCTGGGTCGAGGTCATCGGCGACTCCACCACGCCGGTCGCCGCGCTCCTCCGCTCGGGCGCGCTCGACCTCAGCAAGCCGGGCGAGCTCGCCAAGTACATGGATCTTCCGCCGGTGATCGTGGAGGCGACGGGCAACAAGCTCACCCTCGATCTGATGCGCGAGCCGCGCATCGGCGAGAACCCGGTCGTCCGCCAGGCGCTCAGCGTGATCACCCCGCTCGTCACGATGCACGGCATCGAGAGCGACGACGAGCACCTCAACATCGTCTTCCGCGCGCTGCCCACCGGGGTCGGCCCGGCCGCGCGCGCGATCCGCACGAACCTGCTCTCGCCCGGTCTCTCCCGCGTCCGCGCGCTGCTCCCCGGCTTCTGATCGCGGGCGCTTTGCTCGGGCGGGGAATCGAGCTAGCACCCCGCCCGTGAGCGACCCCGCACCCTCGTTCGTCTCCCGCATCTTCCTCGCGTGGGTGGCGTACTTCCGCACCCTCTTCGACGGCGAGTTCGCGCGCGGCGTGGTGCGCCTGCGCGACGGACAGCCCGCGCTGCCGCCTCCGAAAGAAGAGCCGGCGCCCGAGCCCAAGAAGAAGAAGGTGAAGGAGAAGAAGCCCGCGCCGGTCCTCCGCGAGGCGGGCCCCGACGCGGCGCTCCAGCTCTTGGCGCTCTTGCAGCGCGAGGGTCGCTTCATCGACTTCCTGCAAGAAGACGTGCAGGGTTTCAGCGACGAGCAGATCGGTGCCGCCGCGCGCGTCGTCCACGAGGGCACGAAGAAGGCGATCGACGAGCACTTCACGATCGAGCCGGTGCACGAGAAGGACGAGGGCACGAAGGTCACCGTCGAGGCGGGCTTCGACGCGAAGAGGATCCGCCTCACCGGCAACGTGGTCGGCGAGCCGCCTTACAAGGGCGAGCTCACCCACCGCGGCTGGAAGGTCACCAAGGTGAGCCTCCCGAAGATGAGCGAGGGTCACGACGCGTCGATCCTCGCGCCGGCCGAAGTGGAGCTCTGAGAGGTCCCACGTGAGCGACGAGCCGAGCTATGCGGTCGGGATCGATCTCGGGACGACGCACTGCGCGTTGTCGTACGTGGACCTCGATCTGAGCGAGGGCGAGGAGGTCGCGCAGCACATGCTCGCGATCCCGCAGGTGGTGAGCCCGGGCAGCATCGAGGCGCGCGAGCTCCTGCCGTCGTTCGCGTACCTGCCGGCCGAGGGCGAGCTCGCGGACGGCGCGCTCACGTTGCCATGGGACGGGGCGCCGGCGGCGGGAGTCGGCGAGGTCGCGCGCGCGCTCGGCCAGAAGACGGCGATCCGCGTGGTCTCGAGCGCGAAGAGCTGGCTCTGCCACGGCGGCGTGGATCGCCTCGCGCCGATCTTGCCGGCCGGCGCGCCGGACGAGGTCGACAAGATCTCGCCGCTCGCCGCGTCGGCGCTCTACCTCGAGCACCTGAAGAGCGCGTGGGACGAGAAGCACCCGGACGCGCCGCTCGAAGAGCAGGACCTCGTCATCACCGTGCCGGCGAGCTTCGATCCGGCCGCGCGCGAGCTCACGGCGGAGGCGGCGCGCGACGCGGGCCTCGACAACATGGTGCTGCTCGAAGAGCCGCAAGCCGCGTTGTACTCCTGGATCCAGGGGAGCGACGGCGGATGGCGCGACCAGGTCGAGGTCGGCGACGTGATCCTCGTCGTCGACGTCGGCGGCGGCACCACGGATCTGTCGCTCATCGCGGTGGCCGAGCGCGAAGGCACCCTCGAGCTCGTCCGCGTCGCGGTCGGCGATCACATCCTGCTCGGCGGCGACAACATGGATCTCGCGCTCGCGATGACCGTGCGCGCCAAGATCGAGGCGGGCGGAACCACGCTCGACGGCTGGCAGATCATCGCGCTGACCCACGGCTGCCGCGTCGCGAAGGAGCAGATGCTGGCCGACGCGAGCGTCGAGGCGGCGCCGCTCGTCGTCCCGAGCCGTGGGAGCAAGCTGATCGGCGGCTCGATCAAGAGCGAGCTCACCCGAAAGGAGCTCGAGGCCATCCTGGTGGACGGCTTCTTCCCGCGCGCCGAGGTCACCGATCGCCCGAAGAGTCGCGCGCGCGCCGCGCTCACCCAGCTCGGCTTGCCGTATGCGCAGGACGCCGGGATCACGCGCCACATCGCCGCGTTCCTCACCAAGCAAAAGGACGCGACCGACGGCATCGAGGGCTTCACGCGCGAGGTGAACGCGAAGGCGACGTTCCTCCACCCGAGCGCGCTCCTCTTCAACGGCGGCGTCTTCAAGTCGCCGCTCCTGCTCGAGCGCGTCAAAGAGCAGCTCGACGCGTGGCTCGAGAAGGAGGGCGCCGACAACGCGCGCGTGCTCGAGGGCGCCCACCTCGATCACGCCGTCGCGCGCGGCGCCGCGTACTACGCGTACGTCCGGCGCGGCAAGGGCGTCCGCATCCGCGGCGGAACCGCGCAGGCGTACTACGTCGGCGTCGAAGCCGCGATGCCGGCGGTGCCCGGCCTCGAGCCGCCGATCAGCGCGGTGTGCGTCGCGCCGTTCGGCATCGAGGAGGGGACGACCTGCGAGCCCGCGCCCCAGGAGCTCGGCCTCGTGGTCGGCGAGCCCGTCAGCTTCCGTTTCTTTGGTAGCAGCGTCCGCCGCGACGACGCGGTCGGCACCGTGCTCGAGCGCTGGAGCGACGACGAGCTCGAGGAGCTCCCCGAGATCGCCGCGACGCTCCCGGCCGAGGATCGTCCCGAGGGCGACATCGTCCCGGTGCGCCTCCGCGCCTCGGTCACCGAGGTCGGCACGCTGCGCCTCGAGGCGGTCCCCCGCGCCGGCGGCGAAGCGTGGAAGGTCGAGCTCGACGTGCGCGCGAGCGACGGGACCGACGCGCCGTGATCGTCACCGTGTTCCGCTCGCGATTGCGCGAGGAGCACCTCACCGAGTACCTGGACGTCGCCGCGCACATCGACGCGCTCGCGCACACCATGCCGGGCTTCGTCGCGATCAAGACGTTCGTCGCCGACGACGGCGAGCGCGTGAGCGTCGTGGAGTTCGAGACGATGGAGCAGCAGCGCGCGTGGCTCGAGCACCCCGAGCATCGCGAGGCGCAGCGGCTCGGTCGCGAGCGGTTCTACAGCGCATACCGCATCGACGTATGCGAGCGGCTCCGCGGCCACGGGTGGGGGCGGGAACAGGGTTGAGCTTGCGAAGGAGGAGATGGGTCGGTCTTCGTAGAGCTCGAGAGAGAGGATCTCGCGCATGCTCGCGCGGTGTTCCGATCGCGTCTGCGTGAGGAGCACGTCGCGGGGAGAGGCCGCCGGAGGAGGCGTAGAATCGCGCGATGAGCGTGTGGATACACGATGAGCGCACCCCGCAAGGGATCGGCCAGGTCATCACGCTGACGCCGGAGGTGCTCCGGCGCGAGAGCAAGGGCCTGCTCGGCGGCGGGCTGTCGGTCACCGTGCCGGTGCCGGCGCTGAAGGGGTTCTACGCGATCTCCTATCGGTACAGGAGCCTCATGGGCGGGGATCGCGGCGCTGGGCCTTCGCAATTCTTGCTGTCGTGGCAGGATCCCGACGGCACCCCTCGCCGGGACACCTGGATGGTGGACGTCGGCGCCCCGTCGTTCCAGACGCTGCTCGCCGCGCTCGATCAGCTGCGACCGGACGCGAGCCTGCTCAGCTTGCCGGTCGAGGAGGCGCACGGGCGGCTCGGCGCGACCAGCCTCGCGAAGACGCAGTCGATGACGGTCGTCGTGGTCGTGCTCGCGATCGTCGTCCCGCTGTTCTGCCTGCTCGGCGGCGCCGTCCTTTGGTTGCTCGCCCAGGTCTGACGGCTCGTCGTCGCGCTTCTCGGCGCCATCGCGGGCGCCGATCCGAGGAACACGGACAGCGCGCCTTGCGTCAGCTCGGCGAACACGACCGCCGTGCCGTCGGACAGTCGGATGTCGTGAACCTCGGCGGAGCTGCTCGAGCGTCTGCCCCCGCCCGATCCCTCGAATGTCCTGCTCTGCGCCGGCGCCCCCCAGCCACTCGCCTCCGTCCGGGCGGGCGGCGTTCGGTAGCCGCACCCGACGACGCTGAGCAACGCGCATAGACACCAGGCTTCACGGCGCATCGAGCGAGGATGCCTCGTGGCGCCTCCCGACGGAAGCCTCGTCGACGCACGGTTCGACGCAAGAGGACTATCCATAGCGATCTTCCGTCGATCTCGACGGCCGCGTTCTCGCGCGTCCTGTCCTCAAAGCACCGAGGGCTGTTCCGGTAGAGGGTCACGACGGCAGAAGCGGGCACGCGGCCCGCTGACCGCCACCGAAATATCATGACCCGATGGACATGATTTCAGTTGACGTGACCGGTTGGTCAGTTCATGAAGCCGCGCGACTGACGGCCACCCGAAGAGTGCGCTGAATAGCGTGCTTTCGTTGGGGCCCTCGTTCTTGGGCGTCGCTGTGTCGACGTGGGGCGAACGAGGGCTCTGTCGTGCCCCACGGGGAATGAATCAGATGCGATCCTCTCTCTACCGGACGTACCGAGCGAGCCGCCTCGCTGGACCGTGTCCTCGCCTCCTCCTCGCGTTGCCGCCGATGTTCACGGCGACCGCCATGCTCGGCCTCGCCGGGTGCATGGGCGACGAGGCGTTCCGTCCCGCGCAACACGATCCGGAGGCCTCGTTCGGACAGCCTCGAGACTGTCAGACCTGCCATCCGGTCCACTTCCGCGAGTGGCAGGGCTCGATCATGCACTACGGGGCCATGAGCCCGGTCTTCAACGCCCTCGAGCTCACCCTCGAACAGCTCAGCGAGGGCGCGTTCGCGGCGGACTCCGACAACCCGAACTTCTGCGTGGGATGTCACTCCCCGACCGCCGCCTACAACGAGGAGCTCCCGCCGTTCAGCGCGAACCTCAGCGTGCCCGCCCGCGATCATCTCTCTGAGCTCAGTCGGGAAGGGTTGAGCTGCGACTTCTGCCACTCGGTGAGCGAGCCGGACCTGGACCACAGCCCGCTCGGCGACGGCATCGCGAACATGTCGCTCAGGTTTGCGCCGACCGACACGAAGTACGGACCGTTCCCCGGTGCGGAAGCGAACACCTATCACGAGGCACGTCCGTCCGGGTTCCTCCGCTCCGCCGAGTTCTGCGGGAGCTGCCACGACGTGCGGATCCCCGTTCGCGATCCGATCACCGACGAGCCCTTCCAGCGGCTCGAGAACCTGTTCACCGAGTGGCGATCGGGACCCTACGCCACCGACAACAATCCTTACGGACGTGTGGTCACCTGTCAGGACTGCCACATGTCGCTGTACCCCCAGACCGATCCGGGCGTGCGGCCACGGATCCGGGTGGCGGGCGACGAGGACGCACCGGAGCGCGAGCATGCGATCCACGCGTTCACCGCCGTCACAATCCCCTTCATGGACGACCCCCGCTTCCCGAACGTCGACACGACACGGATGGACACCTTCGGCTACCCGCTGGGTCAACAGCAACGGCGCGAGCAGATGATCGGGGCGGCAGTCACCTTGACGCTAGAGCCTACGGCCGACGCGATCGGTGCCGACGCGACGAGCATCCCGATCCGGATGATCCTCGAGAACGTCGGAGCCGGCCACCGCGTGCCCTCCGGGTTCTCGCAGGAGCGCGAAGTGTGGGTCGAGCTGAGGGTGATGGACGACGTCGGCGTGATCTACGAGTCCGGGGTGCTTCACGATCGCGCGCACCCGGAGACCGGCGAGCGCGAGCCCGACGGCAACCTCCATGACGAGGACCTCGAGAATCACCACTTCGAGATCGATCTGACTACGTTCGATACGAGCTACATACCCGGCCCGGACCGCGACCGGCGAGCGGAGGGGGTGAACCTCGGACTGATGAGCTTCACGAATCGGTTCATCCGCATCCTCGCCGACGGGAGCTGGGAGCCGGTGCTCAACCCGCTCAACGCCGATCACATGGACAATGCCCATTCCCTCGACATGTTGACGCCCACCGAGGTCCGCTACGACGTGCCCTGGCCGGAGCGCGACGTCGTCGGCCCGATCCGGGTGAGCGCACGCCTTCGGTACCGCGCTTTCCCCCCGGAGCTCCTGCGGTTCCTGGCCATCCGCCAGCCACACCTCGTGAGCGAGGACATCGTGGACCGCAACACCATCGTCGAGATGGCGGAGGACACGACGGTGATCGACGTCGAGCGCGTCGGCGGGTCGTGCGGCGATCGCGGTCAGCTCTGCTGTGCGGACGCTCCGCGATGCAGCTCGAATCTCTTGTGTGCAGGAGCGACCTGCCAGCTCCCCCCGTGCGGGAGGGACGGCGAGGCCTGCTGCGCTGGGGACGTCTGCACCGGGGACTTGACCTGTCAAGCAGGGATGTGTGCTCCACCGGTCTTCGTGTGTCTCGAGGATCGCGCGGAGTGTGCGAGTGATGGTGAGTGCTGCAACTCGAGCTGCTACGCGGGTCTCTGTCAGCCCGACGTCGACGTGCAGTGCGCGGCCCACACGGACTGTGCGAGCTGTACGGCGGACCCCTACTGCATGAGCTGTGACGGGACGTGTGCCCGGTTCGACCCTTACGCGGTGCTGTGCGCCTGGTACCCCTACGAATGCTGAGGATATGGAACACATCAAGAAGACATGCCTACTGCTCGCCCTGCTCACGGTCCCCCTCGTCGTGGGATCGATCGCGTCGGCGCGTCCGAACGACGAGCTCCCGCCGATCACGCGCCACGTCCCCCGTCACCCTGAGTCGATCCTCGACGGGTGCGGAGTGGACGCTCGTCGCCTGATCTGGGAGCGCCTCGACGAGGCGATCAGCATCGGCGCCCCCGCCTACAACGACGGCGACTTCGAAGGCTGCTACCGCACCTACGAAGCGGCGGCCCGACGGTTGGAGTCCGATCTGCCCGCGAGCTGCCAAGGTCCCGTGCGCGCTCTCGGGGAGGGTCGTGCCATCGCTCGGCAGGAAAGCACCTCGGCCGCACGTGCATGGGCCATGCGGGACGCGTTCGACGGGCTGCTCATCGTCGTCGATCGCACCACGAGGTGAGCCCGCTCGCAGCTCGACGCCTCGTCGGATGGACGCTCGCGCTCGCGCTTGGTGCGCGGTGTCCTCCCGTGGTCGCTCTCGCGGTCACGTGGACCGCGCTCGTCCTCGACGGCGTCGGGGGCTCACTCACACGCGATCGAGGCGACGGTCAGCCGCGAGCGTGTGTTGAATGAGGTGAGCACCACGTCGAGCGATCCGTCGCCCACCCCGAACGCCGCGTCGAACGCATCGGCGAGCTGAGGGAGCCGACCCAGGGTCGCGAGCAGCCGGCCGGTCTCGCGCTCGCGCAGGACGATCCGGGCGACGTCGGCCTCGTTCTCGACCACCACCAGCCCGTCTTCGGTCCCGACCGCGGCGATCGGGACGTTCGCGAGCACGGTCTCGCGCAGCACCGCGCCGTGCGCGTCCAGCTCGAGCACGCGGTCGTCGCCCGCCACCGTGATCGCTTCGCCATCCCAGATCGCGTGCACGTCGAGCGGCGCCGGGCCGGCCGCGTCCGAGATCATCGTCGGCGTCGCGGCGGTCGGCGTTCCGTCCGCGGCGAGCTCGAGCGAGAGGAGCGCGCCGCCTTGCTGAGCGAACAGCGCGACGATGCCGTCGCACGTCGGGATCAGCACGCCGAAGCGCGCCTCGAGCATCAGATCGATCGGCGCGGCCATCGGCGCGAACGACGCATCGACGTGCGTCAGCCGCATCATGGTGCCCTGCAGGACCAGCATCGTTCCGTCGTCGAGCGTGACGATCGATGGCGCGCTGAAGGGCGGGTCGGAGAGGCTCAGGCCCGTGATGTCGAGCGCCGCGGCCGGCGTCAACGTGTCCGGGTCGACCGGCGTGGCGGTGGCCCAGTCCCCGTTGGGATGAAGGAAGACGGGTTGCCCAGCCCGCTCGAACGGCGTGCTCAGCGCTCCGACACCCGCGACCGGCTGTCCCGACACGAGCGTCTGGGTGAGCGCGCCGCTGGGCGTCACGACCGCGAGCCCGGACGTCGACTCGTCGGTCACGCCGCCGGTCGTCCGGCAGCAACTGTCCGCGATGAAGGAAAAGAAGTTTCGTCGGCCGATCCGGAGCGGCTCGGCGACGTGCACGTTGGCTTCGAACGGCAGAGCGGTGAGCGTCGCCTCGGAGGGCGTGCCCAGGCGCACCGGTCGTCTGCACCCGTACCGACACGCGAGCGGGCCAGCGTCGGACGCGCCCGCGTCCACGCCCGCGTCGATGCCGCCCGCGTCGCCCGTCCCTCCGTCGCCCTGCCCCGCGTCGCGCGCGTCGCCCGCGTCGCGCGCGCCCGCATCGATGGGCGTCGGGTCACCGCAGGTACAGCCGGACAGCCAGGTGAAGAACGGAGCGAGGAGGATCCACAAAGCAAGTTTCATGCGTCCATCTCAGCATCGAATCGCGGGCGCGCCAACCCTCGGTCGACGACGGTGGTCGACGACGGTGGTCGACGACGGTGGTCGACGACGGTGACCGAGCCCGCCTGGTCGGCTTCGCGCATCGGGACGGTTCGAGCACCGCGCGGCGGGAGCTGGACGGGGCGCGGCATCGACCGTGTGTTCCACGCGTGCCGCCCGCCCGGCACCGCGGATCGCGGGGTGGCCGGCGGGGAACACGACGTGCGGATGTACGCAGCGATCCCCGGCGGTCCGGACGTCGCCACGCCGCCCGCGCGCGTCACGCTGAGCTGCGCGGCGGGCGGCTGGCGGGCGTCAGGGCAGCGGCTCACCCATCCGATAGAGGAGCTCGACCGCCACGTCGTTCTCCTCGTCCCATGTCGCGTGGGCGCGTACTCGACGCGCGTCGTCGTCCATCGGTGTCACCTCCACCTCGACCTCGTCGATCGCGGCGGTGTGGCACCAGCCGTCGATGCACACGATGTAGTTGACCCACTCCATGAGCTCGGCGGCTTCGGCCGGACCACGACCGACGAGGTCCTCGATCGGGCAGAGGTCGACCTCCACCGTCACCACCGGATCCGCCTCGAAATCTGCGCTGGTCAATGTGAAGTACGCACTGCGATCCAGTCGTTGGCCGATCGGCGCGAACGCAGCCGGCACCGCGAGCGGCTGCCCGCGTAGCGTCCCCGTGATCGCGACATCCTCGACCACCAGCTCGGACGCGATGTACTCGTAGGAGCCATCGTCGTACCACTCGTCGCCATAATCGATCCCCGAGCCGGATCCGTTGCACGCGCTCATCCACGTGATCGCGCACAGCGCGATCGCCGCCCTCCGAACTGCTTCCATCGTCACCTCCGATCCGTCAGTGACGAACGACGTACGCGTCGTTGCACCGTCGTTCGACGGCGAACGACGAACGGCGAACGTCGTGGGCACGGTATGTGACCCACATCGAACGGTTTGCCCTGAATGGCCGACCGCACGGCGGCACGAACGGTGGCGTGTAGGTCGAAGTAGTAGTTGCCGGTTCGATCGGCTGCGCTATACGTCTTGCATATCTGTAGCATGGGGTCGGCGACCGCCGAGCGGGTCGACGAAGCGCTCCGGGGGTTGGCCGCCGACCGGAACCAGCAGGACTTCGTGATCAACCGATGGTTGCTGCGGGGTTTCGAGGTCGGTGTCGAGCGGCTCCTCGGGTACGGCTCGTTCGCGGAGTACGCGCTGCGCGTGCTCGACATCGGGGCGCGCGGTTTGGAAGACCGACGGCGCGTCAGCTCGAGACGCTGCCGAGGGTGTCGACGGCGTGCGCGGACGGGACGATGCGCTTCGGCGTCGCGCGGTGATCGAGCGGCACGGTCATCGGTGCGCGGTGCCCGGGTGCACGCACCGGGCATACGAGGAGCTGCACCACGCGGTCGGGCGCGCGGAGGGCGGCACACACGATCCGGAGCTCCTGGTGTTGCTGTGCACCCGGCATCACCACGGGGCGCACGAGGGGACGGTTCCGTTGCTGCGCTGCTACGTGGCGCTGTGGCCCGAGACGGAGTGGGGCGCGCGTATCAACAGCTGTTGGATCGCGTAACCAGCCAGGTGGATCCACGGGCCTTCTGTCCGCGCGACCCTGTCTTCGACGACATCTAACCGCGCGCGCGTCTTGCTCAGTGCGACCAGACCCAGCTCGACCACGGGGTCCAGTCGGCGGACATGCCGTAGCCGGTCACCGGGGCGCCGGCTTCGAAGGCGCCGCGGTCGGGCGCCGCGCCGACGTTGAAGCCGGGGAGCACGAGCGCGTCGTCGAAGCCGGGGGAACCGGAGGCGAGGGGCCACCCGAGGTCGCCTTCGGAAGCGAAGCTGACGGTCGCGCCGATCGTCCCGTTCGACTCTTGGTCGGAGGCGACCGCGAAGCGGCTGTTCGTGAGGTCGTAGTCGAAGTCGTTCGTCGGGTTGAGGCTCGGGTCGTAGACGGTGGGGAAGCTCGGATCGACGGACAACATGAGGTTGTTGCGCGTGACGATGTCGTCTTGGTGCTTGTCGCTCGCCGCGTAGCGGATGCCGCGCGTGCTGCTCATCCCGGATCGGAAGTACGCAGGCTGGATCGTCGAGGTGTTGTGGAAGATGTACATGCGGCCGCGGGCGAACGCGCTGAGCGCGGGGCTCGAGCCGATCTTCACGAACGAGCCCTCGCGATCCTCGGTGCCGTGCTCGGGCGCGCCGCGGTTCGACCGACCCGAGACGTTGCGGAACAGATAAAACGGTCCGACCGACTGGCCGGCCGCGCCGTGCGCGATGAACGTGCGGTCGGTGTAGTTGCCGAACACGCGGACGTTCATGTTCGCGCCCTCCGTCTCGATCGCGTCGTCCCAGCAGTCGGTGACGTGGTTGCCGTAGATGTCGGAGTCGCGGCCCGGGAACCCGGTGTAACTAAAGTTGTGGACCTCGCCCATGCCGTCGTTGAAGCGGTGCTCGTCGTCCGACTCGATGCGGTTGTAGCGGACGACGTGGTGACCCGAGGAGTCGCGGAACACGACGCCTTGCGGGCCCTCGGGGTGGTCGGACGCGCCAAACTCGTCCCAACTGTTCGCGTCGGTCCTCGGGTGGTGCAGGTGATTGCGCTGGACGACGACGTGCGAGAGCGAGGGCTCGCTCGAGTACACCGCCGCCTGGAGGTTCTTTCCGAAGCCGGCGAGGCGGCCGCTCGTGACCACCGAGCCCCAGCCCGACACGTCGCACGCTTCGATGACGACGTGGTCCACCGCGCCGAGCCGGATGCCGTTCGCCGTCCCGCCGCGCACCGTCAGGCCGCGCACGATGACCCACGACGCGTCGACCTCGACCCCGTTCTCCTCGCGCGTGCCGACGTCGATCGTCGAGCCGCCGTCCGCGGCGACGTAGAGGACGTACCCCGTCTCCGCGCTCCCGCCCTCGTCGATCACCAGCGTCGCATCGCGCGTCGCGTCGACCACCACCGTGCGCGCGATCGGGAAGTCCTCCGACCACGTCGTGAACGGGAGGCTCGCGCGCGTGCCGTCTTCGAGCGTGAGGCGCACCTCGTAGGCGACGCCGGGCACGAGGTCGAGGAGGCTTCCTCGATACTCGTGAGTCCGCTCGGCCGGACCGCCGTTCGAGGCGTGGTCGTTGGGATCGAACCAGAGATCCTGCGCGCCCCGCCACGTGCACTCGCCGCGGCGACGGACCTCGACGTGGCACGCGACGTCGGCTGCGCCCGCGGCGGGCTTCCAGTAGAGGCCCGCGGAGTGGAACGTCGGCTCGATGCTCGGCGTCCCGTCGTCGCTCACGACGCCGTCGACGGGATCGGTCGCGCAGGTCTCGTCGGGCTGGGGTCCGGCGTCGGTCGCGACGGCGGCGTCGCCCGGCGGCGACTCACCCGCGTCGTCCTCGCGCGCGCCGCCGTCCGCGCGAGACCCCGCGTCGACCTCCGCGCACGGCGGGGTCGGGCACTCCGACGTCATCGGGGTCTCACACGCGATGACGAGGACGAGGATCGAGAGGATGCCCGGCGAGCGGTGCGCGTACGACATGCTCGAGAGGATGATCGAGGCGGACGGCCGCGTCTGTCACCGCTTCTGCGCGCGAGGCGACCGAGCCTCCCACGACCCATTGGCGCGCCGGCTCGACCGCGCCAATACTCGGCGCCCGTCCATGGCGAAGAAGGACTCCCGCTACATCGTCGGCATCGATCTCGGGACGACGCACACCGTGGTCGCGTACGTCGACACGCTCCGGCCCGGCTCGGCGATCCAGGAGCTCGCGATCGATCAACTGGTCGCGCCGGGCGAGATCGACGGACGGCCGCTGCTCCACTCGCTCCGCTATCACCCGGCGGACGGCGAGCTGAGCGCGTCGGACCTGTCGCTGCCGTGGCACCCGCGGGAGCTCAAAGGGATTCCAAACGGCATCGTGGGGCAGCTCGCGCGTGAGCTCGGCGCGAAGGTGCCGGGCCGGCTCGTGGCGAGCGCGAAGAGCTGGCTGTCGCACCCCGACGTCGATCGCACCGCCGCGATCCTGCCGTGGGGCGCGCCGGACGAGGTGCCCAAGGTCAGCCCGGTCGCCGCGAGCGCAAGTTATCTCGCGCACGTGTGCGACGCGTGGAACCACCGCTTCGAGGACGACCCGATCGAGACGCAGAGCGTCGTGTTGACGGTGCCGGCGTCGTTCGACGAGGGCGCGCGCGCGCTCACGCTGCGCGCGGCGAGGGACGCGGGGCTCGAGAGCGTGCGGCTGCTCGAGGAGCCGCAGGCCGCGTTCTACGACTGGCTCGGGCGGCACGAGGACGAGATCGACGAGCTCGTCTCGAAGATGCACCTCGCGCTCGTCGTCGACGTCGGCGGCGGGACGACCGACCTCACGCTCATCCAGGTGGAGCTGCGCGAGAGCGGCCCGCGGCTGACCCGCGTGGCGGTCGGCGATCACCTGATGCTCGGCGGCGACAATATGGATCTCGCGCTCGCGCATGACGCGGAGGCGCGGATCGGCGGTAAGGACAAGCTCGACGCGGCGCGGTTCAGCCAGCTCATCCAGCAGTGCCGGACGGCGAAGGAGCGGCTGCTCGCGGAGGACGCGCCGGAGGAGGCGCGGGTCACCGTGCTCGGCAGCGGGCGCAAGCTCATCGGCGGCTCGCTCTCCGCGACGCTCGAGCGCGAGCACGTGCACGCGCGGATCCGCGATGGGTTCTTCCCGAAGGTCGCGTACGGCGAGCACCCGCAGAAGAAGCGCGCCGCGATCGTGGAGTTCGGTCTGCCCTACGTGGCCGACGCGGCGGTGACCAAGCACGTGGCGGCGTTCCTCGATCGTCACCAGGACGTGGCGCGCGAGGCGTGGGGCGACGGCGAGCTCGAAGCCGGCAAGCCGGCGATCCCGGACGCGGTGTTGCTCAACGGCGGCGTCTTCAAGGGGCGCGCGCTCGAGACGCGCATGCTCGAGGTGGTCGGCGACTGGCGCGGCGGTCAGCTCCCCTTGCAGCTCGAGAACCCCGCGCCCGAGCTCGCGGTGGCGCGCGGCGCGGTGGCGTATGGGCTGGCGCGGCGCGGGATCGGCGTGCGGATCGGCGGCGGCTCGGCGCGGAGCTACTACCTCGTGCTCCCGCAGAAAGACGCGCCTCGAAAAGGAGTGTGCATCCTCCCGCGCGGCGCGGAGGAGGGCGAGGAGGTCACGCTCAAGGCGCGGACGTTCTCGCTCAAGCTCGGAGAACCGGTGCGCTTCCCGCTCGCGTCGAGCACCGGGGAAGCCGTGTTGCATCGTGCCGGGGACCTCGTGGATCTCGACGAGGGCGCGTTCAAGGACCTGCCGCCGCTCGCCGCGGTGCTCGAGGACGACTCGGGGCGCGCGGGCGCGCAGATCCCAGTGCGGGTGAGCAGCGCGCTCACGGAGGTCGGCACCGTCGAGCTGAGCTGCGTGGCGGCGGAGGGCGCACAGAAGCGCTGGAAGCTCGAGCTCGTCTTGCGCGGCGGCGGCGACAAGAGCGTGGCGGCGACGAAGGTGACGCAGCTCCACCCGCGCTTCGGCGAAGCGACCGACCTGATCAAAGCGGTGTTCGGCAAGAGCTCGGGGCAGGCGGAGGGGCAGAAGCCCGTCAAGACGCTTCGCGCGGATCTCGAGAAGCGGATCGGGCCGCGCGAGACGTGGAACACGCCGCTCTTGCGCGAGCTGTTCGGCGCGCTGCTCGCGGGGATGAAGCGGCGGCGGCGGAGCGCGGATCACGAGCGCGTGTGGTTCAACCTGACCGGGTATTGCTTGCGGCCGGGGTTCGGCTACCCGCTCGACGACTGGCGGATCAAGCAGCTCTTCGCGATCTTCGACGCCGGCGTCCAGTTCGCTCCGGAGGCGCAGGTGTGGAGCGAGTGGTGGACGATGTGGCGCCGCGTCGCGGGCGGGCTCGATGAAGCGCAGCAAGTCGCGTTGCTCGACTCGATCGAGTGGTACCTCCAACCGCCGTCCGCGCGACCGCGCCCGCGTCCCAAGGGCGTCCGTGCGCAGGGGGTGGACGACATGATCCGGCTCGCCGGCTCGCTCGAGCGGGTGCCCGCGGCGAAGAAGGCGGAGGTCGGCGATTGGCTCGTCGCGCGCAAGAAGAAGGACATGGACGGCGACTACTCGTACTGGGCGATCGGCCGCCTCGGCTCGCGGATGCCGTTCTACGGGAGCGCGCACAACGTCGCGCCGCGCGAGCGGGCCCGCGCGTGGCTCGACGCGGTGCTCGCGGTGGACTGGCGCGCGAGCGAGAACGCGGCGTTCGCGGCGACGATGCTCAGCCGGATGAGCGGCGATCGCGAGCGCGACCTCGACGAGGAGGTGCGCGCGAAGGTCGCGTCGCGCCTCGAGGTGATGGGCGCCCCGGCGAGCTGGGTCGCGATGGTGCGCGAGGTGACGCGGCTCGAGGCGGCCGACGAGCGCCGGCTGTTCGGCGAGAGCTTGCCCGCCGGTCTCGAGCTGCTCGAGTAACTGGAGGGGATGATGCGTCCCTCGCCCCGCGCGCGCGTGAATCGCGCGGAGCCCCTCCCAACTCCGCTCCGCGGCTCCGCTCCGCGCGTGGTGAAGATCGGCGGGGCCAGTCCACAATAGGACCCGTGGCCCGCACGCTCGGCTCGCCGCTCGTCCTCACCGCCGTGGATCACCTCGATCTCGATGCCGTGTACGAAGCGCACGCGGACTTCGCGTGGCGGAGCCTCGCGCGGCTCGGGGTGGCGGATCGGGACCTCGCGGATCTGTTGCAGGAGGTCTTCCTCGTCGTGCACCGACGGCGCGCCGACTACGACGCGGGGCGGCCGGTGCGCGCGTGGATCTGGGGGATCTGTCTCGGGCTCGCGCGCAACTACCGGCGGCGCGCGTTCCGGCGGCTGGAGCGGCTCATGGACCGCGACGTCGACTCGGTGGACGCGCGGCTGCCCGACGCCGAGGTGGAGTCACGGCGAGCGCGCGAGCGCGGGCTGCGGATGCTCGAGGCGCTCGATCCGGAGAAGCGTGCGGTGTTCGTGATGTTCGAGGTCGAGGGGCTCAGCGGGCGAGAGATCGCGGAACAGCTCGGGGTGCCGGTGGGGACGGTTCACTCGCGCTTGCATGCGGCGCGGCGCGAGCTGACCGATGCGCTCGCGCGGGAAGGGGTCGACCGATGAGCGACGATCCGGTGCGCCTCCTCGATGGTGGCGGCGGTGCGGACGGGGCGCGGCTGGCCGAGGTGACGCGCGCGCTCGCGGCGCCGCGAGGGTTGCCTCCCGACGTGCGCGCGCGCGTCCGTACGGCGCTGCCCGGTCGCGAGGCCGCGCCTCCGATGTCCTCACCGGCGTCGTGGCGGCTGGCGGTCGCGGTCGCCGCCGTGGTGCTCGTCGCGATCGCGGCGTGGGTCGGAGGGCATGACGAGGCGCCGGTCGCGGGTCGGATCCCGATCCGCGACACGGCGGAGGAGGGTCGGTCCGACGAAGTGCCGCCGGACGAACGGGACGCCTCCGAGTCCGATGCCGTCGCCAAACCGGACTCCGACGACCCGACCTGGCGTGCGGCGGGCGGCGGGGATCGCCCGCCTCGGCGTCCGCCGCCGGAGCGGACCCTCGCCGCGATCACGCGCGTCGTGGCCGACCATCGTGCCCAGTTCCTGGGCTGCATCGACCGCCGGGCCGCGCCCCCGGTCCCCGTTCGGGTCACGCTGGCGCTCACGATCAAACCCAACGGAGAGGTGCGGGACGTGGTGGTCGAGCGCGCGGGACCGGGCAGCGTTTGTGTCGCCGCCGAGGCGCAGCGGCTGCGGTTTCCCCTCGGCCCGTCGGAGTCGACGGTGCGGATCCCGCTCGTCCTCGAGCCCGCCGACTAGCCGTTCAAAGGGGCGGACCGCGGCGCAAAAGCGTGCAAACTGCTTGACGAAAACGCCCCGGAGCCGGTTCAATGCGAGGCCCACGGAGCGGTGCTAGAAGCACGACCGCCGTTCCACGCCGTTCTCGTCGAGAACCAGAGGTCCCGCGGAGGACAGAGGAGCCCATGTTCGCAGTTGTCATCACGGAGAAGGGTGGCGCCCAGCGACGCTTGGACTTCGACAAGAACGAAGTGACGATCGGCCGCGTCCAGGGCAACGACATCATCCTGCCCAAGGGCAACGTGTCGAAGCGGCACTCGCGGATCGTCCTGAAGGACAACCGCTTCATCGTCGTCGACCTCAAGTCCACGAACGGCACCTACGTCAACGGACGTAAGATCACGTCGCCGCTCGTCGTGAAGGCGGGCGACAAGATCTACATCGGCGACTTCATCCTCACGCTCGAGGAAGGCGCCGCGTCGGGGATGGGGGACAGGGCCGGCTCGGACGGTGGGCCAGCTCCGATGCCCGATCCCATGCCCGCTCCGTCGGCGCCCGCGCCGCAGCCGATGGCGCCCGCGCCGGCACCCGCTCCGATGCCGGCACCGATGCCCGCCCCGGTCGCGCCCGCGCCGGCACCGATGCCCGCGCCGATGGCGCCCGCGCCGGCACCCGCGCCGATGCCCGCCGCGCGTCACTCCGCTCCGCCGCCGCTCCCCGCGCGTCCGGCGCCCGCGCCGACGCCGAGCCCCGCGATGGCTTCGCCCGCGCCCAGCCCGATGATGGGCGGGTCGGTGAGCTCGCCCGGCGCCGACAACTTCGATCTCGACAAGGAACCTTCCGGAGCTGACAACGGCTCGCCGTCGCCGCGCGTCGTGTCCAGCCATGGCGGCCCTGGCCATGTGGGTTCGGGCAATGTGGGTTCGGGCAACGTGGGTTCGGGCAACATCGGCTCGCCCTCGTCGCCGGGGATCCCGCAGCAGCACTCACCCGGTCCCGCGACCTCGCCTCCGCCGCGCTTCGGCGCCGGGCCGATGGAGGCCGGCACGTTCTGGGAGCAGCTCGTGGTCGCGGCGGTGAGCGCCGGCAAGGACGCCGACGCGGCGATGGCGCTCGCGGACGCGGTGGTCCGCCGCGGCCCCAGGTCGAACTGAGTTTTTGGAGGGGATGATGCATCCCCTCCCCCCATTGGGCGGAGCCCAATGGGGCCCCCCTCCCAACTCCGCTTCGCGCTGCGCGTGCCGCACTTCGCTCTACGCGTCTTCGACGCTCCGAGCTTCGCGCGTCACGCTCCGCGCTGCGCGCTCGCGCGTGGGGCCCCAGCCCCACTTGCCCGCTTCGCGTTGGCCGGCTTTTCCTCCGCGTCTTTGACGCTCCGCGCATCCGCTTTGCCGCTTCGCGTTGGCCGGCTCTTCCTCCGCGTCTTCGACGCTCCGCGCATCCGCTTCGCCGCTTCGCGCTGCGCCCTCGCGCGTGGGGCCCCAGCCCCACTTGTGTTTGTTGGAGGGGATGATGCAT
>JBFWYI010000049.1:0-72269 GCA_050186575.1 Sandaracinaceae bacterium | reverse complement strand
GCGTTCGCCATCGATTCCAGTCGCCGACCGACGAAGAGCGCGCGGGTCCGAACGCCGCCTCGCGCACCGTTCAGCTCCGCGACCGTCGCCGCGGTCGCCCTCGGGGCTCCGACCCACCTGCCTGAGCTCAGACGCGAGGCGACCTCGGTGCGTTCGAGACCGACGCAGCCGTCGACGTGTATGCTGTACGTCGAGATGACGGCCGGACCCCGTGCTCAACGTGCCTCGAACTCGTCAGCGCCACCGTCAGGAGGGTGCTGCAGCGGGGACGAGAGCACCGCAGCGAGTCGGACGGCGTCCGAAGAGCGGTCAGACTCTTGCCGCCGGTGGACTACCTCGGACGGATCCCCCGCGGGCCGCGGAGACTCTCGCCGTCGGGGTCGCCCTCGGGGCTCCGACCCACCTGCCTGAGCACAGACGCTAGGCGACCTCGGTGCGTTCGAGACCGGCGCAGCCGTCGACGTGTATGCTGTACGTCGAGATGACGGCCGGACCCCGTGCTAAACGTGCTGGAAGTCGTCCGCGCCACCGTCAGGAGGGTGCTCGCAGGGGGGACGAGAGCACCGCAGCGAGTCGGACGGCGTCCGAAGAGCGGTCAGACTCTCGCCGCCAGTGGACTACCTCGGACGGATCCCGCCGATTCGGACGGGTGATCTCGAAGCGGCTCGCGCCAGGCTCGCGAGCTCGTCCCCCCACACATCCAGAGCGGCTTCGCGCGCCACGACGGACACCGTCGCGAGTTCGACCGCATCGACATACGGACTCGCGGCCCTCGCGATGGTCTGCTCGACGAGGCGCTCCAGAAAGAGCCCGCGGTCCTGCCAGCTCATGAGCGTCGCGACGATCTCTCCACCGACCGCGGCGTGCCACCGGGCGACCGCCGCGCCCACGCCGAGGAGTCCATCCACGTCGATGCCATGTGGCTCCTGCGCGGCCGGTGGAACGGGCCGGCCCGCCAGCAGCGCGGCCGCATCGAACACCGCCGTCTCCAGCGAATCCGCGCGCTCCGGCCGCTCGATCCCTCGCGCGACCTTGATGGCGTCGGTCCGCTCATCGCGGACGCGTACGCTGTAACTCACGAAGCTCCGTCCGCCGACCGGATTGGCGGCGACCCCCACGAGTCGGCCCCAGCCCCAATCGAACGACCACTGCATCGCTGGGCCCCAGCTGGTGCGCACGGGCGTGGCGCCCAGTCCACCGAGGAGCCGCGTCAGCTCTTCGCGGAGGGCCTTCTCATAGGCACGGAGCGTCGGGGCCGCCACGAAGGATCAGACTACACGACGCGGTCGCGGCGCGGAACCACCTTGAGCGAGCAACGTACGTTGGCGGTCAGCGCCGAGCTCGACGTCGGGACCAACCTGCGAACGGAGTGCGATCAGAGCCCGTTGAGCCGGTCGACGACCACGAACAGATCCGAGTCGTCATAGAAGTCGAGGGCGACGAAGTTGGGGATGCGGCCCGCTTCTGTGGTGCAGCGATCGACGTGCGCGCTCAGCTCGGGGTCGTGGTTGACCATCTCGGCGAGCATCCGCGAGGCCAGCGGGGCGGTGAGGAAGTGGTTGAGCGTGAAGATCGCGTTCGACGCGTCGCCGCGGTTCGGCACGCAGTCGAAGTCGGCGGCGGTCATCGCGGCGTAGTCGTTGTCCCAGGTGTACGCGTAGGCGTAGTGATACCAGGGGACGGAGACATCGGGGCTCTCTGTGAACACGACGAGCCGACGGCCGCTCTCGATCATCGCGCGCAAGGTCGGCCACGGCGCGCCGAGCGCTTGCGTGTGGACGTAGTCGAGCATGCCGGCGTCCTCGAACGCTTGGACCATCGCGTCCTCGTCGACGTGCGCCTCGAAGATGATCGTGAGGACGTCGCTCGGGTGGCAGTCCATGTGCTCGCGCAGATCGCGGAGCCCCTCGGACAACGGGCGCTCGCCGAGCACCCCACAGCTGCCGTGGCAGAGCCACACGCCCCCGTCGCGGCCCTCGTGCGTGTCGAGCATGAAGCCGCGCACGCCGTCCTCGAGCTGATGCCAGAGGTTCCGGCCCTGGTTCGGGGCGATGAAGTCGTCTTCCTCGCTCGACATCGCGTTGTGCGTCATCGGAAACGCGACCTCGTCGTAGCGGCGATCGCAGAGCTCCGCGTGGCCGTCGCACACGAGGGGATCGGGGAGGCCCGTGGCGACCATGCAGCGCGGCGGAGGTGGACCCGCGTCGGGCCTCGAGCCCGCGTCGCGCGAGGCGACGCCAGCGTCGGTCATCGGCGTATCGCCGCACGCCGTGAGGAACACGATGGCGCAGAGCCACTTCGACGGAGACACGCCTCAGCATGCACCCGCGAGGACCATGGAGACCAGCGAAGGGCGGACCTCCACGATGTCGCCGAAGGACCCGCGCCCTTGCGTTGACGGTGCCCCCGCGCCGGGGCGACGCTCCTCGAATGAAGCAGTCCTATGCGTGCGCAGCGCTTCTCCTCCTCGCCGCGTGCGATGGCGAGAGCCCGTCCGATGGCGGCATCCCGCGCGACGGCGCGGCGCGGCTCGACGCAGCCGGTCTCGACGCGGCGGGACGCGACGCGGCGAGGCCGGACGCCGGACCGCTCGTGCTCGGCGATCATCCGCGCATCCTCCTCGCGGATCGCGCCGATGTGCGCGCGCGCTTGACCGCGGCGATCGGCTCGACGACGGGCGCGCGGTTCCGGTCGATGGTGGATCGCGAGCTCGCGACGCCGGGGACGATCTATGCGTTCCGCCAATCGGACGCCGCGCTCCTCGGAGTGCTGACGGGCGAGGCCCGCTACTGCGAGCACGCGGTCGCCGAGACGGACGCGTACGTCACCGACGAAGAGGCGCGCATCGCGGGCGGCGCCAACGCGGAGGTGGCGGGTGATAGTTACCTTTACGTGGGCGACGTCGTGGGCGACCTCGCGCTCGTCTACGACTGGTGCGCCGACACCGTCACCGAAGAGCAGCGCGATCGTTGGATCGCCTACGCCAACCAGGCGGTGTGGAACGTGTGGCACCACGACGACGCGGTGTGGAACGGCAACGCGTTCCCCTGGTCGGGATGGTCCGTCGAGAATCCATCGAACAACTACTACTACTCGTTCCTCGAGGCGACGATGATGCTCGGCCTCGCGACCGATGGGGAGAACGCGATGGCCGCGGACTGGCTGACGCAGTTCCGCACCACGAAGATCCAGGGTGAGCTCGTGCCGACGTTCGAACGCGACCTCGTGGGCGGCGGCTCGCGCGAGGGCACGGGATACGGCACCGCGATGCGCCGCTTGTTCTGGCTCTACGACGTGTGGGAGGCGTCGACCGGCGAGCCGATCGCGGATCTCACGGACCACGCGCGCAGCTCGCTCGCCTACCTGATGCACGCGACGACGCCGACGCTCGACCGGCTCGCGCCGACCGGCGATCACGCGCGCGACTCGACCGCGGCGCTGTTCGACTACCACCGCGCGTATCTGCTCGAGCTGATCGACCTGTTCCCCACCGCCGAGGCGGCGGGTCCCGCGGTGAGCTACCTCGAGGCGTGCTCGGTCCCCGAGATGGGTCAGCCGTTCCAGTACCTCTACGACTTCCTCTACGACCCGACGGTGACCGCGGCGCCGCTCGCGAGCCTCCACACCGTCTACCACGCGGTGGGGACCGGCCATCTGTTCGCGCGCTCGGCGTGGACGAACGACGCTAGTTATCTTGCGTTCATCGCGGGGCCCTACACCGAGTCACACGCGCACCAGGACCAAGGCTCGTTCGTGCTCTTCTCCGGTGAGTGGCTCGCGTTCGACGAGAACGTGCTCTCGCACTCGGGCATCGTGCAGGACACGACCGTGCACAACCTCGTGCGGCTCGAGCGCGGGGGCGCGCCGCTCCCGATGCGCGAGGGCACGACGTCGACGCTGCGCGCCGTGGAGACCGACGAGGAGCTCGTCTACTTCTCGGCCGACACCGCGCCCGCCTACCGCGACGACTCGATCACGCGCGTCCTCCGGCGCCTCGTCTACGTGCGACCCGGCGTGGTGGTCGTCGACGATCGCGTGACGACCACCGACGCGAGCACCGCCGCGATCTTTGCGGTCAACACGCCGATCGACCCGACGCTGACGACGGGGCGCGCGACGATGACGGGCGCGCGCGGACGCCTCGACGTCTTCTACGCGCTCGGCGCCAGCGCGCCCACGGAGACCGCGTGGAACGCCGTCGACGGGGCCGAGTACTCGGGCGGATTCCGCGTCGACGCGCGCGCGAGCGCGACGGGCGACGCGCACTTCGTCACCGTGCTCGGCATCGACGGCGCGGTCAGCGCCGCGAGCGCGTCGAGCGCCGGGGGGACGACCACCGCCACGGTGACGACGGGGGCGGGCACATTGAGCGTCGCGTTCCCGGACGACGGCGGCCCACCCACCGTGATCACCGCGAGCGGGCGCACGGTGACGTTCGACGACGCGATCGAACCGCAGCCGCTCCTCGCGCCCTGAGCCGATCCGACCTACTCACACGACGGCACCTGCGTGTCGCCGAACTGGCAGACCGCGGTGTCGGTGGCCGCGTTGCAGGAGCTGACGATGCGGTTCCCGAACCGCCGCTCGCAGCCCTCCTCGCAGTAGCAATATCCCGTGTCTTGTGTACAGCACGTCGTCGCCGTGCCATCGCAGGAGCCCACCGTGCTGGTGAGGACAGCGCCGATCCCGCAGATGCAGTTGCCGGTCGCGTAGCTGATCCCGCATCGGATCGGCTCGCAGCGGCACGAGCTCGGTCCCTGGCAGCAGATGCCCCGGTCGCTCCCGAACGCGTTCTGGTCGCACCGGGCCTCGAACGGGTTCGTGATCTCGCGAGGCTCGTCGAAGCAGACGCACGTCACGTCGTCCTGGGCGCACGTCCCAGACGGGCCGACGTCCGCGCAGCCCACGAGGAGCAGCCCCAGCGTGAGCGCGGTCCGCGCCGCGGTGAAGGGGGCTTTGGAGCGCAGTGCAATCATCGTAGCGTGCCTCGGGTCTTTCTGTCGCGATCGGGAGCCCCCGCTGTATAGGATGACGGGCGCGCCGTCAACACTGCGTGCGGCCACGGGTCGGACCGCAGCTCCGCGGTCGAACGGCGTGGCGATGATCTCGAGCCGTGATCTCTCGATCGCGCTCCGCGCACCGTTCTGGCTATCCTCCGACGCGATGACACCTGTCGCGGTTCCCGTCGGACGTGGCGCGATCGCGCTCACTGCGCTCTGCGCGTTGGTAGGGTGCGGGCGGGCGTTCATCGACGCGCGTCCGGCACGGACCATGTGGGGGAACGCGTCGGGCACGACGTGGGTGACGGGCGAGCCTCGCCGCATCGCGTTCGCGACGGAGGACCGCGCCGCGTTCGGGCTCGGTGAGGGCGACGCCACGGGGACGGTCGAGGTTCCCGAGCCGGTGGCGGAGATCGTCGCTGGCGCGAACGAAGGCGATGGCTTGCTCGTGCTCGGTGCCCGGGGTGGCGTGTTCGAGCCCGAGCGATCCTCGTCGAGGCTCCGCCGCGTCGTGCTGCCCGGTCCCGCGCTCGCCGCCGCGGCGTGGACGCGGCGCTGCGCGGTCGTGCGCGGCGACGGCACGTATTGCTGGGACGCTGGCGCTGCCCCGGTTCGGCTCCCCGGCTCGACGTCGGAGGACGCGTACGTGATGGTCGACGCGTCGCGGGTGTGCGCGCTCGATCGATCGGGCACGTTACGTTGCTGGGAGGGAGACGAGGGATACCTCGAGCGCGATCCGGCGTCGGAGGTCACCGAGGTCCATGCCGCGAGTGACGGCGCGCACGGGCTCTGCGTGATCCACGGGATCGAACGTGACTTGCTCTGCTTCCGAGGTCGTCGTCGAGTCGCGCTGCCGTATCCGACGGCGTATGCGGATCACGTGACGAGCGTCGATCAGGACGCGCACACGCTCTGCTGGATCGCGGGCGACGCGCTCTACTGCTACGGCGAGGGCGACGCGACGCACGGCTGGGCGCAGGTCGGCCCGCGCGGGATCGCGGCCGGCAGCGTGCCGCCCGACGTGGAGTCCCACCTCCGCTTCCGCGCTCCGCAGCGCGTGATGGAGGTGACGCGCGGCGCGCAGGTCCTCTTGGCGAACGGCGCGCTCTGCGTGTCGAGCCCACCCGCGACGCAGCTCGCCTGCAGCGGGTTCACCGACGAGCGCGACGCGCTGACGGCGCGGCTCCCCACGGGTGACGCGCGGTTCCTCGATCGGATGGACCCGCCGCTCGTGGCGAGCCCGTGCGCGGAGGTGGCGGAGTGATCGCGGGACGCCGCCGACCGCGGAGCAGCTCCCCCCTCTGCCGAGACGGGATCGTCGTCCTCGTGCTCGCCGCGCTCGCGCTCGTCGCGTGCGGATCGAGGTCGCACGATACCCTGCGCCCCATGTGGGCGAGCCACGATCACGCGGTGTGGATCGCACAAGCCGATCACTGGCTCCGGCTGAGCGGGCCGAGCGAGCACGGGGAGCACGGGTACCTCGACACGATGATCGTGGGCGTCGACGCCGCCGTCGTGCCCGGGAGCATCGCCGAGGTGCTGCCGATGCACGGCGGCGAGGGCGCGATGGCGCGCGGACCCGACGGGGCGATCTACGAGGCGGTGCCGCGCCGCGCGGCCGGCGCGTCGTCGCAGTTCCGGCAAGTTCCGTTGCCCGCTCCCGCCGTCGACGGCGCGGGGGTGAGCCTCGGACGACGGTGCGCGCTGCTGCGCGGGCAGGGCGTGTGGTGTTGGGACCGCGCGGGCCAGGATCCCCACCGGCTGATCGGCGGGAGCGACGACATGCGCGACCTCGTGCTCACGCCCGACCCGTGCGCGATCGATCCCGACGGCTGGCTCGTGTGCTGGCGCGCGGGGAGCGATCGCCCGCGCCGGGTCGTCGACGAGGTCCACGCGGCGTCCGGGGATCCCTCGGGGGTGTGCGTCATCCGCGGCGCGACGCGATCGCTCCACTGCTGGCCGGACGGCGCGATGACCGAGTATCTGCCGCGGCCGACCGCCGAGCGCGTCGCGAGCGTCGGCGCGAGCCAGGACATCGCTTGCTGGATCGCGGATGGAACATTGACGTGCGCCGGCTGGGCGTGGATGCACGCGAGCTGGATCAACGTCGGGCCCGAGGGCATCGACCCCATCACGGTCCCCGACCTCGCGGCCGAGCTCACGATCGATCGGCCGCGCCGCGTGATGGAGGTCGCGCCTGGCACGCAGGTCGTCTTGCTGGGTCGAACCGTCTGTCTCGCCGCTCGTGGCGAGCCGCTCGCGTGCGATCCCTCCGCCGACCCGGTCGTCCTCGACGGTCACGTCGCCCGGCTCCCCGTAGGACGCGCGCCGTTCCGCGCGTCGGACTGGCCGAGCCTCGACGCTCGCGCGTGCGCGGAGGTCCACCGCTCCCCGCCGCTCGAGGCGCAGCACGCGCGCGCCCGCGAACGGCGATCCGGTCGATAGCGTCAGCGTGACGACGCTCACCGGCGGCGCGCCGGCCGCGCTGCTACGTGAGCGTCCATGAGCGACATCAACACGGTCACCGTGCTCGGCGCGGGAACGATGGGTCACGGCATCGCGCAGATCTGCGCCGCTGTAGGCATGAACGTCACGTTGCGGGACCTCGACGACGCGACGCTGGAGAAGGGCCGCGCGGGGATCGAGAAGTCGCTGAACCGCCTCGTCGAGAAGGGCAAGACCTCTCCCGAGGATCGCGACGCGACGCTGTCGCGCATCGCGCTGAGCACGGACCTCGAGGGGTCGGTGAAGGGCGCCGACCTCGTGGTCGAGGCGATCCCCGAGAAGATGGCGCTCAAGCTCGAGACGTTCGCCACCGTGAGCAAGGCCGCGCCGTCGCACGCGATCCTCGCGACCAACACCTCGTCCCTCAGCGTGACGGAGATCGCGGGGGCCAGCGTCGACCCGGGCCGCGTCATCGGCTTGCACTTCTTCAACCCGGTGCCCGTGATGGAGCTCCTCGAGATCGTCCGTGGGCTCACGACGAGCGACGCGACCCTGACCGCAGCACAGGGGTTCGCGAAGCGCGTCGGCAAGTCGCCGATCGTGGTGAAGGACTTCCCCGGGTTCGCGACGAGCCGGCTCGGCGTGATCCTCGGCTGTGAGGCGATCCGGATGCTCGAGGCGGGCGTGGCGAGCGCGGAGGACATCGACAAGGCGATGGAGCTCGGCTATCGCCATCCGATGGGTCCACTCAAGTTGACGGACCTCGTCGGCCTCGACGTGCGGCTCGCGATCCTCGATCACCTGCACAAAGAGGTCGGCGAGCAGTTCCGCGCGCCGCCGCTCCTGCGGCAGATGGTCCGCGCCGGCAAGCTCGGCCGCAAGAGCGGCGAGGGCTTCTACCGCTACTGATCGCCTCGCCGGAAACGGTTCGCGCGTGGCGTCGCTGACCGCTACGATCGACGGCGATGAGTGAGCCGGCCGAGCGCTCAGCGTCCGCGACGTACGACGACCTCCTCGCGCTGCCGGAAGACGTGCGGGCGGAGGTGCTCGCGGGTCAGATCGTCACCACGCCCGCGCCGCTCCCCAAGCATGCCCGGGCGCAGCGCTCGCTCGCCCGCTTCGTCGGTGGACCGTTCGACGACGACGACGGCCGCGGCGGACCGGGCGGGTGGTGGATCCTCGTCGAGGTGGCCATTCGGCTCGAGACGCACGAGATCGTGCGACCGGATCTCGCCGGCTGGCGGCGCGAGCGGCTGCCCGACCCTGCCGACGTGCGCCCGATCGACGTACCGCCCGACTGGGTGTGCGAGATCCTGTCGCCCACCACGGCGGGCCGAGACCGCGTCCATAAGCGCCGGCTCTACGCGCGCCACGGCATCCCCCACTACTGGATCGTCGACGTCGATGCGCGCACGGTCGAGGCGTTCGCGCTCGACGGCGATCGCTGGGTGCTCCTCGGCACCTGGGAAGACGGCGACACCATCGCGATCCCACCGTTCGAAGCGATCGAGCTCGAGATCGGGCGTCTGTTCTTTCCTCGATGATCAACGAAGCTTGTCGCGCCGCGCCGCCGAGCGGTCCACGAGCGCTTGGACCTCGACGCGCAGCGACTCGGCGTCCGCGTCGGTCTTCGGCACCCCCCGCGGCTCGCCGATCGTCACCTGCACCGGCGTGCGCGGGCGGGCGCACATCCGCAGGAGGTGCTCCCGGAACGACTCGTTCTTGAACTCGGCGCCGGGCTCGTACGCGATGCCGAGCGGAACCACGGTGACGTCGAGGCCGCGCGCCGCCGCGAACGCGCCGCGCTTGAACGGCCGCACCTCGTCGCCTTGGAAGGTGGACCCCTCCGGGAAGACGATGATGTTGCGGTTCTCCTTGAGCGCCCGTCGGAGCGCGCGGATCGCGGTGGCGCCGCTGCGCTCGTCCTTGCGATCCACGAAGATCGTGTCGGTGTACTCCGCCGCGTCTCCGATCACGGGAATCCTCTTGACGCCGTCGTGGCTGAGCACGACCCCGCCGACGAGGTGCACGCACAGGAGGATGTCGAGCGGCGATCGATGGTTGGCGACCACCACGTAGGGACCGAGGCCCTCTGGCGCTCGACCTTCCGTCTCGAGGGCGACCCCGAACAGCGGGAACACCCCCTGGCTCCATCGGTAGATGAACCGGCGCTTGCCGTCGGCCGAGTCGAGGTCGGTGTCGACCCGCTTGGCGACCCGATGCGCGTTGACCACGCCCGAGGTCCACGCCGCGAACCCGATCGCGCGGCTCACCGATCGAAGGCCACCGAGGACATCCACGGTGGCGGGGCTTAGCCGGTCGAGCCCGTCCGGTCGACCCCCGGCGCTTCGGATACCCGGCCGGCCCGCGGTCTGGCAAACTCAGGTCGTGAGCTCGGACCTCGCCCCAGGATTGCTCGTCGCGGCACCGGGGATGGACTGCGCCTTCTTCAACCACGCGGTGGTGCTCCTCGTGGAGCACAACGAGGACGGCGCGCT
Organism: Sandaracinaceae bacterium; assembly: GCA_050186575.1. GTDB lineage: Bacteria > Myxococcota_A > Polyangia > Polyangiales > Sandaracinaceae > JAUHXR01. The sequence continues at coordinate 62,326 of JBFWYI010000049.1, read as the reverse complement.
CGGGTTCGTGATCAATCGACCGACCGAGATGCCCGTGACCTCGCTCCTCGAGGGGCTCGAGATCGAAGACCTCGCGGCCGCGCTCCCCGGCGAGGTGTGGGTCGGCGGGCCCGTCGCGCCGGACACCGGGTGGGTCCTCTTCGATCCCTCCTCGGGCGAGTCCTCCGACGTCGACGCGCTGCACATCAACGAGCGCCTCGCGGTGAGCGCCTCGAGCGCGTTCCTTCAGCAGCTCGCGGACGGCCGCGGGCCGACGCGCTACGCGGTGCTCCTCGGCTACGCGGGGTGGGGTCCCGATCAGCTCGACGACGAGATCCGCGACGGGAGCTGGATCCCGATCGATCTCGATGCCTCGCTCGTGTTCGATCGCGAGCCCTCCGAGCGCTGGACCGCGGCGCTCGCGACGCTGGGGATCGACCCCGCGCGCGTCGTCGGCCTCGCCGGCGGCGTCGCCGAAGCCTGAGACGCGGATCGTGCCGAGCCCTCCCGCCAAGAGCGCGCGCGCGTCGTTCACCGAGATGACCGAGCTCGTGCTCCCGCAGCACGGCAACGTCCTCGGCACCGCGTTCGGCGGGACCGTCCTCGCGTGGATGGACATCTGCGGCGCGATCGCGGCGCAGCGACACTGCCATCGCGTGGCGGTCACCGCCGCGATGGATGACGTGAGCTTCGTTGCCCCCATCCGTGTGGGTGACGTCGTGATCGTCACCGCGCGCCTCACCGCCGCGTTCCGCACGTCGATGGAGGTGCACGTCGAGGTGATGGTGGAGGATCGCGCCACCGCGCACCGTCGCCGCTGCGTCGACGCGTTCATGACGTTCGTCAACGTCGCCGATGACGGAGCGCCGTCGGAGGTGCCGCCGCTCACCGCCGAGTCCGCCGACGACGAGCGCCGCGCCGCGGAGGCGCGCGCCCGCCGCGAAGCGAGGCTCGCTCGACGCGGATGAGCGAGCGCGCGCTCAGCCACGCGGAGAAGAAGGACCGCGAGGGTCGGGGAGGGCGCTGGCTCGCGTTCGTCCTCGCGCTGCTCCTCGGGATGCCGCTGCTCGTGCTCGGCGGGCTCACCCTCGTCGGTCCTCCCACCTGGGAGACCGCGCTCGTCACGTTGTCCGGCGCGGTGATGGTGGTGGGCGGACTCGCGGCGCCGTGGTCGCGCGCCGGCCTCTACAGCGCGCGGCTCGCGTTCCTCGTCATCTTCGCGGTCGTCGTCTACCGCTTCTTCGCGACGGAGGCGACGCCGTCGATCAGCTCGCCTTCGAACCGCTGGATGGATCGGATCGTGCCCGAGCGCGACGTCGCGATCGGGGGGAGCAACCTCTTGATCGCGACGGGACGCATGGGCGGCGACAGCCCCGGTCTCCTCGACGCGCTCCGCGACGGATACGACCGCATGCGCGCGCAGGAGGGTCCGGTGCCGAGCGCGGTGGTCAGCACGTTCGTGCTCGGGCAGAGCGCCGAGAGCCACAGCGTGTTCCGCGTCGCTCCGCCGAGCCGCTTCGCGCCGCCCGAGGGCGTCGTGGTGTTCCTCCACGGGTTCATCGGCAACGTGACCCTCGAGTGTTGGGAGGTCGCACAAGCGGCGAACCCGGTCGGCGTCGACGTGGTGTGCCCGTCCGCAGACTGGCAAGCCCAGTGGACGAGCCCGGCCCACCGCCAGACGGTGAGCGACACCATCGCGCAGCTCCGCGCAGAGGGCGTGCGTCGCATCTACTTGGCCGGCCTCAGCGCGGGATCGATCGGCGCGAGCCGCTTGGCGCCGTCGCTCGACATCGACGGGCTGATCCTGATCAGCGGCGCGTCACGCCAGGCGAGCCCCGCGCGCGTGCCGACGCTCATCCTCCAGGGTCGCCGCGATTCGCGTACGCGCCCCGGTCCGGCGCGTGCCTATGCGCGAGCCGCCGGGAGCCGCGCGCAGTACGAAGAGCACCCGACCGCCGACCACTGGATGATCCTGAGCGAGCACGAGTGGTGCGAGGATCACATCCGTCGATGGCTCCAGGTGCAGGAGGGGCTCGAGGAGATCGAAGAGCGGTGAGCCGATCCGACGCCTGGTGCGTCACACTCCTTCGGTGCGGCTCTCTCTCGTCGCCGTCTTGCTCCTCCTCCCCGCCGTCGCGCGGGCGCAGGACGCCTGCGAACGGGTGCGCTGCTCGCGCCACGGCGAGTGCATGCTCGAGGACGGCGAGGCCTTCTGTCTCTGCGACGATGGGTATGCGGCCGAGGACCTGACGTGTCGCCGCGTCGAGCCGGTGAGGCCCGATCCGGCGGCCACGCGACCCGCGTCGCTCGGCGCGCGCATCGTGCAGATCGCGTCGCGCGAGGGTGGACGGAGCGCCGGGATGGTGGGGCGCGAGCGGGACGACCGGAGCGACCCCGGTCCCTTATCGCGATACATCAAGCCCGGCGCGCTCTGGTGCACCGACTTCGTCGCGTGGGTCTACCGCGCGGCCGGCGTGCCGTTCAGCGGCGGCTATCACGGCGGCTGGCACATCACGAACAACTACGCGATGCGACGCTGGTTTCAGCGCCAGCATCGCTGGGTCGCGCACGACGATCCGGCGTTCGAGACGTTCGAGCCGCAGCCCGGCGACTACCTGCGCTTCGACACCGATCGCTTCGGACACAGCGCGATCGTCCGGTACGTCGCGAACGACACGCTCTACACGGTCGAGGGCAACTCGCGCGGAGAGGTGCGCGCCCGTCGCTATTGGTTCTACAAACAGAACCGGCGCATCGACGGCTTCGGCATCGTCACCGACCCCGAGGAGCGCATCGCGCGGCTGTGGCCCGACGCTAGCGCAAGACCAGCGCGCCGAGGGCGAGCTGAGCGAGCAAGCCGAGGAGCGCCGCCGCCGCCGCCCGCCCGCGCGGCAGGCCGTGCACGACGATGAGCGCGAGCGTGCTCAGGGCCAGCGCGTAGATCGACGCGAGCGGCATCGAGACGCGCGCGACCCAGCTCATCGCGTCGGGCCCGACGAACAGATACGCGAAGAGCTCCGCCGCGACGTGGAGCGCGAGCGGCACGCCGTACGCGAACCCGAGCGCGGCGCGCGTGCCCGCTTCGCTGCCGTGGCCACCCCATCGCAACGCGAGCCGGTGTGCCACAGTGGCGAACACCCAGTAGAGGCCGCTCAAGAGCGGCAACATCAAGACGCCTTGCAAGAGATAGTAGTCGTGGCCGTCGATCGGGAGGAGCGTGAAGCGCGCCTCGCGGCCCGCCGCCCACAGGATGAGCGTGAACGCGCCCCAGCTCATGCCGGTCAGGGTCACCGCGCCCAGGCCGGCTCGTCCGCTCGGCGCCGACGCGAGCTCTTGGAACGTGGCGCGCGGACGCACGAGCGCGCCGAGCCACGCGCCGACGAGCTCGGGCTCGGAGGCCTCGTTCACGCGGCCGAAGCGACGTCCTCGGAGAAGCGCGCGTCGAGATCGCCGGCGTCGCGCGCGGCGAGGAACGTCTCGTACTCGTCGTAGAGCGCGAGCACCTCGGGCAACGTGTCCGCGCGGTTGAGGCGATGGCGCAGCGTCGCGCCGCTCGTCAGCCCGCGCAGATAGCCGGGGTAGTAGCGGCGCATGTAGCGGACGGCGCGGTACTCGCCTCGCTGCTCGACGCACGCCGCGAGGTGCTCGCGGCAGAGGCCCATCCGCTCGCCCCACCCGATCTCGGACGACGCCTCGCCGCGATCGAGGAGCGCGCGCGCCTGACCGAACACCCACGGGTGCGCGATCGCGCCGCGGCCCACCATCACGCCTTCGCAGCCGGTCTCTTCGAGCGCGGCCTTCGCGTCCTCCGCGCTGCACACGTCGCCGTTGACGATCACCGGCATCGACACGACCTCGCGCGCGCGTCGCGCCCACGACCAGTCGGCTCGGCCCGAGTGACCCATGTTCGCGGTGCGGCAGTGGATCGTCAGCGCGCGGACGCCGACGTCCTCGAGGCGCCGCGCGAGATCGATGATCGGCATCTTCGACTCGGGGCCCCAGCCGATCCGCGTCTTGACGGTGACGGGCAGCGCGACGCGCTCGACCACCATCTTCGCCATCGCGACCATCGCGTCCGGCTCGCGGAGCCAACCCGCGCCGGCGCCGCGGCGCGCGATCTTCGGGACCCAGCAGCCGCAGTTGATGTCGAGGAACACCGGCTCGGCCGCCTCCGCCACCACCGCCGCCTCGGCGAGGCGCTCCGGGTCGGCCCCGTAGATCTGGATCGCGGTCGGCGTGTCGTGCGCCTCGAGCTCGAGCTTGCGCTTGGCGTTGCGACATCCGCGCAACAACCCTTCCACGTTCACGAACTCGGTGACGCACAGGTCGGCGCCGCGCGCACGGCAGATCGCACGAAACACGGCGTCCGAGACATCCTCCATCGGAGCGAGGATCACGGGGCGCGAGGCGAACGTGGCGTCGAAGTCGAACGGCATGCGGATACCCAGAATGCGAGCGCACGGTCTACCCTCGGATGCCTGACGCGTCGAGCGGGCGGTCCGTCGGGTCCGCCGGCGTTGGATCTCGGCCCGCCCAGGGGCTAGGTTGGAGGCGCCGCGCACCGCGCCCGTGCGCGGCTTGGCTCTCAGGAAACGCTTGGATTGTCGGAGACTTGCGTGGCCGCGGCCGCGCTGGTTCCCTAGGGGACGAGAGGACATGCCCGGACCACGCACTCGGCCGCTCGCGCTCGTCGTCCTCCTCGCCGTCAGCGGCTGCAAGAGCCCGGTCGTCGTGCCGAACGACGGCCTCGACACGTTCCGCACGATGAGCGAAGGCCCCGTGTGGGGCCGCCGCGCGACCGACGGCACGCTCGTGACGCTGTGGTGGGACGTGCCCGCCGACGACACCGGCTCGGTCTCGCCGGAGCGCGCCGTCTTGCGGACGCTCGGTCTCGAGCTCGGCATCTTCGACGTCGACGGCGGCACGCGACTCGTCGGGACGTTCCCCATCGCGCCGGGAGGGACCGTCACGATCTTCCAGTTGGTGCACGCGGGCGTCGACGTGGTCGGGGCCGAGGTGCGCATCGTCCGCGTGGCAGATCGGATCCGCTTCGTGACCGCGCGCGTGCCACCGAACATCCTGCTCGACGTCGAGCCGATGGTGAGCGCCGAGGACGCTGCGAGCGGCCTTGCAGCTCAGCTCGAGCTCGCGATGACGCCGCCGATGTCGACGCCGGAGCTCGTGGTGTGGGACTCGGCGATGATGCTGGGCCGAGGTGGCGCGCCGACCCTCGCGTGGCGCATCCGCGTCGGCTTCAGCCCGAACGGCGGCACCGCGTTCGTGTCGGCGACGACCGGCAACCTCCTGCAGGTCCTGCCCGGGCGCGAGTCGAGCACGCAAGTCTACTTCGTGCGCCAGTCGGCCGACAGCTTCGCGTTCACCGCGATGGGTGGCACGCGCGAGCTCTGGTTCGCCGACCCCGGCGGCGCGATGGTCACGCCGCCGACGGCGGAGCCCGCCGCGACGAACTTCCGCGAAGCCGAGGCGGCGTACATGGATGCGCCGCAGATCGAGGCGTACTTCCGCGACAACTTCGGGTGGGACGGATATGACGGGATGGGCGCCGACGTGGACGTCTTCGTCGGCTTCAGCGCGAGCTGTCCGTTCTGTCCGAGCGCGGCGTGGTGCGGCGAGGAGTACACCGCGCGCGTGCGCGGGACCGACGAGTTCGCCGAGTACTTCACGTTCAGCACCGGCTACTACTCGAGCGACATCTTCGCGCACGAGTTCACCCACGCGGTGCTCGACCACGTCACGCAGCGCGAGCCGTTCAACTTCGGCGAGCCGGGGGCGACCGAGGAGAGCCTCGCGGACACGTTCGCCGCGTTCTTCGACGCCGCGTCGCCGTGGTTGATCGGCGACGGCCTGGATCCGACGCTCCAACGCGACCTGCGCACGCCGGGCGACTCCAACCTCGGTGAGCTCTGCGCGCAGCAACCCGAGGAGGTCGCTGGCCAGGTCGCGCTGCGCACCACGGGCGCGGCGTGCGGGTTGGCCGACGTCGGCGGATGCACGCTCGCCAACGATCGCATCTGCCTCGGCAACACCTGCTTCGAGCGCGACGCCGACGGCTTCGCGCACTGCAACAGCTCGATCCCATCGCTCGCCGCGTATCGGCTCACCGACGGCGATCCGATGCTCGACATCGTGGGGATGGGCGCGGCCAAGGCGCAGGCGATCTACTTCTCCGCGCTCTCGTTGGTCGGGCGCTGGGAGACGTTCCCGGATCTGCGCGATCACCTGCTCGCCTCGTGCTTCGTCTGGGCGCTCAGCGGCGAGGTCCCGGTGGGCGCGAGCGGTCCGATCACCCCCGCCGACTGCGGCGATCTGATCAACGCGTTCCACTCGGTCGGCATCGGGCAGATCGCCGATGCGGATCGCGACGGTTGGGACGACGGCGTCGACAACTGTCGCGGGATCCCGAACTTCGAGCAGGCCGACGAAGACCTGAACCGCGTCGGCGACGTGTGCGAGCGGCTCGGGCCGGGCGGCCGCGTCATGCGGTACTGCTGGCGGCGCAACGATCAGGAGTGCGAGCTCGACGACGATCCGTCGGAGCCGCTGCGCGCGGGCTGCATGGGCGACGGAGCGCAGTACGGCGACGGGTTCTGTCCGACGGGCGGATCGGCGTGCGTGAGCGCCGACGCGTCGGGCCGCTCCGGCACGGTGTTCTACGACGAGAACGCGACGGCCAACGCGGATCGCCGCGTGAGCTGCGAGGCCGACGCGAGCGCGTGGGTCTCGAGCTGGACGCCGCCGCCGGGAGGCTGAGGTTGGTCGGCTTCGACCCGGCGCCGCATCGCGAGGCGCGCGGCAACGAGCGATGGATGCTCGTCGGCGCGTTCGTGCTCGCGCTCGGGCTCTTCGTCGCGATCGTCCTCGAGGACTATGAGCCGGTAAAGCTCGCGCCGGTGTTCATGCTGCTCGCGTGGTTTCCGCTCATCGCCTGGCACGAAGCTGGGCACGCGATCGCGACGCGGCTCGTCGGCTGGGAGGTCGACGCGATCGTGGTCGGCTTCGGCGGCGTCGCGTTCGCGTTCGACGTGTTCGGCGTGGCGTGCGCGATCAAGATGTACCCGCTGGGCGGCTTCGTGCGTCCGGCGCCGCTCGACACCCGAGCGCTCCGGCTCAAGCACGCGTTCGTGTATTCGGCGGGTCCGCTCGCCGAGGCGCTGATCGTCATCGTCACCGGCGCGATCGTCGGCTTCGATGCGCTCCTCACCCGCACCGATTCCATCCCCATGATCGCCGCGCAAGCGGTGTGCGCGGCCGCCGCGTTCAGCGTCGTCACCAACCTCGTGCCGCGCGCGATCGACACCGAGCGCGGCGCGAGCGCGACGGATGGGATGGGCATCCTGCGCAGCCTCTTCGGTCCGATCGCGCCGCTCGAGGGTCAGGTCCGCGAGCGGCTCATCGAGCGTATCGAGGACGCCGCCGAGCGTCGCGACGCCGCGCTCGCCCGAAGGTGGTGCGAACGCGCCGATGCCTCGTTCCCGAACGACGCGCGCGTCCGGTCCGTGACGCGCCGCGCGCTCGAGGCGGCGACGCGGACTGACGCGACCCTCGCGTCGATGAGCGCGATCTGACGCACGTTGGGGCGCCGGATCGTCGTATGCTCCCGCCTCTCGGGAGGTTCGATGGACAAGTACAAGCAGGTCTTCGAGAACAACCGCCGCTGGGTCAGCGAGATGACGCAGCACGACGAGAAGTTCTTCGAGACGCTCGCGGAGGGGCAGTCCCCCGACTTCCTCTACCTCGGGTGCTCCGACTCGCGCGTTCCCGCGAACCAGATCATGGGCCTCCATCCAGGCGATGTGTTCGTGCACCGCAACATCGCAAACATGGTGGTCAACACCGATCTCAACGCGCACTCGGTGATCGAGTACGCGGTCAACCACCTCAAGGTGAAGCACATCGTGGTGTGTGGGCACTACGGGTGCGGCGGCGTGAAGGCCGCGATGCAGCCCAAGGACCTCGGCATCCTCAACGGCTGGCTGCGCGAGGTCCGCGACGTGTACCGGCTCCACAAGCAGGAGCTCGCCAACATCTTCAACGAGGACAGGCGCTACAGCCGGCTCGTCGAGCTGAACGTCCTCGAGCAGTGCATCCACGTGCTGAAGACGGCGTCGGTGCAGAAGCGGTTCCTCAAGGAGGGACTGCCCAGCGTCCACGGCTGGGTCTTCGACATCGGGACCGGCTTGATCAAGGACCTCGAGATCCCGTTCGAGAGGATCCTCGAGGACATCCGCGAGATCTACCGGCTCGAAGGCTGAGCCGCGTACGTCGAGCCGCCGTCAGTGGAGCTCGCGGAGCGAGCGCTCGACGGCGGCCCGGTCGAACGTGCCCTCACCGCGCAGCGCGCGCTGATAGTAGTCGCGCGCCTCTCGCGTCTGGTGACGGGCCCGCGCCACGTCGCCCATCAGCGCCAACGCGGCGGCGTGGTTCGGGTGCTGCCCGACCACACGCTGCAAGAATCCTTGCGCGAGCACGGGGCGCTCCTGCCCGACCGCGAGCCGCGCCGCGCGCACGAGCGGCTCCGCGCTCCGCGGATCGAGGTCCGCCGCGTGGCGATACTGCTCGTAGGCCTCTTCCTCGCGATGCGTCCGTGCATACACGTCGCCGAGGGCCATCACGCTCTCCGCGTCGTTCGGCACCTGCTCGAGCGCGTGCGTCAGCGTGCGCTCGGCCTCCTCGAGGTTGCCCGCCGCGGTGAGCGCGAGCCCGAGCCCCGCCTGCGCGTGCGCGAGGTGCTGGTCGCCCTGGATGGCGGCGCGGAACTGCGTGATCGCGGCGTCGGTCTGCCCGCTCGCGAGGAGCGCGTCGCCGAGCGCGGCCTGCGCGAGCGCCCAGCCCGGACGGTTGGCCACCGCCTCCGTCAGGTGCGTCACCGCGTCTTGCCCTTCGAGCAGCCGGCCGAGCTCGAAGTCCACGTCGGGATCGTCGCCGTCCAGCTGATCGGCGCGCCGAAGCTCGCGCAGCGCGTCGGCGCGCCGCTGCGACTGTGCGTAGAGCACGCCGAGCCCGAGGTGGGGCTCGGCCGCGCTCGGGTTCGCCGCCGCCGCGCGCTGATAGGCGCTCTCGGCTTCTGCGACGGAGTGGCGCAGCCGATGCGCGTCGGCGAGCGCGAGCAGCGCCTCGTAGTCGTTCGGCGCGCGCTCCAGCGCCGCGTTGGCCTCGTCGAGCGCGCGGGCGCTGCGGTTCCACGCGATCCACGCGCGGGCCATGCATACGTGCGAGATCGCGCTGTCGCGTGCGACCCGCTCCACCGCGCGGCACTGCGAGCGTGCACGCTGATAGTTGTGTTGCGCGAGCTCCACGCGCACGGATTGGTATTGCGCGACCGCGTCGTCCCGACGGAGGTTGGCGGCGCGGGTCATCGTGGTGCTGGCCTCGCGGTAGTGGCCGGCTTCGATCAACGCGAGCCCGAGCGCGAGCTGCGCGTCGTAGTCGCGGGGCGCGCTGCGGGCGGCGGCACGGAGGGAGTCGAGCGCGGTCTCCTGCGCGCGTGCGGTCCCGGCGAGGGCGACAGCGCCGATCGCGACAGCGCCGATCGCGATCGCGATGGCGTGGATGGAAGCGAGGGCGGCGAGGGCGAGGGTTCGTCTCACGGGCAGCTCCGGCGTCTGGGCCGAGGACGGACGCGGCGGTCGCGGAGGATCTTCACCGCACCACCGCCTCCACGAGGCCGGGGCACCATAGCACCGGATCCCTCGCGGTCGCCGAAGGTTGCCCGGCACGGGGCCCCCGGCTAGCTTGCGCGACCGTGAAGCGACGAGCCCTCGCGAGCCTGGCCCTCGTGCTGGCAGCCGGCATGTGGCTGCCCGCGTGTGGCGCCAACAACACCCCGCGGGCGCTCAGCTACGGCGAGAACGCGCGTCGGAGCTATCGCAACGCGTTCGCGGCGTTCGAGGACCGCGACTGCCTCACGGCGGACCCGCTGTTCCAGCGCATCCGCCGCGAGTATCCGTACAGCCGCTACGCCGCCCTCGCCGAGCTGCGCCTCGCCGACTGCGCGGTGATCCAGAACAACTACACCGAAGCGATCCGCGCCTACCGCGCGTTCGTGCGGCACCGTCCGGCCCACGCGGACGTCCCCTACGCCCACTTCAAGATCGCCGAGGCGTACTACCGGCAGATCCCGCAAGAGTTCTTCCTATCGCCGCCGCCCCAGGAGCGCGATCAGACGGCGACCCGCAGCGCGCTGCGTCAGCTCCGCCGCTTCGTCCTCGACTACCCCGAGAGCGAGCACATCGAAGACGCGCGCGAGATGGTCCGCGGCGCGCTCTCCCTCCTCGCGCGGCACGAGCTGTACGTGGCCGAGTTCTACCTCACCCGCGATCGCCCCCAGGCCGCGATCGGGCGGCTGCGCCACCTCCTCGACGTCTACGAGGGCTCGGGCATCGAGCCGCAAGCGCTCTTGCTCCTCGGCCGCGTGTATCTCCACATGCGGGAGACGCTCGACGCACAGCGCGCGTTCGAGGAGCTCATCGAGCGCTTCCCCGAGAGCGGCTACGCCGAGCAGGCGCGCGAGTTCCTGCGGCGCTTCGAAGAGACCTGAGCCCGCTCGCTCAGCTCGCCAGCGTCCACACCTCGGTCACCGCGATCTGGATCGCGACGATCCCGAGGAGCACCCGCGCGCCGAGCTCGAAATGGGCGTGGCTCATCTTGTCGAGCAGCCGCTTGCCGACGAGCGTGCCGAGCACCGTCATCACCGTCATCCCGAGGATGGGCAGCGCCCACTCGCCGAAGTCGAACCCGAGCGCCATCCCGAACAGCGGGATCTTGATCCCGTGCCCGATCGCTTGGACGACGCTCTTCGTCGCGACGTGCGGCTCCTTGTCCACGCCATACAGCAAGAGCGCTTGACTCGTGATCGGGCCCGTCGAGCCGGCCACCATCCCGAGGAGCCCGGTCGCGAACCCGACCCCGTAGAACGCGCGGAGCGACTTCGGGCTCGCCTCGATCTTGATCTTGTGCGCGAACAGCGAGAGCAGGATCGCGACCGCGATGATCAGCTTCACCACGCTCTCGTTGAGGTCGAGGAGCCGCTCGATCACGAACGTCCCGATCAACGCCCCGGGGACCACGCCCACGACGAAGCGGCCGACGATGTCCCAGCGCACGTGGCGGTGGAACGCGCCGATCCGCGTGAGGCACCCCGCGGTCTGGACCACGCCATGCACCGGCACCACCGCGCTGGCCGGCGCGAGGAGGAGGAGGCCGCTCAACAGGATCACCCCGCCCGCGGCGCCCGTGACGACGCTGAGCACCGCGGAGCCGAAGGCGAGCGCCACCACCGCGGCGGCGAGCCAGCTCATCGGGCTTCCGCGCTCCGAACGCTAGAGCGTTGTCCGACCAACGACGCGTCGACGTAGGCGCGATGCGCGACCGTCAGCTCGCGTCGCATCGTGAGCGCGACGTCGAGGAGCTCTGCGTACTCCTCCATGATCGCGTCGACGAGGACGTCCGGCCGCGCGTCGAGCACGCTGAGACCGTGCGCGCGTCCGAGTTGCGTGCCGACCGCGAAGCAGAGGTCGATCTGCTCGATCGGCGAGATCCGGCGCCGCAACTTCTCGTTCTGGATCGGGATCTCGCGCACCCAGTACTGGACGCCGTCGACGGTCGCCCACCCGGGCTTGCGCTCCCAGCCCGGCGCGTGGAGCTCGCCCGCCACCACCATGCGCTGGCCGTTGTGCGAGTACGGGTTCCAGAACGGGCCCTCGTCGGGCTCGTCGTAGACCTCTTTGACGTCGAGCAAGAGCGTGTCGAGCGTGTCTTCGGCCGACTCGAGGAGCAACAGGGTGTGCGTCTTGCCGAGCGAGCCCGCCACCATCGCCGCGTCGATGAGCGAATAGCGATCCGTCAGCTCCTCCTCGCCGCGGCTGATCAGATACGTCTCCCACATCGCGTGGAGGCGCGGGTCCTGCGGATCGACGCGGTGCTTCTTGAGCCGCGCGCCCCACGCCTTGCCCTTCTCGAGGTAGCGCACGAGGTCGCGTTGCCAGCCCTTGGGCTCGCGCTTCTTCAGCGCGTGCATCTGCTCGACGGGGAGCTTCGGCGCGTTGAGCCCGAGCAAGTAACCGCGTCGGAGGCTGTCGGTCACCGCGCCATGGGCGAGCCGTCCGTCGCCATCGTCGGCGCGCCGGAGCGACACCGAGATCAGGAACCGAACGAGGTCGTACGCGTACGGACCGAAGCGCGCCCGGTCGAAGTCCACCATGGCCGCGCCGCGTGACGTCTTCGCGTAGTTCGCGAGGTGCGGGTTCCCGTGGAGGAAGACGGCCGGCATCGAGTCCGCGTCGGTCAGCTCGGTGAACCGCCGCTGCATGTCCCCGTGCACGTGACGGAAGAATCGATGCGGTCCCTGATCGGGGTGGGCGTAGCTCTCGCGAAGATCCCAAGGATCTCCGGAGGGTTCACGGGTAAACGGCATCATGGGTCACGAGTATGACACACGTTTGTCACAGACGGCACGAAATTGATGCAAAGCGCGTGAGCGCCGAATGTGGTAACTCGTCCGTTACCAACGGGAGGCATCGAATGGCTGGGAAAATCAGTGGAAAAGGCACCGCGAAGAGCCCCTGGGTCCTGCAGACACCGCCGGGCTCCAGCGAATTCGAGGCGTATCGCGACGAGGAATCCGACCCGCCGGCGCTCGTCGTCCAGGTGAAGTCCACGCAGCTCCGCTACCACCTGCGCTGTATCGACGATCTGCACGCGATGCTGAAGGAGCACGGCGATTGGATGCCGCTCGGCAACGCCGACGAGGGAAAGCCGACCAAGTCGGGCACCGTCGAGGACTGGGCGCGGAGCCCGAACAACCCCGTCGGCGGCTATTACGGCCTCAAGAAGGGACTGCGCGGTCGCTTCGGCAACTACGTGCCGCCGGTGATGGAAGCGCTGGGCCTCGCGGAGGTCGAGCACAACGCGCGCAACAACCGCATGCGCGCCAAGTGAGCGCACGCGGATCCGGTTGATTGTTGCCCCGGGTCGACGGCCCCCGATACCATGGCCTGGGGATGGACGAGCGCACCAAGCAACTCCTGTCGCTCGGCCGCGAGCACTACGACAAGCGGGAGTTCGACAAGGCCGAGCACTACCTGCGCCAGGTGCTGGAGCGCGGGGAGGACGGGTTCGCCGACGTCTACAACATGATGGGCGTGATCCATCACGATCGCGGGCGCTTCGAAGAGGCCCAGGGCTGCTTCGAGGAATCGCTCAAGATCAACCCGAACTACACCGAGGCCGCGCTCAACCTCGCCGTCACGTACAACGACCTCGGTCGCTACGACGAGGCGAAGAAGATCTACAAGGCGGCGCTGACGCGCGGGGAGGAGTCGCCCGGTCAGCTCGACCCGTTCGTGAAGGGCAAGATCGCGAACCTCCACGCCGAGGTCGCGCAGGCCTACACCGACGCGGGCATGCTCACCGAGGCGATGCACGAGCTGCGTAAAGCGGTCTTGCTGTGTCCGACGTTCGCGGATCTCCGGCTTCGGCTCGCGAACCTCTATCGCCAGCAGGGCGATCAGGACGCGGCGCGCTTCGAGCTCGAGGAGGCGGTGGCCGCCAAGCCGCAGTACGTCCCCGCGCACGTCGCGCTCGGCGTGGTGCTGCTCGCGTTGAACGACAAGGACGCCGCGCTGGCGCGCTGGCGTGACGCGCTGAAGATCGACCCCGGCAACAAGGCTGCCGCGATGTACATGCGGATGGCCGAGGGCATGGTCGACGGCACCAGCACGCCTCCCGCCAAGCCCGTCGACTGACCTGGTCGCGACCTTCCACGACGAAGATCGTCCGAAGCTCGCGATTCGCCGCGACATCCGCTCGCGCCCTCCGACGCTCCCCCGTGGAGGTGAGATGAGCAACGAAACGAAGACGCTCGAGGACGCTGCGATCGAATCGGAGCGCAAGGTCGGCCGCCGCTCGACGCTCGCGACGATCGGGGCGGCCGTGGTCGGCGCGGCGGTCCTGACCGGAGCCGCGGCGAGCGCTCCCAGAAACGCGGAGGCCCAGTCGGACAGCGACAGCGGGCCCAACGCCGACCCGGCGGGTCGCGGTCGCACCGGTCGCACCGACAGCGACAGCGGCTCGAATTCCGACCGTGCGGGCCACGGCCGCGGGAGTCCGTGCTCGGACAGCGACAGCGGGAGCAACGCGGACGCAGCGGGCCGCGGCCGCCACTGCTGAGCGCGTCCGACGTGCCGAGCTGAGCTCTCCAGGGTGACGGGAAGTCGGGGTCAGCCCGATGCGCGCGAGCATCGATCTGGGGCATCATGGTGATCCCCCGGTCCCCTGGAGGTGCTCGATGAACCGTGTCGTCGTCGCTGTCGCGAGCCTGCTCGCCGCGGTCTGGTTCGCCGGCTGTGATTGCTCGGGCCCGCACGATCCCCAGGGACCCTGCGCCGGGGCGTCGCCTCCACCTTCGTGCGACCAGCGCTGTGGCGCCGGCGAGGACGCGTGTCCGATCGGCTTCTACTGCGCGATCGAGGGAGTCTGCACCCAGGACTGCGATCCGCTCACCCCGGACACGAACTGCCGCGGCGGGACGTGCACCGAGGACGGTCACTGCATCGGCCGCAACGATCCGGACGCGGGACAGCGCGACGCGAACAACAATTGCGCCGACGTCCGCGTGCAGGCGATGCGCGTCACGCCGAACGTGATCCTGATCATCGATCAGTCGGGGAGCATGACGAGCAGCTTCGGCGGGAGTAACCGCTGGGACGCGCTCCGCGACTCGCTCCTCGCGCAGCCCGACGGATTCATCGCCGCCCTCGAGAGCTCGGTGCGCTTCGGCGTGGCGATGTACTCCGCGGATGCGCCCGACAACGGACCGGTGCCCGGCGAGTGTCCGCTCATCACCTGGGTGCCGCCCGCGCTCATGAACTACGCGGCGATCGACGCGGTGTACGCGCCGGCGGATCCGATCGACGAGACGCCGACCGGCCAGAGCATCGACAGCGTGATCGACCGGCTCAACATGACGCCGGACCCGTCGACCGATCCGACGATCTTCATCCTCGCCACCGACGGCGAGCCGGACACCTGTGAGGTCCCGAACCCGCAGAACGGCCAGCCGGAGTCGCTCGCCGCGGTGAACCGCGCGTACTCGATGGGGATCCGCACGTACATCATCAGCGTCGGCGAGGAGGTCTCGCGCGGACACCTACAGGACATGGCCAACGCGGGCGTCGGCGCGACGGGCGGGATGAACGCGCCGTTCTGGGTGGCCGGCGACGACGTGGGCCTGCGCGACGCGCTCGGGACGATCATCGGCGGTCAGCTGAACTGCGTGGTGACGCTCTCGGGCAGCATCGAGGACGTGAGCCAGGCCTGCGTCGGTCGCGTGGAGCTGAACGGCGTGGCGCTGCCGTGCGACGACCCGAACGGGTGGCGCGCGATCGACTCGACGCACATCGAGTTGCAGGGCAATGCGTGTGACACGCTCCAGACGACGCCGGGCGTCACGCTGTCGGCGACGTTCCCCTGCGACATCATCCTGATCTGATTCGCGTCGGCGCACCGCACCGTCTGCCCGTGTACGTGGACGTGCACGCGTACGTACGCGTACGTACGCGTACGTACAAGAGGACGCTGACGTCCTCGACCTTCGTCTCCCCGACGCTTGAAGTTGTGACCGCGTCGTGCGTCGTATGCGATGCGCCGCCGGCGTGATCGCAAAGTCGTGATCGCGCCCCAAGGTCGGTGTGCAAGGTTCGGTCGCAGCGGCCGGAGGGTTTCCCGATGGGACCAACGTTCAGCCGCTTCCCCCGCGGCCTGGCCGCCTTTTGTCTCGCGCTCTCGGTCATCAGCTGCGGTGGCGACTCCACCGAAGGCTCGACCAACGCGCGCTCCGCCAACAGCGACGAAGCCCGTGGATCGACGACGACCGGCGACGAGATCGTCCCGCCGCCGGCCGTGGCCGATCTGACGGGCGCCGCCGCCGCACCGCCCGAACCCGAGATCCCGGAAGACACGATCGCGCTCGGCAGTCGCATGGCGCCCAAGGCGCTCGACATCCCGAACGGGCGCGGCACGAACCACTTCACGTTCGACGGCTTCCACCGTGGTTGGCGCGTGCGCCCGACCGGTCAGCAGCTGCTCACCCCGATCTACGGACAGGGCCGCGTGTACGTGGGCGGTGGCTTCGGGAGCAACCAGGTCTACGCGTTCGACGCGCGCACCGGCGAGCGCGAGTGGGTCGCCTCGGCGCCCGACGGCGGTCCGTCGGCCGCGATCCTCGAGGACGACAAGATCCTTTTCAACACCGAGAGCTGCACGCTCTTCGCGGTCGACGTGCGCACCGGTCGTCAGCGCTGGAGCCGTTGGCTCGGCGATCCGCTGATGAGCCAGCCCACCGCGGCCAACGGGCTCGTGTTCTCGGGCCACATCCTCGACAACCAGTCGCCCGGCGGGCTCGAGGTCGGCACGACGGGGTGGGGCACCGGCGAGGGCCGCCGCTACGGGTTCACCGCGCTCAACCTGAGCAACGGTCAGCCGCGGTGGAGCCGTCCGATCGATGGCGACGTGATGAACGCGGCGGTCGTCGACGGGAACGACGTCTACGTCACCACGATGCGCGGCACCGTGTACCGCATGAACCAAAGGACCGGGCGCGTGCACTGGCGCCGTCCGATCCACGCGACGAGCGCGCCGTTCATCGACGGCGACTCGGTGCACGTCACGGTGCGCCGCCGCGAGAATGGCGAGATCCAGGAGCGCGCGGTGGTGCTCGCGAAGGGCAACGGGCACACCGAGGAGGAGTTCGATCCGGTGAGCGCCCGCTTCGTCGCCGGCGCGCCCGATCCCGGCGTCCAGCAGGGCTGGGCCTACGAGGGGTCGCGCGCGACGGTGGTCGACGGCCGGATCTACCAGACGATCGGCAACGAGGTTCACTGCCGCGACGCGCGCACGCACGAGCTCTTGTGGCGTCGCCGCTACACGAACGAGACGCACGCGCGCCCCGCGAGCCCGCCCGCGATCGCGGGGAGCCAGCTCGTGTTCGGGACCGAGGCGGGGACGATCTTCGGCCTCGACATCGACACCGGGATGACCGCGTGGGCGTACGACGTCGGCGAGCCGATCAGCGCGCAGCCGACCGCGGCGCACGGCTGGGTGTACGCCACGACGACCCGGGGCTCCGTGCTCGGCCTCGAGGTGAGCGACGCGACGTTCGACGGTTGGCACATGTGGGGTGGCAACGCCGCGCACAACGGCGCGGTCGAGAACGACACCGCGACGCCGGAAGAGGACGAGCGGCCGACCGAAGGCACGATGCGTCTCGAAGAGGACGCGCGGCGCGGCGAGACGGCGGGCTTCCCGCTCCAGCGCACCACGGTGAACGCGAACGTGAGCGGCTTCGTCGCGCGGGTGCGCGTCGAGCAGACGTTCCACAACCCGTACGAGCGCCCGGTCGAGGCGGTGTACCTGTTCCCCCTGCCCGACGACGCGGCGGTCGACTCGATGGAGATGCGGGCTGGCGATCGCGTGATCCGCGCGAACATCCGGCGCCGCCACGTGGCGCAAGAAGAGTATCGCCAGGCACGCGACGAGGGCCTGCTCGCGAGCTTGCTCGAGCAGGAGCGGCCGAACCTGTTCCGTCAGAGCGTCGCGAACATCCGTCCCGGCGACGAGATCCGCGTGGCGCTCACGTATACGCAGGCGCTGCCTTACGAAGAGGGCAGCTATCGCTTCGTCTACCCGATGGTCGCCGGGCCGCGCTATCAGCCGTCGCCGGATGGCGACACCGCACCGCCGGCCGATGGCACGCAACAGGTCGTGCTCGCTCCAGGTGGCGAGCGTCCAGACCGCGTCGAGGTGACGATCGACGCCGACCTCGGCACCGAGGTGCGTCGGGTGAGCTCGCCGACGCACTCGATCGAGGTGACGCGGCCGAACGATCACGCGCACCACGTCGCCCTGAGCGGCCCTGCGCGACCGGATCGGGATCTCGACGTGCGCTTCCAGGTGGCGGGCGAGGCGCCGACGGTGTCCGTCCTCGCGAGCCCGCCGAGCGCGGACGCGCGGGGCAACTTCGCGGTCGCGATCCATCCGCGGATGGACGTCCCCGACGATCAGGTGATGCCGCGCGAGCTCGTGTTCGTGGTCGACACCTCGAGCTCGATGATCGGGCGCCCGATGGAGCTCGCGCAGCAGGCGATGCGACGCGCGCTCCGAGGGCTCTCGCCTACCGACACGTTCCGCGTGCTCTCGTTCTCCGACACGACGTCGGCGCTCTCCGAGGACGCGCTCCCCGCGACGCCGGAGAATATCGAACGCGGCGTCTCGTTCGTCGACGGCATGCGCGCCCTCGGCGCGACCGAGATGCTCCGCGGCGTGCGCGCGGCGCTGCGCCCGACCACCGAGGACGGTCGGATGCGGATCGTGCTGCTGATGACCGACGGCTTCATCGGCAACGAGACGCAGATCTTCCGCGCCGTGCACGAAGACCTCGGGCAGTCGCGGGTCTTCGCGTTCGGCGTCGGCTCGGCGGTGAATCGCTACCTGTTGAGCCGCCTCTCCGAGATCGGTCGCGGCGATCTCCAGGTCGTGACGCTCGATGAGTCGCCGCAGGCGGCCGCGGATCGCTTCCACGAGCGCATCGCGCGCCCCTACCTCACCGACGTCTCGATCGACTGGGGAGGCCTCGAGGTGACCGACGCGTATCCGCGGCGCGTGCCGGATCTCTACGCGGATCGCCCGCTCGTCGTCCACGCGCGCTATGCGCGAGGCGCGACCGGGGACGTGACGATCCGTGGTCGCATCGCGGGTCGGCCGTTCGAGCAGGTGGTCAGCGTCGCGCTGCCTCAGACGGGCGATGCGCGCGAGGAGCTGCGCTCGGTGTGGGCGCGCACGCGCATCCGCGACCTGATGACCGCGATGGCGCTCCAGCCGAATGAACAGCTGCAAGAGGAAGTGACGCAGCTCGGCCTCGAGCATCACCTCCTCACGCAGTGGACCGCGTTCGTCGCGATCGATCCTGGCTATCAGGTCGCGCAACCAGCCGACGTGACGGTGAACGAGCCGGCGCAGCTGCCGGCCGGTCAGGGCGCGGAGCAGAACGGGGTCGGGACCACCGCGACGTCGGGGTCGCTCACGTCGGCCACACCGTCGGCGCCGACGGCGATGCCGGCCGCGGATGCGCCGGCGCCCGCCTACTTCCAGGCCGAGGCGCAGCCCGCTCCGACCGCGCGTCGCATGCGGATGGCCGCGCCGTCCGAACCGCTCGGCGCGATGGGGTACGGCCGTGGGGGTGGCGGCGTCGGCGAGGGGACGATCGGGCTCGGGAACGTCGGCACCATCGGCCGCGGGGCGAGCGGAGGGAGCGGGTCCGGATACGGCGCGGCCACCGACCGCGAGCGTGGTGACGAGGTGGCGGGCCCACGGACGACCGGGCATCGAGAGAATTGCTACGACCTCGCGCGCCGGCCGGACGGATCCATCGACCAGGCGATCCTGCAAGATTGCTTGCGCCGCCAGGCGGCGGGTGGAGCACCGAAGATGGCCCGACGAGACAAGCGCGGCGCCCCGCGGGGACCGCTCCCCGGGCGCGCGGCGACCGCGGCGGCCGTGGCGGCTCCGCCCGAGCGACGGTAGCCACCGAGGACGGTTGTCGGGCCGTCCCGGAACGACGATCCTCACTCGTCGGCGCGATCGCGTGATCCGTTTTTCGCGCGGGCGCTACCGGGTGAGTAGAGCATGTCGTTCCGTGTCGTCTCGACGACCCCCGCACGCCAGGAAGGCCCACGATCGTCGGCCGATCCGCTGGCGTCCCTCGCCTCCGCGGCGGCGGGAGGGGACGCCGGGGCGATCCGGACGCTGGTCGTCTCCCTGACGCCGGCGCTGCTCCGCGCGGTGCGCGGCGTGCTCGGGGCGCATCACCCGGAGGTCGAGGACGTGACGCAGGAGGCCGCGCTCGGGCTCGTTCGCGCGCTGCCGGAGTTCCGGCGGGAGTGCACCGTCACCCACTTCGCGTGTCGCATCGCGGTGCTCGGTGCGCTCGCGGCGCGCCGTCGGCTGAGGAACCGCGGGGAGGGCAAGCACGACGCCACCGACGTCGACGGCATCGCGATCGATCGATCGCCGGCCGACGCGGTCGTCGCGGCGCGGCGTCGCGCGATCCTGCGCGAGCTGTGCGACGAGCTGCCCGCATCGCAGAGCGAGGCGCTCGTCCTCCACGTGATGCTCGGGATGACCGTCGAGGAGGTCGCGAGCGCCGCGGCCGCGCCGCCGAACACGATCCGGAGCCGTCTGCGGCTCGGGAAAGAAGCCTTGCGGGCTCGGATCGCGGGCGATCCACACCTGTCGGATGCGCTGGAGGTGGGGCGATGAACGCGGCGCGACTCTGTCGAGACGACCTCGTCGTCGGCGCGCGGCGCGGAACGCTGTCGCCGCAAGACGAGCTGAGCTTCGAGGCGCACCTCGAGCGCTGCGCCGCGTGCCGCGCGGCGTTCGCGGTAGGCCAGGACTTCGACGACGTGCTCGGCGCACAGGCGGGCGACGACGAGATCGCGAACCGGATCGCGGCGGCGGTCGCGCCCGTCGCCAAGTCCGCTCGGCCCGCGCGCAGGCGGCGGACCCCGCTCGCGATCGGGCTCGTCGCGGCGGCGTTCTTCGTCGCCTCGATCGCGGCGGCGGCGAGCCGACCCGCGGTGTGGAACGCGGTGTTCGGTGCCTCGGAGGCCGAGACGCCTCCGTCCCCTGCGCCCGAGCCGCGCTCGCGCTCGACTCGGTCGCACGCGCAGCCGCAGCTGCGGGAGCCAGAGGACGTCGAGGTCGAGCGCGACCTCATGGCGCGCGACGAGGCGCCGCTGGCGATCGACGAACCGATGGCGCCGCCGACGCGCGAGCGCGCGTTGCCCGATCCGGATGCGCTCTTCGCGACCGCCAACGCCGCGCGCCGGAGCGGCGAGCACGTCGAGGCGCGGCGGCTCTACCTCCAGCTCCAGCGCGCGTATCCGCGCTCCGTCGAGGCGCTCGTGTCGCGCGTCTCGCTCGGTCGGCTCCTCCTCGAGCGCATGGGTCAGCCCGCGGCGGCCCTCCCGCACTTCGACGCGTACCTCGCGCAGTCCACCCACACGGCGCTCGCGGAAGAAGCCTTGTTCGGTCGAGCCAGCGCGCTGATGCGGCTCGGCCGGCGCGCCCAGGAGCGAGCCGCGTGGGAGCAGCTCTTGCGTCGCTTCCCGGGATCCGTGTACGCCGATCGCGCGCACGCCCGGCTCGCCGACGCTCCGTGAGCATCGCGACGAGACCGACGCCGCGCTGAACCGGATGGAGCTCGCTCGTGAACCTGGCTCTCGGATCCTCGCCGCTCTCCTCGTGGTGGTGGCGCTCTCGGGCGTCGCGCGTGCAGAGGAGGCTCGATCGGTCGAGGTCACGGTCGCGGGCGACGCCGCGAGCACGAGCGCGATCGAGGAGGTGATCCGCGGCCTCGTCTCGCCGCTGGCTGTGACGCTGCGATGGACGACGGCGGAACGGATCGCGGCCGACGACGTGCTCGCGCTCCGCATCGAGGATCCGAGCGTGGTGGCGCGGGTGTGGGTCGATCTCAGCAGCGACGAGCGCGCGTTGATCTACATCGCGAACACGCGCAACGATCGTTTCCTCGTGCGATCGGTCGCGGTCGCCGGCGAGTACGACGAGGTAGCGCGGGAGTCGATCGGACAGATCGTGGAGTCGTCGATCGGGGCGCTCCTCGCCGGCGGCGAGATCGGGGTGAGCCGCGACGCGGCGGCGCGCGAGGTCGAGCGAGAGACGGGCGTCGCGCCGATCCCCGTGCCGCCGCCGCGTAGGGTCGCGCCGCCCGATCCCGAGCCCACGCGCGACGAGGGACCGTCGCCGACGTACTCGTTCGCCGCGCTCTATCACGGTGAGGTCCTCGACGACCGTCCCTCGCTCCGCCACGCGCCGGAGCTCGCGGCCGCGATCGGTGTGACGGGCGGCGAGCTCGACCTGGTGGTGTGGCTCGCCGCGCAGTACCACGCGCCGTACGAGCTGCGTGGCGAGCCGGCGGGGGTGCACCTCGACGGAGGTGGCGTGCGGGTCGCGATCGGTGTCGCGTACCGCCCGCTCTCGTTCCTCACGTGGCGCACGGTGATCGGTGGCGGCGTCGACCTCTCGTGGGTGCGACCGGAGGCGTATCCGTGGGCGCACGTCGAGGCCTACCCGCCGTTCCTCCTCGCCGCGCCGATCGGGACGCTCGCCTCGACGTTGGAGCTGATCGTCGCTGGCCCGTTCGCGGTGTTCGCGGGCGTGTCGGCCGACGTCGATCTCGCGGGCAACCGCTTCGTGGTGGAGAGCCCGAACGGCTCGATCGCGGTGATCGATCCATGGCGCGTGAGGGTGGGGTGGATCGTCGGATGCGGATTCGTGCTCGATCGGTGATCCGTTTTTCGCGGCGCCGATACGGGAGGTTCGGAGGATCGAGATGAGACGCTCGCTCACCGTGCTCGCCGTGCTCGCCGCGATGTTCGCGCTCGCCCTCGCGGCCGGCTGCGATACCGAGAACCCGATCGGCACCGTGCCGGGGACCGACGCGGGCGCTCCGTGCACCCCCTCGGCCAGCACCGAGACGATGTGCTCGAACGACGTCGACGACGACTGCGACGGGTACCCCGACTGCCTCGACCCCGACTGCGAAGGCCAGACGTGCGGCGGCGCGGGGCTCTCGTGCACGGCCGGGGCGTGCGTCGCGCCGGGCGCGTTCGTGCCCGCACCGCGCATCGACAACGTTCGTGTCATCACCCATGGCGACACCGCGATCGTCGAGTTCGAGCCGATCGCGGGCGCGCGCGACTACCGCATCTTCCCCATGCCGGCCGACGGCGACATCCTCGTCGGCAGCGACGGCGAGCAGGTCGTACAGAACGCGATCTATCGCTGCGCTGGCGATCGCCCGTTCCAGCCCCGCGAGGAGCAGTACGGCGCCGGCTTCGAGCTCTCGCTCGGCTGGACCCCGATCGACCCGACGTCTATTACGGCTACGCGCGCAACGAGTCGGAGTCGATCCTCGGCTACGTCTACAACCTGCCGGCGGCGGGACGTCAACCCGTCTATCGCATGGCGGATCCCAACGGCGGCGGCGGCTTCTTCAACGCCGACTGGGTCGTCCCGATCTACGCGGAGGCGAACGCGGCCGACTACGTGGTGGGCACGGCGGAGCGCGATCGTCTGCTCGCGGCGGGCTGGCGCGACGATGGGGTCGCGTTCTATGTCCCCGACGACGCGACCAAGCCGGTCTACCGCGCGCAATACGACGACCACGCCGCGTTCTTCTACGTCGACGGTCCGGAGGCGCAGGCGCGCGCGTCGGGCGATCCGCCGGTCGATCAGGGCGAGCGCTTCCGCGTGCTCGACGCGCCAACCGGCGACGCGGTCGCGCTGCACCGCGTGACGTACACCTACGCGCACACGTTCGACGTCCTCGCGGCGGGCGACGCGCGCTACGAGCGCGTCCTCCACCAGGGCAACACGCCGCTCTGGTCGCTGACGTGGCCGGGCATCACGCAACAGACGACGTTCGTGATCGAGGCGCTCGACCAAGGCTGTCCGTTCCCCGGCGGCTACATCGCGCCGATGCACCGCGACGCGGACACCGGGGACGACGGCACGCCGTTCAACGAGCCGTCGATCACGCTCGACGAGGCGCGGCTCGCGTCGGGCGAGGTGTTCGTCAACGGTCAGCACGATCCGAACAATCGCCCGCGCCCGATCGCGCGCGCGTTCGTCACCGTGGATCCGTCGCCCAACCCGACGATGGAATTCTACGAGAGCTTCGACGTCGGCGGCGCGTGGCCCGCGTTCGAGATGGGCGAGGACAACAACGGTCGCGCGTTCCGCAACGCAGAGTGGGCGATCGACACGACGGGGTGCACCGAGAACTTCGCGTTCGGCCCGCAGCTCGGTCAGTTCCACCTCGGCTTCGCGGACTGGGGCTCGAGCTGCAACGTCAGCATCACCCCGCGCACGGTGCCGACCCACGTCAGCGCGGATCGCTTCCTCCACGTGCGCATGGCGACGGATATCCCGTCGACGGGACGGCGCTACCCGCAGATCATGATCACGACCGTCCCGTTCATCGAAGAGATGGGCAGCGTCCCGTATCACCTCCTCCCGGTGCACGCGGGCGAGCGGATGGAGACCGAGCAGACGATCGTGGTGCAGCCGTTCGGCGGCTATCACGAGCTGCAGATCCAGTTCTGCGATCAGCGTGCGTGGGGCGTGAACATCCAGTGTCCGCAGGCGAACGTATACGGCTACCACGCTGGCAACTACGACGAGGGCTGGGACGAGCCGTGGACGCCGGTCCCCGCCATGGGGAGCCTCGCCGGGCACGATCGACCGGTGCAGCTCGACGTCTACGCGTCGAGCCAGCGCGTCTACGTCTACGTCGACGGTCGGCCCGGCGCGTGCGCGGTGTTGCCCGACGGTCGGATGCCCCAGGGCGACGTAACGGTGGCGTACCGCGCGGTGCTCTATCACTCGGGGATCGACGAGAGCGTGGAGCCGGACGACTCACCGCATCAATACTTGCATCGCTACAGCCTCTCGCATGACGACCACACGATGGATGACTTCGGGATCGAGAACGACGTCGACGTCCCCGGCTGGGACGAGTCGGTCCTGCCCTGCGGGACGCGGTGGTACGGTGGCGGCTGAGCGCGCGATGCTGCTGCGTCGCCTCGCGATCCGGTGCCTCGCGACGCTGCCCCTCATGGCCGCGTGCGCGGCGCCGGGCGCGCCGTCGTTCACCGAGGCGGAGCTCGCCGTCCTGGCGACGCTCCGCTACGACGACGGCGCGCTGGCGCCGGTCGATCCGAGCAACCGCGTGTCGGACGATCCGGCCGCGCGCGCGTTCGGCCAGCGCCTCTTCTTCGATCGCCGGCTCAGCGGTCCGCTGATCGACGGCGACAACGACGGGAGTGACGGCACGCTCGGCCGGATCGGTGAGGCGGGCCGCGCGAGCTGCGCGGACTGTCACGTGCCCGAGGACGGCTTCGTCGATACGCGCAGCCCGCACCGGCAGGTGTCGCTCGCCGCGCAATGGACTTTGCGACGTACGCCGACCCTCCTCGAGATCGGGTTCGCGCCGGTCTACAACTGGGACGGCCGCCGCGACTCGCTGTGGGGTCAGGCGATGGGCGTCCTCGAGAGCGAGCGCGAGCTCAACGGGGGGCGGCTGTTCGTGGCGCAGCAGATCGCGCTCCACCATCGCGCGGAGTACGAGGCGATCTTCGGCCCGATGCCGGAGCTCGATCCGGCCCGCTTCCCCACGCTCACGCCGGAGGACGCCGGCTGCACGCTGCGGCGCACCACCGACGGTCCCGTGTACGACTGTCGTGGCCGCCCGGGAGACGGGGCGGACTACGACGCGATGGCGCCCGAGGACCAGGCGATCGTCACCCGGATCGCGGTCGACGTGACCAAGGCGATGGGCGCGTATCAGGCGCAGCTCCGGTGCGGACCCGGTCGCTTCGACGCGTGGCTGGACGGCGACGAGCTCGCGCTCAGCGACCGCGAGCTCCGCGGCGCCGCGCTGTTCGTCGGTCGCGGCGGCTGCGTCGAGTGCCACTCTGGCCCGCGGCTCACCGACGATCGCTTCCACAACGTCGGCATCGCACCGGCCATCGTCGCGGTCGTGATCCAGGACATCGACGACCGAGGTGCCGCAGAAGGAATTGCGATGCTCGAGGGCGACCCGCTGAGCACGCGCGGGGAGTACAGCGACGGCCCGCGCGAGCTCCCGACCGCGACGGGTCCCGAGCTCGAAGGCGCGTTCCGCACGCCGACGCTCCGTTGCGTGAGCGCCCGCCCGAGCTTCATGCACACCGGTCAGCTGCGGAGCCTCGAGCAGGTGGTCGCGTTCTTCGATCGCGGTGGCGATCCGGCCGCCGGCTATCCAGGCGAGAGCGAGATCCATCGCCTCGATCTCACCGAGGAGGAGCGCGCCGATCTCGTCGCGTTCATGGGGACGCTCGATGGTCCCGGTCCCGATCCGAGCTTGCTCGCCGCGCCGGAGTGACGCTGATGCGCAACTGGATGATGCTCGTCGTGTTGACGATAGGCTGCGACGCGAGCGGCCCCGCCGATGGAGGGACGCGGATCCCCGACGCTCCGTTCGTCGGTCCCGACGTCCCGACGGCGGACGCGTCGTACACGCCGATGCCCGGCTCGTGCGGCTTCGAGAGCCCCGCGTTCTGCGAGACGTTCGAGGACGGACCCGCGGCGGTCGATCGCTCGGGTGAGCTCGACGCGAGCCGTTGGAGCGTGATGCGCGGCATGCCGAACACGCCGCCGTCGTTCGAGGACGCGTTCACGATCGGACCCGCGTGGATCGATCGCTGCCGCGCGGACCTGTCGAACGTGCGGGTGGTGCCCGATCAGGACGCGCTGATCTGCGATCCGACCGAGACGATCGGCTCGCGTCACTTCGTCGGCGCCATCGCGGCGCAGAACTACGGGCTCAGCACGTACCGCATCCGTCAGCCGTTCGACTTCGCGGGCCGCACCGGGACGATCAAGCTCGACGTGGAGCTGGCCGGCGCGGGGCTCGGCGGTTGGCCGGCGATCTCGATCGCGGCGGACCCGTCGCCGGCGCCGAGCTTCGACTGGGAGGAGCGCGGCTCGGGTCCGCGCAACGGCGTGACGATCGAATTCAACCGCGGCGACTGCGCGATCGAAGGCGCGGTGAAGCCGACCGTCTTCGTGTTCCGCGAGTATGCGCAGACGTTGATCCCCGCCAGCGACGACTGCGTCGGCGAGCACGCGTTGTCCGCGATCGGCTCGCTGAACCACGTCGAGATCTATCTCACCCAGTCGCGCCTCGAGGTCTGGGCCTCCGATGCATCTCCGGATGGGCTCACGTTTCCGGGTCTGCACCAGCTCGCGGCGGTCGATCTCGCCGCGATGGGTGTCGCGCTCCCGTTCGACCGCGGCTACGTGTCGCTCATCGGGCGCAACCACGCGACGCTCAAGTACTGGTACGGCGGGGCGTGGCTCACGCGCTGGGACAACGTCGGCTTCGACGGCCCGGTGGTGGACGGATGGCGCGAGCACAGCGTGCAGGACTCGTTGACGGAGCGTCGCGGTCTCGAGGGCTGCATGGTCGGCGGCGAGTGCCAGTGGCGCGACCAGACGATCCGAGAGAACGAGAGCGGCGACGTCTGTCCGCCAGAGGCGGCGTGCACCCACGACGGCGAAGCTCGCAACGTAGGTTACGTCATCCCGAACGAGGACGAGGCTCCGATCAGCGTGACGATCCCCGACGTCGATCCCTCGGGGATGAGCCGCGCGCGCCTCGTCCTCGCCGCGACGTACCCGTGGTTCGAGTGGGGCGGCATGTTCCCGCCGCCGACCGCGATGGACCTGCGCTGGCGGCTCAACGGCGGTGTGTGGCACGACCGGTTCGTCACCGACGTGGAGGCGAACGCGTTCGAGGCGTTCAGCGAGGACGTGCCGCAGCCTGGCGCGGGCTTCCTGAACCAAGCGATCGACGTGGACATGTCCGAGCTCCGATCGGGCGACAACACCCTCGAGCTCCACTCGGCCGGCGGATGGACGGGCTCGTACCGCATCGCCGTTACGGCGATCGACCTGGTGCTCGACTCGAACTGAGCCGTCGGCTGCGTGCGAGAGACGAGGACGTGCAGGGCGCGGCGTTTCCTCGCTCCGCGCGATCGGCTCACAGGATCGGTGAGAACAGGCGCGCGGTGGAGCTGATCAGCCGGCGCGGCAGCGACATCGCGCGGCACTCGGCGAGGGTGACCTCCTTCGCGCGCGCGAGGTCTCGGTCGAACGCGCGCGCGAGATCCTGCGCGATGTGCGGCGCGTGGATCGCGACGGCGACCTCGAAGTTCAATCGGAAGCTCCGGTTGTCGGCGTTCGCGGTGCCGACCACCGCGAGGTCATCGACCACCAGCGTCTTGCTGTGGAGCACCGGCTCGGCGAGCTCGTACACGCGTACGCCCATCTCGAGGAGCTCGGGGTAATAGCTGCGCGCGGCCGCCGCGACGAATGGCTGGTCGCCGCCTTCGGGGACCAGGATCTGCACCTTCGCGCCGCGGAGCGCGGCCGCGTTGAGACAGTCGACCAGCGTCTCGTCCGGGACGAAGTACGGGGTCGTGAGCTGCACGCGATGTTGCGCCCCCGCGATCGCGACGAAGAACGTCTTGTGGATCGCGTCGAGGTTCTCGTCCGGACCCGAGCTCACGACCTGCATCGGGACCGCGCCATCGGGGCGCTCGTCGTGCTCGGGGACGAACTGATCGAAGTCCGGCGTGTCGCCGCCCGCGTAGTGCCAGTCCTCGAAGAAGATCATCGAGAGACCTTTGACGATCGCGCCGTGCAGCTCGAGGTGAGTGTCGCGCCACGCCGCCTCTCCCTTGAACTCGGCGGTGTGCACCTCGCTGATGTTCATCCCGCCGGTGAACCCGACGAGGCCGTCGATCACCGCGATCTTCCGGTGAGTCCGGAAGTTCGCCATCCGCGGCTGCCAGCGCGCGAAGCTGAGCTCGTTGAACCGGCGCACCCGCCCGCCCGCCGCCCGCAAGGGCTCCCAGAAATGCGACGGCGCGTTCGACGAGCCGAAGCCGTCGACGAGCACGCGCACCTCGACACCGTTCTTTGCGCGATCGATCAAGAGATCGCGGACCCGAGTGCCGATGCGATCGGGCTCCCAGATGTAGTACTCCATGTGCACGTGGCTCTGCGCCCCGGCGATCGCCGCCTCGAGCGCCTCGTACTTCGAGCGGCCGTCGTAGAAGACCTCCACCGAGCCGGCGCGCGGCCGACCCGCTCGGCCCACCGCGTTCTCGATCATCGCGACGAGCCCGCGGCTCAGGTCGCTCGACGTCTCGAGCGCCGCGACCACGGTGTCGACGCGGGTCATCCGATCCACCGCGCCACGCGCCCGCGCGCGCCGGCGTCGTCGCTTCTCGAAGCGGCGGGGGCCGATGAACAGGTAGAGCAGGATCCCGACGAGCGGGAGGAACGAGAGCGCGAGGACCCACGCCATCGTCGCGGGCGCGGAGCGACGCTGGAGGATGATGAACACCGCCGCGATGACGATCCACGCCATCTCGAGCGGAGGCAGGATGGTCACAAGGATCGTGTAGAGATCCACGGCGCGATGGTACGTCATGGGCGCGACGCGGGCGTCGTTCGCGCCGAGACGCCTCCGCGGTTCCGGCTCCGCGGTTCACGCGCCCGGGTCGGGGAGTCGCTCGGTCGCGACCTCCTGCGCGCGCGCCGCGCCGTGCACCCAGCGCGCGACGACCTCGAGCTCGCCTACGGTGAACCCCGCACAGAGCGCATGGAGCTCCTGCACGAGGCCACCGAACGATGCGCCGAACGCCTCCCCGAGCTTCGCCCGGTCCACCTCGATCACCACGCGGCGACCGTCGTCGGGGTCCTTGCTGCGACGTACGTAGCCTCGCTTCTCGAGGCGATCGAGGAGCCCAGTGACCGACGCGGGCGCGAGCCCCGAGCGCGACGCGAGCTCGCCGGCGGTGAGCGGCCCGAAGCGATCGATCAGATCGATCGCCTTCTCATCGCTCGCGCTCAGTCCATGCAGCGCCGCCATCTTCGTGTGGAACATGATCGCCGCGGTGCTCAGCACGCGTCCCGCCCCGAGCAAATCTTCGGTGACCTCTGCGCGCGTACGCCGCCGTGACGGCTTTCGAGTCGCCATGCCGCGGGCCGTAGCATATTTCGTTCGACCGAAAGAAATGACTTGCGCGGGACCGACGGAGGACGCATTCCTTTCGTTCGGAGGAACGAAATAATGGACGCGTTGATCATCGGTGGCGGGATCGCGGGATGTCTGACCGCGGTCGGCCTCGCCAAGGTCGGGATCCGTAGCACCGTGTACGAGCGCCGCGCGCCCGATGAGCCGCTCGCGATCGGCGCGTGGCTGAGCGTGGCGTGCAACGGGCTCGCGGCGATGCGCACCCTCGGCGTCGCGGACGACGTGATGCGCCGCGGCTTTCCGTCGCAGAGGATCGAGATCTGCGGAGACGGCGGGGCGCTCCTCGGTGCGGTCCCGCTCGGTGGCACCCTGTCGGACGGGACCACCACCCACACGCTCAAGCGCACGGACCTCTACCGCGCGGTGCTCCGCGCAGCGGAGGCGGCCGGCGCGACGTTCGTGCATGGGCGCTCGCTCGAGACGGTCGAGCAGCGCGACGACGGGGTCATCGCGCGCTTCGACGACGGCTCGAGCGCGCGCGGCGCGTTCCTCGTCGGCGCCGACGGAGTCGGCTCGCGGGTGCGGCGCGCCCTCGATCCGCAGGCGCCCGAGATGCGCTTCGGCGGGCTCGGCAACCTCGGCGGGTTCACGCCCGCGGCGGGGCTCGCGGTGGAGCCGGACACGTATCGCATGACGTTCGGACGCCGGTGCTTCTTCGGCTACGTGGTGAGCCCGTCGGGTGAGGTGTGGTGGTTCGCGAATCCACCGCGCAAGGAACCTTACTCTCGTGAGCGACTCGAACGCGCCACCGACGCCGATTGGAAGCGCGAGATCGGCGAGCTGCTCGAGGGCGAGCCGCCGCGGCTCGCGGAGATCGTGGCGGGATCCGGTCCGATCATCGCGACGAACCAGTACGATCTCCCGCGCGTACGAACCTGGCGCTCCGGTCGCGCCGTGCTCGTCGGCGACGCCGCCCACGCGGCGAATCCGGCTTCGGGACAGGGCGTGTCGCTCGCCGCGGAGGACGCCGTCGCCCTCGCGATGTGCCTGCGCGACGTTCGCGATCCCGCGCGCGCGTTCGCCGCGTTCGAGGCGGTCCGTCGGCCGCGCGCGGAGCGGGTGGTCGCGCACGGCGCGCGGATGAGCAGCGCGAAGGCGGCCGGCCCGATCGGTCGCGCGATCCGCGACCTCATGATGCCGATGTTCCTCCGCCGTCAGGCGAAGACGGCCGCGAGCTCACTCGCGTGGCTGTTCGATCACCGCCTCGACTGGAACGAGACGATCGGAGCGGCGGCGTGAAGGGCGACGACGAAGATCGCGAGCGCGCGGATCGCTACGCGCTCACCTCGATGTCGTGGAGCGGCTGGGGATCGCCGGTGGGGATCGCGATCTTGATCGCCGCGATCGGCTTCTTCCTCGTGTGCCTCCACGAGGCGGGCATCCTGGGCTGAACGCGCGAGCTACTCGCAGACCGCCCAGGCCTGCGGCCACGTCTCGCAGAAGCGGCACTGCGCCTCGCCGCTGCCGGCCAAGCACATGTCGCACTCGGAGTCCGAGCAGCAATCGGCGCCCTGGCACGTCACCGGCGCGGGCGCCGCGTCGCCGAGCACGAGCTCGTCCACCCAGTCCGCGAGCCGGACCCCGTTGACCTCGCGACGGTCGAAGTAAGGGTACGGCGTCACGCAGTGCACCGACCCCGGCGGGACATAGTATGTGAAGTTGTCGATCTGACCGTCGATCTCCGTGAGCGACTGGCGGAACAGCCCCGTCCAGTCGTTCGGGTCGCCGCCCATCGCGCCGTAGAAGAAGATCTGATCGTTGTCGAACTGCGTCGCGGTCTGGGCGAGGCGCATCTCCGGGAACGCCCGACCGATCGCGACGTAGAGGTCGGGGAGCGCGAGCTGGTCCAACGGGAGGTCGAGCCCGGGCACGAACGGGGGCAACGCCGGTTGCGCGTTCCAGTTCGGGAGGCTGTCGGAGAGGAACGAGTCGGTGATGATCCCCGCCCCCGAGTCGGCGAGCACCGCGATCCGTGCGTCGGGGTACTGCTGCGCGATGTACGCCGAGTGCAGGACCGCGCCGTACGCGCCGGCGCTACAGCCGTTGACGTAGATCCGGTTCGCGTTCGGGTAGCGCGTGTAGATCCAGTCGAGCGCGGCGCTCGCGTTGATGAAGCCGCGGTGCTCGATCGTGAGGTCCGGGCCGTACTCGACGCGCGCGTTGCCCCAGTGGATGTCGCCGGTGCAGTACGGGATGTGGATCAGCGTGAAGTCGCGGAACGGCGCGTCGGCCGCGTCGGAGTAGACGCCGCCGATGGTCCCGTTCGCGAGCAGCGCTTGAAACTCCGCCGCGGTGCCGGTGGTGTCGCTGAACAGCGAGTCGGCGAAGCCGCACGTCGACGCGTTCCAGCACGCGCCTCCGCCCTGGAAGTCGATGAGGATCTTGTCCGGATCGCCGCCGCGCACGTAGAAGCGGTACGCGTCCCCGCGCGCGCAGACCGTGTCGCCGCCGGGCAGGACGTCGATCCACTCGCCGCGCATCGGTCGAGGCGGCAATCCGTCCGTGTAGGTCGGCTCGCCTTCGCAGCCGAGGACGAGCCAGAGGGTCGCGGCGACCAATCCGAACCGGGGGAAGCTCATCCGCGCATCATGCACCCGAGCCGTACGAACGGCGACCGCGCTCGGATCGGCGGCTCGCCCGGCGGGTCGATCAGAGCTGTTGTTCGCCGAACGTCTCGCGCAGGAACCCGAGGATGTTGCGGAGCTCGATGTCGTTGAACGTGTCGCCCCACGTGGGCATCCCGCCCTTGCCCTGGATGATCGAGCGCAGGAGCTCCTCGTCGCTGTGCGCCGGCACGCGATCGTGGAGGTTCGGCGCGAAGCCGGAGCCGTTGCCCTCGGGGCCGTGGCAGCGCGCGCAGTTCATCCCGAAGATCTCGGCACCCGCCGCGGCGTCCGGCATGTCGTTCATCAGGATCGCGGTGATGCGCGGCCGCGCGCTGTTCGTGTCGACCATGTCCGAGAACTGGATCTGGCGGCGGATCATCCCGGCGAAGTCGTCCACGCGATTGAACGAGTAGAGGTAGTCCGAGATGAACACCTCGCGCTGCTGGGTGCGGCCGAACTCCTCGAAGAACGGATCGTCGGCGATCACGCGGTCGAGGTCGAACGCGTCGGGGACGTCATCGCCGTCGCGGTCGTGCGCGACGGTCGCCCCGCCGTGCTGGTGACAGCCGATGCAGTTGGTGCGCGCGTTGTTGCGGCCCTGCTCGACGTACGGGTTGCTGCACCACGTGGGGCGTCCCTGCTCCGCGCCGACGGCCCGCAGCGCAGCGGCGAGGCTCGGGTGTGACTCGTCGAAGCGCCCGGCGGGATCGGGATCCTCCTCGGTGTACCAGACCGTCGAGCAGAGCTTGTAGTGGCTCCACACCGGGTCGAGGCCCTCGAGGAATCCGTCCGGACGATCGGCGCCGAAGTCGTCGTCGGGGTGGTCGCTCCAGAACAGCGAGATCCACTGCCAGTGCCGGAGCTCCTTGGTCATGATGTGCATGCCGGCGAGCCGATACGTGTCGCCGTTGCGCAAGCGGATGGTGAGGATCTCGTCGGCCGTCGGCTGGACGCGCCGATCGCCGCTCTCCTCCCACTGACCCGCGCCGTTCATGCGCCGCGTGAGCGCCTCCGCGTCGGTGTCGTAGGCGGGCATCCCCATCGCGAAGTCCGCGCGGATCCACTGCGCCTTGATGAGCACCGCGTCGGCCGGGAACTCGCGCTCGAAGCAGAACGTGAAGTTGCTCTCGTCGGTCACCGCGCGATCGACGGTGACGGTGCCGAGCTCATCGAGGCAGGCCATGATCGGCCCGTAGCTCTCGAGGATGTGGCGCGCGGTGCCGGGGCTGTAGAGGATCCGCGCGTTGCCCACCGCGGCGCCGCTGAAGTTGCTGTTGATGCTGCGCGCGCACTCCTCTTCGGTGAGGCCCTCGGCGCACATCCCGAGCGCCTCGACGTACGACAGGTAGCGCTCGAGCGGCCAGCGGCGCGAGCGGTCGAGCGCGGTCGAGTTGTCGACGAACGCCTGATCGATCGCCTCGGTGCTGAACTGGACGCGCGCGGCGCGCTCCGCCGGGGTGGTCGCCTCGTAGAGCGTCTGGAAGAGGCGGACGAGATCGTCGATGCCGTACCAGGTCTCGAACCGCGGCACCTCGGGGACGGGTTCGCCTTCGACCTCGGTCGCCTCGGTCGTCTCTTCGTTCTGCGCGAGGCCGAGGAGCGGCACCGGCTCGAGCACCTGGTGCGCGGTAGCCCACGCGACCTGACGGCGATACTCGATGTCGGTGCGCAGGCGCTCCTCGTTCTCGGCGAGCGACGGGTCGGGAGTGAACGGAGCCGCCACCCCGGCGAGCCGCCGTCCGAAGATATCTGTCTTGCCCCCCGGCGTCTCGTCGGCGGGGAAGTCGAGATAGCTCTCCGGTTGGCTCGCGCATCCGAGCGCGAGCGTCAGGGCGATCCAGCAGGGGGTGAGGCGGCGCATCGGCGATGCCTCAGAGCGTGGCCGCGTTGGACGCGGTGACGAACTCGTGGCCGTCCGCGTCGATGACGAGGAAGTAGAACCAACCGTTGCTCACGAAGTGCGGGAAGAGCGCGCGGTAGCCTTCCGGCAGGTGCGTGATCGCGCGGTCCGTCCCGTCCATCAGGTCGATGAGGTGGATCTGATGGTCGAGGTGGTTGTGCGTGACCATGTAGCGCTCGTCGAACGAGATGCTGACCTTGGCGCCTTCGGTGCACACGGTGGCGACCGGGTTGCCGAGGGTGACGCGGTAACCCGCGAGGGTCCGCGTCGCGTCGACGGGGCGGACCACGTAGCCGAGCATCGCGCCGTTCGGGCCGGCGAGGCGGCTCGAGACGAGCGTGCCCGACGGCGAGAGGACCGAGTCACCCTCGAACGGCGAGGGGACGACGACCGCCTCCTGGCCCTCGTAGGTGGTGCCGTTGAACACCATCGGGGTGATCTTGATCGTGCTCGCTGCGTTCCAGGGCGCGCGCGGGTTCTCCGTCGCGTGCTTGCCGGAGTCGCTCGTGAACTGGCTGTTGATCACGAAGTAGTCGCCGCCGTTGATGCCGCGCGCGACGTGCTGGTAGAGGTTGATGCCCGACTGGGTCGTGCAGCCGTTCTCGCTGAAGTCGATGAGGTCGTCGCTGCCCTCGAGCACCGACTGCACGCAGAAGCCCGCGCCGCCGGTCGCGCCCTGGAACAGGAAACCGCTGTTGTCGGGGAAGAAGCCCGGGTCGTAGCTCGCGTCGACGCCGATGTTCCGGCCCGTCTGAAGGTCCGTGATCGTCGCGCCCGCGTTGCCTCCGCCGTTGCCGACGAAGCGGCCGTCCGCCGAGCTGCGCATCCAGAAGCTGGTGTCGAAGTCGAGCTCGTGGACCTGGACCACCCGACCGATGCCGTTGCCCCACTCCGCCGTGCGGTCGGGGTAGGTGGCGCCGTCGGTGAGGCAGGTCGTCGGGTCGGCCGCGTCGTTACAGCCGTACATGCGAATCCCGTTGTCCTCGTTCGTCGCCTGCCAGCCCTCGAACTGCATGGTGCTGAGGTGCGCCATCATCGCGGCGGTGTCGACGGCGGCGTTGCACGTCTCGGGGGGCGGCGGCTCGGGGAGCACGGTGTCGAGATCGTTCAGGCCGTTGCGGAACCAGGTGAGGATCGTCGCGTACTCGAGCTCGCTCATCGGGCGATGGCTGCCCTTGGGCATCTGCACGCGCGACTTGAAGCGGCCGTACTGGAGCGTCCAGTCGTTGCCGTACGCGTTCTGGAAGAGCCGGCGGAAGTAGCCGTACTGCACGCCGGTCACGAGCACGCCGAGGTTGCGCGCCTCGAACACGCTGTTCTCGTCGCTCGGATCGATGCGGAGGCAGTCGATGGTGCGGCGCGCGTCCTGTGCGCTCAGCGTGGCCGAGCCGCTCGCGAAGTCGCGGAGCTTACGCATGGTGGCCGGGCCGACACCGTCGACCGCGTCGAGGCCCGCGACGTCGCTGAACGGGCGGAGCTGGACGATCCGCTCGACCACGTCGGAGCGCAGCCCCACGTCGCCGTCGAGCACGCTCTGTTCGGCGGAGTTCACGAAGTCGAGGAGCGCGCGGTCCGGATCGACCTGGGCGCCTTCGGTGATGCCGCACTGTTCCCACGCGTTGTTCGTGAAGCGCTCCCACTCGCGGAGGCTGTAGCGGCTGACCGCGTGGCACTCCTGGCAGCGGCGCGTTCCGCCGTCGCCGTTCAGATCGGCGCCGAGCGCGGTGAGCGCGGCGCGCGCGAGGTCGGGACCGGTGAGATCGACGGTCGGGAGCTGACCCTCGTCGCCGTCGGCGCTGCGCGGGATCTCCTCGGACGTGCAAGCCGGGTTGCTCGGGTCCTCACCGCACATGCGGAGGAACGCGAGCGCCTGACCGTACTGCGACTCCGGGAAGGACTCCTCGTCGACGCCGTCGAGGTCCGGCGGCATCCACATGCGGTGATCGAAGCGGTTGTAGACCTCGGTCGTGATGTTGGTCCACGCCGAGTCGTTGCCGTCGAGACGATCGAGCCAGCGCTGACCACGGCGCCCGGTCGTCCACACGCTCTCGCCGATGCCGATGCGGTGACACGCCGTGCACGGCGCGGCTTCCGGCGCGGTGATGTGCGTGGGCTGCCGCCAGCCCTGACCGTCGGTGTTGTGGATGTAGTAGGGCTGGTCGTTGTAGCCGAGCGCGAAGTCGGGGTGGATACCCATGCGCGGCACGATCGGGTCGCCGCGCTCGTCGCGCGCGCCGTCGATCCACGGCGTGTGGATGAACGCGTCGGTGTCGTGGCACTTGCCGCACTCGATGTTCGAGGTGCCGCCCGGCAGCGCGACGCCGCCCTGGATGCCCTCCCAGAGCGCCGCGTTCGTCTGCGGCGACTCTTCGCTGTTCACGTCGTCCGCGGGGTGCGGGACGTGGAGCCCGTCGGTGCGGCTGTAGAGCGCGTTTTGGAAGAAGCACGCCTGACCGGAGTACGGGTTGTATCCGATCATCGCGATGTCGTTGTACGCGCCGACCTCGGGGCGCGCCTTGCGGCAGAGGAGGACCCACGAGGTGCCGCGATCGTTCGTGCCGCTCGTCACGCGCGGGCCGTTGACGTCGGGGCGCTCCTCGCCGTTCGGTCCGACCGCGCTCGGCTCGCAGCTCGAGTAGATGTACTGCGGGTTGTCGCACTGGCTCGCGGTCTCGGTCGGGTAGGTGACCGTGCCGTCGGGCGCGGTGACCGTGGTCGGGATCGGCGTCGAGTCGAGGCAGTTGTAGGTGCGGAAGTCGGCTGGTCCCGGCGAGCCGTCCTCGTTGGTCGTCGCCTCGTTGATGCGCGGGAAGAACGGGATGTCGCCGAGCTCCTCCATGCAGCTCTGCGCGTACGCGAGCGTGGAGACGATGCGCGCCTCCTCGCCGTCGAACTTCCCGTTCGCCCCGCGTCGATCGAGCGCCTGGCGCGCGTCGAGCTCGGCTTCTGCGACGACGTCGCTACCGTTCATCAGGCAGACGTCGATCATCGCGCGCCCGTCCGCGATCGCGGCGAGCATCTCGGCGGTCGGCTCGGCCTCGAGCCAGTCGCTCGAGTCGTAAGGCGTCTCGAAGTCCTCCGGGGTCATGCTCGGGCCGCTGAACGTCGGCTCCGGCGCGCTCGGCACGCGGTTGCCGTCGATCTGCGGGATGCCTGCGCTGTCGCGGGCGCAGTCCAGCTCGCCGGTCTGTCCGAGGCGGAAGCGCGCGTAGAGCGACTCACCGGCCTCCAGCTCGCGGGAGAGCAGCACGTTCACCCGCTGCTCGGTCGACTGGTACTGGACCCCGATCTGGACCCCGCTGCCCCCCTCGCCGCACGCGCTGAGCGCGACCGCCGCAGCGACGCAGAGACAACCGAGGTGAGCCCCCTGAACGATTCGACGCATGACCGATCCTTCCCCGTAGACCTTCGACACGACCTGGCGGTCACCCCCGCAGCAATCGACGTGCCGCCGTGGGATCACCCCCGACGCGCCACCCTATCACCCACGGTGGCGGGTCCCCTAGCCACCGCGCGAGACGCGATCGGCAGGTTGCGAAGCCGGCCCGTTTCTTCGGTCGGGCGCCGCGAGCGCCGAGCCGGAAGCAAAGACGCGCGGCGGGATCTAGGTCGCGCGGGCTTCGGTGCCGTCGGAGGGCACGTAGTCCGCGTCGTAGATGTCGAGCTCGCGTCTCAACGTCGCGGGCATCCAGTCCTCATCGGTGCGCTCGGGCCCCAGCACCAGCGGCTCGCCCTCGTACGTCAGCCGGGTGCC
This sequence comes from Sandaracinaceae bacterium, assembly GCA_050186575.1. Taxonomy (GTDB): domain Bacteria; phylum Myxococcota_A; class Polyangia; order Polyangiales; family Sandaracinaceae; genus JAUHXR01. The sequence continues at coordinate 24,344 of JBFWYI010000049.1, read as the reverse complement.
CGGCCAGACGTACGCCTTGAACAGGTAGGGCAACAGCGCGACCTGGTTGAGCGCGGGGTGGAGGTACGGCGCGAGCTCCTTCTCGTGGAACTCGCGGAGCAGGCTCCAGTGCAGCCCCGGCTTCATGTGGTGCGCGCCGTGGAAGCCGTTGTTGAACGTGAACCAGTTCACGAGCCGCCCCGTGAAGTTGCGGCTGTGGTTGTACGGGTCCGCGCCGTCGCAGCCGTCGTGCTGGACGAAGTTGATGCCCATGATCCCCCACGCCGCGTACTGGTGCGGGATCATCACGAACACGAGGAACTTCGCCCAGTCCACGTAGAGCAGCGCGCCGAGGAACGCGACGTACGCGATGAGCTCGAAGAGGAACTGGCGGTACCACTTCGGGTTCTTCGTGCGCATCGCCTTCGCGAAGCGCGCGTTGTCGCGGAAGATCACCGGACCGACGACGAACATGAAGAACAACTGGTTCAGCATGTTCCAACGGAAACGCATCTTGTCGGTGCGCATCCGATCGCGGGGCTGCTGGGTGTACTTGTGGTGGCTCAGGTTGTGGCCCGGAACGTACATGGACACGGGGTGCCCGTAGCCGTTGGTGAGCGCGACCTGGAAGAGGCTGTTGAGGAAGCGGCTCTTGAACACGGGGCAATGCACCGTGTTGTGCGTGATCACCGCGATGAAGAACGACAGGAGGCAGAGCGCCACGCACGCGACGATCCACGCCCAGATGGGCAGGGCCTCCCGCGGGACCACGAAGAGCGCCGCGATGGCGGCGTAGTAGGTCGCGACGAACGCGATGGACCTGAGGTCCGCCCAGTAGCGCAGCATCGCGGGCAAGAATGGGACGAAACCGGGCGACTGTCCAAAGTTGACGAGATGGGTCTCACGAGCCCAAGAACGCGGGCTCCGCGCCGGTCCCAGGCGCCATGCGATGGACCCCCGCCGCGGCGATCGGCGCGTGCATCCTCGCGTCCGCCGCGCAGGCCGACGCGAGCTGCTTCTGCATGCTCCGCCGCCCCGACCCCGCGACCAACCTCGCCGACGACATCAAGAACCCGGCGACCGCGGTGTTCCTCCTGCGCGACGGAACCCACACCGTGCTCACCATCGAGCCCGCCTACGAAGGGCCGATCACCGAGCTGTCGATGATCGTGCCGCTTCCGACGCCGATCGCGCGCGAGGACGTGCGCACGATCAGCGGGCACCACTTCCGCCGGGTCGACCGCGCGACCGCGCCGCGCCTACGCCACACCTGGGACGCGTGCCCCGCCTGGTGGGGCCAGCCGATGCGCCGCGCGGGCCGCTACGGCGCCGGCGCGGCCGGCATCATGAGCGGCGACGACCTCGGCGGCGACGACCTCGGCGTGGAGATCGAGGAGAGCTGGGACGTCGACGAGTACGACGTGTCGCTCCTCAGCGCCGCGGAGTCCTCCGGCCTGCTCACGTTCCTGCGTCAGCGCGGGCTCGAGCTCCCCGATCGCGCCGCGCCGATCCTGCGGAGCTACATCGAGACCGGCCACCGCTTCGCGCTCATCGAGGCCGACCCGAGCCGCGCGCAGCGGATCGGCGATCGCATGGTGCTGTCGCCGATCCAGCTGTTCTACGACTCCGAGGAGCTCCGCGTTCCGGTGCGCCTCGGGACGCTCAATAGTCCGGGCGAGCAAGAGCTCTTGCTGTATGTGCTCTCGCGCGACGGCCGGTTCGAGGTGGCCAACCGCGAGGCGCTCGTCGCGCCGACCGACGTGCTGGTCCGCGACGACTACGAGGGCGGCTTCCCCGCGCTCTACGAGGCGGTCCTCGATCGCCTGTACGACGAGCACCCCGGCGCGACGGTCACCGAGCGCGCCACCTCGCTCACGAACGGCGTGGGCCTCCGCAACGTCTACTGGTTCGGCCTCGACCGCTACGTCGCGCGTAACGCCGAGGGCCACCCGAGCTGGCGCGACCTCGGTCGCTGGACGCTCTCGCGGATCCGCTATCGCTACGGCGCGGATCTCGACGAGGACATCGTCTTGCGCCCCGCCGAGCCGCTGACCCCCGACCGTCGCCGCAGGAGCAACTTCACGGTCACCTATCGCATGGAGCACCACGACGCCGTCTGTCCCTCGTGGCGCGCGCAGCAGGCCGTCGCGCGCGACGCCGCGACGTCCGACGAGATGTGGACGTCGGCCGAGCCGCCGTGGCTCGGCGACGTGATCGCGACCGAGGTCCTCGGCGTCGCCCCCGGCGCGCCGCGCCCCGTGGTCGAACCGCCCGCGCCGCCCGCCGAGGTGATCGCGGCGACTGACGAAGAGCCGAGCGCCCCCGCTCCCGCGCCGATACCCGAACGGAGCGCGTCGATGTGCGCCATCGCGGAGGGCTCGCGCGCGGGACTCGAGGGTCTCGCGCTGCTCGCCGCGCTCGTCCTCCTCGCCGCCCGCCGCATGCGCGCTGCTCGCCGCCCGCCGCGCGCGCGCTCCTCGCTGCCCGCCTCGCGCGCTTTCGCCCCTCGTCGGCGCGCCTGATACCGTCGATCCGTGGACGCGCCGCCCGGCCTCCGCCTCGCCGTCGGCGCCTTCTTCTTCGAGTGAGCCGCGTTCGCGCGACGTCAGTCGAGCTTGCTCATCTCGAGCTGGAGCCCCCTCTTGCGCGAGTACCAGGGTCGCGGCGCTGGTGATGGATGACCGTACGGTTCTCCGTCTTCACCCGCAGGTAGTGCACGAGCGAGCCGAGCCGAAAGTAGTCGTCCAGCTTCGCGCCTGCGTCACGACCTCGAGTGCTCGGACTGAGGACTTCGACGATGACGTTCGGATGCCTCACCACGGGCTGCTCCGCCGCCCAGAGGACGAACGCGGCGAACGCCGACCGCCTCCCCCTCGAGGCGCTGGCGGCCGCCGCCTCACGAGGAAGTGGGGCCTCTCGGGTGCTGTATCCGAGCAACCGCGCATTCCCGGTGCGGTCGCTCGACTCGAACGACTCGTAGAACTCGCGCGTGATGATGGGAACGATCTGTCCGGCCTCTACCCGGTGCGTCCTCTCGCCGAGTACGCGCGCGAAGAGCTGGCCAAGATTGAGAATGGACGGAGACGTCCCCGGGAGGCTCGGCTTTCGCCGAAGGCTGCGGTGGGGAGCTCGTCGCGGCGCAGACGAGCTCAGCATTGGAGAGAGCGGAGCCCCTTTCCTGCCTACGCGGAGATCCGCGGCCGGTCGCTCACGACGACGCGCCGACCGTGACGCCGCCCGCGCGGAGCGCGTCGACGAGCGGCGTGCCGTCGCCGATCGAGACGCCCCATCGGGCGCCGTCGTGCATGACGAGGACGACCTCGTCGGGCACGAGGGCGTGGGTGGCGATCAAGACCCGTTCGATGTCCGAGAACCCGCGGGTGGTCGGTTCGTCCTCGCCGCGCTCGTGGAACGAGATGCCCGCGTCGTCGACGGTGAGGGTGCCCGGGCGCCAGTTGTGGAAGCGGTAGAGGCCGACCTCGGGCCCTTCCGCGAACGCGACGTTGGCCGCGGCCTGGTAGCTCATGGGACGCATGATCGTCGAGCGCTCGCCCGAGGCCAAGTGGGCGGTCGAGGGCGCTATGCGAAGAGCTCGGGGATGCCGCCCGAGGCGAAGCCGGCGAGGCCGAGCTCGGTCATGGGCGAACCGTCGGAGTTGGTGACGCCGACCATCTGCACGATCGAGTTGAGGACGTGGTTCACGTTGTACGCGGACGTGTCGTAGAAGCCCGCGCCGGGGGCCGCGTCGTAGTGGTAGCCGGTGCGGCCGGGGCCGAGGTTGCCGGCCATCACGAAGCCCATCTTCCTCGCGCTGTGGCCGTTGCCGGGGCCGAAGTTCGTCGCGAGCAAGGTCATCGTGTTGTCGAGCAGCATCGCGCCGTCGGGGCCGTCGGGGATCGCGGCCAGCTCGTTCAAGAGGTGCGCGTACATGTCGACGAAGAAGCGGAACGCCTGGACGCGCTCGGGCCGGTCGTCGTCGGTCTGGTGGACCCAGTAGTGCCAGTCCTCGCCGCTCGCCGCGACGAAGTCGTCGACCATCGGGATGCCGAAGACCGGGTTCTGCTGATCGATGAACTCGATGCGCGCGATCGGCGCGAGGTCGCAGCCGAGCGCGGCGGCGGCGATGCGGTTCTGGAGACGGGCGAGGTCGGACATGCTGACGCCGCTCGTGCTGCCGTCGATGCCCGCCGGCGGCATGCACATGACCCGCATGACGTCGAGCTCGAGCTGGCGGATCTTTGCGGCGTGCTCGTCGAGGACGATCCGATCGGCGCGGCCGAGGCCTTGGCGCAGATCGGTGAAGCTGCCGCGCACCGCGTCGAGGACGCTGCGGTTGCGCGCGTGGAGCGCTTCGATCGCGGGGTCGACCATGTCGGGGTCGGTCAGCGAGCCGAACAGATCGTTGAACGCGCGGCCGACGTCGGCGTTGAGCGAGGCGGGGTTGCCGGCCGATTCATGGAAAAACAAGCTGTCGACGAGCTCGCGCGGTCGGTCGGGCCGTCCGTTGACCGCGAGGTTGATCGACGGATGGAGGTGTCTGCTCGTGCGGAGGTGACGGCCGATCACCTCGTCCACCGAGGGACCCGCCGCGCCGCCGTCGGCGCCGCCGCCCTGCATGACGTTGGCGATGTCGTTGCGTCCGTCGCCGCCGATCGCGTCGAGGGTCACCGTGCCGGTCAGCGCGGTTTGCTCCTTACCGGGATGGCCGAACTTGTGCGCGTCGACCAGCTCGTGGACCTCATTGTCGCAGCTCGACACGAACAGGCAGCGACCCTCAAGGCCCGCGAGCGGATCGGTCACCGGTCCGAGCGTGAACGTCGATCCCGCCGCCGAGGGCTTCCAATACGGCACGTAGGTGCCCATCGGGTACGCCATCGTCACGAACCGCGTGGGGCGCGCGCCGCCCACCTGCGCTCGGCCGCGGCCCGAGGCGAACACGCTCAACATGGGGAGGCCCAGGGTGATCCCGCCGAGGCCCGTGAGGAAGCGTCGTCGATGCATGGCTCGTCTCCCTCTCAGTCCTGTACCGGCGCGCGGGTCATGAACGGCTGCGAGGTCGCGATGCCGACCATCAGGTCGCGCACGTCGCCGCCGGAGTCGATGAAGCGCTGCTGCAGCCCCGCGAGCGCGCACGCGTCCGCGTCCGTCTCGAGGCGGCCCATCGCGAAGCGGAACATCTGCGTCGCGTAGCAAGCCTGCGCCTGCTCGCTCGATGCGATGAGCTCGACGAGCGCGGCGGGATCCGCGAAGCGACCGTCGAGGCCGTTGACCGCGAGCGTGCCCGACGCGTCGATCGTCACGCCGTTCTCGTCGTCGCGCCACGCGCCGAGCTGGTCGTAGTTCTCGAGGCCGAGGCCCAGAGGGTTGATCTGGCGATGGCAGTGGGCGCACGCCGCTTCGCTGGTGATCGGCTCGAGCCGATCGCGCGCGGTGGGGAGGCCCGCGGTGCTCTCGAGCGCCGCCGAGACGTCGACGTTGCCGGGCAGCGTGAGCGCGTCGCCGCAGAGCAGCGCCTCGCGGACGAACGCGCCGCGCCGGATCGCCGAGGTGTGATCCTCCTCCGCGAACCCGCCGAGCACGCTCGCGAGCGTGAGGATGCCGTGGCGGTGCGGCACGTCGAGAGCGGCTCCGTTCGCTCCGTCGACGCCGTAGAGCGGCCCGAGCGTCGCGCTCACGGGGAAGCGCGTCGTCGTCATGAGCGTCGCGAACGTGCCGTCCGTCGCGCCGAACACGTGATCGACGAACCCATCGATCTCGCCCTCGAGCGCGGCCTGTACCTCCGGCGAGAAGAGCGGATGCGCGCGCGCGGTGCGACCGATCTGGTACTGCCGCAGCCAGTCGCGATGGAACACGCGCAGCGACGCGAGCACCGCGTCGTCCTCGACCATGCGCGCGGCCTGCGCTTCGACCTCTTCGACGGTGGCGAGCTCGCCTCGCTCGGCGACCTCGACCAGCGCCTCGTCGGGCATCGAGCTCCGGAGGAAGAACGAGAGGCGGCTCGCCATCTCGTGGCTCGTCAGCGCCACCGCGGGTCCGGCGCCCGGCTGTCCGCGCTCGACGCGATAGAGGAGCGCGGGGGCTTGCAAGAGGACTTGCAGCACCGAGGCGAACGCGGCGCGCGCGCCCTGATCGGGTCGGATGGAGTCGTAGACGCCGGTGAGGATCGTCCGCTCCCCATCGGTCAAAGGACGCCGGTACGCGCGAGCGCCGAAGTCGTCGAGGAACGGGTCGAGGCAGCCATCGAGCGCGGCGTCGTCGAAGCCCGGCGCCACGCACGAGGTCAGCTGCGGGATCGCGGTGTCGGCGTGGTCGAGCACGTAGTTGGCGAGGAGCTCCGCGTTGTCCTCGATCGCGTTCGACTCGGAAGTGTTGACCGAGTTCGCTTGGGCGTCGGTCGAGAAGCCGCGGGTGATCACGGTGGCGGGGAACGTCGAGCGCTGGACGAGCTCGTCGCCGAGCGCGCCGGGGACGAGGTCGCGGAGGACGTTCTCGTATTGCTCGCCCGAGATGCGGCGCAGCGGCTCGGCGGCGGGAGTCGCGGGCTCCGTGCAGTCGGCGCCGGGCCCGAACGGACCTCCGGGGCCGGAGCCGGGCTCGGTGAGCGTGCCGTGGCAGCCCGCGAGGACGCCGAAAAGCAGCAAAAGGTGGGGGTTCTCGCGCCGCATGGACGTGAGTACCGCGAGCCGCGTGAGATGGCTCAGCCCCCGTCGGCGATCGGGCGCACGCGCAGCGCCTGCGCGACCACCCCGAGCGTGCAGAGCACCATCCCGGTGAGCACCGGCCAGATCGAGGCGCCGAACGTGAAGCAGATCGTCGAGAGCACCGACGGCAGCTGCGGCAGGCTCACGCTCAAGAGGAACGCGGCGAACACCGCCGAGTGGCGCATCTCGGGCGACGCGTTGGCCGGGAGCTTCTCGAGCCGTCGCGCGCTGAGGCGGCGCTGGAGCCCGAGCCCGATCCACCCGCCGAGCCCCGCGATGATCCCGAGCACCCACGCGACGGGCGTGAGATAGGGCTGGAGAAACTCACGGACGATCTCGAAGTCCGCCGGGAAAAGTAACTTGCGGAGTCCGGTCTCGAACGCGAGCGCGACGGGGGCCGCGAGGATCACGAGCCAGAGCGCGAACGCGGGAGGACGCCGAGCCGTCACGGGCGCGAGCATGCCCCATGCGCACCGGCGGGAGAACCGCGATGCGCAGGACCGTCAGGATGGCAGCGGTCGGCGCGCGTCCTCGTAGCCGCCCCACGGGTCGTCCGCGTCGAGCGCCTCCAAGACGTCCAGCACGGTGCGCGGACCGGCGAGACGGAGGTCGGCCCACGCGATCGGCGTCGCGACGGTCGCCCGCGGGCTCGCGCGGGTGGAGAACGGCGCGATCGCGGTGGCGCCGCGACCGTTGCGCAGGTAGTCGACGAAGACCCTCCCCGTGCGCTCCGACTTGGTCATGACGGACGTGTAGCGTCCGGGATCGCTCTCCTCGAGGGACTCCGCGACCGCGCGGCAGAACGCCTTCACCTCGCTCCAGCCAGCGCGCGGCACCAGCGGTGCGACGACGTGAACACCTTTTCCTCCCGTAGAGAGACAGAACGCATGGAGGCCGACCCCCTCGAGCAGCTCGCGGACGGCCTCGGCCGCCGTCGCCACCGCGTCCCACGGCAGGTCCGGATCCGGATCGAGATCGAGCACGACCCGCTCGGGGCGCTCCAGATCCGAGGCGCGCGCGCCCCACACGTGGATCTCCACGGCGGAGATCTGCGCGAGCGCGCGCAGGCCCGCGCGGTCGTCGATCGCGATGTGAGGCTCGCCGTCGCCCACGTCGACCGCGCGGAGCGCGTCGGACGCGCCCGCCTTGAAGTGCTTCTGATAGAAGCGATCGCCGGCCACGCCCTTCGGCGTGCGCAGGAGCATGAGCGGTCGATCGCAGACGAGGGGCAGCATCCGCGAGCTCACCGCGTCGAAGTAGTCCGCGAGGTCCTTCTTCGTCAGCTTCGCGGTGCCGAACAGGATCCGGCCGGGGCTCGTCAGCTTGGTTCGTGATGGTGCAGGTTCCGCCCTCGCCTCACCCGCGTCGCTCGCTTCGATCGCCTCGAACACCGGCTGACGCAACCGACCTTCGCGCGTCTCCTCGACGGCGCGGACGCGGGCGCGGAGCTCGGGCCGCACCCAGCGCACGCCGCGAAGCGACGGCGGGTCGACGAGCGGCGATCGGTCGGTGCGCATCGGCTCGAGCCGCTCCGCGAGCGCGAGGAGCGTCTCCGCGTCGAAGCCGGTCCCGACCTTGCCGGCGTAGTGCAGGGCGCCCTCCTGATCGCGGCCGAGCACGAGCGCGCCGAGGCCTTTGCGCGCGCCCTTCGCGGGGGTGAATCCGACGACCGTCCTCACGAACCGGTCGTTGCAACGGATCTTGCGCCAGTCCTGGGTGCGGCGTCCGACGTACGTGCCCTCGCCGCGCTTGCTGACGACACCCTCTCCGCCGAGCGCACGGACCTCGCGGAGCAGCGCCTCGCCATCGTCGAACCCCTCGGAGAAGCGCAAGGGACCGTCGTCGGACTCCGGCAGGAGCGCACGGAGCACGTCACGTCGCGCGCGGAGAGGCGCGCTCCGCAGGTCGTATCCGTCGAGATAGAGGAGATCGAACAGGAAGAGGCGCACCGAGGCGTCACGACCGTCGGCGACCGCTCGCTGCAGCGCCCCGAAGTCGGGGACGCCCCCCTCTCCGAGGACGACGAGCTCGCCGTCCACCCACGCTTCATCGACCGGCAGGTGGCCCAACGCCTGAACGATGGAAGGTAACTTGTGAGACCAGTCGAGGCCGTGGCGGGTCCGAATGATCGCACCGGGCGCTCGCACGTGCGCGAGGATGCGGTAGCCGTCGAGCTTGAGCTCGTGGATCCAGCCTTCGCCGCGGGGCGGTCGTTCGGCGGGCGTCGCGAGCTGGGGCTCGGGATCGATGTGCTCCTCCGCCCGCGCTCCCGCGATCGTGCTCGGGTCGACCACTCCCGCACCGGACGCGATCGCGTCCGTCGTGCGGCGACTGACCACGCTCTCGAGATGGCGATCGACGATCGACGGCCCCCCGGGCTCGGCGTGCGCATCGCGCGACTTGATGAGGAGCCAGTCTCGCTTCGTCTCGACGAGCGACCAGCGCCCGTGGAGCCGCTCGCCGTCGAGCTCGAAGCGCAGGTGCCCCTTCTCCATCATCGCGTCGGGGTCCCCGAGCGGCGTCCAGGTCCCGCGGTCCCAGATCGCGACCGGACCGCCGCCATACTCGCCCTCCGGGATCACGCCCTCGAACGCGGCGTAGGCGAGCGGATGGTCCTCGGTGCGCACCGCGAGGCGCTTGTCCGAGGGATCGACGCTCGGGCCCTTGGGGACGGCCCAGCTCCACAGCACGCCGTCGTGCTCGAGGCGGAAGTCATAGTGAAGTCGGGTTGCGTCGTGCTTCTGCACGACGAACCGTCGACCTCCCTCGGCGGCCGCCGCACCGGTGCCCGGCTCCGGCGTCCGGTCGAAGTCGCGCTTGTCTTCGTATTCGTCGAGCCGGCGCATCCGACCTCGGATCATTGCGCGCGGCGTGCCGGCGCGCAGGGAGCGCTCCGGCGAGCTGGCGAGCACGGGCGCAGCATGTCGTGACGCTACGCGCGAGACAGATCGCCTCGCTCGCGATCGGCAGGCTCGCTCTCCGCGCCTCGGATCGGCGATTGCTACATGCCCGAGGCATGAGCGCGCGCGCGATGTGGAAGGGCTCGCTCCAGCTCGGTGAGCACGAGGTCCCGCTCAAGCTCTACGCGGCGGCCGAGCGCGGCGGGACGAGCCTCCGCCTGCTGGACCCGAAGACCGGTCGCCCGGTTCACCAACGGATGATCGACCCCCGGACGGGTGACGAGGTCGCGGAGGTACACCGCGGGTTCGAGGTCGAGCGCGGCACGTTCGTCTTGCTGTCCGACGAGGAGCTCGCCGAGATCGAGCCCGCCAAGTCGTCGGAGATCGAGGTGCTGGCGTTCGTCCCGACGGACGCGATCGATCTCGCGCGCTACCACCGTCCCTACTGGTTGGGGCCGGACGGCGAGCCGGAGGCCTACGCGGCGCTCGCGCGAGCCCTGACGAAGACGGATCGGATCGCCGTGGTGAAGTGGGTCATGCGCAAGCGACGTTACGTCGGCGCCCTCCGCGCCGAGGATGGATACCTCGCGCTCAGCACGCTGCGCCATGCGGATGAGGTCGTGGCGCCGACCGCGATCGACGCGCCGAAGGCGAAGGTGGATGCGAAGGAAGCCAAGCTGGCGGCGCAGCTCGTCGACGCGCTGGCCGACGACTTCGATCTCTCGGAGTATCGAGAGACCTATCGCGACCGGCTGGCCGAGGTCCTGAAGAAGAAGGCGCGCGGCGAGACGATCGAGCGCCTCCCCAAGTCGGAGGCTCCGGCCGCGCCCGACGACCTCGAGGAGGTCCTGCGGCGCAGCCTCGAGGCGGCGAAGAAGACGTCCAAGAAGAGCACGAAGCGGGAGAAGGCCGATGCCTAGACGCGCGCGCGCGGAGAAGGACCGCGCGAAGAAGGACGACGAGAAGGTCGAGTCGAGCGCGGGACCGCGCGGGTTCTGGAGCGGCACGTTGACGTTCGGGCTGGTGAGCATCCCGGTCGAGCTGTTCCCCGCCGTGCGCACCGCGCGGCCGGGTCTACGGATGCTGAGCGACGAGGGCGTGCCGTTGAGTCGCGTCTACGTGCGCGACGATGGCAGCGCGCTGGACAACGACGAGCTCGTGCATGGCTTCGAGGTCGACGACACGTTCGTCTTGCTCACCGACGAGGAGCTCGACGCGCTCGAGCCGGAGCGCTCGCGGGACATCCACCTGCGTCGGTTCGTCCCGCGCTCCGCGTTGTCGCCGGCCCGCGTGCGTCGCGCCTACCTGCTCGCGCCGGGCGGGGAGTCGACGCGGCCCTACGCGGTGCTCGCCAAGACGATGGAGGAGAGCGAACGCGCGGGGATCGCGACGTTCGTGATGCGCGGCAAGGAGTACATCGTCGCGATCGTGTCGGATCGATCGGTCCTGCGAGCCCTCATCCTGCGGTTCGACGCGGAGCTCCGGACGGTCGACGCGATCGGCCTGCCGGAGCTCGTCGAGGCGCCAGCCACGTTGACCGGGGCGATGACGGCGGCGATCCGATCGGGCTCGCAAGACGAGTTGCCCGAGGACGCGCTCGAGGACATCCGGTCGTCCGCCATGCGCGCGCTGGCCGAGAAGAAGCGCAAGGCCAAAGAGGACGTGGTCGAGGTCCCGGAGCTCGTCGAGGAGAGCGACGAGGCGGCGGCCGAAGAGACGACCGATCTGGTCGCGCTCCTCAAGCGGCGCCTCAAGGGCGCGACGTCGGGCGAGCGTCGGTCGGAGGCGCCCCCGGCATCGACCGAGCTCGAGGGCGCCACCAAGGCCGACCTCTACGAGCGCGCCCAGGCCCTCGACGTCGAGGGGCGCAGCCAGATGAACAAGGCCCAGCTCATCGAGGCGATCCGCAAGGCCGAAGCGGCCTGAGCCGGGAGAGACCTCGGCTCGGAGCATGCCGGCTTCAAAGGTCGTTGCGGGTCGGCGACCGGTTCGAAAAGAGAACGGTCGGCTACAGCACGCTGCCGCCGCCGGTCCACGGAGGCGGAGGATCTTGCACCGGGGGCGGCGGCGGATCGGGGTCGGGCGGAGGCGGCAGCGGGCTCGTGGTCTGGCCCTGGTTCGCGTGGGTCCACGCCGGCACGATGGTCGGCGTCCACACGCTGCCCTGGGTGGTGACGGGCGGCGGATCGGGCTCGGTGCGAACGGGGCGCGCGGGGTCGCGCGAGACCTCGATGGTGGCGCGGCGCTCGATGCGCTCGGGCCCGCGGCCGAAGCGGAACAGCACGTCGTGGGCGCCGTGGCGCGCGAACGTGTAGGGCGCACGATACGTTCTGCCGTCGTCGCCGAGGGTGGCCGGGATCGACCGGCCGATCGATCGGCCCGCGCGGTGGATGACGAAGCGCGCCTCCGTCGGCGCGGGCTCCATCTCGTTCGCTTCGAGCACCGCGATGAGCTCGATGTCTTGTCCCTCGATCACCTGGAGCGGCTGCGTGCGCACGCCGGGAACCACGGTCGGCGGCGGGGGCGCGTCGAGCGCGGCGAGGGCGGTCTCGATCGACGCGTCGCCGGCACGAAGCAAGAGCGCTTGCCGGTAGAGGTCGCGCGCCTCGTCGCCCGTCGTCGCTCGAGCGCGCGTCACGAGCTGATCCGCGGCCTGGCTCCGAAGCGCGAGCGCGGCCGGATCGGACGGGCGGAGCGCGAGGACCTCGGTGGTGAGCCCGAGCACGCTGTCGTCGCTCGGCGCGGCGAGCCGTCCCGCCGCCAACGCGATCTGCGCGCGCGCGAGCAGCGCGTCGGCATCCGGCGCGGGCGCCTCGGTCGGAGCCTCGAGCGCCTCGCTCACCGCGTAGCCTCCTCCGACGAGGACCGCGCCCGCGAGGAACGCGATGCCGAGCGCGCGGCCGAGCGGCTTCGCGCGCGGCGGGAGCGGAGGGCCGGAGAGCCCGGGGATCACCACATCGTCGTCGTCGCCGAACGGGTTGGGCGCGCCGGCCAGGGTCTGCGACTCGGGCGGCTGCGGGATGGACTGCGGAGCGGGCCGCATGTGCGGGGTGGGGCTCACCTCGCGCAGACGGACCGAGCCCGAGCCCGCGTCGTGGATCGCCGGGCTCGACACCTCGCCGCGGATCGGCGGCTCGGAGATCGATCCGAACGAGCGCGCGGCGCGGTGCATGTGGACGTCGAAGCCCGCCGTCGCTGCCGCCGTGCGCAGCGCCTCGCCGAGCTCGTGCGCGTCCGAGTAGCGGCCTTCCGGGTTCTTGCTGAGCGCGCGCATCACCACGTCGGCCACCGCGGCGGGGACGTGGCGCGCCTGCTCGTGTGTCGTGAGGTGCGGCGGCGAGCTGTGGATGTGCTTCATCAGCATCGCGACCGGTGACGGCGCATCGAACGGGGTCTGCCCCGCGAGCAGCTGATACGTGATCGTGCCGAGCGAGTAGACATCGCTGCGCCCGTCGGTGCTCTCCCCCGCGGCGCCCTCCGGCGAGATGTAGCGCGCGGTGCCGAACACGAGGCCCGACTGCGTGGCCTGCGTCTGATCGTCGCCCCAGAGCATCCGCGCGATGCCGAAGTCGAGCACCTTCACCACGTCGGGGTCGCGCGACTTCTGTACGAGCACCACGTTCTCGGGCTTGAGGTCGCGGTGCACCACGCCCTGATGGTGCGCCTCACCGACGCCGTCGCAGATCTGCGCTGCGATGTGGAGCGCGCGGCTCACCGGCAGCGCGCCCTCCTGTTGGAGCACCTCGAGCAGGGAGCGACCCCGCAGGTACTCCATCACGATGTAGAGCGAGCCGTCCTTGAGCTGCCCGAACAGGAACACGCGCACGACGTTCGGGTGATCGAGCGCGGTGCAGACGCGCGCCTCGCGCTTGAAGCGCCGCACCGCGTCGCGGTTGTCGGCGAGCTCGGCGTGCAGGATCTTGATCGCGACGTCGCGGTGCAGCGTGGTCTGCCGCGCGCGATACACGGTGCCCATCCCGCCCGCGCCGATCTTCTCTTCGATCTTGAATTGATCGAGCAGGGTCTGGCCGATGTACGGGTCCGCCTTCTCCTCCGTGAGCTGGAGGCGAACCCCATCCGTCTGGCAGAACGCCGCGCCGGTGTCGTAGCGACGCCCGCACTTCGGGCAGACCTTCGCGAGGGCGTCCATGCCTGGTTCGAATCGCAGCGCGTGAGAGGAGTTGATGGGACGCCTCCCTATCTAACGCGCGCAGCCCCGCGCCGCAAAATGCGGGCTCGATCGGTCCCCAAGGAGGGGCTCGAGCGGGGCCTCGTTCGCGGTCGCGGTGGGTGGTTCATGAGGGGGTTGGACCGGGGCTCGAGAAGGTTGCCGCAGGCGGTCCAACCGTTCGAACGGCGCGGTGGGACGACCCTTTGACCCTCGCCGCCAACCCCTCCCAAGCCTTGCTGATTCGGGCCGGCCGAGAGTATGGTGGGCGCGATGAGCGAACCGTTGCGCCCCACTCGGAGGGACCCAGCTCCCTTCGCTCCCCTCTCGGCGGGTCTGCTCCTCGCCGCGCTCGCCGCGCCCCTCTTCATCGGGGCGCTGCCGTCGTCGGCGTCGGCTCAGCAGTCGACGGTGTTGGTCCTCGGCATCCGGTCCCTCGAGGGCGACGACGAGTTCGCGCGGAACCTCACCGGCGCGCTCCGCCACGCGGCGGCCCAGGTGGACCGCTGGACCGTCTCGGACCGCGAGGTGACGCTCGCGCAGATGGCGATGGCCCACGGTTGCTCCGACCCGGACGCCGCGTGCATGGGGAACATCGCGGGCTCGCTCGAGGCCGACTACGTCATCTACGGCGACGTGCGCCGCACCAGCGCGGGTACGTCCTTCGACTTCTCGCTCAACCTCCACATCTACAACCGCGCCTCGCAGGAGATCGAGCACTCGGTGGCCGAGACGATCTCGAGCGTACGCCGCGACATCGACGATCTGCGTGAGCCGGCGAGGCGCTACATCGCCGCCCTCTCCGGTGCGCCGCGCGCGGGCACGCTCACGGTGCTCGTCAACGTGCCGGGCGCCGAGGTGTTCCTCGACGAAGAGAGCGCGGGGATCACCGACGGCGAGGGACACCTCACGGTGACCAACGTGTCGGCGGGCACCCGCAACATCCATATCGTCGCGCAAGGACATCAACACTTCCGCAGCACGGTGACGATCGAGGCGTACGGCGAGGCCACGTTCGAGGCGGAGCTCGAGCAGGGCAGCGGCGGCGGTGGCGACGGGATCCCCGGCGAAGCGGTGGCTGGCGGCGCGCTCCTCGCGGTCGGCGTCATCTCGGCCGGCTTCTGGATCGGCGCGATGAGCTATATCAACTGGGGCATCGGGTACAACAGCGACCAGTCGGCCGCAGGGGTCGGGCTCGAGGACTGGGGCGGCGCACGCGCGATGTATCCCGGGCAAGACAACTTCTGCGCCTCCTGGCGCGCCGAGCGTCCGACCGGCACCAACTGGGTCGGCGATCTCTGCGACGAGTACGACACGTGGTTCGCGCTCCAGTTCGTCTTCCTCGGCGTCGCCGCGGTGGCGGGCGGCGTGGGGACGTTCCTCCTGATCGACGGGCTGAGCGGCAACGGAGAGAGCGGCGACACCGCGCGCCTGCAGCTCCAGCTCGTGCCGTCGTTCGGGATGGACCACGCGTCGCTCTCGCTGGCCGGCCGCTTCTTCTGATCGGTTGCGCATCGTCGGCGGCGCGCTGAGGGGTCGGCGGTTCGCGGCGCGCGTCCCGGCGGGCACGCGTCCGACGTCGGACCGGGCGCGCGAAGCGATCGCGTCCGCGCTGGAGTCCCGGGGGCTCATCGGCGGGCACGTCTACGACCTCTTCGCGGGCACGGGTGCGCTCGCCTTCGAGGCCCTCTCGCGCGGCGCCGGCAGCGCGGATCTCTTCGACGAGGCGGCGGCGGCGTGCGCGCTCATGCGGACGGCGGCGGAAGAGCTCGGGCTGCGCGAACGTGCGACGGTGCACCGCGTCGACCTCGCGGCGCCCAAGCCGAGCTGGATCGGCCGCCTCGCGCCCGCCGACCTCGTGTTCCTCGACCCGCCCTACGCCCGGATCGACGCCGGCGTTCGCGTGTTGTCGGCGCTGGAAACCGCGGGCAAGCTCCGCCCGGGAGCGGCCATCGTGTTCGAGCACGGCGCCGACACCGAGCTGGTCCTGCCGGCGCCGTTCGACGAGAAGGCGCGCTACCGTTACGGAGACACCCGCGTGCTGCTCGCCCAGATCCCCCACACGACGACGGAGACGGAATGAGCGTCGCCATCTATCCCGGCTCGTTCGATCCGATCACGAACGGCCACACGAGCATCGTCGAGAGCGGCCTGGTCTGCTTCGACAAGATCATTATCGCAGTGCTGGTGAATCCGAAGAAGAACCCGCTCTTCACGGTCGAGGAGCGCAAGGAGATCATCCGCGAAGAGTTCGCGAATGAGCCCAAGATCGAGGTCGACAGCTTCGAGGGCTTGCTCGTCGACTACTGCCGCCGGAAGAACGTGCGCATCATCCTGCGCGGCCTGCGCGCGGTGGCGGACTTCGAGTACGAGCTCCAGATGGCGAACATGAACCGGCACCTCAACAAGGAGGTCGAGACCGTGTTCTTGATGGCCAACGACGCGTACTTCTACGTCTCTTCCAACATCGTGAAGGAGGCCGCGACGCTCGGCGGCGACGTCTCGAAGCTCGTCCCGCCCGCCGTCGCGAAGAGGCTCGGCGCCAAGCTCGGCCGGTAGCGCGAGGGTCGCGCGAGGCCCATCGTCAAGAGCTCCGGCGCGCGCTTCGCGACGGTGAGTCCCACGCGGCCCATCCTCAGCGCGTCGAACGAGGTCTCGTTCGTCGCGAGCGCCTCTCGCACCGCGAGCCAGCCCGCGAGGTACCCGGCGTCGCGCGCCACCCCGCCGCCGCGGTACGCGCGCTCGACCACGCCGATCGCGTCCTCGGGGCTGAAGCCGTGCTCGTCCTTCAGCCAGCGCGCCGTCTCGCCGAAGCGCGCGCCGTCGTGCATCCGATCGGTGGCGAGCACGCGCGCGGCGATGATGCGCAGCCGATAGCTGTCCAGCACGCCGGCCGCCTCCTCGAGCGCGAGGCACATCCCCTCCTGGGTCGCGAACGAGCCCGCGGTGCCCACCTCGTAGATGCGGATCGGCTGCGAGCGCGCGTTCGCCGCGGCGACCGCGTGACCGAGCACCTCGTGCACCGCGAAGCGCAGGCACTCGCGCCGGCCGAAGCGGCGGTCCGCGATGAAGATCGTGCGATCGCCGGTCGCCGCGCCAGCGCTCAGCCGAGGCTCCACGCGCACGTCCACGTCGAGGCCGGCGCGCCGCGCCGCGTACGCCATGATCTGATAGAGCGAGCGCTGTCCGGGCGGCGCGAGCGCCGGGACGACGCGCGGCTCCTCCTCGTGCGAGAGCGACGCCATGATCGCGCGCGCGAGGTCGCCGAGGGTGGTGCTCGCGCCCGCCGCGAAGCGGAGCCCCGGCGGCAGAGGCGGTCCGCCACGGCGCAGCTCGATTTGCGTGCGACCGGTACCGAAACGGCGCGCTGCGAGCGGGCGGATCCGTCGCGCGTCGCCGAGCGCCTCGATCATCCGAAGCTCGAGCTCGAGCTCCTCCAGCCGAGGCTCGTAGATCGTCCGGGCCGGGTGTCCCTCGATTCGGGCGCGCGCGGTCTCGAGGCGACGGAACGTCGCGGGCTCCACCCGACGCTTGGAGCGGCTCCACTTCGGGGTCGGGGTTCGCCCTCGGGCGAGCTCGAGCGTGAGGCGCAGCCGCTCTTGCGCCGCGTTTTCGGCGGTCAGCGCAGGCAGCAGGCGGGCGATGTCCGCGATCCGCTTGAGCTGGGCGTCCGTCTCGCGCAACGACTCCGCAACGTCCTTGGCCCGCTGAGCGCTCATCCGATGATCACCACGTTAGCAGGCACACGATCGCTCGCCAGGTGGTGGTACATTGCCAATCTATGGCTGAGCTCGTCTCGAAGATCGCCGCGTTCCAGAACTACGATGAGTACCGAGACCTCCACTGGGAGGGAACGTTCGAGGAGTACCTCGCGATCGTCAAGGAGCGTCCGCAGGTCACGCGCAACGCGTACCAGCGCCTCTACGACATGATCTCGAGCTACGGCGAAGAAGAGTACATCGACAACAAGAAGCGCCTCGTGCGCTACCCGTTCTTCACCGACCCGATCGGCGGCGGTCACGACGCGATCTTCGGCCTCGACATCCCGCTGATGCGGCTCGTGAACGTGCTCCAGGCGGCCGCGCTCGGCTACGGCCCCGAGAAACGCATCATCTTGCTCCACGGCCCCGTCGGCTCGAGCAAGAGCACGATCGCGCGCCTCCTCAAGAAGGGCATCGAGCAGTACTCGCGGACGCGCGAGGGCGAGCTCTACACCTACCGCTGGGTGGGTCTGAAGGACACGGGCCTCGCGGCGGGGGACGACGAGTTCCCCTGCCCGATGAACGAGGAGCCGCTCAAGCTCATCCCCGAGGAGTGGCGCCCGCAGGTCATCCGCGACCTCGCGCTCGGCAGCGATCGCCACAAGGTGAACGTGCAAGGCACGTTGAACCCTGCGTGCCGGTTCATCTTCAACGGGCTGATGGAGCGCTACAAGGGCGACTGGTCGAAGGTCGTCGGTGATCACATCCGCGTGAAGCGCCTCTTGCTCAGCGAGAAGGACCGCATCGGCATCGGCACGTTCCAGCCGAAGGACGAGAAGAACCAGGACTCGACCGAGCTCACCGGCGACATCAACTACCGCAAGATCGCGGAGTACGGCTCGGACTCGGATCCGCGTGCGTTCAACTTCGACGGCGAGTTCAACATCGCAAACCGCGGTGTCGTCGAGTTCGTCGAGATCCTCAAGCTCGACGTCGCGTTCCTCTACGATCTGCTCGGCGCGACGCAGGAGCGGAAGATCAAGCCGAAGAAGTTCGCGCAGACGGACATCGACGAGGTGATCATCGGCCACACCAACGAGGCCGAGTACAAGAAGCTCCTGAACAACGAGTTCATGGAGGCGCTCCGCGACCGCACGATCAAGATCGACATCCCGTACATCACGAAGGTCAGCGAAGAGAAGCGCATCTACACCAAGGAGTTCGACGCCGAGCGCCTGCGCGGCAAGCACGTCGCGCCGCACACGTTCGAGGTCGCCGCGATGTGGGCGGTGCTCACGCGGCTCGAGGAGCCGAAGAAGCACCAGCTCTCGATCCTCCAGAAGATGAAGCTGTACGACGGCAAGTCGCTGCCCGGCTTCACACAGGACAACGTCAAGGAGCTCCGCAAGGAGGCGACGCGCGAGGGGCTCGACGGGATCAGCCCGCGCTACATCCAAGACAAGATGTCGAACGCGCTCGTGCGCGACGGCGTCGAGGGCTACATCAACCCGTTCATGGTGCTCAACGAGCTCGAGAAGGGGCTCGCGCACCACTCGCTCATCGCGAACGAGGATCAGCGCAAGAAGTACAAGGAGCTGATCGGCGTGGTGAAGAACGAGTACGAAGAGATCGTGAAGAACGAGGTCCAGCGCGCGATCAGCGCGGACGAGCAGGCGATCGCGCGGCTCTGCGCGAACTACATCGAGAACGTCCGCGCCTATACGCTCAAGGAGAAGGTGAAGAACCGCTACACCGGCCGCGACGAGGAGCCGGATGAGCGCCTGATGCGCTCGATCGAGGAGAAGATCAACCTCGCCGAGGGCCTGAAGGACGACTTCCGCGGCTCGATCATGCGGCAGATCGGCGCGCTCGCGATCGCGAACAAGCGGTTCACGTACGACAGCAACGATCGGCTCCGCAAGGCGCTCGAGAAGAAGCTGTTCGACGACCAGAAGGACTCGATCAACCTGAAGACGTTCCTGTCCGACGTGATCGACAAGGACACGCAGGAGAAGATCGACGTCATCAAGAGCCGGCTCATCAAGCACTACGGCTACAACGAGGCGTCGGCGAAGGACGTCCTCAGCTACGTCGCGTCGATCTTCGCGCGCGGCGACGTCACGAGCTGAGCGGGCGAGGTGATGCGGGGTAGGGCGTTCGGGATCGCGATCGCGGTTCTCCTCTCGGGCTGCGCACAGGCGGCGTACTTCATCCGCGACACGCCGGTGCCGATGAGCGCGCTCGAGGTGCGCATGGATCCGTACGAGCGACGGAGCTGCCTCATCGTGTTCATGCCCGGCATGCTCGACACGCCGGACTCGTTCATCGACAACGGGTTCGTCGAGGACGCGGTCGCGGCGTCGCGTCGCTGCGACCTCGCGCTCGCCGACGGTCACTTCGGGTACTACCGGACCGGACAGATCCGGCAGCGTGTCACGCAAGACATCCTGCGGATCGCGGAGGCGCGCGGCTACGAGGAGTTCTGGATCGTCGGCATCTCGATGGGCGGGATGGGCACGCTCCTCGTCGCGCAGGAGAACGCGTCACGCATCCGTGGGGTGGTGCTCCTCGCGCCGTTCCTCGGGGATGACGCGCTCGTGCGCTCGATCGAGGAGGCGGGCGGGCTCGCCGAGTGGCACGCGCCGGAGGACGCGGACCCGTACGACGACGACGAGTACGACGACGCGATGTGGGGCTGGCTCACCGGGTACGCCACGCATCCGGAAGACATGCCCGAGCTCTACTTCGCGACGGGCGCCGACGACGCCCGCGCGGGCCTCTCGCTGCTCGCTCCACACACCCCCGCGCAGCGCTCGGGCACCACGCCGGGCGGTCATGGGTGGAGCACGTGGCGCGTCCTCTGGCAGCGCCTCCTCGCGAGCCCTCCGTGGGATCCCGCGCCCGGGCGCCCGCCCACCTTGCGGGGCGCCGATGGGCCAATTTCCGGGGCCTCCGACGCGTCCTGACGCTGCGCGCGTCAAAGCTGCGACGACGAAGGAACTCGGCTATCCTCGCGCGCGTGAAGCGACCCTCGATCCTCGGTGGCTCGACCCTCGTTGCGCTGTTCCTCACCGCCTCGCTGGCGACCGCTCCGTCAGCGGCCCAAGAGGACGAGGCGCGCGAGCTGTTCACGCAGGGCCAGGCGGCGTACGAGACCGGCGACTACGACACGGCCGTACAGAGCTGGGAGCGCGCGTACCAGATCGATCCGCGCCCGCTCCTGCAATACAACTTGGCGCAGGCCTACGAGCGGCTCGGCCAGCTCGACCGCGCGGTCGCGGCGTATCGCGTGTACGTCAACAACACGCCCGGAGACGATCAGCGCGCCCAGAACGCGCGCGCGCGCATCGCCTCGCTCGAGACGCGCCTCACGAACACATCGATCGCCCTCACCGGCGGCGTCGAAGGCGCGCGGGTGACGATCGATGGTCAGGACCGCGGGCTCCTGCCGCATCCGGATCCGTTCCGAGTCGAGGCGGGCAACCACCGGATCGTCATCCGTGCGGACGGCTACGAGGACTTCGTGTCGACCGTCGCGGTGAGCGCGGGCCAAGCCGCGTCGGTGCCGGTCGAGATGCGCGCCGGTACGACGGGCGGCGCCTCCGACGGCGGCGGCGGCGGGGGCGGGATCTCGCCCATCGGCGTCGGCGTGGCGGCGGGCGGCGGGGCGGTGCTGATCGCGGGGGCGATCACGGGCGGCCTCGCGCTGGCGGCGGCTGGCGACGCGCCGAGCGCGACGAGCTCGCAGGCCGACGACGCGCGCACCCTCGCGCTCGTCACCGACATCCTGATCCCGACCGGCGCCGTGATCGCGGCGGTGGGCATCGTCCTGATGTTCGTGCTCGACGACGGCGGCTCGGGCGGCTCGGCGCAGGTCGTCCCGGTGGTCGGCCCCGACGTCGCGGGCGCCGTGTTCAACACGACGTTTTGACGCGCGCGGCCCGCGAGCGCGGGGCGTTATCCTTCGCCGTGGGCCGGGTCGGGGTGGCGATGGCGTGCGGGCTGGCCGCGATCGTGGCCGGCGCAGCTTCGGCCCGCGCGCAGTGTCGGACCGAGTGCCGCAGCTACGAGCACCGCGACCCGTTCGGCTGCTGCGTGGGCGAGCGGCCGCGGCGCACGCGCACCCCGTCGCGCACGCGCCCGGCCGCCCTCGTCGGCGACGCGGGCTCGGTGCTCGCACCGGAGCTCGGCGGCGAGCTCTACCACTGGGCACGCGGGTGGCTCGCGCAAGCGCGCGACGCGGACCGCATCGACCGCGCCTACGCGATCGAGCTGTATCGCCGCGCGGCGGGGGCGAGCCTCGCGTTCCTCGCCGCGCTCCCAGAGGACGTGCGGGCCGGCCGCATGCGCGCGGTGGTGGTGGCCGGTCTCGATGGCGCAAGCCTCGTATCGGCCGCGGAGCGCGAGGCGTCGGCGCTCGGCGGGCCGCGCCCCGAGCCCGAGTCCCCCGAGGTGACGCGCCTGCGCGCGGACACGCTGCTCAACCTGGGGTGGGCGCACCGCACGATCGGCCAACAGCTCGAGGAGCCGCACGCCTCGATCGCGCGGCACACCCTCGCCGTCGCGCGCTCTCGGCGCGCGAGCGAGTACTACGCGCTCTACGTCGCGCTCTATCCGGACGCGGTCGAGGCGGCGGGCGCGCGGAGCGAGCTCGCCAACGCGCTCAACGCGGCCGGCGAGCACCTCGAGGCGGCGCGGGTGCTCGAGGAGCTCGCCGCGCGCGTGCCCTCACGCCACCTCGAGGGCCTGCGGCGCGCATCGGACGCGTATGAGCGCGCGCTCCACGTCGCGAGCGCGGATGGCCGGGTCGCGCTGCTCACCGAGCCGCCCGAGGCATCGATGCGGCCGCCGTGGGCGAGGGCGCCAGCGATCCCGGAGCCGCTCGAGCGGCTCCTCGCGGCCCGCGCGCGCTACGTCCAGGCGGCGAGCGCAGAGCCGAGCGAGCGCGACGACGTCCGCGCCGAGCGCCTCGACAGCGCGCGCTGGCTGTATCGCTACGCGCGCTGGGACCGCGCGATCACGGAGCTGGTCGCCGTGCTGGAGGGCGGCTGCGACGACGCAGCGGCGGAGGAGGCGACGGCGCTGATGGCCGCGATGCGCGCCACCGATCGGGCCGCCGTGGCGTGCGCTTCGCCCTGAGGGGTGCGACTTGACCTCATGGGCAGCGGAGCGCTCAATCGCGCCGTGGGAGGCGACGACGCCGACACGCGATCGGGCTCGCGCCACGCCGCCGCGCCGCCGAGCGAGCGGGCGGTCAGCGCGCTCACCATCGCGCTCCACCCCGATCCACGTCGTCTCGGCGAGCGCACGCTCGTGCTCGCGCGTGAGGACGGTGCGCCGATTCGGCTCGCGCGGCGCGAGACGACGTTCGCCCACCCCCACGGTGACGCGCCGGCGCGCGCGCTCGACGATCCGTACGTGTCGCGGGAGCCGGTCGAGCTCAAGGCGGAGGGCGGCCACATCACGATCCGCGCGCGCGCCGCGGCCAGGCTCCGCGTCGATGGTGAGCTCGCGCCGGCCGAGCTACGGGTCGGTGCGATGCAGAACGTCGTATTGACGCTCGCGGATCGCGTGGTGCTGCTGCTCCATCCGCACGTGGTCGGCGAGGTCGGTCCCACCTACGGCATCACCGGCCGCTCACGCGCGATCGCGGCGACGCGCCGCGCGATCCGTCGGGTGGCCGACCTCGACGCACCGGTCTTGCTCCGCGGCCCGAGCGGCGTCGGCAAGGAACGGGTCGCGCTCGCGATCCACGCGGCGAGCGGACGCGCCGGCGAGCTCGTCTCGATCAACGTCGCCGCGCTCCCCCCCAGCCTCGCCAGCTCGGAGCTGTTCGGCCACGCGCGCGGCGCGTTCACCGGCGCGGGCGCGGCGCACCGCGGGCTCTTCGAGCGCGCCGATGGAGGCACCCTGTTCCTCGACGAGGTCGGCGAGCTCGCGCCCGAGGTGCAACCGATGTTGCTGCGTGCACTCGAGCAGGGCACGGTTCGGCGCCTCGGTGAGGAGACCGAACGCCCGATCGACGTTCGCGTCATCGCCGCGACCGACGCGGACCTCGAGCGAGACGTGGACGAGGGCCGGATGCGCGCGGCGCTCTACCATCGGTTGCGGGGCTTCGAGATCGCGGTGCCTCCACTCGCGGAGCGCATCGAAGATCTCCCCGCGCTCATGCTCGAGATGCTCGAGGCCGAGCTGACGCGGACCGGCGAGCTCGCGCGACTCGAAGGTGATGATCCGGATCGGCCGATGTGGATCGATCCGCGTCTCGTCGAGCGCCTGCTCGCGCATGGCTGGCCGGGCAACGTCCGTGCGTTGCGCGCGTTGGTCCGACAGCTCGTCGTGGCCAATCGGACGGAGCCCTCGCTCGTAGCCGACCGGGCCGTGGAGGGCATGCTCGGCCCGCGCGCGTCGCGTGCGTCCCTCGCCGACGCGAAGGATGTTTCGGACGACGCGCTGCTCGAGGCGCTGGAGCGCGCGGGCTGGTCGTTCACGAAGGCCGCGAGCGCGCTCGGCGTGTCCAAGAGCGCGCTCTACCGCCGCGCCGAGGGACATCCCGGAGTGCGCGTGGCGGCGGAGATCGGCGACGAGGAGCTGGAGAGCGCGCTCGCCGACCACGGCGGCGATCTGCGCGCGACGGCGGCGGCGCTGAAAGTGTCGTTGCGCGCCCTCAAGCTCCGGTGCGCGCGTCGCTGAGTTGGCTGGCGCTCTTGTTGGCTGGGAGGGGCTGGCGCCCCTCCCCCCCGCGCGAGTGAATCGCGCGGGGCCCCCCCTCCCACTCCGCTTCGCGCTCCGCGCGCCGCACTGCGCGCTCTGCGTCTGCGACGCTCCGCGCTCCGCGCGTCACGCTGCGCGCTGCGCGCTCGCGCGTGGGGCCCCAGCCCCACTTGTTGGCTGG